>JBGULF010000046.1:0-182380 GCA_045115935.1 Anaerovoracaceae bacterium
AAGCCTGATAGTAAAAGATAAACGAACTTTGAAGAAGATCAAAGGTGCGATTATAAGAAAAGCCGTAAGGCTGGATAAAGCAAAATAGAAGATAACGCATGCCAGAAGGCAATTACATGAGCAGAAGCAATGCAGCTTCTGCTTATTTATTTGGAAAGAGGAAATTCATATGGCAAACACTAATGATGTGACTTTTGAAATCGTGGAACACATCGGCGTTGGGAGTCCATTTTATATGGAGAATTGTGTGAGAGTTGAACTTCGACTCTCCTAATGTACTGGAGAAACTTGAGATAAGAATTTGTCGAGTTTATGCAAAATACATAAATGAATGAGATTTTTGCACATAATTGTGGGTGGACAGAAGTTTCACAAGTTACAGCCCAGTAATTGCAAGGGGTTCAAAAACACGAATCTCGTTATCAGCTCCAAGCAAAATGCACCTCCACACGGAGGTGCATTTTGTTTGGAATATGATTGAAGGGATCGAACCCCCAACCGCCGAGTGGCTAAGAATGAAGCCTCCTCCCCCCCATAAGGTTCCCTCTTGACTGCACGCCGTTGGCGTAAGGTCGGGAACCTTGACCTTCGTCGGCGGTGCTCCTCCGGTAACAGCTCCAAGCAAAGGCATGCTGAGGTGCCTTTTGTGGTATACTATCCGTTATGAATGGCGGAAAAAGAGACAATGATTATCAATACCTGTGGTTTCTGCCACTGTATCTTCTCGCTTTCGTGATAGTGGAGAGGGTAAACATAGGCGCTGAGTATCACACGATCCATATGTTCATGGACGACCTGATACCTTTCAGCGAAATTTTTGTGATCCCGTATCTTTCGTGGCATGTTGTCACGGTGGCAATGATAATCTACCTTTTCAGAAATGACAGGGAAGTATTCAGGAAGATGATGCAGTTTTTCATCGTCGGAGCTATCATGTCTTTTGCGGCGTTTCTTATATATCCGAGCTGCCACTCGCTGAGGCCGGACAGCTTTGAGCGTGACAACATGCTTACATGGATAGTTTCTATGATATATCTTATCGACACACCAACCAATGTCTGCCCGTCCATGCACGTTATCGGCTCTATGGGTCTTATGTTTGCCGCGATGTACGCAAATGAGAAACTGTCGATCCAGGCTAAGACTGCAATGGCCGTGACTGTGTTCTTCATATGTGTATCCACGCTCTTTGTGAAGCAGCACTCGATAGTGGACGCAGTAGTCGCTCTTCCTGTCAGCTTTGCCGCATGGGGCCTGTCCTTTAATGACGCAAGCCCGGAGGTCGGTAACAAGCTTCGAGAGGTGATGAGCAGAAAGAATATAGTAAACCTCCCTAACGCCATAACACTGTTAAGACTGCTTCTGATACCGGTGATCGTACGCCTGTACCTAGGAGAGATGTATGCCGGCAGTTTCGCCGTGATCGCAGTGGCGGTAATTACCGACCTGGTCGACGGCGCTGTCGCGAGGAGGACAGGCTGCGTTACGGACTTCGGGAAGTTCTTCGACTCGGCGGTAAGCAAGGTGCTGATTGCCGTGCTCATAATATGTCTGGTGCCTGAGTACAGATGGATGTGGCTCCTTCTGATGGTAATGTTGTTAAGGGAGCTGAGCCAGATCATATACAGTTATATCCTGTTCTCAAGATATGACAGGGTGTATAGTTCAAGGTGGTATGGAAAGATATGCAAGGCTTACATGACTACTGTCACCGCGGCGCTGATCATGTGGCAGGGCATTCCAAGGCCGGCGGCCAACCTGATGATCATCACATGCTCCGGCATAGTACTTTTCACGATGCTGATGTACACGCGTATGTATCTGCAGGTCGTCTGGAGTGATGATTACCCTGCCAATGTTTCCGCTGTGTCAAGGACGCTCGTCATTTCGCTTTGGGTAATGGTTATGATAGTCGCGCTTTGCCTGCATGACAGGATATCCCTAAGTGCCATACTGTCATATACTCCTTCAGACCCGTATTTGGCAGTTATAGTGATGCTGCTGATGTTTGCGCTGAAAACGCTTTCGGTGTTCTTCTACTCAGGAGTTCTCTTTCTGGCAAACGGAACGCTGTTCAGCCTTCCTGCAGCCATCGCGATGAACATCGCGGGGGCTCTTGTCATGACGTTCGAAGGATATTATATAGGCAACAGGCTTGCCGGCGAGCAGCTGCAGGACATCGAAGAGAAGTATTCTAAACTCCGTGGGCTTGTCAGACTGAAGAACGAGAAGCCGTTCATATTTGTGCTGCTGCTCAGACTCCTCAAAATGATGAACTACGACATAGGGAGCATGTATATGGGCGCTGCGAGAGTGAAACTGCCGCAGTACATAGCAGGCAGCCTTCTGGGGATCTTTCCGGACATCATTCTCTACGCGATGATAGGGCGCGGCCTTGGAGACCTCAATATAAGCAGGACTGCCGCAGCGGCAATTGCTTATGTAGGACTATCCGTCACATCGATGGTGGTAATTAAGCTGCTGGCCGACAGGTACGGCGAAGAAGAGAAGCGGAATACTGATTACTGAGTGAGTGCTCCGGTTCAGGACTCCGGACTTGTTCCGGAGTTTTTTCTATTTCTTGATAAATTTGACTGGCTCGAGCATTTCTTCCGGGAATTCCGATGCCGGTTTGCCTGTGGCTACCTCCGTGATCCAGGTAGCGTATACGATGCATGAGGTCTTTTCAATACTTGTAAACACTGTTATTCGGAGAATGGCTTGCGAGCTCTTGCTTATGCAGTCCGTTTAATCAATTCGACATAACGCAAAGCAAGCCTTATAATTGAATGCAGTAAAAAAGTATAGTTATTGCAGCATCAAGATAAAACAGAAGGGAAACGGAGCGGATTATGAAACTTGTACTGAAAAATGATTTTGCCTGGGACGGACTGTACTGGATCTGTGATGAAGCCGGAGTAGAGAAATATTATGTTGATGCAAGAGTCGGTAACGGTGGACGGTACATCTATGTGCACGATGCATCAAAGAAGGAAATTGGAGCTATAAGACAAAAGTCTCTGTCTCTGAAGAAAGAGTATGTTATTTCCCGTGGGAATGAGAGGGAAGGAGACATCACGAGGAATCCCGTGCTGTATGATTATGAATACCTTGTCAGCTACAGGGACTGGATGGTGAGTGGTGATGTATATGGCTGGAACTTCAGGATCGTGTATCCGAAGGGAGATATAGCAACTTCAATTTGCGTTGACGGAGGCCTCGGTCTGGAGATCGTTGAGGAGAAGTTTGAGAAGCACTGCGCGCTCCTTCTGATGGCGCTTGCAGGACTGCAGGATGATCTGAAGAAGGAGGCTGAAGCCAGGGAAAGAGGTGAGTCGACATCGATAGCAGCTAACCTGCTCAAGGCAGGAAAGAAAGCTGTCGTCAATGCATGCAATGCGATGGATGAGCATTTTGAGAAGAACAGAGAAAAGGCCGCGGAAAAAGAAGCTGCTGCCAGAGCCGCAGAGATTCCTGTAGAAGAAGCCGCCGAAGCGCCTGCAGAAAGCAAACCTGAACCAGCTCCGGATGCGCTTCCGGAAATGGTCCCGGAAGCAGAACCTGAAAAAGTTACGGAAGAACTTCCGGAGATGATCCCCGATTCAGCGAACTAAACTGCTCTGACGTGCATACCAAACGGAATATCTGTTGTAGTCAGAGATTGATAACGGCTCATGCACTCCTGATTGAAAAGAATATGATGTATACTGATGGCAAAAGACGGCGACGAACCGGGGAAAGGGGTAAGACCGTGAAGAAACTTGCGCACATATCGTCAATAAGGCTCGATATAGCAATCATTGCTGCGGCGCTGCTGATTTTGTCTGCATGTCCGCAGACAACTCTTCGCGCATATGCCGATGATTCATACCGGACTACGGCCTTCGATGTGGATATAAGCGCTGCGGAGGACAACTCATTCGTCGTAAACGAGACGATAGACGTGGATTTCCTGTCTTCACATCACGGGATATACAGGTATATCCCTCTGAACGGCATACATCTCTCAGATATCAGTGTTCCCGGATATGAGTATGATGTCCGCACCCAGGGTGGATACAAAAGTATACGTATCGGAGATGCAGACATCTCTCTGACCGGTCCGCAGACGTATAAAGTCGGCTACAAAATGGAGTTCTATGACGATGAGGATGATTCTCTTGACAGGCTCGCTCTGAATGTGATCCCTACGGGATGGGAAACTCAGATAGATCAGGCCTCTGCGACGATCACTTTACCCAAGGAAGCAGACCTTGACAAGGTACAGGTTTATTCCGGAGGATATGGCGACAAAGGGAATGTGGACAATGCTGAACTGACCGTCTCTGAAGACGGCAAAACTATCCGTGTAGACGCGTACGATCTGCCCGCATACCACGGCGTGACTATCATACTTGAACTTCCTGAAGGTTACTGGGTCGGTGAGACCGAGTATGGCGCTATCTCGCCGTTTTTCTGGATCCTGTTCCTTGCAGGACCTCTTGGAGCGCTGATCCTGTGGTACCTGTACGGGAGAGATCCTAAACTGGTCAGGACTCTTGAATTCTATCCGCCTGATGGACTGACACCGGGTGCGATAGGATATTTGTATGATGAGAATGTCGACAAGAGGGATATAGTTTCGACTATAGTATATCTTGCTGACAGAGGGTACATCAGCATAGAGCAGAAGAACAGAAAGGATTTCCTCCTCACAGGACTCAAGGAACCGTCATCTAAGGAGCCTAAGCACGTAAAGATTATATATGAAGGGCTCTTTGCCAACAGGGATAAAAAACGCGTCTATACCAGCAAACTGGATTCATTCTTCGGCATGAGATACCGGATGGCAAAGGCTCAGATCCCGGACGAGATCAACATCGGGACGTTTTTTACAAAGTCT
Organism: Anaerovoracaceae bacterium; assembly: GCA_045115935.1. Classification (GTDB taxonomy): domain Bacteria; phylum Bacillota; class Clostridia; order Peptostreptococcales; family Anaerovoracaceae; genus Crickella. The sequence continues at coordinate 4,883 of JBGULF010000046.1, forward strand.
TCATGGACGGCGCGGGGGCTTTGTGTCGCTGCCAGCGCAATGCCGGTCATAGCATTTTCAATATGGGAGCTGAAGAACGGCTCGACTAACGGGGTGATAGGACTACTGTGGGGTACGATCCTTATCCTGCTCGCTGCAGTAACACTCTGCTATGCCGCCGACGCCTTGCGGAGAAAGGACAAGATCAAGCCGGTGCTCTGGTTTTGCCTTGGCCTGCTGCTGACTCTCCTGGGGATCACGCCCAGCCTCGCGCTATCCGATATGCTGAGAGACATAAGTGACGCCAAAGCGGTAACCCTGGTTCTGCTGGTCATATTCGGGACCGGAGCGACAATGTTCCTTGCTGTGATCTCTCAAGCAAGATCCCCGAAATATAATGAGATAATGGGTAAGGTCCTTGGCTTCAGAGATTTTATAAAGACGGCGGAGCTTGACAAGATCAACGAGCTGGTCGAAGCAGATCCCGAATACTTCTATCACATCATTCCGTATGCATACGTATTCGGACTTACTAACAGATGGATCAGGAAATTCGAAGACATAGTAATAGTTCAGCCGGAGTGGATCAAAACCACAGCATCGGCCGGTGGTGACAGCTTTGATGCGTATATGATGGGCAGGGTGATGAGCGACTGCAATGCCAGCGTCAGCAGCAATATACAGCTGCATTCTTCGTCCGGATCTGTCACCGGCCACGCAGGGTCATCCGGGAGTTCGTCAGACTCATCGGGCAGCAGCTGGAGCGGTGGCGGCTTCTCCGGGGGAAGTTACTCCGGCGGAGGCGGCGGAGGCGGCGGAGGCGGCGCCTGGTAAAGGAAGTTATAATGCTCTCAGGTGTAACATGATTATTGAGGTTCGATATGGGTGTATCGCAAATAAAAGACATGCTTGACTGGTGCAGCGATGATACTGTGCTGTATGAGATCGCGTGTAATACTGATCCGGATCCGGAAATGATATCTGTCAGGGAAAAGGCGGCACGTCTGATCCGGAACAGAGATTATCAGTATGCGCTCAGTTCCCATATACAAAATCGGGTCAGGACTGCCATGATCCTGAATCTGTACGATTCGCTTGAAGGGGACGAGCTCTTTATTGCGAGGACGATCCTGACAGATCCGAATGATGAGAATAAGGCGCATATGCTGCTTTATTGCGAGGATGAAGAATTGCTGATGCTGGGATGGAAGTATGTGTATGGAGCAAGAAGGCTCTGCACGGACCGTCTGCACGCCATTGGATCCGACTATCCCGAGAAATACGAAAACGCAGATCCTCAGGAACGGGCCGAGTGGGAGGAGAACTGGTTTATTTGTGCGGGGGAGACAGCTCTTGATATTGCTGCCGAAGACGATGCTGTCCGGGACAGGCTTCCCGGCACGGTTTCCGTGGACAGCGAGCCCCTGCATTTCTACCTCAGCCTCCGGCATACAAGAAAAGCAATCAGATGGTGGCATGCAAGGAAACTGAAAAATCCGGCGCGCATTGCTTATGTGGGGAGCTGGACAACGGATGATCAGATAAAAGAAGCGCTGTCCGTCAAGATTAATAGTACAGGGCTGATTACAGAAATGATTTACGGAGACCTTTCCGGGGCTGACCTGGGCTTTGGATTCCGGAAGCCTGATGACCTGACTCTTCAGGATCGCTTTTGCATCGAGATAATGAAGAATAATCCGGACCGTACGATCCGGGAACATGTGCGCACGGAACTGCTCCGCGGCAATGTTGAGATCCCGGGCGTGGATCTTTCAAAGCCGGATCCGCTCTTCAGCAAATAGCATCGGGAACAGAATTAAACGAAAGTAAAATGGCCCCTCCGTCCGGAGGGGCCGTACTGTTTTTTGTTTACGCTTCAGATGATTCGTATACGGTTCCTACTTTACCGGTCAGCTGATCCTGAAGGTTATAGACTGTGTTTGTAAGGCAGTATCTGCCGTCATCCACGTATATCTCGATGATGTTCGGCTCCACGATGATAGAAAGCTTATATTCACTGCTGTATGCCGGCAGTGAGAAGCTGGTCGGAAGCTTGGCGCCCTTTACAAACACCTTATCGCGGCTGGTGTGAACTGTATCGTTCTCCATCCAGATTTTGTAGCCTCCGATATCAATGGAATCACCATTGGTGATCGTCGTCTCCATGAACCACGGCTTTTCCCGTCCGGCTTTAAAGGAGCTCAGTTCCTCATCAGAAAGCTTTTTATCAAAGTATTTCAGTACGTTCGGGTGGATTCTGTAGTAGAAACAGCCGTCAATGTACTCGATCACACGGGGCACGCACATCATGCCGTTCCACGCCTTCTTGTCCGATGGCATCTTTGCCTCCTCAGGCATGCGGAGCCATACCACCATTACACGGCGGCCTTCCTCGTCGACGCAGGACTGGGTTGCATAAAGATCTTTTCCGTGGTCTATGAACTCAAACTCGCCGAGGTTACTCAGCTGACAGGTCTCCGGATCAAAATCCACGGTACCGATCATGGACTGGGCTGTATATCCCGCAGACTTCGGAACGATGTACATCGGAGAGATCAGGAATACGTGCCGGTCGCCTAACTTAAATATATCCGGGCATTCCAGTATGCGGCCGAACTTTTTATCCGCCAGAACAGTTCTGATCTTCCATTTCTTTGCGTCGTCACTCTGCAGGATGATAACACGGCCCTTTTTCATTTTGTATGTACTTCCCAGAGCCATGTAGTACTTGCCGTTTTCTTCCCACACTTTCGGGTCTCTGGTATGGTTGAAGTACGCTACGTCATCATCGTATATGACCGGAAGTATGACCTTCTTGCCGTCATAGTTGTCAAAAGTCATGCCGTCCGGAGATGTCATCATGACCTGAGTGCATTCGTAAACGTCCTTGAGGGAAACATGGCTGTTTTCGTGCTCAAATGCATAATAACGGACGCCTGTATAATAGATAAGCATCTCGCCGTCCAGTTCAAATGTGCTTCCCGAGAAGATGCCGTTCGCATCGAAATATTTTGTCGGGAAGATGGCGACCCCGAGATGTTCCCAGTGGACCAGGTCTTTGCTGACCGCATGTCCCCAGTGCATTGTCCCCCAGCGCGTTGCGAACGGAAAATGCTGATAAAACAGGTGGTACTGGCCTTTAAAATAAATGAATCCGTTCGGGTCATTCAGCCAGCTTCCAGGTGCTTTCAAATGTAATGTATCCATAAACCACTCCTATTTATGCAGGTAAACATTCCATATCAATAATACCATTAACGGTCCCGTGTCAGTGAAAAAAAGATGCCGAGAATACAGATGAAGGCGAAAGTAATAAACGATACATGCATCATGTGAAGTATGTCGGCGTGAGGGGATGCTTCGAGTGTACCGGTCCCGAGCACGATCGCGGTGATTGAGCTCAGGATCGCCATGCCGGAAGACTGCCCATAGGTGCGCATCGTGGCGATTATGGAATTGGCGACACCGTAGTCTTTGCTGCTGACACAGCTGAGAATGGCGTTGGTGTTGGGGGATGAAAACAGAGCGAAGCCCATTCCGGTTATGCACATTACCGCTACGACATAGAGCGCGGATGTGTTTTCACTTATGCGCGAGTATAGCAGCAAGGTGAGTGCGCAGATCCCCATTCCGGTACTTGCCAGCAGTGACGGCCGGATACGGTCAGACAGGCTGCCGGTGAAGGGAGACAGCAGAGCCTGCGCTGCAGGCATTGTGATGAGCATGAGGCCGGCTTTTCCGGACGGAATGCCGAGTATGACCTGCAGATAAATGCTCATCTCATAGCTGATGGCAAAAGTCGCACCGTAATTCAGTAGGGCAGCGAGGCATGAGAAAGTGAAAGTCCGGCTTTGTCTGAACATGCTGACCCTTATGATCGCAGACTTTTCCATGCGTTCTCTTCCGGACTCATGTACGAAGAAGGCTGCAAGCAGGACAAAACCGAAAGCAAGCATATATGGCGCGGCATCGATGCTCCCGAGACTCGTCATGCCAAACAGGCTTATGACTATGGAAGATATATACAGCGCAATACCGGCTGTGTCCGTTCCGGACATATGCGGGGCCGGGGCGTCCTTCGGTACAGCCCTGAAGGCTGCGAGGAAAGCCGTGGCGGAAATAGCAGCCGATACGGCAAAGATGGATCTCCATCCGAAAGTGCTGTTCAGCAGACCGCCCGCGACCGGGCCTGCTGTAAGGCCTATATATGTAGCTGCAACGGAGAAGCCAAGCATTTTTCCCTGAACGCTGTGCGGGAAGGCGCTTATCAGTATCGCATTGTTGGTGGCGAATACCATGGCTGCACATGTTCCCGACAGTGCCCGGAGAACCATGAGGACTCCGATCGAAGGGGCAAAAATACTGACTGCTGATAAGATGCCGAATCCGGCTATTCCGGTAAGGAATACAGTTCTGCGGCTGGTGATGTCTGATGCCTTGCCCATTGGCAGGCTCATGGCTGCTACCGCGATGGTGTATGAGCTGACTATCCAGCTTACATAAGCTGCGTTGACACCAAAATAACTCTCGAGCGACGGCACCGAAAGGTTAAGCGCACTCGACATGAAAGTGGTCATGAAGGAAGTTATCATGGCCGCTGCCAATATACGTGAGTTATTACCGGAGGGGTTCTTTTCTGCCATAAAAATCCGCGGGCCTGTATAACGGGGAAAACCTGTATATGTGTTATCATAATAATAGCATGATGCTGTTCAGAGACAATAATATACTCAAAGGACTGGATTTCTACGGGATCAAAGAGGGAGATAATATGTACCTGGCTCCTGAGGACCGTGTAAATATCTGGTAAAAATGTTCGGAGCTGTGATATGAAATCACATGTCAGACTGATGACTGAGGGGGAGCCTCTGCGACTGATCGTAACTTTTGCGTTCCCTCTCATGATCGGGAATATATTCCAGCAACTGTATTCAGTAGCTGACAGCATGATAGTGGGTAAGACGCTCGGTGTTGCAGCTCTGGCGGCGCTGGGTGCATCCACGTGGCCGAACTGGATCTTTCTCGGGATCGTAATGGGCCTGTCACAGGGTATATCGATCACCCTTGCGCATTCGTTCGGACGCGGTGACGAGGGCATGCTCCGCAAAGGCTTTGGCAATGCCATAGTTTTGTCTGCCGCTTTTGCAGTCTGCCTGATGGCGGGCGGGGAATTGCTGGCTCCTGCAATGCTGAGGTTTCTGGGCACTCCCGAGGAGCTGATCCCGCAGGCGCTGGTATACCTGAGGATCTCTTATGCCGGGATACCCGTAATAGCCGCATATAATCTTCTTGCAGCAACCCTCAGAGCTCTCGGCGACAGCAGGACGCCGCTTTATTCGATGATCGCTGCATCTGTGATCAATGTAGCGCTGGACCTTCTGTTTGTATGCTCCTTCAGATGGGGCATCGGCGGTGCTGCCGGAGCTACGGTGATCGCACAGTTCTTTTCCGCGTTATTATGTCTGCCGGCGATACTCAGGATCAGACAGCTCCGCATCAGGCGCACTGACTTTATCCCGGATATACCGCTCCTGCGGTCGGTCGCGATACTGAGCGCTCCGATGATGCTGCAGAACTTCCTCATTGTCGCGGGCGGCATGGTCGTTCAGTCGGTAGTGAACACATTCAGCGTCATATTCATAGCGGGATTTACAGCAGGAGCCAAGATGCACGGCGTGCTGGAGATCGCCACATCATCATTCGGATTCGCCATGACGACATATGTAGCGCAGAATCTCGGAGCAGGACGCATCGACCGTATCCACGAGGGAGTGAGATCCGCATTCTGGGCGGCGATCGCAACTGCGTGCGTAATAGCTGCTGTCATGCTGCTCTCCGGACGATGGATACTGTCGGGCTTTGTTTCCGGTACAGCTGAAGAGGTACAGGTTACAGTGGATGTGGCATACAGATATCTTGCCATAATGTGCGTTTGCCTGCCGGTGCTTTATCTGCTGTACATATTCCGGTCGTCAACTCAGGGACTGGGCAATACATTCCTGCCAATGGTATCTGCATTTGCGGAGCTGATCATGCGGGTGGCTTCCGCTCTGATCTTAGCCAGACTCATAGGAGAGACAGGGCTTTTCATTGCAGAGGTAGCTGCATGGGGCGGTGCGGTGGTCGTGCTCGTATTCAGCTATTTCCACACCATACGCAAAATCGAGAATTATTCAGGACTGATCTGCGGGAAAGCCCGCATCAGCCGGAAGGGATGAAAAAATGACAGATAAGACAGTATATATAGCAAGCGCGGGACAGACTCATATTCCTTTTCAGGACAATGAGGGTGTCCCGTTTGTACCTTTTGAGAGACCGGCAAAGCCTGAACCGCCGCTGGCTCCGCTCGAGCTGACGCAGGAAGCTATAGATAAGGGATATGAGCTGCCTTCGCAGCGGCATCACTTCCTGCCCGGACTGACTTCGGAGATGCTCGACTGGTTCTGGGCCAACATGGAGAAGGGATATTATCTGTGGGCGCCGGGTTCGCATAAGAGATTCAACTGGCTGAAAACTCCGTATGAATACGGATTCGAAGATTCAGTCCACATAATAGCCGAGACGACAGACCCGGCGCTTCCCGTGTTCGGGGGAGAAGGTGTTGAGATACACAGACTGCACCTTACGGACTTCTATCCGTTCACGACTGCGCTCAGTCATGTCATATGCGAGGGCGTTTTCAACGATGCCGGAGAGTTCGTGGACTCGACCGTTCATGAGTGGGAAGATGTTCCGGGAGGGATCGTTCACATTACGGCAACGGTAACAAACAGCAGGGCGTCGATGCCGCCGGGATTCGTGCTGGATATCCTTAAAAAGGATCCGGACGCGAAGCTCGTACCTAATTATGCGACTGATCATGAGGATTATGAGGCCAGTCAGTGGCCGGTGTTCCTTCCGAAGCTGTATGAACTGTGGAAAGATCATCCGGATCCTTCGCAGAACGTTCACTGCGACCTGTCAGTTGAATGGGGCGAAGACGGCAGACTGCACTATATAAATATGTAAGGAGAAAACCAAATGCAGCTCTTATTTGCATCTGACTCTTTTAAAGGAAGCCTGACAAGCGGGAAAACCGCAGAGTTGCTCAGCAAGGCCGCCCGGGAGGTGTTCGGCGAGTGTGAATGTTCCAGTGTTCCGGTCGCCGACGGCGGAGAAGGGACCGTTGAAGCTGTGATCGCCGCGGAACACGGCGAAAAGGTCGCTGTGAAAGTCCATGGGCCGCTCATGGAAGAAGCGGAGAGTTATTACGGTGTCTTCGGCGGAGACAAGGCTGTCATAGAGATGGCCGCTGCTTCCGGTCTGCCGATGGTGCCCGAAGAACTGAGAAATCCGCTGAATACTACAACTTTCGGCACGGGTGAACTGATCCTGGACGCGCTGAAACGCGGCTACCGCGACATCTCGATCGCGATCGGCGGCTCCGCGACAAACGACGGAGGAATAGGCTGTGCCAGGGCACTCGGCGTAAATTTCCTGGATGATGAGGGAAATGAGCTCGAAGGTTTCGGGCGCGATCTTATCAGGGTGGCATCGATCGATGTATCCGGCCTGGATGAACGCGTAAAGGAATCGAGAATCACGGTGATGTGCGACGTAACGAATCCTCTCTGCGGAAAAGACGGGGCTACATGGACATTCGGAAAACAGAAAGGAGCTACTCCTGCGATACAGGAGGAGCTGGAGCGCGGCATGTGCAGATACCGCGATGTCATCCGTGAGACGTTCCTCGTGGACTGTGACGCGATCCCGGGGACAGGAGCTGCAGGCGGACTCGGAGCTGCTCTCATGGTCTTTCTCGGAGGAGAGATAAAGTCCGGGATCGAGACCGTGCTGGAGCTGATCAGGTTTGACGAACGACTCGAGGGCGTTGATCTCGTCGTGACCGGAGAAGGACGTACCGACTGGCAGAGCTGCTTCGGCAAAGTCATGCAGGGTGTCGGCATGCATGCGAAGGCGAAAGGCATCCCTGTACTGGGGCTTTCCGGTTCGCTGGGCAAAAATGCGATGGATATCTGCGGCTGCGGCATATCATCGCTCATGACAACGGTGAATGCGCCGATGAGCCTTGGCGAAGCGATGGAACGGGCAGAGGAGCTTTACTATGAAGGCGCACTGCGTATGTTCCGCTTTGTCAGAACGGGTATGGAAATGAGATAGTATAGAGGAAGGAGACAGGGGACGGTTCTCTGTCTCCTTCATTTTTATGGTATAATAACTGGTATCTAACGTGTTATATGGAAGAAAGGGGGTATTGTAAATGTCTGCTGACGAAAAGAAAGTCAAAAAGGGACTCAGTGTGATGACATCAGAATATGAGCTTGAAGGCCGTATCCCTACCGGTAAAGCTATCATACTCGGAATGCAGCACGTGCTGGCAATGTTCGTCGGAAACCTGACACCGATCCTGGTCATCGGCGGAGCATGTTCGCTCGGTGATGCGGGGCTTATGGTGCCGGTCATCCAGAACGCGATGCTGGTGGCAGGCCTTGTCACACTCGTGCAGCTGTGGACCATAGGTCCTATCGGCGCGAGGCTGCCGTGCGTAATGGGAACCAGCTCAGGTTTCATCGGAGTAATGAGCGGTGTTGCGGGATCCATGGGAGGCGGCGTAGTCGCATACGGAGCTATCCTGGGAGCCTGCTTTATCGGAGGCATCTTCGAGATGATCCTCGGATTCATGCTCAAACCGCTCCGCAAATTCTTCCCGAGCGTAGTAACAGGTACAGTAGTTACTGCGATCGGTCTGTCGCTCATCAGCGTTGGTATCAACTCGTTTGGAGGCGGCAACAACAACAAGGACTTCGGTTCGCCGACCAACCTTCTGATCGGTCTTGCGGTGCTGATCTTCATCATCGTGCTCAAGCATTTCACAAAGGGTATCTGGTCTGCCGCATCGATCCTGTTCGGCATCATTTTCGGATACATTCTCTGTGCGGTCCTGGCAATGTTCCTCGATACTACATACGTAGTAGACGGAGAAACGTATACATGCTCATGGGTGCTGCAGTGGGCAAAGGTAGCGTCCGCATCATGGATCTCGCTGCCTAAGATAATGCCGGTCAAGTTCGTATTCGACGCGCGCGCGATCATCCCTATCATGATCATGTTCGTCGTAACAGCTGTGGAGACGATCGGAGACCTTTCGGGTATCACTGAGGGAGGTCTCGGACGTGAAGCTACAGATAAGGAGCTCTCCGGCGGAGTAGCCTGCGACGGTATCGGATCAACATTCGCCACACTGTTCGGCGTGCTGCCTAACACATCGTTCAGCCAGAACGTAGGACTCGTAGGAATGACCAAGATCGTCAATCTGTTCGCCATCACCATGGGAGCCATCTTCCTGGTACTTTGCGGATTCATCCCTAAGCTGGCCGCCATAGTCCAGCTGATGCCTCAGTCGGTACTCGGCGGAGCAGCCGTGTTCATGTTCGCATCCATCGTTGTCAGCGGTATACAGCTGATAACCAGAGAACCGATAACCACCCGTGAAGTCACGATCGTTGCGGTATCTCTCGGTCTTGGCTACGGCCTCGGCTCGACAGCAAATGTACTGGCTCAGATGCCTGCATTCGTAAACTACATCTTCGGCGGATCCGGAATCGTTCCGGCGGCCATCTGCGCGATCATTCTCAACATAGTGCTTAAGAAAGAACCTGACAAGAAGGAAGTCGAGCCTCTCTGGGATTGATCCCCGGCGTACGACCGGCATGCATGCAACAGAAAACAGTAGTGTTTATAATGGAAGATAACAGCAACGGTTTTTCAGAAGAATATAATGAATACACTATGGGGCTGGCACTGGTTGATCTGATGCCGGTCCTTATGTTTCTGATGAGCGGGCTTATCATGTGGAACATGTATGGAAGCCCGCTGCTGCTTGCGGGGGTGCTGGCCTGTTTCACGGGCGGCCTGTGTAAGGCGGTATGGAAGATAATCGTAGTGAAAGCGAAAAAAGACATCACCGGTCTTACCCGCGCATTTCACATTCTTATGCCTGCCGGCTTTGTCCTGATGATTTTGTCAGTGCCTGCAGGAGGAAAGGCGGCTTTTTCCGGACTCTGGAAGGCGGTGACTATGATGCCCGCGTCTGTTCTGTTCGCGGCATCATTCCTGCTGATGTGTCTTATGGGCTATCTGGGCTCGCACATGGACAACAGCGCCAGATCCAACTGGATAGAGGAACTGGTCAATACGCTTGCCCAGCTTGCATTTCTGGCCGGTGTGATCGTTGTATATTTCGGGACCTATTATCATGCAGACGCTGCGGCGCTTGAAGCGCTGGAGCCCGCGAAAGACGTTGCTGTATCTGAGATCACGCAGGAGTACGACGGGGCGGACGGATGGTTCTTTGACGGTCCGGGCGCGGATTCGGCAATGGTGTTCTATCCGGGAGCAAAAGTCGAAGCGGCTGCGTATGCGCCGCTCCTCAGGGATATATCCGCCGGAGGTACAGACTGCTATCTGTGCAGGATGCCGCTGAATTTTGCTCTTCTGGGCAGGAGCGCTGCAGAAAAAATACGCGCCGGTAATACTGACGGATATGAGAAGTGGTATGTCGGAGGGCATTCGCTCGGCGGTGTGGCAGCGGCAATGGCTGCAGATGATGCAGAGGAAGCAGGCAGCGGATCTGAATGGGACGGCCTGATCTTACTCGCTTCGTATCCGACCAAAGAACTGAGTACTCCGGTCATATCAATATATGGCTCAGAGGACAGGGTCCTTGATTCTGATAAATACAGCAGTACGGAAAAGGAAGACCTGTGGCCTGATGATTTTACCGAGATGATCATAGAAGGCGGAAACCACGCGCAGTTTGGCAGCTACGGTGAACAGAAGGGTGACGGCAAATCAAAAACTGCTGCATCAGAGCAGCAGCATGAAACGGCAGAAGCCGTGAATAACTGGATCAAAAGGAAATAAGGAATATTACTGAGTATCGCCGCCTTGACCTGCACTCCGGTCGAGAGCGGCTTTTCTTTTATCTATATATCTCTCAAACTGCAGCTTCAGCAATGCAGCTACAGGCACGGCAACGAGCATTCCGACAACACCGCCGACCCTGCCTCCGGCAAGGAGCGCTACTATGACCAGCACAGGGTGGACTTCCACGTTGCTGCTGAGCATTCTCGGATTGATTATGTTGCCGTCGATAAACATCACAGCCGCAAGGATAACGCCGCCGATGATCAGATGGGTCACGGAGCCTTCCGCCAGACAGACGATTATAAGTGAACCGAATCCTACGACCGGTCCCACATAAGGCACAAGGTTGCCGAGGCCGGTGAGTATGCCGATCACTACCGCATAAGGTACGCCCGCAATAAGAAGGGCAATGGATACCAGCGTTCCGACTATCGCTGCGTCCATTGACTGTCCCCTGATATATCCCGAGAACACTTTGTTAGCATCAGCTGAGAGCTGGCGGAGTCTGTCGCGGGTATTTTCTTTTGCGAGGACTCTGAGCACATCTGCCCAGTATTTGAAGATCTTTTCATCGAGAAGGAAATAGACGGCAAATATCACGGCAAACAGCAGGGTGGATGCGCCTGATTTTACTCCGTTGAATATCTTGCCCATCATATCCCCGATACTTCCGAGATTTATATTCATGCTTGCCAGCTGCTTCTCTATGGTAGTCCAGAATTTTGAGAACTGGTCGGCCAGAGCAAGAAGATGATCTTTGAAATCTGCCGGGTTGAATGCGGACAGGCTCTTTGTGACCGTGAAGACTATTATCCCCAGAATAAGGCTGATAGCCATGAGAACGATCACGAATGTAAGTAATACAGCTAAAAGCCTTCCTGTCGATGGCTTCTTCATTCCGCTGAAAAGCTTAGTCTCCAGTTTCTTTACGACAGGGCTCAGAAGATACGTAAAGACAAGGCCCAGAACAAGAGGTTTCAGCACTGCCGAAACGAAGGACAGCGCGGTCCCCGTCTTTCCGGCCAGATAGTATATGATAAGACCCAGCACAAAGGTCATGAGTACGGTTTTTACCACGTAGATCGATTTTATCGAGTACTCTTTATTATAAAATTTCTCCAGTTTTCCCATTGTTTTTCCGTTATGACTGTTAGTTGTGTATGCGATATATGAAACTATTATAGCAGAATGTCCCTGTAATCGTTCCTCTTTCGGACTGTATTTTGTTTTCTGTTTGACGCGGCGCGCATAGTCGGATATAGTCAAATAAAAAAAGGAGGGCACACTATATGAAAATAGCAATGGCGAATGATCATGCCGGTACACAGATGAAGGAAGAGATAAAGGCGTATCTCATTGCTCAGGGCCATGAGGTAGAAGATTTCGGAACTTACGATAACGCATCCTGCGACCTTTCCGATTTCGTATATCCTGCTGCTCTGGCGGTTGCCAGGGGCGAGTGCGACAGAGGAATTTTCTGCGATGGCGTCGGATATGGGAGCGCCCTGATCGCAAATAAGATAAACGGCTGCTATGCCGCTGTATGCCAGGATCCTGTATGCGCATCACTTGCAAGGGAGCATACCGATTCGAATATCCTGTGCCTCGGAGCCAAGATCATAGGCGGACTCATGTCGATGGAGATAGTCAAGACATGGCTTGCGACAGAGCCTCTTATGGAAGAGAAATACCGCAGAAGAGTCGATAAGGTCGCCGCGATCAACGATAAACACTGTGTTCCGGTAAAATAAAGTAATTACCGGGGATCGATGAGCATCATGAATCTCTTTGATCAGGCCCGTCATAAACAGGATGGATAAAGATAATAAGACAGCTGCCGTCATGTTCTGCATGAACGGCAGCTGTTTAATTTAAGCCATATACGATCGGATATGGTATAATTAATGTGTATATGCACTATCAAAGAGGCCGGGAAGAGCAATGAAGAAAACTCCGGCCCGGCAAATCCGTTATATTAATTTGAATTTGAAAGCAAACCGACCAAATGAAAGAAAAGAAAACAAGCAAAAAGACAAGACAAAAGACAGGTGAGAAGAAGTCTTCAGCAATAAGCAAGTTTGCGAATGCGTCGATAGGACGCAAGGTGCTGACGGTCTTCGGAGGTCTGATCGCGCTTGGAATCATAGCGGTCCTTGTCACGGTACTCGTAACGGCCATCAAGGTCGGAAAAATAAACGAGGACAGCCTGTATGCCAACATAGAGCGTTCATCAATTCTCTATGACATAAACGGCACGGAGATAGACACACTGCATTACACGGAAGACAGAAAAATAGTGCCTGTAAGTGAAATGCCGGAAGATCTCACGAATGCGTTTATTGCAATAGAGGATAAGACGTTCTACAAGCATCATGGTTTCAACTTCCGGAGGATGTTCGGAGCCGTGCTGTCGAAACTCATAGGCAGATCCGCATCCATCAGCGGAACGTCCACGATCACGCAGCAGCTTGCCAGAAACGCATATCTGGCGGAAATAAAGAGCCAGCGCAGCATAAGCAGAAAACTATCGGAGATGTATATCGCATGGCGTCTGGAGCATAACCTTACCAAGGATCAGATCCTCGAAGGATACCTTAATACGATCTATCTGGGTTATGGCAATTACGGCGTTAACGCTGCGGCCAGAACATACTTTTCCAAGGATGTAAGCGAACTGACTCTTGCGGAATGCGCAGCACTGGCTGCCCTGCCTCAGGCACCTGACTCATATGCCCTGATCACCGAAGATCCGGAAGGCAATGAGGAGATCGCGAACATCAACTATTATTCTCTCGATTCGATCGAAGAAGAAGAGGAAGAGACAGAAGATATCTATGCGGATACCGCATATACCGGAGAGCCGGAGGCGGAAAGCACAGGTACGGGCTTCTACGCAAATGACATCTCGAAGGAGAGACGTGATCTTGTCCTGGACCTCATGGCGGATCAGGGATATCTGTCATCCGATGAAGCTGACGCGGCGAAAGTGAATATCATAGACATTCTTGCTCCAAGCTTCGAAAAGAAGGGATCTGCGTACACATACTTTACCGATTACGTTGCGGGAGTCGTTACCAATGATCTTATGGAAAAGTATAAGATCACTGAAGAAGAAGCCCAGCGCATGGTATATACCGGAGGACTGCAGATACACACGACGCTGAGAAGCGATGTGCAGAATGCGATCTATGAAGAATTCCAGAATGACTACAACTTCCCGACAGCAGTGGACGGAAGCGAAGTCCAGGCAAGCATGGTCGTTACCGAGGTCGGCACCGGATACATAAGCGGATTCGTCGGAGGCCGCGATGCTGAGGGATCAAATCTCTTCAACAGAGCGATAAGCCCGAGACAGCCGGGATCCTCGATAAAACCTCTTGCTGTATACGGAGCCGCTCTTCAGAGGAGCTTCGACTATGCGGCAAAGAACCAGAAATTCCAGTTCACGGACTATGGATTCGACACTCAGGGCGTAAAAGGCTGGGGAGATTACATCACTGCAAGCTCGGTCGTTGTAGATGAGCCGCTTCACATAAACGGCGAGGAATGGCCGCAGAACTTCACCAAGTCATATTCGGGCAACAACTCGCTGAGAACAGCTCTGCAGCAGTCGATCAACACCTGTGCAGTCAAGATACTCTGGCAGGTGGGACTCGAATATTCCATTGACCTGCTTCAGAAGTACGGACTCACGACTCTTGAAACCGATATAAGCCAGACCGCAAACGATGTGAACCCTGCTGCTCTTGCGCTTGGCGCCATGACATACGGCGTCACACCGCTTGAGATGTCGCTTGCATATGCAGCATTTCCAAACGGCGGAAGCGTCAACACGGCAGTATGCTATACGAACGTGACCGACGGAAGCGGAAAGGTACTGTTAAAGGGAGAGTCTAAGTCCACGAAAGTTCTTGATGAAGGAGTAGCGTGGGTCATGACAGACCTGCTCAAATCAGTCGTTTCGAGAGGAATCGCCGGAAACGCTGCGATAGCAGGTGTAGAGGTCGGCGGCAAGACAGGAACGACAAACGACACATACGATGTATGGTTTGACGGATTTACTCCTGACTTCTCTGCTGCTTTATGGATAGGAACCGACCTGAATGTAGAGATGTATGGCTCATCGGCACAGGCGGCAGCCCTGTGGAGCAGGATCATGAGCCAGATCAATGGCATAAGGGACGGTCAGTACCTTGAGATGCCTTCAAATGTTATAAAGCAGAACGGAGAGTATTATACAAAAGGCACCGAGAAAAACGCCGGCAAGTATTACAGCAACTCTTCAAAGAAAAACAAAGACAAGAACTCTGACGCAGATAAGAAGGATGATCCGGATGACGACGACAAGGATAAACCTGATGATAAAAAGCCATCCGATAAACCGGGCAAGGATGACGACGACAAGCCGGGCGGCGGAGACAACCCTGGCGGCGGAGATAATCCTGGCGGCGGAGATAATCCTGGCGGCGGAGACGATCCTGGCGGCGGAGACAATCCTGGCGGCGGAGACGATCCTGGCGGCGGAGATAATCCTGGCGGCGGAGACAATCCTGGCGGCGGAGACAATCCCGGCGGCGGAGATGACACCGGCGGAGGAGATTCATCTTCCGGCAGCAATGGTTAATAACTGAAAGACAAGGAACAAGGTGACAGAAAATGAAGGGAATCAATACGGAAAAGAACCGTCTGCGCCACAAGGTGTTTACGGAAGTAGCAAGATTCGCCTATGAGGGAGGCGGACCGGAGCAGCTCGACGAGCTCCCGTACAAAATGGTCAATACGGAGGATGATCCGTACAGACCTTCAATGTTCCTCGAAAGAGCTATCATCGGAGAGCGTATAAGAGTTGCGATGGGAATGTCGATCAGGCCTGTCAATGAGCACACACCGACATCAAAGGGTGTTGACGAGAGCATGATAGAGGAGAAGTATTATGAACCTCCTCTGATCGACATCATACGTTTCGCATGCCACTGCTGTCCGGACAAAAGGGTATATATAACTGATGGATGCCAGAACTGTCTTGAGCATCCATGCAGGGAAGTCTGCCCTAAAAAATGCATATCTTACGACAGGGATCTGCGCCGCAATGTCATAGATACTGAAAAATGCATCAAATGCGGAATGTGCATGAAAGCCTGCCAGTACAATGCAATAATCAAGCAGGAAAGACCGTGTGTGGCAGCGTGCGGTCTTGGAGCGATCGACGAGGACGAGAACGGTCACGCGATAATAAATCAGGACAAGTGCGTTTCCTGCGGAATGTGCCTTAACAGCTGTCCGTTTGCTGCCATAGTAGACAAGGGACAGATATATCAGACCATCAAGGCGATCCAGTCAGACACACCGGTATATGCCATCGTTGCTCCTGCCATAGCAGGACAGTTCGGCAAAGGACTTACAGACAAGAAGATGAGAGCAGCTTTCGGGATACTCGGATTCAAGGATGTATTCGAAGTGGCTATCGGAGCCGACCTGTGTACCATAGAAGAAGCGGAGCACTTCCTCAGGGAAGTGCCTGAAGAGCTCCCGTTCATGTGCACGAGCTGCTGCCCTGCATGGTCGATAATGGCAAAGAAGGAATTCCCGGAGCAGGCAGAAACGATCTCCATGGCGATGACTCCTATGGTCCTGACCGCAAGACTTGTAAAGAAAATGCATCCTGACTGCAAGATCGCATTCATCGGACCTTGCCTGTCCAAGAAAAACGAGGCGAGCAGACGTACCGTCAAGAGCTATGTGGACTTCGTCCTGACTTTCGAGGAGCTCGCAGGCATGTTTGACGCCATGAACGTTGTCTTTGAGGACCTCGAAGAAGGAGATACACTGAGAAGAGCCAGCAGCGACGGCTTCGGCTTCGCCATCAGCGGCGGTGTTGCGCAGGCTGTGGTCAATCACATAAAGCGCGTCGATCCGGAGCGTGAAGTCAAGATCGTAAAAGCTGAAGGTCTTGATGAATGCAAGAAGATGATGAAGAAGGCTGCTGCGGGCCAATACAACGGCTACCTTCTGGAAGGAATGGCATGCCCAGGCGGATGTATCGCCGGTGCGGGAACACTCCAGCCGGTCAACAAGGCTACATATTCTGTAGGTGTTGCCATGAAGGAGGCTCCTGTAGAAAACGCCATCGACAGCCAGTATGCAGATCTGCTTCCTCATCTGGAGCGCATACAGGAGGAGCTCAGTCAGCTCAAGGAAGAAGAATACGAGCCGATCAGCATAACAAAGATAAACATGCTCCAATACAAGTGATAAGAACGATACAGAGAAGACGGCTTCCGGAAACGGAGGCCGTCTTTTATAGTCTGAAATACTGCTTTTTATCTTTTTCTAATCTTTTTCTAATTATCCTTGAATTCGGCTTTCATTTTGCGGGTCTATCATAAAACCATCAAAGAGGGGTCACAAAAGGACCCGTAAGCTGTTAGAATAAACAAGGAGGCAGAAATGGATAACTATCAGAAGGTCGAGCAGATCGTCAGCAAGACTGGCTGCAGCTATGAGGATGCAAAGGCAGCTCTTGAAAGCTGCGGATGGGACATGCTGGATGCTGTCATAAGTCTTGAAAGAGAAGGAAAAATCAATAAGGAAACACCTGAGCAGAAGGCAGAAGAGCCTGTCGAGATCATCCCGGAAGTTTCCGCTGATAACGTCGGCGGCAATAACAGCCAGCAGATCACATATATTTATGATGACAGCGGATCCGGAAGCAGCAGCGGTGCCGGAAACTCCGGAAAGACTGAAGGTAAGCCGAAGCGTGGGCGCAAGCTGTGGAAGCGCATCAAAAGCATACTTATAAACAACAGGATGGTGGTCCTTAAAAGCAGCGGTCAGCAGATCATGGATCTCCCGATCGTGATACCTGTAATAGCACTCATCGCTTTCTTCTGGGCAACACTGATAGTGGCTGCGATCGCAATGGTATTCGGATGCCGCTTCCACTTTGAGGGAGAGGATCTGGGAAAGACCAATATCAACAGCACGATGGACAAGGCGACGGACTACGCCGAAAAGGTGAGGAGCGACCTTTCAGGAAAAGCAAATGGCGGACAGAATACTGATAATTGAAGATGAAGAAAAGATAGCGCGTTTCATAGAACTCGAACTAATCCATGAGGGCTACGAGGTGGAGAAATGCGGAGACGGCAGAACAGGGCTGGAACTGGCTGAAGGCGGTGACTTCAGCCTTGTTTTGCTTGATATCATGCTTCCCGGACTGAACGGACTGGAAGTGCTGAGAAGACTGAGAAGAACTTCAGACGTGCCGGTGATAATGCTCACTGCGAGAGATGCGGTCATGGATAAGGTAGCAGGCCTGGATCAGGGCGCTGACGACTATATAACAAAACCTTTCGCAATAGAGGAACTCCTGGCAAGGATAAGGCTGGTGCTTCGCCGCAGGTCTTACCACGTGCATGAAGCTCCGGCTGATGCTCCCGCTGACATGCTCAGATGCGGTGAGCTTACTCTTTCGGAAAGCCGGCATGAGGTGAAATACGCAGGAAATGAAATAGAACTTACAGGCAGGGAATTCGATCTGCTCAACACTCTGCTTATCAATAAAAACATAGTGCTGTCCAGGGACCGCCTTCTCGGCAAGGTCTGGGGATATGACTATATGGGCGAGACCAATGTGGTCGATGTATATATCAGATATCTGCGCAGCAAGATAGACGAAGTTTACGGCATCAGCCTGATCCAGACGGTACGCGGAGTAGGCTATGTCATCAGGGACGAGAATGAACAGTGAGAAAAGGATCAGGGAAAAACCCATACGCACAGGATCTATAGCATTCAGGATAGGACTCAACTCAGGCCTTAATCTGCTGCTCATATTTATAGTGCTCGACATAGTGCTGTTCGGGATCTTTCTGTGGCCGCAGATCAGCAACGGATCGGGAACTGCGGAAATAACCGTCGACGGCTTCAATGCCCTGAAGCAGCTTATCCGGGAGTGGAAATTCGACATAGTTCTGAGGCTGGAAGGCCTTCTGGTGGTGCTCTGGGTGCTGTTCGAGACCCTGAAGGTACGCGTTAAGCTGAGACCTCTTCAGCAGTTTGCCGACGCGGCCCTGAAACTGAGCGAGATGGGCGGTGAAGCTGAGCAGCGTTACCAGAAGTTGGAGAATGCCATTGACATGCTGAGCCCGGCTGAGGATGACCAGAAGCTGGTTACGGGAGATGCTGAACTGGCAGGCCTTGAAACGGCAGTCAATAAACTGATGGCCCGCATGAGAGACTCATACAGGCAGCAGGCGCGCTTCGTATCCGATGCTTCACATGAACTCCGCACGCCTATAGCCGTAATAAAGGGCTATGCGGACCTGCTGGACCGCTGGGGAAAGACCGATGAAAAGATACTTGAGGAGTCCATCGAGGCTATAAAGAGCGAAAGCGACAATATGCAGCATCTGGTGGAGCAGCTGCTTTTTCTGGCGCGCGGTGACAGCGGGCGGACGCCTCTCAACTTATCCGATTTCGACCTTACGGAGATGATGAAGGAGGTCTGGGAAGAATCAGTCATGATAGACGATGCCCATACCTACTGCTTCGAGGGAGGAGGAGAGATACCGGTACGCGGAGACATATCGCTCATCAAACAGGCCGCCAGAATACTTATTGAGAACGCATCCAAATACACTCCGGAAGGCGGGGAGATTAAGCTGAAAAGCCTTGTCTCGGACGGGCATCCGGCCTTTTCCGTTCAGGACAGCGGCATCGGCATAAACCAGAGCGACATTCCTCACATCTTTGAACGCTTCTACCGGGCGGATGATTCGCGCTCAAAGCAGACCGGTGGAAGCGGCCTGGGCCTGGCTATCGCAAGCTGGATCGTAGAACGCCACGGAGGACGCTTTGAAGTCCTCTCGCGTAAGGATATAGGGACAAGGATCACAGTCATACTTCCATAGAAACGCGATTGGCTGTATCATATAGAGCAAAGGAGGATCCGGAAATGTATCATGAGATAGAAGGACAGCTCAGCATTGAGCCTATAATTTTCGATGACGATGAGCTGATCGCACGCGGACATCATTACCCGTACAGTGAGATAGAGTCGCTTGAGATAACCAGCGCTCAGCTTTTTTCTCCATACGGGATCCTTACATTGCGCACACAGGGAAGGGACATCCCGATCCCGTTTGCCCGCTCGAGAAAGGCAAAGCTTGAGCTGGCGCTGAGAGAGTTTGAAAAACTGCGCTGCGGCAGAGGCGAGGCTTCCGCGGGTGCTGTACAGAGCGAAAGAGCGGCTGCGCCTCCGGCAGGCATGGATCCTTACGAAGAGCTGAAGAAACTCAAGGAACTGCTCGATCTGGACATAGTTACAAAAGAAGAATTTGATGCAAAAAAGAAGCAGTTGCTGGATCTGTAAAGATCCGGCAACTGCTTCTTAAAGAGGTTTTAGTTTTATAGGTCGTTATTACAGAACATGCTTTCCGTACATAGCATCCTGCTCTTTTCTGAGCTTGTAGATCAGAGTGTTCTTGTCGAGCTCTACCATGTCGTAAGTGATGAGGTCGCCCTTCTTGCAGTCAACCTTCATAACAGCGTTCTTGTTGATCAGTCCGAATGGTACATAACCCTTCTCTGTTGCCTCTGCCTCTGTGCAGATCGAACCGAGTGTTGTGTATCCGCCGATTCCGTCGAGGTTCTGGCCGGCCTTGAGGTCGATCTTAGCTCTTGTGATGCACTCAGCAACGAGTCCGTCCTTAGCTACGCATGTCTTCTCTCCGTCGATTACTGCCTTAGCAACTGTGAGCGGTGTCTCGAGGTTGCAGAGGTGGTATGGTCTGTAGAGTGTCCAGAGTGGTCCAGGACCCATGCTGTGGTACTGAAGCTGATAAGCGATCTCAGCGTTGTCTGTCGAAACTGTTACGAATACGCCAGGAGCGATTCCGTTTACGTACTCAACTACGCCGTGCTTGTCGAGGATTCCGCCGTCTTTCTTCAGCTTGAAGATCTCGTTGAGCTGCTTAACGCCCTCTGTTCCAGGAGCTGTTGCAGGGCCGTGTCCGCCGATTACGTCAGGAATAAGACCTGTGTAGTTGCACATAGCAGTCATCTCTACCATTGTCTTTGTGCCGTCCTTGAAAGCGCAGAGCATTCTTGGGCTCATCTTGCGGCGTGTAGCCTCTTCGAGTACTGTGTCAGGGTTGCACTCATAGTCAATCTTGTTGTTCTTGCCCTTGCCCATTACTTCTACGTTGAGGCCCATAGCCTTTGCGAAGCAGTAGAGCTCCATTACAGCGCCCGGCTCGTCACCAGCGGAACCTGTGTAGATTACGCCGTGATCCTTAGCGAACTTGTCGAGGTAAGGTCCGATAACAACGTCTGTCTCAACGTTGAGCATAACTACGTGCTTACCGTTTGTCATAGCGTCTGTAGCAACCTTAGCGCCTACATCAGGAACTCCTGTGCAGTCGATAACAGCGTGAACGCCTTCTGCTGCGGAAACGAAAGATGCATCGCCGCATGCAACATACTTATGAGCAGCGATTCCTGCGTTTGCCTCTTCAAGAGTGTTTGCAACAATGATTTCATCGTCAGCAACTTCTGCATACTTGAATGCCTGTACTGCGAGATCAACATTGATGTCGGATACGATTGCAGGTGTCATTCCCTTCATGAGAACCATCTGTGTAACCATTCCGCGGCCCATCTGTCCGGCGCCTACGATACCGACCTTGATGATCTTGCCTTCTTTTTCTCTCTGCTCGAGTTTCCAGTTCATGTTAAGCATAATAGGTTATTCCTCCTTGGTGGTCATATGCTTTTATTTATAATGTTTTCAGCAGATAATCAGAAGATCTGAATGACAGTTCCCTCAGCAACATCTGCCTCGGTGATAACCTCGCCGTCCAGATTGATGCAGCCCGGACGATAAGGTTCTGTATCTGCAGTAAACGCAAGAGTGCAGTGTCCCAGTGTTGCGAGAGTGTGAATTGCCTCGTCGCCTACAGCTGTGACCTTGTAAGTCTTCTCACCGATCTTCATGGTATCGCCAGGGGCAGGTGCCTCTGTCAGATCTCCCTTTGTATGCAGGAGAGCAAGCTCCGCCAGTTCTGCCGGTGCATTGTCGTCAAACAGAACGACGAATCTCATCTCCATCTCCGGATCGAGGAATGCAAATGCCATATCTCCGATTCCCGTAACGGTAACATCATATTTCATGTGAGACCTCCTTTTAACCATTTGCGTATAAACATCTCTTGACACCGAGTATTATATGTCCTGAATTACCCGACTTCAAGCTTATTGTTCAGAACATTTGAGTGAAACATGATTCTTGTTTGCAGTTAACTGGAAATCGTTGCATTTGATAAAGGGCTTCTGTATAATGAGCATGCAATTAAAACAATTGCGTGTATATATTTGTAACAATTATGCAACATGCTTGAAAATGGTGTCTTAAGATGAAAAAAATCGTAGATGATGAGCGGCTGATCTACAAGGTCTGCAGCCTGTACTATCAGGATAATATGAACCAGCAGGAGGTAGGAGATTATCTGGGTGTGTCCAGATCCTCCGTACTGCGCATGCTTCAGAAAGGCCGTGAGCTGGGCATCGTTACAATTGAACTGCACAACCCGCGCTTTTATGACTATGGCGAAATGGAAAAAACTCTTGAAAGGGCATATGGGCTCAAGGATGTCCTGATAGTCGAAAACAGCGTGCTTGACTCCAGAACAGAAGCCGCATCATATATGTTCGGAACGGCATCAGACTACCTGCAAAGCTTTTTTAAAGAGGGTGACAGGATAGGTGTTGCGATGGGCAACACGCTGAACAACGTAGTCAGCACCAACAAAACCTATGAAAAGCACAAAGATCTCCGTTTTGTAGCTCTGGAGGGAAGTATCAGCCGCAACACCAAAGGCGGCACGGACGTGCAGGGAAATGAACTTGCAAGAAAATTTGCAGAAAAGTTCGGCGGAACCTATACACAGTTCCTTTCACCGGCAGTGTTCTCCGAAAGCAGCGTCCTGGATTTTTTCATGAAGGAAAAGGCAGTTAATTATATCCTTGACGAATTCAGGCATCTCAATGTGGTCCTCGTAGGAATAGGCGTACCGGACGGAAATGAGCATACTCTGGCTAAAGCCGGATATATGACATCTGATGAGCGCGAAATGCTGGTAGATCGCGGAGCTGTAGGAGATATGTGCCTGCAGTTCTACGACCGTGACGGCAATACGGATCAATTCAGTTTCTATAATGACCGCGTGGCTGCAATGCGCCTTAAGGACATACGCAGGATACCAAGCAAGATCGGCATAGCCGGCAGCGCGAGAAAAGCGGAAGCTGTGATCGGTGCGATACGCGGCGGTTATCTGAATATCCTTATTACAGATACGGAATGCGCCAGAAAGCTCATCGAACTGGCAAAGCTGCAGTAGCCTGTACAGGCAGAAATCATAAAATACAAAAAGTAACTAAAATCGGCGGAATGTCCATACCGGACTTCCGCCGTTTTGTATTTCTGCTATGATTCTGCAGACTTATGCCCGTGTACCGAACACCCTGTAGTAATGTCCGAGGCAGTCGTTCATTCCCTTCTGAAGGGCAGCTCTGACCTTGAAGTAGTCTGAAGCATCCGCTTCTTCAAGAGACTTCATTGCTGCGAGGTAGATATCTGTGTAGATGTTGATCTTGCAGATGCCTTCCTTTGCGCAGCGGCTGAGGTTGTCGTCCCCGGAACCGGATCCGCCGTGAAGTACGAGAGGCACGCTGGTTGCCTGACGGATCTCAGCAAGTGAATCAAAGCTTATCTCAGGAATCGCCTTAGCCTTATAAACACCGTGAGCGGTACCGATCGAGATAGCAAGTGAGTCGCATCCGGACTGTTCAGCAAATGCAGAAGCTTCCTCTGCAGTCGTATAGAGAGCCTCCTGATCGTTTTCATCGAAGTTGCTGGCAACATGGCCGATCTCAGCCTCAACCGTGACTCCGCGGGCGTGTGCGTACTCAACTACCTTGCGCGTAGTTTCAACGTTCTCTTCAAAGCTCTTCATGGAAGCATCTATCATGACGGAAGTGAATCCGAGGTCGATGGCTCTTTTGCATGTCTCAAAGCTCTGACCGTGGTCGAGATGCAGAACTACAGGGACGCTTGCTTCAGCAGCATACTTTCTGCCTACCAGTGCAGCGTCCTCAAGGCTGATGCTGCTGCCAAGATGGCTCTCAGCGACAGCTGCGATCAGAGGGAGTCCGAGCTTCTCTGCCAGCTGTATCTGATTCTTTATGCTCTCCATGTCAATAACATTTGCAGACGGGATCGCGTAATGGCCTTCCTGTGCCTTCTTCTGCAAAATTTTCGAATTAACAAGCATTTCTATATCCTCCCTGTAATTTGTTTATTCACCCATTACGATGACTCTGCATCTTCTGCTGCGTTCTCTTGTTCTGTCAAAGTCTACGAAGTAAACGTAACCGGTTGTACCGACTGCGAGTTTTCCGTCTTCGACTTCCAGTGTAGCACTGTTGCCGAGAAGAGTAGCCTTTATGTGTGCATCGCAGTTGAGAAGGGCTGTCTTATCGCCGCCCGGCAGGTAAACCTCAGCATCAGGCCATGAAGCTACGTCGGCATAATGCTCAGGACCCGGGTACATGTAAGGCCCGGCGGGTGGGATCTCAGTCTGATCCGGAATGATTTTGCAGAGTGCATCGTTCAGATCCATCTGCAGAAATTCTGTTCCGTCTTCAGTAAGGTCGTGAACGAATTCTTCAAAGAATACCGAACATGTTGTATGAGGGGAAATGATAGTTACGATTCCGCTCCGGATACCGCTGTTTGCGATGGCCTGCTTTACTTCCGGTGTTATATTTATAAAAGTAGGAGTTCCTCCGTGAGACCTCAGGTCGATCTGTTCTTTGTAAACCTTCATTATCTTCCTTCTCTTTCCTTATATGCTTTTACAATAGCCTCTGCCATTTCCTGTACGCGTACAGCCGGTGATGGAGCGTTAAGGATACCGGAGGTCGCACCGGTTCCGTCAGCGCCGAGTCTTACTACATTATAGCAATCATCAGCTGTAACAACGCCGGATGCGATCATGACCAGCACGTCCGGGTTTACCTTGTGGAGTGCAGCTACCGTTTCTGTTACGTATGAATCGTCGGCGGTCTTTCCTGTTCCGATCAGATCTGTAGGTTCAGCAAGCACGATGTCTGCATCGAGGCAGGCAGCAGCGGCAGCTTCCTTTGTGCTGTCAGCGCATACTATAGTGATCATCTCAAGCTCTTTTGCGCGCTCAATACAGGCACTCAGCTCTGCAACAGTCTTAGGGTTCTCAGCGTGATTGAGGAAAACCGCGTCTGCTCCGGCTTCCTTAAGTGATTCGGGAAGAACGTGTCCCATTCCGCGGCCGGGTGTAAGCGGATCGAGAGACTGCGCGCAGACGATAATGTGGCTGGTGTTCTGCCGGATCAGCCTGATGTCAGCATAAGGACATGTGAAATAAATCTGAAGGCCTGTCTCAGCAGCAGTCCTGTCAGCAGCCATGGCGAGTTCCAGACTCTTCTGCCCATAGAGATAGGATTTTGGATTAACGATCAGGAATGGACGTTCAGCTTTTACCATGGAGCGGTTCCTCTCTTTTTTTATATTTTCAAAATATATAGTAAGCTCATTTTACGAACTCATCTTAGTTAATATTTCAACATATATCAAGAACAATTGCGTAAAATTTTCTTACGTTGAAATTCTCATAAGGAATGCGACAACAGCGAATTTGCTTTGAAATGTGCAATTGATCCGGCGGAACTATTATGGGATGAGATTGTTTTATGCAAATGTATAGATGATTTGCGTTAATATTAACATTAGAACAAAATGCGCTGACAATTATAAAAATGTATCAAATCAGGTATTTGGTCAGAACATAGTCCTTGATAATAATAGTAATTGAAGATACAATGCTAACGTTAGGAAAATAGGACTTAGCGGGAGAATTGATCAATGAAGCTTAGCGGGATATCCGTTCTGATTCTAATAATATTCGGTTTGCTTGTTTTGCAGTCGATTGGCGGAGTCCTGCAGATCCAGAACTATCGAAAAGCAGTGCGCAGGGTGCACCAGCTGGGGAACGTCGGCATGGGGCAGAGGCGCGGTAAGTTTTTTGATGGTCATGTTGCCATTATTGCCTGTGACAGCGATGGGATCATCACCGGCGCTGAGGTGCTCGATGGATCCGGTGTGTGGTCACGTTTTCATCCTGTAAGCTCATTTCTGGGGCGGCCTTTGGTAGGCAGCAGCATTTTCGAGCTGCTCAAACTGACGGAAGATCTGGATAAAAAAGAGTGGAAGCGCTGGCAGGGATACATCCGTGCGCTGGAAGCTCTGGAGGTAAGGCTTACTGACAGAGAGCTGACAAGAGAGCAGGAAGCTTTCATGGAAACAAAAAGAGGCAAAAAGGGAAAGAAACTCAGGTAAATACAGATATGAACCACCGGGATGGCAGCTGTGGCAGAATTGCGGGAACCGGTGTTACATATATAAAAAAGCTGGATCCATGCTAAATGGAGACAAAAATAATTCGAATGGAGGAACTATATGGAACTTATAACCAAACTGGCAGAGGGCTTTATGTCACTGTTCACTGCCGGCGGCGAGACCTTCATGGGTTGGGTGTCAGGAATCATCCCTATGGTTGTATGCCTGATGACATTTGTCAACTCTATCATCAAGCTGATCGGTACTGAAAAGGTAGAAAACTTTGCCAAAAAGATTACCAGGTTTGCTGTCCTCAGATATACACTGCTCCCTCTCATGGCAGTTTTCTTCCTCGGAAATCCGATGTGCTACACATTCGGACGGTTCCTGGAAGAAAAGTATAAACCTGCTTACTATGATGCAGCAGTAAGCTTTGTACATCCGGTTACAGGGCTCTTCCCACATGCAAACGCCGGTGAGCTGTTCGTATACCTCGGTATCGCTACAGGTCTGCAGGAAGCAGGCCTCAGCACAGGAGGCCTTGCAGTCCGTTATTTCATTGTCGGACTCATAGTCATTCTTATCAGAGGGCTGCTTACAGAGAGAATCTATGCATTTATGACAAGAAATAAATAGTGAGAGGAGAAAAATCATGTATAAGACAATTAAAATCAGTGCTGGAGAAGGCGGCTGGGGCGGCCCTCTTACAATTACACCAACCGAAAAGTGCCATACAGTTCTCAGCGTAACCAGCGACGGAATCCACCCTGTAGCAGCAAAGATCGCTGAGCTCACAGGCGGTGAAGCGGTAGACGGCTGGAGGACAACCATTCCTGATGACGAGATCATGGTTGCAGTAGTAGACTGCGGCGGAACAGTAAGATGCGGCGTTTATCCTAAGAAGGGGATCAATACAGTAAACCTTATGCCGGTAGGAAAGGCCGGCCCTCTGGCAAATTTCATCACAGAAGATAACTATGTCTCCGCTGTACGCGAAAAGAACATCGAGGCAATAGACGATGATCTTCTCACTGAGAATATCCAGTAGTGAGGGGAGGAAAGATAATGTATAAAAAGGTTAAAATCAGCCATGGAGACGGCGGCTGGGGCGGCCCTCTCATAATTACACCAACCGAAAAGTGCCATACAGTTCTCAGCGTAACCGGCGGAGGGATCCACCCTGTAGCAGCAAAGATCGCTGAGCTCACAGGCGGTGAAGCGGTAGATGGCTGGAAAACAACCCTTCCTGATGACGAGATCATGGTTGCAGTAGTAGACTGCGGCGGAACAGCAAGATGCGGCGTTTATCCTAAGAAGGGAATCAATACAGTAAACCTTATGCCGGCAGGAAAGGCCGGCCCTCTGGCGATGTTTATCACAGAAGATATCTATGTCTCCGCTGTACGCGAAAAGAACATCGAGGTAATAGACGATGCTCCGACGGAGACCGCAGCAACAGCAGCTTCAGCACCGGCAGCCACAGCAGCTGCTGTGGAAAAGGGACCTAAGACAAAGGCTGAGGCTAAGGCTGAAATCGCAGCAGCTAATGAAGGAAAGAAGCAGGGCTTCGTAGTTCGTCTCGGTAAGGGCGTCGGCTACGTAGTAGGCCAGTTTTTCCAGGCAGGCCGTGAGACCATCGACATGGTCATCAAGAACATCCTGCCGTTCATGGCATTCACAAGTACAATTCTCGGTATCATCAGTGCGAGCGGACTTGGCAACGTAATCGCTAACACGATCGCTCCTCTGTGCGGAACACTTCCGGGCATGCTGGTAATCTGTATCATCTGCTCGCTGCCGTTCCTGTCACCGATCCTCGGACCTGGAGCTGTAATCGCTCAGATCGTAGGAACACTCCTCGGCGCACAGTTCGCTACAGGTGCTATCCCTGCAAGATATGCACTGCCGGCTCTGTTTGCTATCGACGGTCAGGTAGGTGCTGACTTCGTACCGGTAGGTCTTTCCCTCGGAGAGGCTGAGCCGGAGACGATCGAGTATGGCGTTCCTGCAGTGCTGTTCTCGCGTATCATTACAGGACCTGTAGCAGTTCTGATCGCATTTGCTTTCAGTATCGGTCTGTATTAATACAAAGCCGGTGCAACATATCTTGCCGAGACACCTGCAGATGTTGTAAAATTACTCTGTAGGGAATAACTCTAGTACAGTGTGATAAGTAGTCAAGGAGAATATCATGGTATCAAAAGAATTCACAATCAATAATGAGCTGGGAATGCACATGCGTCCTGCAAGCCTTCTTTCTCAGATGGCAGCAAAGTATCAGAGCAACATTACTATTAAGTATAATGGTAAGGATTTCAACGCAAAGAGCGTTATGCTTCTGATGACCGCTCTTATCAAGTGCGGTTCGGAGATCGAAGTAGTATGCGACGGTCCGGATGAAGAAGCAGCACTTGCTGAAATCACTGCTTTCATCGATTCCGGAATGGGAGACTGATTGATTTGGTACAACTTCTCTGCTCCCCTGCAGTTTTTGCAGGGGAGCATTTATTAACGGAGGAATAGAAATGTATAAAGGAATAGCAGCATCAAGAGGAATCGGAATCGGAAGCATTTGCCGCATAATTGAACAGGATCTCTCTTTTGAGACAAAGATGATCACGGATACGGCTGCAGAAAAAGCCCGTTTCCAGAAAGCCATCGATGATTTCGTAGAAGAAACATATGAAATGGCTGAAGATGTAAAGAAAAACATCGGCGAAAAAGAATCAGAAATACTTCTGGGTCATGCTGTCATGATCTCCGACCCTTCAATGTCCGGAGAAATGTTCAACATGATAGATGCCGGACAGTGCGCAGAAGCTGCACTTACAGGTGTATGCGACATGTTCTACGGCATATTCTCCACGATGGATGATGAGATGATGCGTCAGAGAGCATCTGATATCGCAGACGTAAAGGTCAGCATTCTCAAGAAGCTGCTCGGCATCAAGGACATAGAGATCAGCAAGGTCCCTGCGGGCACAGTGCTCGTATGCAAGGATCTTACACCGTCCATGACATCACAGATAGTAAAGGAGAACGTTGTCGGAATCATTACAGAGGTGGGAGGCCCTACTTCTCATTCCGCTATTCTCGCAAGAGCTCTCGAGATCCCGGCTGTACTTTCCGTACCTGGAATCGTGGATCTGGTTGAAGATAAGGACTCCGCTATCGTAGACGGTACAGCAGGTGATGTATTCATCAATCCGGATGGAGATGTACTTGCAAAATACGTTGCAAAGCGCGAAGAGTTCATCAAGAAGCAGGCAGAGCTCAAGAAGTTCATCGGCATGGAAACCCTGACAGCTGATGGAGATAAGCTTGAGGTATACTGCAACATCGGTACTCCGAAAGATGCCAAGAAGGCTATGGAGTGCGACGGCGAAGGCGTCGGCCTTTTCCGTTCAGAATTCCTGTTTATGGACAACACACACCTTCCTACAGAGGAAGAGCAGTTCGAAGCATATAAAGAAGCACTTGAAACCATGGGAGGCAGAACTGTCATCATCCGTACGCTCGATATCGGCGGCGACAAGGACATCCCTTACATGGATTTCGAGAAGGAAGAGAATCCGTTCCTCGGATTCAGAGCTGTCAGATACTGCCTCGCTAATCCGGACATGTACAAGATACAGCTCCGCGCCATCACCAGAGCCAGCGCTTTCGGTAAGGCAAAGATCATGGTACCTCTCGTTACCACAGTAGATGAAGTCAGAAGCGTTAAGAAGCTCGTTGAAGAGATCAAGGAAGATCTCCGCAAAGAGGGCATCCCGTTTGATGAAAACATCGAGGTAGGATGCATGACAGAGACAGCAGCATCCGCTGCAATAGCTGATCTCCTCGCTAAAGAGGCTGACTTCTTCTCGATCGGAACAAATGACCTTACAGGTTACACAATGGCAGTAGACAGAGGAAACGCAAAGGTAGCTTACCTCTACTCAGCATTCCAGCCTGCAGTACTCCGTTCGATCAGACAGATCATCTCAGCTGCAAAGGAAGCAGGAATCCCTGTAGGAATGTGCGGTGAGGCTGCTGCAGATCCTCTGATGATCCCGCTGCTCATGTCGTTCGGACTTGATGAGTACAGCGTAAACCCTGTACTCGTTCTCACATCGCGCTGCATTATTTCGAAGTGGACAAAGGCTGAGGCTGATGCTCTTGCAGATAAGGTCATGGCAATGGACAATATCGAAGACATCGTAGCAACTCTTAAGGCAGCTGCTAAGGAATAAGGTCTTCAGCCGTTATAAACCGGCAGTAACAGAAAACGGAGCCCGTGCACCAAGGTGCACAGGCTCCGTTCTTATTTTCAGGATATCTCATGGATAATGCTATTTAAAGAGAGTAGGCAATATCACCTTTGCCTGCTCATCAAGTATGTAGCCGGCGAAATCGCGCACCTCGTCTTCAGTATCCAGGACAGCCATATACAGCTGATTGCCCATGGCGGCTGCGAAGACGTCAGGTATGCGCTGACACATGGTTATCCTGTCGCCGTAGCGGGCCAGGATCTCGTCCTGACCGTGAACGTGACTGAACCTGTCCTTGACACCCGTGACCACACAGAAGCGGTCAGGGCCTCCTTTTTCCTTATGGCACTGGTTGTAGGCAACCATGTCTGCCCATATCTGATATACATCCGTTGAGTGCGAGTAGTTCATCATGTCAGGGATGAAGCCGCCCGCCGGACGCATGTTGACTTCAAGACCAACGAATTCTCCCACGTCGGCGAGTCCCTTGCGTGCTTCCAGAAGCCTGAAGAACTCGAAATGCACGAAACGGCTCTTTACCTTGAAACCTTTGAGAGCCTTGCGTCCGTACTCGCGAAGCTGCTCAGGTATGTCAGGCAGAATAAAGATGAGAGCTTCGGTATCGTCGTTTACTGATTCAGCTACATTCGGGCATCTGAAAGATGATTCAAACAGCGGGTCGCCGTTGCTGTCGCATATCGCATCATATGTGTATATGTCACCTACGATATATTCCTCCATGACGTAGTCCTTGCCTGAGACCGCGTCGAAAAAGGCTTTGAGATCTTCATCGCTGTCTATCTTGAAAGTCTCGCTCGCTCCGACTCCTACGTTCGGTTTTGCGAAGACCGGATATCCGCCGATCTCATCCAGGAAATCCCTGGCGGCTTCGATCGTTGTTACGCGATGCTGGCGCGCAGAAGGTATGCCGGCAGCCCTGTAAACAGGCTTCATGGCAGCCTTGCTCTTCCAAAGTGCCAGCTCATCCGGCTGTACTCCCGTTGTAACATTGAAATCCTGTCTCAGCTTTGAATCCAGCTCAAGCCAGTATTCGTTATTGGATTCGATCCAGTCGATCCTGCCGTACTTAAAAGCAAAGTACGCGACTGCACGGTAGACCTGGTCGTAGTCTTCCATTGAATTCACTTTGTAGTATTCGGTCAGTGAACTTTTCAGATCATCGCTGAGCGAATCATATGAAGCATCCCCGATACCCAGTACCGTGACGCCGTTCCTGTGCAGTCTGTTGCAGAAGTTGCGGAAATTATCCGGAAAGTTTGGTGAGATAAAAACAAAATTCATACAGGCCTCTGCTTTTCTTTCAATACCCGTGATAACTGATCCCATGCATGCATGGATGTTACTGATAATACTACAACATGACGTAAAAAACACGCAAGCCGGAAGCGTTTCGTTATATACTTATTTCAATAAAAAAACGGAATATACCTGCAGGAGAAGAATATGGGACTTACAAAACTGGCACTGAAGTTCGCGGCAGCGCCGCCTGACATAGAATCATTTACGAGATACCTGTTTATAGGACCGCATCCGGATGACATAGAGATAGGCTGCGGAGCAACGGCCGCAAAACTTGCTGCGGAGGGAAAGCAGGTGACATTCCTGATACTGACCGACGGAAGATACGGCGACGGTTTTTCCGGCGGCATAAAGGGAGACGAGCTGGTCTCGCTCAGGAAGCAGGAGTCGATCGCGTCTGCAGCAAAGCTGGGAGTGAAAGATGTGCGCTTCCTGGATCTGTGCGACGGCGGATTCTATGACTATGAAGACATGGTCAGGGGGATCGCTAAGACGGCGGGCGAGTGCGGGCCTGAGCTCATATTCGCTCCGGATCCTTATACGGGACGCGAGTGCCACATAGATCACCTCAATACCGGACGCGCTGCTGCACATGCCGCATATTTCTGCCCGTATCCGGGAATAATGAACAGGCTTGGGGCTGACGCTGCGGATGTGAAGGGCATATCGTTTTACATGACTGCAAAGCCGAACCGTTACGTCAGGGTCACGAAAGATATGTTCAGACTGCAGAATGAAGCGCTTTTCGGCTGTCATACCAGCCAGTTCCCGGAAGGGATCCCCGAAACAAAACAGCTCCAGATGTATCTGAAGCTGCGTTCGGCTGATTTCGGACTCCGCAGTATGTGCAGGCATGCGGAAGGCTTCCGCGTGCTCGGCCAGACACACATGCACTGCATCCCGGAGACGGTCTGATAATCAGAAGTACTGCGCTATACGGCGGAGCTTGGACTGCTCCATGTGGTACTCCATGGCCTTGCGACCTGCGGCGACGTTTCTTGCCTCGAAGGCCTCGTAGATAGCTTTATGCTCTTCGAGGATCGCTTTGAGGCTTTCTTCTGTATAGGTCTTATGCGGCGCGGAGTACTTCAGGTAAGTGTGGTAGATCGACAGGGTCTTCTGTATCATGCGGTTCTTGGTTCCCGCATAGATTATGCTGTGGAACTGCGAGTTGAAGGAGAGGACCTTCTCTACATCTTCCTTAAGAGTATAGAACTCCATGAATTCCATGCTCTCCGCCAGTTTGTCTATCTCTTCGCTGTCCATGCGCTTTATGGCCCATTCCACGGCCTGGACTTCAAAGAGTATTCTCAGGTCGAAGAGATCTGAGATATCGCGTCTGGTGAGGCCGGTCACAAAGGCTCCGCGGTTAGGGATGTTCTCGATGAGCCCGTCAGCCTCAAGCTGCCTGAAGGCCTCCCTTACAGGAGTCCTGCTTACGCCGTACCTTTTGCATACAGCCTGCTCAGTCAGTTTGCTGCCGTCAGGGATGGCGCCCGAAAGTATGTCTTTCTGAAGCTCTGCATAAAGCCCTGCAGAAAGCGGCTGACTGGATTTGTCTCCGTTGATGATATCCATAGTACACCTCAATTATTCCATACGATTTACATCATTGTATACAATTTAAGTATACCCCTTTAGCCCGCAAAGTCAATAAAAACAGCAGGATTTACCCGACAAACAGGCCTGATAAATAAAAACAAGAAAAAACAAAAATGATAGACAAGCTCTATCATTTTTTGGTTAAATTGTATTGGTATTACTACTTTTCAATTCATATAATCAAATTGCAGGGAAGCATCTTCCCGTACTCAAAATAAGAGA
Organism: Anaerovoracaceae bacterium; assembly: GCA_045115935.1. Lineage (GTDB taxonomy): Bacteria > Bacillota > Clostridia > Peptostreptococcales > Anaerovoracaceae > Crickella. The sequence goes on from JBGULF010000046.1 coordinate 38,615, forward strand.
AAACGTGTTTTTCCGGGAAAGGAAGGAAACAATGATCAAGTATTATCCGCAGGGTACAGAATGGCACAACGGTGCTCCTCAGAAGGCAGCACAGGATGCCGACAAAAGCGCCGGAAGAAACGGCACTATAGCCTATCAGATCCTTAACGCACACCGCGCTGAGTCTGATGACGGTATATTCCATATCAGATTTGATGCGCTTGTTTCGCACGACATCACATACGTCGGGATCATCCAGACGGCCAGAGCAAGCGGCCTGAAGGAGTTCCCGATTCCTTATGCCATGACAAACTGCCACAACAGCCTCTGCGCTGTAGGCGGCACCATCAATGAGGATGACCACGTATTCGGCTTATCAGCCGCCAAGAAATACGGCGGCATCTATGTTCCGGCTAATCAGAGCGTCATCCACTCCTATGCAAGAGAGGAGCTGGCTGCATGCGGTAACATGATACTCGGATCCGACAGCCATACGCGTTACGGCGCACTCGGCACCATGGGAGTCGGTGAAGGCGGACCGGAGCTCGTAAAGCAGCTCCTGAAAAACACCTGGGACATCACTCCTCCTGAAGTAGTGCTCTGCTACATGACCGGCAAGCCGAAAAAGGGCATAGGACCGCACGACGTAGCCATCGCTCTCGTGAAGGAGACATTCGGACAGGGACTGGTAAAGAATAAGGTCCTCGAATTCGCAGGCCCGGGTCTTGAATACCTGCCATACGACTTCAGAAGCGGCATCGATGTAATGACGACTGAGACCACATGCCTCTCGTCCATCTGGGCTACTGATGATGAGATAAAGAAATACTATGAGATCCACAAGCGTCCTGAGTGCTTCAGAAAGCTGGAGCCTGAAGAAGGCGCTTACTACGACGCGATCATAACCATAGAACTCGACAAGATGGAATCGATGATCGCTCTTCCGTTCCATCCGTCAAACGCATATACGATACACGAGTTCCTCGAGAACGCCGATGAGATCCTCGCCGGCGTTGAGGAAGAAGCCGCAAAGAAGTTCCCTAAAGCGCACCTCGACCTCAGATCGAAGGTAAGCGATAAGGGAGTGCTGTCCAACCAGGGCATCATCGCCGGCTGCTCCGGCGGTATCTTCGACAACATAGTCGAAGCTGCGGATATCCTGAAGGACGGAAGCACAGGCAACGGCTACTTCTCGCTGTCGGTATACCCGACAAGCGTTCCGACAAGCCTGGCTCTCACGCGCGCCGGCAAGACTGAGGCTCTGCTTGAGGCAGGAGCAGTCATCAAGCCGTCGTTCTGCGGACCTTGCTTCGGCGCAGGAGACGTACCGGCCAACAACGGACTCTCCCTCCGCCACACGACCAGAAACTTCCCTAACCGCGAAGGATCCAAGCCGGGCGAAGGCCAGATCAGCGCGGTCGCTCTGATGGACTCCAGATCCATCGCCGCTACAGCAAAGAACGGCGGATACATAACCGCGGCTACGGACATTGACTACGAAACAGAACAGGTACCGTACACATTCGACAACGAAGTATACAAAAAACGCTGCTACTACGGATTCGGAAAGGCAGAGCCTGACACCGAGCTTATCCTGGGACCGAACATCACAGATTGGCCTAAGATGTACGAGCTGGCAGACAACATGCTGCTTGAGCTGGCTGCAGTGATCAGAGACCCTGTAACGACGACTGACGAACTCATCCCTTCGGGCGAGACAAGCTCATACAGGAGCAATCCTCTCCGCCTCTCGGAATTCGCGCTCTCGCGCCGCGTTCCTGAGTACGTAGGACGCTCAAAGGCTGTCGCTGCTGATGAAGCTGCCCGCCGTGAAGGAGAAAAGCCTGCGAAGATGGTGAAGGCCCTCGAGGCAGTAGGAGATGCAGACGAACTGCTGAAGAACACACAGTTCGGTTCCTGCGTATTCGCCAACAAGCCTGGCGACGGCTCCGCCCGTGAGCAGGCGGCGTCCTGCCAGAAGGTGCTCGGCGGATTTGCCAATATCTGCTATGAATACGCCACAAAGCGCTACCGCAGCAACTGCATCAACTGGGGAATCATTCCGTTCACTCTGGCTGAAGGAGATGAGTTCCCGTATGAAGACGGCGACTTCGTATTCGTTCCGGGCATCCGCGCCGCGATCGAAGCCGGCTGCGAGGAGATACCTGCAAAAGCTATACGTAAAAACGGAGATGTCGATGAGATCACTCTCTATGTGAAGGGTCTCACAGAAGATGAGAAGACCATAATTCTCGAAGGCTGCCTCATGAATTACTATGCGGCACAGAATAAATAAGGATCAACCGGGAGGCAAACCATGGAGATCAAAAAAATAGCAGTTGCGGGTACGCTGGAGAGCAGCGACTGCATGGTAACGGTCGAGCCTGCGGCAAAAGACGTCGAGCTCGAACTTGAAAGTGCTGTAATAAGGCAGTACGGAAGACAGATAAGAAAGGTGGCGCTTGAGACACTTAAGCGCCTGGGCGTACGCAAAGCCAGGGTCACCATAGTCGACAAGGGTGCTCTTGACTGCACCATCAAGGCCAGAGTGGAATGCGCCGTCATGCGCGCCGCAGAACACGAAGGCAGGATCAACTGGGGAGGTATGATACGATGAACAATCCTAACAAATACCGCCTGCGCCGCACGATGATGTTTCTGAACTGTCAGAAACCGAGCCTCATCAAGGATCCGTATGTCTACAAACCGGATTCGATCATGCTGGACCTTGAGGATGCCGTAGCTGAGAGAGAGAAGGACGCGGCGCGCTACTCCCTCTACCATGCTCTGCAGGAGATAGACTACAGGGGCGTTGAAAGGGTAGTAAGGATCAACGGACTCGATACCAGTCTCTGGCGTGAGGACGTAAGATGCGCTGTCGCGGGAGGCTGCGATTCCATCCGCATCCCTAAGACAGAGACTGCAGACGACGTGCGCACCGTAGAGTACGCCATAGCTGAAGCGGAAAGAGAGTTCAGCAGACCTGAGGGCAGCGTGCTCATCATGGCAGCGCTCGAATCCGCAAGAGGCGTCATCAACGCCATGAGCATCTGCGACTCGTCGGAAAGACTCTTCGGCATAGCTCTTTCCGGCGGCGATTACTCCAAGGACCTCCAGGTGCCTATATCCGGGACCGGAGTCGAATTCATGGGAGCGAGACAGCACATGGTCATAGCCGCGAGAGCAGCGAAGGTGCAGTGCTTCGACACTGTGTGGACCAATCTTGACGACATGGAAGGCTTCAGAAGAGAAACCGAGATCATACATTCCATGGGATTTGACGGCAAATCGATCGTGAATCCGCGCCAGATCCCGATCGTCCATGAGATCTACACACCAAAGGAGAAGGATGTCATCTTCGCGGAGAAGGTCATCAAGGAGATCGATACCAAGAAAGCCCAGGGCATCGGAGTATTCACGGTAGACGGCAAGATGATAGACATCGCGTTCTACGACGGAGCAAAGAGAACCATAGCACTGGCCAAGGCATCGGGAGTATACAAGGGGGATCTGTAAAATGAAAAACGCAGTAGGAAGAGAGATCCCGGAAGAGATACTCGAGATCACCGGGAAAGAGCCGTTTCAGGGCAATTTCTACCGTGACGACAAGCCGGTCACGATGGCCGGACCTACCATACGTCCGGTAATGAACAACCAGAAGTCAAAGCTGGTAGCGAATATCAGGGAAGCACTTGAGAAGTGCGAGGCGCACGACGGCATGACCGTTTCGTTCCACCACCACTTCCGCGAGGGAGACCTGATAGTCAACATGGTAATGAAAGAGATCCACGACATGGGTCTCAAGGACATAAGGATATGCGCATCCTCGCTCGGCAAGGCGCACAGCGCTCTCGTGCCGATGATCGAGGACGGCACGATAACTAATATTGAGTCCTCAGGAGTCAGAGGCGGCATAGGCGAGGCTATCTCAAAGGGCAAGCTCAAAGGCCTAGCCATCATGCGCTCGCACGGCGGACGTGTAAGATCGATAGCTACCGGCGAAAGCCACATCGACATCGCTTTCATCGGAGCTCCGACCGCGGATGACTACGGAAACCTGAGAGGTATCGGAGGCAAGGCGGACTGCGGCGTACTGAGCTACGCCATCGTAGACGGCAACCATGCAGACTACTGCGTAGCCATCACGGACTGCCTCGTGCCTTATCCGAACTTCCCGGCGCATATTTCGCAGACAAAGGTAGACTATGTATGCGTAGTCGACGAGATAGGAATCCCTTCCAAGATCGCGACAGGCGCTGCAAAGCCGACTACCGACCAGAGAAAGCTGCTCATGGCGCAGTACTGCACTGACGTAGTGATCAACACGCCTTGGTTCAAGGACGGCTTCTCGTATCAGACGGGTGTAGGCGGAGCATCGATCGCTTCGACCCAGTATCTGGCGGATATCATGAGGGAGCGCAACATACGCATGGGATTCGGAGTCGGCGGACTCACGAAGGCAATGTGCAAGCTTCTCGATGACGGCATGGCGGACGTAATGCTCGACGTTCAGGACTTCGACCTCGATGCGGTGCGAAGCCTCAAGAACGTTAACCACCACAGGATACCGGCTGCCGTTTATGCCAACCCTCTCAACAAGGGCGCTGTCGTAAACAAGCTCGACTACGTGGTGCTGGCATCCCTCGAGGTGGACGTCAACTTCAACTGCAACGTAGTCGTCGGCTCAGACGGAATGATCACAGGCGCCCAGGGCGGACATCCTGACACGGCTCAGGGAGCAAAGTGCGCGATAGTCATCTGCCCGCTGCTTCAGGGAAGGATACCGGCGATCTGCACGGAGGTAACTACTGTCACCACACCGGGCGAGAGCATCGACGTAGTCGTTACCGACTACGGAGTAGCGGTAAACCCTGCAAGACAGGACATTCTACAGGCGCTGAAGGAAGCAGACTGTGTGCCGCTGAAGACGATCGAAGAGCTTCGCGACATCGCTTACTCTATAGTCGGCGAGCCTGACAAGGTCGAGTTCGAAGACAGGGTAGTAGGCATCATCGAAGCCCGCGACGGCACCATCATGGACGTTGTAAGACAGATCAAGGAAGTATAAGAGGATCAGGAGATATATTTAAGGAGCAAAAATGGAAAAAATCAGAATGACCACCCCGATCGTTGAGATGGACGGGGATGAAATGACAAGGATACTCTGGAAGATGATCAAGGATGAGCTCATCCTGCCGTTCGTCGACCTCAAGTCGGAATACTACGATCTCGGACTTCCGGTCCGTGACGAGACCCGCGACCAGATCACAAAGGATGCAGGCGAAGCGATCAAGAAGTACGGTGTAGGTGTTAAGTGCGCGACCATCACGCCAAATGCACAGCGTATGACCGAGTACAACCTGCACGAGATGTGGAAGAGCCCTAACGGCACCATCCGTGCGATCCTCGACGGAACTGTATTCCGCGCACCGATCACCATCGACGGAATCAAGCCGGTTGTCCGCAACTGGAAGAAGCCTATCACCGTTGCCCGTCACGCATACGGCGATCTCTATAAGGGAACCGAGTACCGCGTACCTGAGAAGGGCAAGGCTGAACTCGTATTCACCGGCGAGAACGGCGCTGAGTACCGCGAAACGGTCTATGACTTCGAGTGCCCGGGTATCCTGCAGAGCATCTACAACAAGGACTCCTCCATCGAGTCGTTCGCTCACTCGTGCTTCAAATATGCGATCGAGACAAAGCAGGACCTCTGGTTCTCCGCAAAGGACACCATTTCCAAGAAATACGACATGCACTTCCGCAACGTCTTCCAGCAGACCTACGATGAGTGCTACAAGGAGAAGTTCGAAGAGCTCGGACTTACATATTTCTATACACTGATCGACGACGCGATCGCGCGCGTCATCCGCAGCGAAGGCGGATTCATCTGGGCCCTCAAGAACTACGACGGCGATGTAATGAGCGACATGGTATCCACGGCGTTCGGTTCGCTCGCCATGATGACATCCGTGCTCTGCAGTCCGGACGGAAAGTTCGAGTACGAAGCTGCTCACGGCACGGTAACACGTCACTACTATAAATACCTCAACGGTGAAGAGACATCCACTAACCCTATGGCGACGATATTCGCATGGAGCGGCGCGCTCAGAAAGCGCGGCGAGATGGACGGACTCGAAGACCTGCAGGCGTTCGGCGACAAGCTCGAGGAAGCATGCATCGATACGCTCAACGACGGCATCATGACCAAGGACCTGGTCGGACTCGTCGACGGCATGGAAGCAAAAGCTGTCCTCACAAAGGACTTTATCGCAGCTATCCGCGAGCGTCTTGAGAAAAAATTATAAATAAGAAAGATGAGTTTGATAACGACCCCCGGCGTTCCAGAATCAACCGCCGGGGGTGTTATTAAACCCTTATTTACTCATTATGGGAATTTCGATCTATAACACACCTCTATCTGAACGGCTTCTTAAAGACTATCTCAGTCTTCTGGATTCGTGCGGCCTGCGTGACGAAGGGGATGCGGACATCATAGCGCTGATGACTGATGATGACAGGCTGATCGCATGCGGAGCCCTGGCAGGGCATACGGTCAAGCAGCTTGCTGTTTCTTCTGATGCGGAAGGACAGGGAGCGATGGCTGCCGTTCTTTCCGCCCTGATAGCAGAAGCATATGCTTCCGGCATCAGCAGGCTCTTTCTGTGTACTAAGCCGGAGAACCTCAGCATGTTCAGATCCATGGGATTCCATGCAGTCATCGATACAAAGGATGCCGTCCTGCTGGAGAACAGAAAGGGAGGACTCGAAAGTTTCCTTTCATCCATACCGAAATATGACGGCGTGTGCGGAGCGGTGGTCTGCAACTGCGATCCGTTCACTCTGGGACACCGCCATCTGATCGGATACGCCGCTGAACACTGCGACAACCTGTATGTTTTCGCAGTTTCGGAGAAGGGCTCGATGTTCAGCCCTGAAGAGCGTCTTGAGATGATCCGGAAGGGAACGGCAGACATAAAGAACTGCCATGTATTCGAAAGCGACCTATATCTTATTTCACGTGCCACTTTCCCTGCGTATTTCATCAGGGATGAGTCCAGAGCAGACCTGGTGAAGTCAGACCTCGACATAGAGCTGTTCTGCAGGCGCATAGCTCCTGCTCTTAATATAAGCATCCGCTTTGCGGGAGAAGAACCTTTTTCACCTGTGACACGAGCATACAACGAAAGGATGAAGGAGCTGCTCCCGGCGCACGGGATAAGATTCGAAGAGATACCGCGTCTTGCGGAGATCAGCGCAAGAAAGGTGAGAACGCTGATAGAAGCCGGAGACCTTGAGCAGGTCAGAGAGATGGTACCGGAAAGTACTTATGAAGTCATACAGCGTAGATCTTGATCAGATGCTCATGGCCCGCGAAAGAAGGGCCGATATACAGAATGCGATGCTCGAAGGCGCCGGAATGGGGCAGTGCCTTGTCTGCCTTACATTGAACATCGCCGGAGACGTAAAACGCACGCCCATGACGCGCATGCTTTTTGATGTCGGCATGGAGGAAATGAGAGCGCTCGGGTTCAATGTCAGAAAGGACTTTCTTCTTGATGAAGTGACCGGAAGCGAGGCTTTCTGGCTGCTGGATGAAGAGGGACCGAAGGTAAAAGCAAAACTCGAGGCTGTTGAAGATTCATTCCCTGCAGCAAGGCTTTTTGACTTTGATGTGATAATGCCGGACGGGAGCAAGCTTTCAAGAGCGGAAGGAAGACGCTGCCTTATCTGCGATTCCTATGCGGCGGAATGCGCAAGGAGCAGAAGACACGGCCTCGGAGAAGTGAAGAGAGTGACGGATGAACTGCTCCGGGATTTCTGTGCCGGAAAACTGGCTCAGGATGCCCGTGACTCTCTTCTGGATGAGCTGTATACGACCCCTAAACCGGGGCTCGTTGACATGAACAATAACGGTGCTCATCCGGATATGGATGTGCCTCTGTTTGAACAAAGCGCGGACGCGCTTACGCCTTACTTTGAAGATGCAGCGCGGCTCGGCATGGAACTCTGCGGGATAGGCCCTCTGCGCGAGCGCGGCATAAGAGCCGAAGCGGAGATGTTCGCCGCCACAGGCGGTGTAAACACCCATAAGGGACTCATTTATTCCATGGGGCTGCTGCTTGCGGGTATGGGCAGGTGTCTTGCTGAAGGCGGCTCGTGCATCGGACATGCAGCGGCGCTTGCCCGGGAAGATGCTGAAATCAGGCTGAAAAAAACACTTGCCGATCCGGTTACCAACGGCGGAGCGGTTTACAGGAAGTACGGAGCGAGAGGGGCTACGGGAGAGGCAGCCGCCGGTTTCCCTGAGGCAGTATACTGTCTTTCGAGGCTCACTGCATACAGAGAAAGAGGCTGCATGAAGCCGGCCGCCCTGGCACTGTGTGACAGCATGGCCGTCCTCGAAGATACCAATCTGCTTCACAGGGGCGGCAGGGAAGGTCTTGAATTTGTAAGGAAGGCGGCCGGCAGTATATCTGAGATGCCCGCTGCTGAACGCATAGATGCGCTGCATGCGCTGGACAGGGAGCTGATCAGCCGCAACCTGTCACCGGGAGGCAGCGCTGACATGCTTGCCATCGCATTTCTGCTCGAACGCTGGCAGACGGTAAGTACGTATCTGTTTTCTGATAAAAGAGGTGGACGGGAATGACACTACAGGAACTGAGATACTTCTGCGTCACTGCTGAAGTGCTGCACTACACGCGCGCATCGCGCCTGCTGTATATATCGCAGCCCAGTCTGAGCTATTCTCTCAGCAAGCTGGAGCAGGAGCTTGGAGTGCCGCTGTTTGAAAAGAACGGCAAAAAAGTGGCTCTTACAAAATACGGCGAGGAGTTCCTTCCGTACGCAAAGAGGGCGCTTGCCGAACTCTCCGAAGGTATCGAACACCTGAGAGAGATGAAGATCCCGGCCTCCGGAGGAGTCAGCCTGGGTTATATTTACAGCGTCAGCTTCTCTGCTCTGCCTGAATTTGTCAACAGATTTTACATGCATCAGGGAAATGAGCGTATCGCTTTCCGCTTCCGGCAGGGAAAGGCCGGAGAACTCATTGAGCAGCTGCTGAACGGCTCGCTGGATATTCTTATTGCGGGGAAGCCTGATATGGCTTCGATCGACTATATACCGATATACCGCCAGGAACTCTACCTCATCGTTCCGGCCACACACCGGCTGGCAGATGCAGACTCAGTCGCTCTTTCGGATATAGCCGGAGAATACTTTATCTCGCTCAATCATGAGACACTCACATATCATCAGCTTGAAAAGGAGTTCAGGAAGGCTGAGTTTGAACCTAATACCGTGATCGAAGCGGACGAATACAGCTCCATTGCCGCATCGGTATCCACGGGCGCAGGAGTGGCAATAATGCCGATCCTTCCGATCCTTGACAGCTTCAAAGTCAGAAGGATACCTTTTGCCGGCTCTGCTATGTACAGAGACATATGCTTACTGAGATCCTCATCACAGCAGATGAGCCCTGAAGTGCAGAATGTATGGGAGCTTGCAAAACATATTTCATGCAGAGCCTGAAACGGAGTAAAATATAATAAAAAAGGGGAGGACGCTATGACGGAGAATATCAACAACAACCCGAAGAATGACGATCTTGTAATAGATAAACAATATAAGCTGCAGGAAAGATCCAAGGCCATTGAAATAATCAGGAAAGCCATGGACCTTGCGAGAGAGGAAATACCTAAAGGCAAGGTAGCTACATACATACCGGAGCTCGGCAAGGTGGATCCTCATCAGCTGGGGATCGTAATAAACCCCCTGAAAGGTGAAAAGATCTGCATGGGCGATTACGATGTGAGATTCACCATGCAGTCGGTCTGCAAGGTGATAATGCTGATCGTGTCTCTCGAGATCTGCGGACGAAGGAAAGTGTTCAGCAAAGTGGGCATGGAGCCTTCGGGCGAAGCATTCGACTCGCTTGTGGAGCTGGATGTCAGCAATTCGAAGCCGTACAATCCTCTTATCAACTCGGGAGGACTTGCTCTCTGCGGACTGATGATACCTGAACTGTCGTTCCAGGACATACTGAGATTCACCAGAAACATATGCTCGGATCCTGAAATAGACATGGATGAGAAAGCATATGATTCAGAAATGAAGACCTGCTCGCGCAACCGCTCCATCGCATACCTGCTCGAGAGCAAAGGCATCATTACGACGGATGTTGAAGATACTCTGAGATTCTATACAAAGATGTGCTCAATGAGCGCCACAGCAGAATCCCTGTCAAACCTTGGTGTCATACTGGCAAATGACGGTGTATGCGGCGAGACCGGCAAGAGATTCATGTCGTCACGTACCGCCCGCATAGCTAAAACGATGATGCTCACATGCGGCATGTATGACGGGTCGGGAACATTCGCTGTCAAGGTAGGCATCCCTACCAAATCAGGAGTAGGCGGCGGCCTGCTTTCGGTATCTGACAAGCGTGCAGGCCTGGGGGTATTCGGACCGGCACTCGATACACAGGGCAACAGCATCGCGGGATGCAAACTCCTAAGGGAGATATCAAATGATCTGAGGCTCAATCTCTTCTACGATCCTGAATGGAACAAAGAGACGGAAGAGGAAAACGAGCTGATTAAAAGTATCAGAGAATCGCATATAATCTGATCATTGAAATAAGAGGTAAGAATATGGGTAACAGAGCATTCAGTGAAAACAAAAAGCATCTCGCATTCGGCATGATGAGACTGCCCATGAAGGACGGTAAGATCGACAACGAGCATGTCTGTAAGATGGTAGATGCATTCATCGAAAAAGGATTCAATTATTTCGATACCGCTCACGGCTATCACGATGGACTGAGCGAGATTTCCGTAAGGGAGTGCCTCACTTCAAGGCATGACCGCAGCGAGTACGTTCTTACGGACAAGCTCACTGATGAGTATTTCAAGTCGGAGGAGGATATAAGACCACTGATAGATCTGCAGCTCGAGACTTGCGGAGTGGAGTACTTCGACTTCCTCCTGATGCACGCACAGAACGCTAACAATTTCGAGTTCTTCAAACAGTGCCGCGCATATGAGACAGCCTTCGATCTTAAGGCAGAGGGCAAGGTGCATCATGTGGGCATATCGTTCCATGACAAGGCGGAAGTGCTCGACCGCATACTTACGGAATATCCTGATGTGGAGATAGTCCAGATACAGTTCAATTATCTCGATTATGAGAGCGTCTCCGTAGAGAGCCGCAAGGTATATGAAGTCTGCCGCAAACACGGCAAGCCTGTGCTCGTAATGGAGCCTGTAAGAGGCGGCAATCTCGTCAACCTGCCTGATGAAGCGCAGAAGGTGTTCGACGAACTGAGAGCTGAGACGGGTTCTGACTGCAGCAACGCGGGCTATGCGCTCAGGTTCGCGGCGGGATTCGACGGCATGGAGATGATACTGTCCGGCATGAGCAACATGGAGCAGATGGAAGACAACATCAGAACTTTCAGCTGCTGTGACGGAGACTTCGCTCCTCTGACTGACCGGGAACTTGAAGCAGTCAATAAGGTCAGAGACATATTCGGTTCCAAGGGAGCGATCCCGTGTACTCAGTGCAGATACTGCATCGAGGAAAATCACTGCCCTATGGAGATAAGGATACCGAAGCTGTTCTCGTGCTATAACAGCAAGGTCCTCTTCGGTAAAAACAATCCTTGGGAGACATATGAATTCATCATCGAACATGGGAGCGGAAAGCCGGGTGACTGCATAGAATGCGGCATGTGTGAGGCAGTATGTCCTCAGCATCTGGAGATAAGAGAACTGCTTAAAACAGTGGCTGAAAAGTTTGAAGCATAATGCATCGTATATCTGATTAAAGTGTTGACTTTTCAGCGTGTTTTGTGTGATATTTATGTTGGTTAAATAGGGAGTAGCTTGCGCAGAAATGCGTTACATATTTCGTCAGTACGGGTCAATGCGCCCCGGGATATGTTCGAAGTAGCGAGACTTTTACCGATGTTTTTCGGTATAAGTCTCTTTTTTTAAAAATAAGGAAAATGGAGAAGGGAGTCAGCTCATATGGATGCGACTAATGTTATTTCCCTGCTTGGAGGCGTGGCGATGTTCCTCTTCGGAATGTCGGTCATGGGAGACTCGCTCAAGAAGGTAGCGGGAAGCAAAATGGAGATGGTCCTGTATAAACTTGCGGGAAATCCTGTAAAAGGAATCCTTCTGGGAACAGGAGTAACGGCTGTTATCCAGTCATCATCTGCCACATCGGTAATGGTCGTAGGTTTCGTAAACTCCGGCATGATGCAGGTGAAACAGGCGATCGGTATAGTGCTCGGAGCGATTCTCGGCACGTCCATCACGGGCTGGGTACTTGCGCTCAACAGCATAGGCGGAGGCGGCGGTGTAGCTTCGATGTTCAGCACTGAGGTGCTTACAGGCGTTGTAGCCCTTATAGGTATCGTACTCTGGATGTTTGCGAAGAAGACATCACAGAAGAATGTCGGAGGCATAATGCTCGGCTTCGCGGTACTTATGTATGGAATGAGCATGATGTCGGGAGCCATCGTTCCTCTGAGATCAGATCCGAAGTTCATCGACATGATGACAAGCTTCACCAACCCGATTCTCGGAGTACTGATCGGTGTTCTCGTAACTGCGGTCATTCAGAGCGCGAGCGCTGCAGTAGGTATTCTCCAGGCTCTCGCAGTCACAGGAGCTGTTGAGTTCGACATGGCATTTCCTATCCTGATGGGTATCGGCATCGGAGCTTCCGTACCGGTAATGCTGAGTGCTCTCGGAGCGAGCGTCAACGGAAAGAGAACTGCATTTGTATACCTCATAATCGACGTGCTTGGCGCCGTGATCGTCGGAGGTATCTTCTACATCGTGAATGCGATCGTTCATTTCGATTTCATGACTATGGAAATGACCATGGTCTCAGTGGCTCTCACGAATACTCTGTACAGACTGGGTGTAGTCATAGTACTGGCGCCGGCGATAGGGCTGCTCGAAAAACTGGTATGCAAGATCTTCCCGGAAGGCCAGGAAGCACTGGAAGAGAAGGCAGACATGGACAAGCTCGAGCCGAGATTCCTCGACCACCCTACACTTGCTCTCGCACAGAGCAAGGAGGTCATAGAATCTATGGCATCCAAGACGCTTGAAAGTGTAATGGGCGTAATTGACGCAAGAAGGGAGTACAGCAGGGACGGTCTCAAGAGAGTCGTAGATCTCGAAAGAGTAATAGACCGCTACGAAGACAAGCTCGGCAATTATCTCTTCAAGCTCACTACATCTGACCTGGATGACGAGCATTCTGCGGAAGTCAGCAAGGACCTGAAAGTGCTGTCAGACTTTGAGAGAATATCCGACCACGCAAGGAACATTGCGGAATCCATAGAAGAGATCCATGAAAAGAAGATAGTGTTCTCGGACAGCGCATCGAAGGAGCTGACTACACTCGAGGAAGCGATCCGGGAGATCATAGATCTCACCATCTTCTCTTTTGCAAACGACAACTATGACAATGCGCTCCGTGTCGATCCGTTAGAGGAAGTCATAGATGACATCTGTGACACAATGAAGGCTAATCATGTCGAAAGGATCAGCAGACAGGAGTGCACGCTGGAGCACGGATTTGTCTTCAATGACATGATCACTGATTATGAGAGGATCTCAGACCACTGCAGCAATATAGCTCTGGATGTCCTGGAAGCAGTTTCCGAAATTGAAGGAAAGCACGCATACCACAAACAGCCGAGCTTCAGGCATGATGATTTCTTCAAGAACAGCTTCGCAGAGTATAAGGAAAGGTTCGGGATAGAAAGCTTAGCCTAAAACCTTAAAGCAATGAGCGTTATCGCAATAACTCTATTATTTACACTGATATTCTGGGGAATGTTTTACTATTCCTTCAGCAAGGACAGAAGCAGATATCGTAACTGTTATCTGCTTTTCTTTGCGTTGCTTTCACTGACTCCGTTTGTCATGGCTGTTTCAGGCGAGCATGCCAAAGCAGTGCTGATGTCGTCCCTTTTCCTGACAATGGCGGCCCTTATGATCGTTCCGTTTTTCCTCATACATAACGGTATCGTAATGATAAGAAATGAGGGCCGGTGCGCGGCGCATCTTCTTTCACTCGGGCTGGGCGTAGCGGTACTCGTAGGAGAAGTGCTGCTGGCTTATAATGTCATAGTATATTCAATGATCTACGGCCTTGAGGCGCAGGCTGTGCATATTCACTCCACGGGGTTTCTCGTGACCTCGCTGATCGTCGTGACGGTTATCTACGGCTCGATGGCATTCGTAATATTCATGATTTACTCGGTCTTCCTGATGATAATCCCGAGGAGCAAGGACTTCGACTACGTGATAATACACGGGGCAGGACTCATCAACGGAGAAAAAGTTTCAAAACTCCTGCAGGAGAGGCTGGACAAGGCCATTGCGGTTTACCGCAAGGATCCTTCGCCTACCAAGCTCATACCTTCAGGAGGAAAGGGATCGGATGAGAGCATTTCCGAGGCCGAAGCAATGAGGAACTATCTGCTCGAACAGGGGGTCCCGGAGAGCGATATCATCATGGAGGACAGATCGGCTACTACTTTTGAGAACCTGAAATTCTCAAAAGACATTATAGACAGCCGCGAAGGGAGAAAGTATACGGCGCTGGTGACAAGCAACTACCACGTATACAGGGCTCTCAGATACTGCCGCAAGGTCGGCCTGAAGTGCAAGGGTATCGGAAGCCATGTTGCTTTCTATTACTGGCCGAGCGCGCTTATACGCGAATTCATCGCGGTGCACACAGAGAAGAAACACGCGATACTGTTCGCTCTGGGATGGGCATTCTGGATGTGGTTCACGGTAATGCTCATAACTGCAAAATGATTTCCCGGCAGAGATAAGGAAAGGCTCCGGACTTTGTCCGGAGCCTCTTTGATTGCAGTTATATTTGTCAGTACGAGATCTTCTGTACGAGTTCGTAGGCCTGCTTAATGACTGTACGGAGGCTGCCTACCTTATCGCAGTCTCCCACGAAGAAGACTTCCGGACCGCCGATATCGGAGTATGCATTTACAAAGGCCCTTACTCTGTTGTCCTTTCTGGATTTTGAAGCTCTTGCGTCATCAGGATCGAAACGCTTGTCCGGGTTGTAGCCTACAGACATTATTACTGTGTCTGCAGGAACGGTGATCTGACCTTCCGGCGTATTCACGACGACGCCGTCTCCGGTTATCGAATCCACCGTGGAGTTCAGGTATGCAGGCACCTTGTGGAAGCGGAGAAGCTCTTTCAGCATCGACGAGTTGGCCATGCATATGCCGCGGGCTCCGACCAGGTATTCCGTCATCTCAACTATTGAAGGATGCTTGCCCTGAAGGGCGAGCTCATATGCAACTTCACATCCGGTCAGACCGCCGCCGATGATAACAACATTATCGCCGCATTTCATTCCGTCGTTAAGGAAGTCTGCGGCGGAAACCGCGCGTTCCACTCCCGGGACGTTCAGCAATCTCGGACGTGCGCCTATCGCCACGACTGCTATATCCGCATCGAGCGTGCTTATGTCGCTGATCTCCGTGTTCAGGTGGACGGAAGTCCCGCTTTTATACAGCTGTCCGGCGTAGTACTTCAGCAGCTGTTTATCTTTTTCCTTGAACGAAGGAGCCGCAGCCGCGTTGAATACTCCGCCGAGACGGTCTGTCTTTTCGTAAAGATCAACCTTATGGCCGCGCAGCGAAGCCTGGATCGCTGTCTCCATGCCTCCCAGCCCGCCGCCGATAACTGCGATCTTTTTCGGGTGTTTCGCAGGAGCCTTTGAGTACTTCATCTCGTTGTTGGTCCACGGATTCAGAACGCAGCGGCCCATCTCAACGTTCATAGGGTTGTCGCCGACATCGGTGCCCTGTCCGTTCATGCCGAAGAAGGTGAGGCAGGCTCCGTGGCAGGAGATGCACGGACGTATGTCATCCATGCGGTCTTCCTTTATCTTGGTAATGTACTCCGGATCGCACAGAAGCTGGCGCCCGAGCCCCATCGCGTCGATCCTGCCTGCTGCGATCGAGGCTGCAGCTTCCTCAGGCTGCATGCGTCCGGCGCATACCACAGGCTTGCTTGTGAATTTCTTTATATGCTCTACATCGGAAAGGTTTATGTTGAGCGGCGCATAGACCGGTGGATGCGAATAATACCACGCATCATATGTGCCGTTGTCGCAGTTGAAGAGGTCGTAACCTGCATCCTCGAGGATCTTTATCGCCTTTTCGGACTCCTCAAGGGTACGGCCGGCTTCAGTAAACTCCTCGCCCGGAACTGCGCCCTGGTTAAAGCCGCGTGTCATTGAGCGGACAGAGTAGCGCAGAGAAACAGGGAAGTCCTCTCCGCAGACCTTTTTGATCTCGCGGACGATCTCGCAGGCAAAGCGCAGACGGTTCTCCAGGCTGCCTCCGTATGCGTCCGTCCTGTGGTTTGTATACGGCATCGCGAACTGGTCGAGCAGATAGCCCTCGTGCACTGCGTGGACTTCAACCCCATCGACTCCCGCTTCCTTGCAGAGTTTGGCGCTCTGGCCGAATGCGTACACGAACTGATTTATCATTTCCGAGGTGAAGTGATCCATCTTTACATCCGGAGCCCAGACGTTAGGCATGTCGGGATCGGGAGCGGACCACCACCATCTGGTCATGATCATCCGGGAACTCGCCTTTTTCAATATTTTGTTGCTTACAAAAGGCTTCAGCATGGTCGGCAGTATCATGGACCTGCCGGCTCCGGCGCTGAGCTGGAAGAAGATCTTTGCCCCGCTCTGATGTATTTCCTCTATGACCGGTTTGACCGGTTCGAATACTTCCGGGTGCTTATACAGCCACTTCTCTCCCATAATGCTGATCATCGGTATGAGGCCGGGTATGAACAGTCCGATATTGTTGTCCTTGCGGTCACGGTACAGGTTCTCTATGCCTTTGACGAAGCCGGTCTTAGCTTCCCACGCTATCATGTTGGTGCCCTCCATAGGCAGCATCACGATGCGGTTTTTTATTTCTACATTCCCCACCTTCCACGGCGTGAACAGAGGAGCATACTTTTCATTCATGGCGACCCTCCTGTCTGCGTGTATATTGCTTATTCCATTTTAGCACACTGCTGCGAACCTTGTATGCAATACTCAGAAGAGTGTATGGAAACGGCAGGAGCAGGCTCTGCACGCCCCTTTTTGTGATATATTTAAAATGACAAAATCTAAAGGAGGTACATGATAATGCCGTGCACAACTGTACTTGTAGGGAAGAGGGCTAGCAACGATAATTCAACGATGATCTCAAGGACGGATGACGGGAACTTCGATGTAAAGAAGACCGTAGTCGTCGAGCCGGACAAGCAGCCGAGAAAGTATAAAAGCAAGATCTCGCATGTTGAAATACAGCTGCCGGACGATCCTATGAGATACACAGCCTGCCCGAGCGTTGACAGGAAAAACGGGATATGGGCTGCTTCGGGCATCAACGCAGCCGGCGTTGGTATGACTGCGACGGAAACTCTCACGTCAAATCCGCGCGTTCTGTCGGCAGATCCGCTGGTGGAATATAAACCGGCAAAGGGCCGCAGCAAGGAAGTTCCGGGCGGTATCGGAGAAGAGGACATCGTGGTGCTGGTGCTCCCTTATATACACAGTGCCAGAGAGGGCGTCATAAGACTCGGATCGCTTCTCGAGGAGTACGGAACATATGAGGTGAACGGAATAGCGTTCAACGATGAGAACGAGGTGTGGTGGCTCGACACCATAGGCGGACATCACTGGATCGCAACAAAGGTCCCTGACGACAGAGTGGTAATCAACCCTAATCAGTTCGGCACCGACAGCTTCGATCTTGACGACGCGTTCGGCAGACAGGAGTCGCACATGTGCTCGGCTGACCTCAGGGAGTTCATCCGCGACAATGATCTTGACTGCAATCAGAACGGGGAGTTCGATCCGAGAAAGATCTTCGGATCGCGCCGCGACATGGATCATGTATACAACACTTCGAGAGCGTGGTTCCTCGGACGGTATCTCACTCCGAAGTCACACAGATGGGACAGCCCTGATGCGGAGTTCGGCCCGGAGAGCGATGACATCCCGTGGTCGCTTGTGCCTGACAGAAAAGTCACTGTCGAAGACATGCAGTACATGCTTTCGGCTCATTACCAGGGCACACCGTACGATCCTTACGGCAGGCATGAGATCGGACTGAGCGGAAAGTACCGCTCCATAGGAATCAACCGCACGGGAGTCACACACATAACCCAGATAAGGAACGGAGTGCCTGATGAAATAAAGGGGATACAGTGGATATGCTACGGCTCCACCACCTTCTCGTGCTGGGTGCCGGTCTATACGAGCGTATCGACGATTCCGGATTTCCTGAGCAAGGTGACTCTCGACGTATCAACGGAGAATCTGTTCTGGGCATCAAGGCTCATAGGCGCGATGGCCGACAAGGACTACGACCACTGCATACAGAACATCGAGCGCTATCAGGATGCGGTCAACATCGGTGCACGCCGTCTCATCCGCGAATACGATAAGAAGATGACAGAGACGGGCGACTTCTCACTCGCTGAGGAAGCTAACAAAGAGATCTGCAAAATGGCCAAGGCTGAGACCGTTAAGGCGCTCGGACGCATACTCGAGACATCGACCGTGCGCATGAAGAACAACTCAAAACTGGCGGACAATTAAAAGGTTAACAACACTTCAATGTGTTAAAATATCAGTGTAGATACATATATACAGATTTTACGGAAAGGAGATGGGATAGTTGGACTATAAAGTAAAACTGACCGATGAGCAGAGAGCGATACTCGAAGGCTCAAAGGGCGAGACTCTCGCTAAGGTGATGGAGTCACTCGTAAGATACGGCGAGCTTTTCGGCGCGACCGAGATGGTGCCTATCAGCAGCAAGTACAACCACCTCGTGACATCGTTCGGACTCAAGGCTCTCGGACCGGTCTATGAACTCATGGACAAGCTGCTCGAGGCAGGAGCTCCGTCCGGACAGAAGTTCACGGTAGACCCTAAGCCGCTCGATAAGAATGTTCCGAGCAGCTTTGCTCAGGATGTAGTGTTCAAGCTGTTCATGTACAGCAGACAGAAGGACTACGAGAAACAGCTGGCCGACCTGGGACTGTTATCGGACAACGCTTTCACGTGCACCTGCTACATGGATGAAGTAGGCAACAAGCCGGGCTTCGGCGAAGTGCTCAGCTGGTCTGAGTCATCGGCTGTCGTTTACGCCAACTCGGTGCTCGGCGCGAGATGCAACCGCAACTCCGGAATAATCGACCTCATGGGATCGGTGATCGGATATGTGCCTAAATTCGGTCTCCTTACGGACGAAGGCCGCAAGGCTGACTGGATCGTTGAGATAAAGACGAGCAAAAAGCCTGAAGCACAGCTCCTCGGATCCGCGATAGGCATGAAGGTAATGGAGGATGTTCCTTATGTAAAGGGTCTCGACAAGTGGCTGGGCACGGAGCTTGATGACGAGGTATGCACTTATCTCAAGGACTTCGGTGCTGCGACCGCTTCGAACGGAGCTGTAGGACTCTATCACATCGATAAGCTTACGCCTGAGGCTGCAAAGTACGGCGAGTCGCTCATTAAGGACGGCGCTAAGGTGTATGTGGTGGATGACGAAGAGCTCGAGAGAGTTTACAGTGAATATCCGGTCATCTGGAAAAACAAGGATGCTGCGCCAAAGCTCTGCTTCATGGGCTGTCCGCACATGAGCCTGCAGCAGCTCAAGGACTGGACCGAGAAGGTGGAGGCCGGACTCGCAAAGAGCGGCGAGCCAAAGGTAACAGTACCTACCGTATTTACCGCTGCTCCTGATGTTCTCGAGGCGTTCGGTAAGACGGAATATGCCGGCAGACTCAAGGCTACAGGAGTAATCACATCGTATATCTGCCCGCTCATGTACATGAACAATCCGCTCAGCGAAAAAATGCCTGTAATAACATCGAGCAACAAGCTCAGAACTTACACATCGGCACGCTTCTATACGGATGATGAGATAGCAGAACAGATCACGCAGAAGAGGAAAGGGGGCAAATAGACATGAAGACATTCCAGGGACGTGTAGTAGCGCCGGGCAGAGTCTCTGCTGAAGCGCTCGTATCACATGGCGGTCTCAACACGCTCGCTTCCTTCCAGAAGGCACTGCAGTTCGGCGATAAAAAGGCGACATGCGGCGACCAGAACAATCCGGATCTCTACGGAAAGCAGATGGCCGGAAAGGCGCTCTGCCTGCCTCAGACCATAGGCTCAACAACAGGCGGACTCGTGCTTTACTGCGCATGCTCAATGGGACGTCAGCCTGCGGCCATGCTGTTCTCGAATCCTATAGATTCACTTGCGGCTGCCGGAGCTGTCCTGGCCGATGTATGGCTCGATGCTCCTGAGGCAAAGATGCCGGTAGTGGATTCACTGGGAGATGAGTTCCTCGAATACGTCAGGGACGGCATGAACATAATCATCCAGGAAGACGGAAAGGTATTGGTAAGCGATCCATTTTAGACTGAGAAATAATGAACAGAATAGAAATAGAGACGGGTCTTGGGAAAGTCATAGGGACGGAAGACAAGGGGATCTGCATGTACAGGGGCATACCGTATGCCGTAACAGAGCGTTTTGAAGAGCCGAAGCCATATCCGAAGTGGGATGTGTTTGACGCGACGGGGAAGGAGATCGACTGTTATCAGTATCTTACATACAGAGATGAGTCAACGGGTCCTGATGCGTTTTACCACAAGGAGTTCCGCAGTGAGCAGGAGTTCAGCTTCGCCGAATCGCCGATGACGATGAACATAATCGCAAGAGAAGGCGCGGAAAAAGATCCTGTCCTCGTATTCATCCACGGCGGGGGATTCGAGACGGGCACTGTCGGAGAACTCCCTTACGGGACCTGCACCGAATACGCAAAGCATAAAATCGTGTTCGTGTCGCTCGGATACCGCCTGAACGTTTTTTCACTGTACGAATCAGGCAACTACGGCCTGCAGGACATGGCCTTCGGGCTGAAGTGGATCCATGAGCACATCGCCGACTTCGGCGGTGACCCTGACAGGATCACGATAATGGGGCAGTCGGCAGGAGCCATGTCCATAATGAACCTGCTGTATACGCAGGAACTCAAATGGATAGTGAAGGGCGCCGTGCTCATGTCGGGCGCCGGGGCGGTCCCTGTTTTCACAAAGCCATGGACAAAGATTAAGTCGCTGCCTTTCTGGGAAGGCGTCCGCAGGCGCGCAGGGGTGGAGACGACAGAAGAGTTTAAAAAGCTTCCGCCTGATGTCATATGGAAGGCGTGGTATGAGGAGTCGAGGGAGAACTGGAGCTTCCAGGCCGTACAGCCGGGTATCGACGGAAAGATAATCCCGAAGCTCCCGCAGAAGGTCATCCGCAAAAGGGAATACCTCGATATACCGATGATAGTCGGGATCACTTCGCAGGACTTCATGCCGTATATCATTTTTGACATGGCGATCGGCTGGGCGATGAAGCACGTAAGGCACGGCAAGTTCCCGGTCTACGGCTACCTGTTCGACAGGCATCTTCCGGGCAACAGCTTCAAGGCTTTCCACGGATCGGACCTCTGGTATATGTTCGGCAACATGGATAAGTGCTGGCGCCCGTTCGAGCAGGCCGATTACGACCTGAAGGATCAGATGGTGCAGTATGTCGCAAACTTCGTGAACTTCCAGAATCCGAACGGAGGAGGACTGCCGTACTGGCCGCCTGTGAGCCGTAAAAACAGATCGTTCAGACATTTCAGCGACGGATCAACACATAAGATATCGCCTGTAGCGATCCGCAAAAAGCTGGATCATACTTTCGCGAGAGATAAAGGACCGATGTAAAGGAGGATGCGGAATGAGCATCAAGGAATACGCAAAAGAAATGATCGAAAGAGATCAGGTCTTCAGGGACATAGCTGAACAGACCGAGACCCTGTGGATCAATGACAAGCTGCTTCCGTTCGAAATGACGGACGCTCTCTGCCAGCTGGTAGTGACCGACGAAGACATCGAGGATACCGAGAGGAGACTCCACAAATTCGCTCCGTATATAAAGAAGTGCTTCCCTGAAACGGCGGAAGACGACGGACTGATCGAGTCGCCGCTCGCAGACATCCCTGAGATGCAGAAAGCTCTCGAGGAGAAGTATGATGCGGAGATACCGGGCAGATTCATGCTCAAGATGGACAGCCACCTTCCGATCGCGGGATCGGTCAAGGCGAGGGGCGGCATCTACGAGGTGCTAAAGCACGCGGAGGACCTCGCGCTCGAGGCCGGACTCATCACCGAGGACGACAATTACGAGAGATTCGCTGATGACGACATGAAGGAGTTCTTCGGCAAGCACACAGTGCAGGTAGGCTCCACCGGAAACCTGGGCCTGTCGATAGGCATCATGAGCGCCTTCCTCGGATTCAAGGTGAAGGTTCACATGTCGGCTGACGCAAGGCAGTGGAAGAAGGACATGCTCCGCAGCAAGGGCGTCGATGTCATCGAATATGAAGAGGACTACTCGAAGGCCGTGAGCGAGGGCCGCAGGCTCTCAGACCTCGACCCGACGAGCTACTTCGTAGATGACGAGTACTCGCTGCCGCTCTTCCTCGGATATGCGGTTGCCGCAGGCAGAATGAAGAAACAGCTCGAAGATAAGGGCGTTACCGTCGATAAGGATCATCCGATGATCATTTACGTACCTTGCGGAGTAGGCGGAGCTCCGGGCGGAGTCTGCTACGGATTCAAGAGGCTCTTCAAGGACGACGTGCACATCTTCTTCTGCGAGCCGACGCTTTTCCCGTCGGTGCTGCTCGGAATGGCTTCAGACAGGTTCAACGAGGTGAATGTAAGCGACTTCGGACTCACCGGAATGTCGGCTGCTGACGGACTTGCATGCGCAAGCCCTTCGGGACTGGTCACAAGGATCTGCCGCAACCTGCTGTCCGGAGACTTTACGGTGCGCGATGCGGTACTCTTCGATTATATGAGGATGCTGAAGGAGACGGAAGACATCTTCATCGAGCCGTCGAGCTGCGCTGCGTTCATCGGCCCGCTCAAAATAATGAAGCTCGATGCCGGCAAGGCATATCTCGAAAAGCACGGACTCACTCCGGAGAAGCTGGCGAACGCCACACAGGTCTGCTGGGCGACCGGCGGAAGACTGGTGCCGGATGAGATCTGGGACAAGTACATGAACACATATCTTGAATAGGCATTGTAATAGCACATAAAGCAGATTGAGATCAAAGCTCAAGGATAAATAGGGATAAATAGGAATAATATGAAAAAAGGAGCACCCCCATGGTGTTCTTTTTTTATGATTATGTCAGTTTGTTCCTATATTTGAGGAATGACACAATTCCGGGGACTTGGAGCCTTAAAAAATTATGACAGTTTATGATCTTTTATGAGAAATGACACAAATAAAACAGTTTACAGACCTAAAAAGTTATGTCAATTTAGACCTGAAACCGGGAATTGACATAATACAAGGCTCCTCGCAAGCCCCCAATTTATGCCAATTGTTACAATCGTCTAAATTCTGACATAACTGTAAAACATCAACAAGTCTCTTAACTAGAAAAAGACAGCAAAAAAACCCGGACATGAAGCCCGGGGATCATCTTCTGTTTGAATACTGGCTATCCGAGCGGTATCTCGACGACCTCTGCCATCTTGACCAGCGTGTGCTCGATCTGGGCTGAGATCTCTTCGACCATGCGCTGCGTGATCTCTTCGCTCTTTTCTTTCTCAAGGCTCTCGTAGAACGATTCCTTGACGTCCCTGCTTATGCTGTCCATGCGCATCTTGAATGTGTTTTTAGGCACAAGCTTGCGCACTGCCTTTGGGATGTCCGCTGTCAGGAGCTTCTCCTGCATCTTGTCCTTGCCGAGTATGAGGATCACGGCTGAAGCAATGACGCCGATGATGACTCCCTCCGGACCCGCCATGAACGGGATGAGGTCGATAGCGGATATGAGGATCGCTACGATCGCAGTGACTATCGAGTCGATGAGGAAGGTCATCTCCTCTACGGCGAAGATGTTCTTTGCGTCGACCTTGATATCTATATCGGAAGCCGAAAGATACGACTTCAGGCTAAGAGCCGTATAAGGGACCCTGTGCTTGATGCAGATCGGCACCGTGTATGACTCGAGCTCTTCGATGACAGGCTTCAGCCATGCGGTGATAGGTCCTGCCAGCAGTTCTCTTGTCTCATCCTTCTTGAGGAATTCGGCTACCTCTACCTGCAGTATCTCGTCTGTATCCGAGAGCTTCTGTATTTCGCCCGCTCTCCATCTGTCAAATATAGGCATCGCCACTTCTTCGATGATAGGGTCTACCAGGCAGTCGACCGCATCTTTGTAAAGGAGAGGGATATGCTTTTCGACTATATCCTCGATCGTTGTATCCTTGATGAGCTTGTTGAGGTCTTCGCGGAATTCCCTGATGTCTTCGTCGATGCGCCCGCAGTACGCGAGGCCTCTTGCTACGGAGAATTCAGGATCCGTTGCGGAGATGATGACCGAGTCAGTGAAGACTTCGCTGCACCAGTCCCTGATGGCGGCCAGCTTGCTGACTCCGCCGGTCAGGAAAATGAGCTCAGGCTGCTCGCCCGAGATGTTGTCTTTCACATCCTTGAGCGAAGCGATGAAGACTTCCTTCCATGAGCGGTTGTTCAGGTTAGGAACTCTTCTGTTTACGAGCTGCTTTGCGATGCCGCCGTTCATCCTGAGGGTGAACTTTACAGGGCGGTCGTAATGCAGGACTATCGTCTCCTTGCACTCGTGATGGGTCCAGTAATCCTCGTCTGAGAAGTACTTTTCCTTGAGCCTGCGTGCCGCGAATTCAGCGTAGTTCTTCCACGCGTCGCTGGCTTCAAATACAGACTTGATCTTCTTGCGGGCAAGTCCCGATGCTTCTACTGATTCGAGCAGCAGGATCTCGTCCATTATACCTCCGCCGAGCACTACCTCGCCGGCTGTCTGCATCTCGACTTCCTTGCCGCCCATGATATAGGCGAAGTCGGTAGTCGATGAGCCTATGTCGACTACGAGCACAGGCTTCGAGAGTATGTCGACGCCGATCTGCAGATGCTTTGACTGGCATGCGCTCACCATCGCAGCTCTCGACTCGGAGATTATCTTTGCAGGAGGATATCCCGCGCTCTCGAAGATCTCGCGGTAATGCTCCCTTGCATTCTTGTTCCAGCCTGCAGGGCAGCCTATATAGAACAGGCACTCCTCATTCTTGATGAGGTCGCCGCTGCCGTAGAGCTCGCCAAGCACGCCCGCCGCGAAGCTCTTTACGTCTGCCGCGCTCGAGCGGTCCGTCAGGAATCTGCTCTTGAAGCGTATCTTGCGCTTTATTACATTATCTGCATAGCAGGCTTTTTCACCTATGAGGAGTTCGCCCGATGAAAGCTGCGCATAGGCCGTAATAAAACTCTGCTCGCCGACAACGGTGAGCATTTCAGGCACTACCTGATCTTCCTTGTGAAGCCTTGCGACTGCGCTTTCGGCGTCTCCCAGGTCAAATCCGAAAAAACGATCCATTACAGAGCCTTTCTATAACTTATCTGCCGGTGGCGGCGAGACCTTTCTTGAGCAGCCCGCCCTGTGCTACCATGGCAGGCCTTATCGTGGCAGCCTTGCTGCCCGGCATAAGATCGAAGTATTTCTCGTTCTCTTTGGAGTAATCCACGACCTCTATCTGCTGTCTGTGGAGGAAGTACTTTATCTGCTCGACCTTCTCGAGAGCGTACTCCGGATCGCCGCTGTATGCTGCGGCGAGAAGGTCAGAGAAGAGATCGAGCTCGGACTGGGTAACAGTCCTGCCGTCGATGCTACCGGCCTTTTCGCGGGCCTTCCAGCGCTCCGCTGCGCGGATCTCCTCCAGACTCTGATCTACAGACAGAAGCGCTGTGCGGAAACTGCGGTATATGCGGTCGGCATCAATGCGGATATCCACCTGATACTCCTTTTTACCCGTTCTCTTCTTCGGGCGGCTGTACATGTAGCCCGAGAAGTAAAGGGCGATCAGACCAACCACCGTAGCACTTCCGTGCAGTATCACCTGGTCGCGAGCGTTCGCCGCTGCTGCCGTATAAGCTTCCATCATAAGCGGACCGAAGCCGAAGACGCAGAGCGCGAGGCCGACGATAAGGAGCAGCAGGAACGAAGGCTTAAAGGAACCTCCCGTATCTTCTTCGCTCGTCTGACCGCTCTCCCACACCTTGATCTTTCCGTTGGAATCCATCAGAGGCAGGGAAAGCCTGACCGCCTGCATCATATATGCGGCGGACTCCCTTTCACGTTCGGTCTCACACTGCTCGTTGTGCTTCAGGAGCAGCTTGTCCATCTCGTTCTCGAGGACGTGAATGGCCTTCTCGGCAGTAGCTGCGGCGGACAGTTCCGTAAGCAGCTTATCCTTGTCTTTTTCAAGCAAATCTGTCATTTTCATAGTACTTTAATAATACCGCAAAGTATTGTTTTAGAGAAGAGTCAAAATATCCTCTCTCCATTGACACTTGGCGATAATATGATAAACTCACATAGTAAAAAAATAATTACCTATAGAAAAGGAATGGGAATATGGCAAAGAACAGATACGGAAAAGCAAAGGGCGGCATGCAGGGAAACATGATGTACAACCGTCCGTCAGGCGGATATCAGAAGAATCTTTACAGACAGCAGCTCAACACTCAGGGTCTCAAGGCTCCTAAGGGCATCGATCCTAAGACTCTCAGAAATTACGGAATCGCTATCGGCGTTGTATGGGTGATCGCATCCATACTGCTTATCATGAAGCTCAGATGGTGGGGACTGCTGATCGCAATGGTGATCGGACTTGCCGTAGTAGGAGGTCTTTACTTCTTCATCCAGTATAAGGAAAGATCCATGATCAAGTACTACAAGCAGATCGGCATGACTGAAGAAATGTACGTCAAAGAGCTGAAGAAGAGAAACGTAGACAAGAAGCAGATCGATCAGGTAAGAAAGACCTGGAAGAAGGTAAAGGCTGATCCTGTGGTCGGCGCCCCGAATCAGAAAAAGAAATAGATAATAAATAATAAATGACCCCGCACCGGAGTGCGGGGTCATTATTAGTTATTGGTTTGATTTTTGTGATCGATTGATCGTTAAGCCGTTAGACTACTTTTTAGCCTTCTTTGGCAGGTTGTCGTTGTAAGCGCCCGACTGCCTTCTTTCCCAGAAGTCGAATGTTTCCTTTGCAACAATGCCGGAGAGAGCGAACAGAGCAACCAGGTTAGGGAATGCCATGAGTCCGTTCATCAGGTCAGCGAAGTCCCAAACAACTCCGAGTGGCAGGAAAGGTCCGATAGCTACAGCAGCTACATACAGCCATCTGTAAGCGCTGATAGCACCCTTGTTGCCGTTTGTGAAGTAGTCGAAGCATCTCTCAGCGTAGTAGTCCCAGCCGAGGATTGTCGAGAATGCGAAGAGTGCGAGGCATGTAGCGAGGATCACATATCCTACCATTGTCGGCCATGGGAATCCATGTCCGAATGCCCACATTGTTACTTCTACGCCCTCGAGACCCTGCTCGTTTGCGCCTGTCATAACTACGCAGAGACCTGTCATTGTGCAGATAACGATAGTGTCGAGGAATGTACCTGTCGACGATACCATGCCCTGACGTACGCACTCCTTTGTCTGTGCAGCAGCAGCAGCGATAGGAGCGGAACCGAGGCCGGCCTCGTTCGAGAAGATACCTCTCGCAACACCCTTCTGGATCGCAAGTCTGAATGCAGCGCCTGCGCCGCCGGCGAGTGCTGCGTACTCAGCGTTAGCACCGAATGCACCGGAGAATACCTTTACAAGAGCTTCACCGAGGTGACCGATGTTGAAGAAGAATACCAGCAGAGCGGATACTACGTAGAGTACCATCATTGCAGGTACGATCTTCTCAGTTACCTGAGCGATTCTCTGGATACCACCGACGATTACGGCGATCGTGCCTGCTGTGATGATGATAGTAGCGATGACCTTGACCCATGTAGCATCCTCACCGAATGCTGTGAAAGCAACCTTTGTTGCTCCAGCCTCTACAGCTACCTTGTTGATAGCGTTTACGATACCGTTAACCTGTGTGGATGTTCCGATACCGAGAGCTCCGGCGAGCGATCCGAAGAGAGCGAACAGCTTGCCGAGCCATTTCCACTTAGGGCCCATTCCCTTTTCAATGTAGTAGAAAGGTCCGCCAAGGATCGAGCCGTCTTCTTTTACATGTCTGTACTTAACAGCAAGAACACCTTCTGCGTACTTTGTAGCGATTCCGAAGAATGCTGCGAACTCCATCCAGAAGAGAGCTCCAGGACCGCCGCCCATGATAGCTGTGGATACACCTACGATGTTTCCTGTACCTACTGTAGCAGCGAGAGCTGTTGTCAGAGCTCCGAAGCTGGATACGTCTCCCTCTGCGCCGTCCTCATTGTTTACAGCGTACTTGAGGGATAATCCGAGCCTTCTCTGTGGGTGGAACTTGGTTCTAACGGACAGGAGAATACCTACAACGATGATGAGAACCATCATTACGGTACCCCATACAAGACCGTCTAACCAGCCTATAAATTCACCAACGCTCATAAAAAAACCTCCTTAAAAAATCCAATAACTTATAAGAATGGTCGTACTCGTCCAGATCGCAATAAACCTACTACCCCAATCTGAATCTATACATATAAATTCTAATGTGTTGAAAATGTGATGTCAAACAAAAACATCGTCAATTAATTGTCATTCTAAATGGTTTACAAATAAACGCTTGATATTTCAACACTTTGGAAAATCAACGCTTTTCTTAAAGTTCGTTAAAAATACAAATGAGGACATCCGGCATCCGCAGGGGCTCCTGCGCGACGCTGAAAACACCACGCGTATGGCACCGATTATCGCTGATAAAATCAACGCTTTTGTGGAAATAGGCCCCCAAAAAGTGATATAATTCATCAGTTATCTGCGGGATGAGGCCGGGACATCGAAATGGCGATGTCTGCACCTGATCCCACCGGTCGCAATACGTTATTTGTATAGTAAAAAATGGGGGATCATTTATTATGAAAGAAGGTTACAGGCCATATCTGGAGTCCGTTGAATCGGTACTCGCAGAGTCCGGTTCAGAAGCAAAGGGCCTTTCTTCCGCGGAAGCAGCTGCAAGGCTCGAAGCGAACGGACCAAACAAGTTAATCGAAGCAAAGAAAAGGAGCAGCATCGCAAGGTTCTTCGATCAGATGAAGGACCCGATGATCATAATCCTGCTCGCAGCAGCGGCTCTTTCTCTGATCACATCGCTGTATCAGCATGAGAATCCGTCGGATGTATTCATCATCCTGTTCGTAGTAGTTCTCAACTCCGTGCTCGGAGTCATACAGGAGAACAAGGCCGAAGAGGCGATCGAAGCGCTCAAGCAGATGACAGCCGCGAAGTCAAAGGTGCTCCGCGACGGCCAGATAGTGAGCATTGAGAGCAGCGAACTCGTAGTGGGCGATGTCGTCATACTCGAAGCCGGCGACAGCATTCCTGCAGACGGCCGCATCATAGAGGAAGCCTCGATGAAGGTCGAGGAGGCCGCGCTGACCGGAGAGTCGGTGCCGGTAACAAAGACCAGCGAAGCTCTTGAACTCGGAGAAAAATCCAAAGACGTACCTCTCGGCGACAGACGCAACATGATATACATGGGAAGCACCGTGGTATACGGCAGAGGAAAGGCCGTGATCACAGGTACGGGCATGTCGACGGAGATGGGCAAGATCGCCGATGCCATCTCTCAGGCTGAGGAAGAACTCACACCGCTGCAGATCAAGCTGGCTCAGCTCTCGCGCATACTCACGAAGCTGGTTCTCGGTATCTGCGCATTCATATTCGCGCTTGGAGTCATCAAGGCCGGACATCTCAGCATGGACGTTATGATAGACACTTTCATGCTGGCGATATCGCTTGCCGTTGCGGCTATCCCGGAGGGACTCGTTGCCGTAGTGACCATAGTGCTCTCCATCGGCGTCACAAAGATGTCTCACAAGAACGCGGTCATCAGGAGACTCACAGCTGTTGAGACCCTCGGCTGCGCTCAGATAATATGCTCCGACAAGACAGGAACACTGACCCAGAACAAGATGACAGTCGTAGATTACGCAGGTCACGACAGAGACGTACTTGCAGCGGGCATGGCTCTCTGCTGCGATGCTGAGCTCAAGGTGAATGAAGAAGGTGTTGAGGAGGTCGTGGGCGAGCCTACGGAGGCTGCTCTCGTGGCATATTCCTCGATACAGAACCTGCCGAAACCGGAGCTCGTCGGTCTCTTCCCGCGCGTCGGAGAGGCTCCGTTCGACTCAGGCCGCAAGATGATGTCCACTGTTCACAAGAACAACGACATGGATTCTCCTGCCGGACTCGATACAGAACTCGACAGACTCATCGCGAAGTCGGAATACGTTCAGTTCACAAAGGGAGCGCCGGACGTGGTGCTCAGACATTCCACACACATCCTGACGGATCACGGCATCGAGCCGCTTACCGATGAACTGGCTGCAAACGTCAGAAGAGACAACGCCAGAATGGCAGGCAAGGCGCTCAGAGTACTTTCACTCGCAGCCCGTGTTTACCACGAGAGACCACGCGACTTCTCGGATGAGGCTCTCGAGCAGGAGCTCATCTTTATAGGACTGCTGGGAATGATCGACCCGATCAGACCAGAGGTAAAGGATGCTGTTGCAGAATGCCGCACGGCAGGAATCAGACCTATCATGATAACAGGCGACCAGCTCGATACAGCTGTCGCCATCGGCAAGGATCTGGGGATCATTGAGAGCGCAGATGACGCTATACTCGGATCGGCACTCGACGACATGAGTGATGAAGAACTGCTCAACAAGGTGAGCACATACTCGGTATATGCGAGGGTGCAGCCTGAGCATAAGGTAAGGATTGTAAAGGCATGGCGCGCCAGAAGGATGGTAACAGCCATGACGGGAGACGGCGTCAACGACGCGCCGGCCATCAAGTCCGCCGACATCGGCGTGGGCATGGGCATCACCGGTACTGACGTCACAAAGAACGTCGCTGACATGATACTTGCAGACGACAACTTCGCTACGATCGTTTCGGCAGTTGAAGAGGGACGCCGCATCTACTCGAACATCAGAAAGTCGATTCAGTTCCTGCTCGCAACCAACATAAGCGAGGTGCTGTCGATCCTCATTGCAACGATACTGAACTTCACCATCCTGAAGCCGGCACACCTGCTCTGGATCAATCTGATCACCGATTCGCTTCCGGCTCTCGCTCTGGGAATGGAAGAAGGCGAAGGCGATGCCATGAAGCAGCAGCCAAGAAGCGCGCGTGAAGGCGTGTTCGCCGGTGGCATGGACGTGGATATCGTTTACCAGGGAGCAGTTACGACGCTGCTGGTCCTCACGGCTTATTTCGTCGGAGAATTCCTTGAGACAGGACACTGGCATATAGTTGCCAGCAATGACGGCATCACAATGGCCTTCCTGACGATGTCGATGTGCGAGATATTCCACTCGTTCAACATGAGATCGCGAAGACAGTCGCTGTTCAAACTCACTAAGCAGAACCTCTGGCTCTGGGGATCCGGCGCACTGGCTCTCCTGCTGACAACAGTAGTCATCGAAGTGCCTGCTCTCGCAGCACTCTTCGAATTCACTACGATCAGCCTCAGAGAATACGGCATCGCCATGGGTCTTGCGATTCTGATCATACCTATCGTAGAGATCGTAAAGGCGTTCCAGCGCGCAGCAGCCCGCAGAAAGGGCGAGGAGCTCCGCAGCTGATAAAAACCAATTGTTTCACGTAAATGGAAGATAAAAACAAGAAAGAAAACACACAATCAGAAAACCATATGACGAATAAGCGCGATTCGGACAAGCTCGGCACCGAGCCGATCCACCCGCTGCTGCTTAAGATGTCGGCACCTCTCGCGGTGTCGATGTTCGTCATGGCTTTATATAATATCGTAGACTCGATCTACCTCGGACGCTACAGCACGGATTCGCTGATAGCGGTCTCATACTGCTTCCCGTTCCAGAACCTCAACGTGGCATTCGGTGTAGGTACGTCAGTAGGCATGAGCGCGCTGCTTTCGAGATATCTCGGCGCTAAGCATTATGACAAGGCGGACAAGGTGGCGCATAACGGATTCATTCTGGCGGCTATCAACTACACGTTCTTCTTCTTGATAGGCTGCTTCGCGGGACCGATTATGAGTCTTGTGACCGGAGCGGATGCAAGCGCACAGATAATCTCCGAGGGAACGGTATATTTAAGGATAACCCAGTGGCTCTCGATTGCCCCGATGATTCAGTCGATGTTTGAGAGACTGCTCCAGGGCACGGGAAAGACGAACTACATTTTCTACATGCAGGTGTCGGGCACGCTGTTCAATGCGATAGTTGACCCTATACTCATATTCGGTTTCTTCGGACTGCCGGCGATGGGTGCAAAGGGCGCTGCCCTGGCTACAGTGTTCGGACAGATACTCGGCTGCATACTGGGGCTTACGTTCAACAGAAAATTCAACAAAGAAGTGGAACTGTCCATCCACAAGATACGCCCGCATCTGCAGAGCATGAAGGATATCTACAGGATAGGTATCCCTTCGATAGTGCTGCAGTCTGTCGGAGCGGTGATGAACTTCACTCTCAACATGATACTCTCAATGTTCTCGCCTCTCGCGGTTGCAACTTTCGCAGTATATTTCAAACTGCAGAGCTTCGTATTCATGCCTCTCTTCGGCATGAACAACGCGTCTGTGCCTATCATCGCGTACAACTACGGCGCGGACAGAAGGGACAGACTCGAGAAGACGATGAGTATCGGTGCCAGATACGGTATCGGACTGATGTCGATAGGAACTGTCATTTTCTGGCTCTTCCCTGAACAGCTCATGGCGCTGTTTGATTCTCCGCCTGAGATGGTTGCGATGGGAGTGGTGGCTCTGCATATCATTTCACTCAATTTCCCGTTCGCCGGATACGCGATCATGAGGGGCGCTGCATTCCAGGCACTTGGAAAGAGTGTCTACAGCATGAACATCTCGCTGGTAAGACAGCTGCTCATCATTATCCCGTGCGCTTACATCTTTGCAAAGATCGGAGGCGTGAATATGGTGTGGTGGGCATTCCCTTGCGCTGAGGTAGCCGGATTTACGATGTCGGCACTCTATACGAAACGCATCAGAAGGAATATAATAAGCAAAATGACACCGCGTGATGCAGAAGGGAATCCAATAGAAGCATGACCGAAAAAGAGCTCGTCAGAAAAGAAATACGCGAAAAGATCAAAGCGACTTCGGAGGAGTACAGAAACAGGGCTTCCGCCGCGATCTCTTTGAATGTGCTCACGATGCCTGAGGTCCGCGACGCGAAGACCATTCTTGCGTACTGTTCCATAGGCAGGGAGCCTGCCACGCTGGCGCTTATAAGCAAGCTGCTGGAGTCCGGCAAGAGGGTGTGCCTGCCGCTCTGCACAGACCTCGATGAAGAGGGGCACAGGACAGGTACCGTCGATGCCATGGAGGCGCGCGTGATCAGAAGCTTTGACGATCTGGTGCCGGGAGCCTACGGGATACCTGAACCTTCCGCGGATACTGAGATGATGCTGCCTGAGTATGTTGACCTGATCATACTTCCATGCCTATCCTGCGACAGAAACTGCAACAGGATAGGACACGGAGCGGGCTATTACGATAAATACCTTACAAAGATCAGAACGGACTGCTTCACGCTGGCGATGTGCTTTGAGGAGGTGCTTGCGGATGAGATCCCGACAGAACCTCACGACAGACCGGTCGACGCAGTTGTGACCGAAAAACAGATTTACCGATGGCGTCGCTGAACAAGGGGAAATCACGATGCTATCTTAAGAAAATACATATCAAAAGGGGACAACAATGGCTGAAAAGAAGAAAAAAATCATGCTTACGGGCGACCGCCCTACAGGAAGACTGCATATCGGACACTACGTCGGATCGCTGAGACAGAGACTCGAGCTCCAGAATGATCCGAGCTACGATAAAATATTCGTTATGATCGCTGACGCTCAGGCGCTGACAGACAACTTCGACAATCCGAAGAAGGTCAGGGACAGCGTGTTCCAGGTCGCACTCGACTATCTGTCGGTGGGCCTCGTTCCTGAGAAGACTCACATGTTCATCCAGTCGGAAGTTCCGCAGCTCCACGAGCTGACGGTATACTACATGAACCTCGTCACAGTCAGCAGAGTACAGAGAAACCCGACCGTCAAGTCCGAGCTCAAGATGAGAGGATTTGAGGGAGAGAGCGTTCCGGTCGGATTCTTTACATATCCTATCAGCCAGGCCAGCGATATCACAGCCTTCAAGGCTACTATCGTTCCGGTCGGCGAAGACCAGGAGCCTATGCTCGAGCAGTGCAGGGAGATCGTAAGATCATTCAACAGAACATATGACTGCAGCGTGCTCGTGGAGCCTGAGATCTACCTGCCATCCAACGAGGCATGCCTCAGACTTCCGGGAACCGACGGCCAGGCAAAGATGTCGAAGTCGCTCGGCAACACCATCTACCTTTCGGACGATGAGGAGACTCTGCGCAAGAAGGTAATGTCGATGTTCACAGATCCTGGACACCTCAGGGTAAGCGATCCTGGCAAGGTCGAAGGCAACACGGTATTCACATATCTCGACGCTTTCGTACAGCCTGATTCGTTCGAGAAGTTCCTGCCTGAGTATAAGGATCTGGACGAACTGAAGGCTCACTACAGAAGAGGCGGACTCGGCGACGTAAAGGTGAAGAAATTCCTCTTCGCCGTACTGAACGAGTTCCTCACACCGATAAGGGAGAGAAGAGCATACTTCGAAGCTCATCCGGAAGAAGTCATCGCTGCTCTGACCGAGGGTACTGAAGAGGCCAGAAGAACGGCTGAGCAGACTCTGAGCGAGGTCAAGAAGGCCATGCAGATCGACTACTTCAACCAGTGGGCAGATGAATTCGGCGAATGAAGGAAACAGAAAAAAGCAGCGGTTCGCCGGTAGTGGCCAACCTTGACCGGCGGAAAAGATTCAAATATGTACTTATAGCTGAGGGCACCCTGATAGGATTTATCACAGGTGCTCTCATTTCAGTGTTCAGGCTTATGCTGACGGGAGCCGACAGGCTCAGGGGCATGCTGGTCGATCACGTGCACTCAGGGGGAGCGCCGGCGGCGCTTCTGTGCGCGCTGATACTGATCGCGATAGCCCTGATCGTATCCTGGCTGCTCGGAAGGGAGCCGGATATCGCCGGATCGGGCATCCCGCAGGTGGAGGCTGAACTCAGGGGACAGAAGGACATGTGCTGGTGGCGCGTGATCGCCGGCAAGATGGCGGGATGCGCACTGGCGATAGGAGGCGGGCTTGCGCTTGGCCGGGAGGGGCCGAGCATACAGCTCGGCTCGATGGTCGGCAAGGGGGTGGCCAGGGCCGGCCATCGCCTGCTCACCGAGGAGCGCCTTCTTATAACATGCGGAGCGGGAGCAGGCCTCTCGGCCGCATTCGGAGCACCGCTCGCCGGAGCCATATTCAGCCTTGAAGAGCTCCACAGAAACTTTTCGGCCGAAGTCCTTCTTACCACCATGGCTGCAAGTGCGGCAGGAGACTTCGTAGTCGCAAACGTTCTGGGACTCACGCCTGTATTCGGCTTTGATATCAAGCATGCGCTTCCGCTTAGATACTACTGGGCGCTTATACTGCTTGGACTCGTGCTGGGCGTATTCGGCGGATTCTACAACAGGACCATAGCCTGGATGCAGGACAGGTTCGAACACCTTGGAAAAGCGTTTTCGACATTCGTCTGCAGGATGCTGGGCAGAAGATACAGCATAATCAGCGACGGACTTCATCCGACGGTCCCGGGCGAGCGCTTTGAAAGGGCGGGCCGTATGCTCGCGGCTTTCGCTATAGCCTACATACTCTTCTTCGTATATCCTGAAGCTCTGGGCAGCGGAAGCGGCCTGGTGGGACGCATCAGCCACGGAGAGTTCACACTGGGAGCACTGGCGGTGCTTCTCATAATCAAATTCATATTCTCTACGGCGAGCTTCGGATCAGGTTCACCGGGCGGCATATTCCTGCCGCTTCTGGTTCTCGGCGCTGTTACGGGCGGGTTCTTTTCGAGACTGCTCGGACTTGCCGGCATGGACCAGAGCTATATAACCGCGTTTGTCGTCACTGCGATGGCAGCCTATTTTGCAGCCATCGTCCGCGCGCCGGTAACGGGCGTAGTGCTCATCACCGAGATGACCGGAGACTTTACTACTCTGCTGCCTCTCGTGCTCACATCGCTCGTAGCCTATCTGACCGCGGAACTGCTGGGGACAAAACCGATATATACACAGCTCCTCGAAAGGAGCCTCGGAAAGTCGCCTGCAGGCAGGGCGAGCAGGGGACGCAGAGCATCGCTTCGCGACAGAAAGACAGTCATCGATGCAGA
Organism: Anaerovoracaceae bacterium; assembly: GCA_045115935.1. Taxonomy (GTDB): domain Bacteria; phylum Bacillota; class Clostridia; order Peptostreptococcales; family Anaerovoracaceae; genus Crickella. The sequence continues at coordinate 75,098 of JBGULF010000046.1, forward strand.
AGTGGACGTCGGATCGCACATGGACGGAAAGACTGTCGCCGAATTCGGACTTCCGCTCGGCACGCTCATTGTCTCTGTGCTGCGCGACGGCATTGAGATAATACCGGACGGTCACACCATACTCAGGGCGGGCGATGAACTCGAGATACTCACGAGAGAGAACGATCTTGCCGATGTCGAAAGCATCGTTGATGCAGCCTGCCGTGTGGTAGAAAAAGTGCCCGGACAGGACATATAAAATTCACATATTCAACTAATAACGGGCTATGTGTAGTGTTACAATCACTTTGTACGGTCAGTCAGTTAGGATGCAAAGGCATCAAAGAATGCATTTATGATCAGAAAAGTAATCGGGATCTATTACAGTCCGGCCGGGGGCACAAAAGTAATGACAGAGGCCCTGGCCAGGAAAATAGGCGCCATTCTCGATGAATGCAGCCCTCTGGATGTAAGCGTCGAGTGTCACGACATGCTCGGAGAAGAGAGCAGCGGCATCAGTTTCAGTGATGAAACTGTCGCTGTTATCGGCATGCCTGTTTATGTTGGAAAGATCCCTCTGCCTGCTGCGGCTGCGATGCGTAATATCGCTGGCAACGGGGCCATGAGCCTGGCCATCGTTTCATACGGCGGACGCAAATACGGCAATGCTCTCTTTGAGCTGAAGAGGCTGACCGAGGAATGCGGGTTCAAGGCCATTGGCGCCGGGGCTTTCATGATTAGCTACATGGCAAGAAGGGGCAGCGCTACAAGTGCAGTGCCTGCTATCGACCGTGAAGCTCTTCTGGAGTTCAGCAAGGCTTCGACTGATAAGATCAAAAGGCTGGCGGGCTGCGAGATCGAAGAGCTCAGGATAAGACCTATGCCTGTAGAAGTAAACGGCAGGATGCCTGTACATAAGATAAGCAGGATCTCCCCTAAGGCAGCTGCTGTGGCGCAGGAAGTGTTCAACCGCGTGAGCGTACTGAGAAGAAGATCAGAGTGGTTCCTGTAGATTGTATACAATAACAGCTATTGTAACCCGGTTTTTTACACATCAAGAATAAGACGAAAGAAACCTGCAGAGACGTTTCAAAATCAGGAAACGGCTCTTTTTTATTGAAAAAGCGCTATAAATACTGAAAAATCAACAAAAAACAGAAAAATAGATTGACGGCAACGCGCGAGTAGCATAAAATACATGTATACATTTTAGGCAAAAAGTGTCAGTTAATGATGCCGCTATGTAAAAGGGCCGGAGGCTATGGACATGAAAACGAGAGATGAGATAGAAATGGAAGACAGCACAAAGAGGAGAACCAGGCTGAACGAGAGGACAAACCTTCTCGAGATGGAAAACCACCACTACGAGGTGCAGGATATTCCTGATCCGAATCTGTACCGTGAGTTCTTCGAATATACCGAGATACCTAAGGTAGGATTCAACTTCAGAACGAGCCCGTTCGGAATGCCAGACCAGGTATATATCACCGACTCCACCTTCCGTGACGGCCAGCAGTCAAGGGAGCCTTATACGACCAAACAGATCGTTGACATCTTCAAAATGATGTCGAAGCTCTCGGGCCCTAAGGGAATAATCAGACAGACCGAGTTCTTCACATATTCGGACAGAGACAAGGCAGCCATCAGGGCATGTCAGGACCTCGGACTCGAGTTCCCGCAGATCACAACGTGGATCAGAGCAAAGAAAGAAGACTTCAAGATCGTCAAGGAGATGGGCGTAAAGGAGACCGGAATCCTTACCAGCTGCTCCGACTACCACATATTCTATAAGCTCGGCATGTCGCGCAAGCAGGCGATAGATCACTATCTGTCGATCGTGTACGATGCGTTCGAGGCCGGCATCACACCGCGCTGCCATCTCGAGGACGTAACGCGAGCGGACTTCTACGGCTTCGTAGTTCCTTTCGTCAGCGCCATCCAGGACATGGCGGCAGAGGAAGGCATGACAGCAAAGGTCAGAGTATGCGATACGATGGGCTTCGGAGTTCCTTATCCGGGCGTTGCTCTTCCGAGATCGGTACCTGGCATCATCTACGGTCTGCATGAGTATGCAAGAGTTCCGAGCGCATGGCTCGAGTGGCATGGTCACAACGACTTCTACAAAGCCGTAACCAACGCTGCGACAGCATGGCTCTATGGATGCGGCGCAGTCAACTGCACGCTCTTCGGCATAGGCGAAAGAACAGGCAACATACCTGTCGAGGCCATGGTATTTGAGTATGCACAGCTGAAGGGTACGCTCGACGGCATGGATACGACGGTCATCACCGACCTCGCAAGATACTACGAGCAGAAGATCGGCTATACACTGCCTCCGCAGACACCGTTCGCAGGAGCCAACTTCAATGTAACAAGAGCGGGCATCCACGCCGACGGCCTTCTCAAGAACGAGGAGATATACAACATCTTCGATACCGACAAGTTCCTCAAGCGTCCGCCGCTGGTCAACGTAAGCCAGACATCCGGAGCCGCAGGAATAGCTCACTGGCTCAACGCGAGCTACGGTCTCAAGGGCGACAAGCAGGTCGACAAGCACAGCGCGGTCGTCATCTTCATCAAAAACTGGGTCGATGAAGAGTACGCTTCGGGACGTGTTGCTGAGATAGGTGCAGCGGAGATCTACAACAAGGTCAACGAGTTCATGACCATGCAGCAGTAAAAAAGTTTTTTCCGGGACCGGTCAGGTCCCGTTTTTTTAGGTTCATTTAAGTGCAGGGGGCTAATATGCGCTTGTAAGGAAAAATAAGAGAGGAGCCCCGGAGATGAAAAAACATAAAAAGACGAAAAAGATCGTGGCATGCATCATTGCATCCATGATGATAACAGGCCTCTGCGCCTGTGCCGGACAGTCTGCAGATGAGGCGGCAGCTGATGCTGCTGAATATCTGACCAAAGAAGACATAACGGTCAATGAGACTGTCTCAAATGACGCGGACGGTGAACACGCCATTGAGGTCAGCGGCGAGGAGGCAACATACTCCAATGCCGGTGTGACAAAGACCGGTGACGCTGACGGAGATGAGGCGGATTTCTACGGTGAGAATTCCGCGGTGTTTGCTACAGAAAACGGTACGCTTACAATAAATGATTCTCTCATAGAGACCAACGGCACACATGCAAACGCGGTGTTCTCTTACGGAGAAGGCACGACTGTGAACATAGCGGATTCCGTGATCGAGACTCAGGGAGACTGCTCGGGAGGTCTCATGACCACGGGCGGAGGCACAATGAATGCCGAGAACCTGACGGTCAACACCTCCGGACGCTCATCAGCTGCCATAAGGTCTGACCGCGGAGGCGGCACTGTGAATGTAACGAAAGGTTACTACAAGACTACGGGCATGGGATCGCCGGTCGTCTACTCAACGGCAGACATAACAGTCAGCGACTCATACATGGAGTCGACCGCTTCACAGGGGATCGTTGTAGAGGGCAAAAACTCAGTCACGCTGAATAACGATACACTGATAGCAGACAACAATACCAAGAACAGCGACAAATCAGATTACTATCAGGCTGTAATGATCTATCAGTCGATGTCGGGCGATGCGGCAGAAGGAACTTCATCGTTCACGGCGAACGGCGGCAGCATCACCAATAAGAACGGAGACATATTCTTCGTGAACAACACCGCAACAGAGATCAGCCTGAGCGGAGTCGATATCACCAACGAAGATGCAGAAGGAGTTTTCCTGCGTGCTGAGGCAGCCGGATGGGGAAACGAAGGCTCGAACGGCGGCAAAGTGAACCTGAATGCATCGGGCCAGGTCGTCAGCGGCGACATGCTGGTCGATGACGTCTCGACTCTCAACCTCTATCTGAAGGACAAGTCTGCATTCACCGGATCCATTAACAGTGACGGACAGAGCGGCGACGTATATGTGGAGATCGAAGACGGAAGCACATGGACACTTACAGCAGATTCGTATGTCTCGGGACTTACAGTCGGAGAAGGTTCGGCTATCGACCTGAACGGACACAAGCTCTATGTAGACGGCAAGGAATACACTGCGGGATCCGCATCGACAGGCGAAACCTTTGACATAAGCACAGGAAGTGACTTCGGAAATGGCGGGCAGAGAAGCAACTCTGCAGAAGGTGAACCTCCTCAGAAGCCGGGAGACAGTGGCGACCAGGGAGGCAATGCTCCGGACGGAAACAAGCCTGACGGCGAACCACCGGAGAAGCCGGACGGAAACGGCGGCCCGGGTGGAAACCCTCCGGGCGGTGAGCCACCGGAAAAACCGGACAGCAGCAACTGATAAAACGGATAATTATTGCTGATTAAGCAGATCATAATAACAGATAAAGAGAATAACAGCTGAAAAGCGATGACGGGCCTGAATCGGGCCCGCTTTTTCATTTTTGCTCACCTCTGGCAGATTTTTACCAGCCCGCCTTTCATTTTTACTCACATCTGGCGGCAAGATCCGCAGAGATCCTTTATGACGATAAATGTGATTAGTCATCCACTACCAGATATCGATCATGAAGCACCAAAAAAATCGTCCTTAGTGTACGATTTCGCCTGCTGAAGGACGAACCGGTTCTTACCGGCCGTGTTTGCAGGAGCGTGAAAAGCGTCAATTATTTATACATATCCATAAACATGAATATTCTTTAGCGCATGATCCTCATACAGACGCCGGCTATGCCCAGAAGCAGCATTTATCCAATGAACCGGCGAATTTATTTCTAAAACAGTTGGTGCTTATGGAAGTGTTTTTTCGACTGAAGTACGAAAATGTTCGTGCTTTAAGTATAAATATAGTTTCACAGTAACGAACCCCGTTGCAGAATAAAAATACAAAAGAACCAGTGAAAGAAAGAAAACGAATCAAAGATTACATGCATTTTAAGCATGGAGCGCAGGGGTGATTCCAGATATTTTGAACAAATTGCAAAATATCCTTACTTTTTTGTCAAATATATTTGACATCATGTTTGCAATGATGTAATATGACCTCGCAAGGGACGGAAAAGGATCCGTCCGGAAGGAGGCAGCAACATGAGTACAAGTTATGCAACCGGTCTGGCTTTCGGCATCGTGACCGCTTTGATAATATTCGCCGTTGTCTGGAAGTTCAGCAAGAAGTCGATGAAGGGCACTTTCGATGAGAGACAGGAGCTCGTAAGAGGCAGAGGCTACAAATACGCAAGCTTCACCATGCTTGCGCTGCTGGTGCTCGATCTCCTGCTCGAAAGTTTCGGGGCGTTCGAAACACTTCCTGTCACACGCATGCTGGCTATTTTCATAATGATCCTCGCAGGAGTCATGGTTTATGCGTTATACTGCATAAAGAACGATTCGTATTTCGGTGTCGGTACGGACAGCAGAACGTACCGCGCGGTGATGTGGATCGTCATAGTCTGCAATGCGGTCTCGGGTTTCACTGGCCTGAAGGAAGGCGCAATGGAGGACGGCAAGCTCGCGTTTTGTCCGTGCGCTTCGCTGCTCTTCTGCCTGGCATTCGTGATCATAATGATCTCGATCGGCATAAAGCAGCGCAATGCGGCTGCAGAAGAAGCGGAAGAGGATATGTGATCTGATCTGAGGCAGGCAAAGGAGCATTTTTATGAAAAACCTGAAAATGAAATCAGCGCGCGTTGCCAGGGATCTGTCACAGCAGCAGCTGGCCGACCTGATCGGAGTCTCGAGGCAGACCATAAGCGCGATAGAAAAGGGGGACTACAACCCCACGATAAACCTGTGCATAGCGATATGCCGCGAGCTCGGCAAAACTCTCGACGAGCTCTTCTGGGAAGAATAGGAGAAAAATCCGATGGTCGATATAGATCGTTTTTACGAATTGCTGAATGAAGTGTGCGAAGAGCTGCCTGATGATTTCTTCAGGGAACTGCATTACGGCGTTCATCTGTCTGAAGAATGCAGGTATTCTCCTTACGCGGACGACGGCAGCATGGTAATACTCGGCGATTACACCAGATCCAGTCATGGAAACAAGATCAATATATACTACGGCTCTTTCGCGGAGATGTTCGGCTGGATGTCTGAGGAGCAGCTGAAGGACAAGCTCAGAACGACGGTCCGGCACGAGTTCAGACACCACATGGAGAACCTGGCCGGGGTGTACGGAGCGGACTCGCTCGAGCACGAAGACAGGGAAGAGATCAGGAAAATGATCGACAGGAAAATGGAGACCGGGAATAAGAGCAAGGGTTAACGATATGTCTTGCGGTGCACTATTATCGTTAACGATTTAACAATAATTGAAGAAGAAAGCCATTTTGTGATATTTTTCACATTGGTTTTTCCTTCGCGCAGGGCATGGCCGTCAGAGGCATTTATGCCCGCCGCAGGGAAACCCATGGGACAGAGAACATGATGTATTTCGGATACAGTCACGTTCTCTTTTCTTTTGCCCAAAACGAATTATTACGTAACAGCAAGGAGAAAAAATGGAAACTATTATCAGCATCAATTCGGCAATCAACAATTTTGTCTGGGGCATCCCCGCGATGGTCTGCATCCTGGGAATCGGCCTCTATCTGAGCATCCGCACAGGATTTATCCAGATAAGGAAGTTCGGACTCGCCATGAAGGAGACTTTCGGTAAGATCTTCGTCAAAGGCGAGAAGAAAGAGGGCGCGATCACCCCGTTCCAGGCTCTCTGCACTGCTCTTGCAGCAACAGTCGGAACCGGCAACATCGCCGGAGTAGCCGGCGCGCTCGCCATCGGCGGTCCGGGAGCAGTCTTCTGGATGTGGATCTCAGCCATCCTGGGAATGTGCACCAAGTTCTCCGAAGTAACGCTCGCCGTTCACTTCAGAGAGATCGATGACACGGGCACATACGTCGGCGGACCTATGTACTACATCAAGAACGGCCTCGGCAAAAACTGGAAATGGCTCGGAGCGATCTTCTCGATCTTCGGCATCCTCGCGGTATTCGGGACAGGAAACGCAACACAGGTAAACACGATCACTACTTCGATCGATACCGCACTCCTCTCATATAACGTTATGGGAGCATCGGGCATCAAGCTGCTCAACCTCATAATCGGTATCGCTCTCGCAGTGCTGATCGCATTCATCCTCATCGGAGGAGTGCAGAGGATCGGAGCTGTAACGGAGAAGCTCGTCCCGTTCATGGCAGTATTCTATATCCTCCTCGGCCTCGGCGTTATCATAATCAACTACAGATACGTTCCGGGCGCTTTCGCTTCGATTTTTGAAGGAGCATTCAGCCCTGCCGGAGTCACGGGCGGTGTTGTCGGAAGCATGTTCCTCAGCGTGCAGAAGGGTATCGCAAGAGGCATCTTCTCCAACGAAGCAGGACTCGGTACAGGATCCATGGCTCATGCAAGCGCTGATGTCAATCACCCGGTAAGGCAGGGATTCTTCGGAATCTTTGAAGTGTTCGTCGACACTATCGTGATCTGCACGATGACCGCACTGATCATCATCTGCGGACGCGCTTCGATCCAGTACGGCCAGCCTGCAGGAGCAGAGCTCACCATCGAGGGATTCACAAATACATACGGAAGCTGGGTGTCGATATTCACCGCAGTGGCAATGTGCTGCTTCGCATTCTCGACCATTCTCGGCTGGGGACTTTACGGAACACGCTGCTCCGAGTTCATCTTCGGAAGCAAGGCTGCGAAGCCGTTCCTGATCATCTACGCTCTGGTAGCCATCCTCGGAGCTACGATGGATCTCGGCGTTATCTGGGAGGTCGCTGAGACATTCAACGGACTCATGGCTATCCCTAACCTCATCGGCGTATTCCTGCTTTCGGGAACTGTCGTAAAGCTCGTCAAAAACTACTTCAGCGGCGACGAGTACATACCTTACCATGAGCAGGCAAAGATGCTCAAAGAGGGTAAATAGAATTATTAAATATTGAGCGGATATCGTCATATCCGCTCTTTTTTTATGCCTTGTATGTGTTAGAATTTAAGCATGCTGCAGAACTTTATTATATGCGTAAATGCCGTAATTCCGTCGGCCATATATCTCATCATCGGGATCATCCTCAAGGTGACGGGAGTGATGAAAGATGAAGAAGTAAAGAAATTCACTCATGTGGTTTTCGTGACGCTTTATCCTTTTATAATGTTCGACAATCTGTACGGCAAAAACATCGCAGAAAACATGGACGTAAAGCTGGGGCTTTACGCGGTCATATTTACGGCTTTTCAGTTTGCTGCCTCATGGATCTTCGTCTGCATAATAGAGAAGAGCAATTATGAGAGAGGCGCGATGATACAGGCTTTATATAGAAGCAACTACGTGCTGATGGGTTTTCCGATCGCGGTCAATCTTTTCGGAAAAGGCAACATAACCGCGGTCGCGATCATCATGATGCTCGTGGTGCCGTTCTACAACATAACGGCTGTCATTCTCTTTGAGACCTTCCGGGGCGGAAAAGTGAATTTCGGGCAGATGCTGAAGCGCATTCTGACCAATCCTATTATTGACGGAGGCATCGCAGCATTCATAGTGATGATCCTCGGCATTAACCTGCCGCAGCCGATCGTGAATACCATCGGCACGCTTTCTGATGCTACGGCGCCTATCGCCATGATACTGCTTGGCGCCGCGCTGAATATCAACGGCTTCAGCAGCGACAGACGGCGCATCGCGATCTGCACGATAGGTAAACTTGTAGTGTTCCCTGCGATCGGCATCGCGGGAGCTGTATTACTGGGTATAAGGGACGTTCAGCTGATCGCCGTGACACTGATGGTGGCGGCGCCGATAGCGCTTGCGAGCTATGCAATGGCAAGCTCGATGGGCGGCAACGGAAAGCTTGCGGGAGAGCTGGTAGTAGTGACTACCATAGCATCCTGCTTCACTATACCGATATTCTTATTCATACTTAAAACCAACGGACTGTTTTAGTGAGGACCAACTGATGCATGACAGACTAAAGATCAAAAAACAGCTTCTTGAGAACGAGAAAATCAGCTATGCGAGCGATGTGATCGAGCTGCCTAAGGGCGGCATCGACTGCGGCGAGGGATGCAACCCTTACGGTTTTCCGCCTGAGTGCGCCGATGTCGTAAAGAACTTCGACACGTCCAGGCTCGGCCCGTATCCGCACAGCCAGGCTCTGTACGATGCCATTATCAAATACTGGAAGAGCCAGTGCTTCGTTGAGCGTGATAATATCCTCATCACCGACGGAAGCATCAACGCTCTCTATGTGATCAACAACATCTTCGACACGCATAACGCCATGGTCCTGGGCATATCGCCTCAGTTTACGGACTATTACATGCATGCGGAGATGCTCGGCATCGAGTACGCTCCTTATCAGCTGAAAAGGAAGCACAATTACAAGTTCGATTCATACGAGTTCATGTCGATGCACTACATCGCGAAAACGTATGTAAGAGCTTCCGAGAAGGAAAAGCTTTATAACTTTATTTATATCGACAATCCGAACAACCCGACGGGACAGGCGATCGACATCGCGGATATCGAGAGGATAGTCTCGAAGGCGCTCAAGAATGACATTACAGTCATCATCGACGAGGCCTACGGAGAGTTCATGCCTAAGAGGAACTCCGCCGTCCGCCTGTGCGAGAAGTACCCTAATCTGGTAGTCGTGCGCACCCTGTCGAAGGGCTTCGGACTTGCGGGAATGAGAGTCGGATACATCATAGCGTGCAAGGAGCTGATCCACTGCATGAACAAAATGGTGAATCCGTATATGGTAGGAGAGCTGTCGCGCGAGGTGGCTGCCGAGGCACTGAAGCATCACGAGTTCATTGCCAGAAGCAAGAAAGCTTTCGCGTCCATGAAGAGGGAGATCCGCAGGGAACTCGGCTGCACCAGACATAATCCTGAGGGCGCAAAAGGCAGGCTTCATATGGCGGAGACCCTCGATACCAACTCGCTCCTGCTCCTTTACCACGATGACAAGAACATAAACCTGAAGGATGAGTTCTTCAAAAGGGGCGTTCTGGTAGTCGACGGATATGACTTCAAGGGGCTCGATTCTTCGGCGGCGCGTGTAAGGCTGCCGAGAAGAAGGGATTTCCCTAAGCTGCTCAAAGCGATAAAAGAGATAAATCAGCTGTAGGGCGTCAGCACTGACGCGTACCTGCAGGATAAGGGGGATGAATTGAGTACGGAATTACTGATAACCAGCGTGCTGCTCGGAGTCGGGCTCGCGATGGACGCTTTCAGCGTGTCTGTAGCGAACGGCCTGGCCGACAGCGGGATGAATAAGGGGCGCATGTTCTCGATCGCGGGCACTTTTGCCGGATTCCAGTTCCTGATGCCGATGATAGGGTGGCTGCTGGTGACAGAAGCCGCCAAAGTCTTTAAATGGTTCAGCCCGCTGATACCGTGGATAGCGCTGGTGCTGCTTCTGATAATAGGAGGAGGCCTGCTGAAAGACGGCATCGAAGAGCTGCGTGAGAGCAAGGCCGGGACCGCTAAGGAGGCCGAACCGGAAGAAACCGCCAGGCTGACTTTCTGGGCGCTGATGATGCAGGGCGTCGCAACGTCGATAGACGCGCTCTCAGTCGGATTCACGACCGCGTCATATAACAGCATGCAGGCGCTTGTGTCATCGCTGATAATCGGAGTGGTCACGCTGATCATATGCCTGGCCGGACTCAGGATAGGGCGCAGGCTCGGCGAGCTGCTTGCAGGCCGCGCATCGATACTCGGAGGACTCATACTTATAGGCATAGGCCTTGAAATATGGGTAAAAGGCGTATTTTTCTAGTTTTCTACAAATATCATTCTCATAAACATCACGCATTCATCATAATCAGGGGCTATCATATGGGTGTACAGAGAGAAACTCTGAAAGAAACCTCCATATAACATTTTCCATATAATACCTAAGACAATATGACAGGAGCGATGGAATCGGCCACCGCTTCTGTTATTTTTTTGTATAATACAGGATGATGGTTTTCAGGAAATACAAGGGCTTGATTGACTTTAACGATTTAGCGTGGTAAAGTGATGAAGCATATTTAAGAAGGGATTATTTTGGAGAGAAAAATGCAGTATGACGAGAATGTGCTGACACGTACGGAGCGAAGGATATTCGCACTGAGAACGCTGTACAGCAGGGCGGGATACCGCTCATACAGAATGAGAAAATTCGAGGACTACGATCTCTACAGCAGAAACAAGGACTTTCTGCTTTCGGACAGGGTCATCACCTTCACGGACACCAATGGAAGACTCAAAGCGCTGAAGCCGGATGTGACGCTGTCGATCGTAAAAAACATAGAAGACAAACCTTCGTGCATCAACCGGCTGTTTTACGACGAGAATGTCTACAGGGTGTCCGGCAGGACGGGCACCTACAGGGAGATCATGCAGATGGGACTGGAATGCATCGGTGATGCCGGCAATGGCATAGCTGCCGAAGTGATCGACCTCGCAGAACAGAGCCTGGCACTGCTGGCCGAAGGCTATGACTACGTACTGAAGGTATCCGACATAGACATGCTCACTCTGCTGGTAGACGGTATGTCTGACTCGGGAAGTGTGAAGAGCGAACTCCTCAAGCTGGTAAGCGCCAAAAACCTCCACGGCATTGAAAGCCTATGCGCTGAGAACGACATACCGGAGGAGAAATGCAGAACACTTACGAAGCTACTCAAGGTCTACGGCACACCGCCTGAAGTGATGTCCGAGATCGAAGAGATCTGCAAAGGCACCGAGGCGGAGGCTGAGATCGCTGAACTGGCGGATGTGCTGAGAGGTCTCTATCCTGAAGGCGGAGAAAAGGACGGCCGCAGACTGGTGCTGGATTTCTCCGTCGTAGGTGATACAAATTACTACAACGGCATGGCCTTTGAGGGTTACATAGACGGCATACCGGAATGTGTACTGATCGGCGGCAGGTACGACAAGCTCATGAGAAGGATGAAAAAGAAGTCGCGTGCCATCGGATTTGCGATATATATGGACACTCTGGGGATGAGAGGAAAATAAATTGGGAACAATAATTAATGTAGCGCTTCCGAAGGGAAGGCTGGGTGAAAGAGTATACAAGATGTTTGAAGAGGCAGGCTACGGCTGTGAAGACATATTCAACGGCCGCAAGCTTGTGTTTGAGAACCCGGATGCAGGCGTAAGGTATTTCTGGGTGAAACCGTCCGATGTTCCTATATACGTGGAGCGCGGCGCGGCTGACGTCGGGGCATGCGGCAGGGACATCCTGCTGGAATACGAGCCTAACGTTTACGAGCTCAAGGATCTCGGCACGGGCATCTGCCGCATGGTGGTGGCCGCGCCGAAGGGATTCAGGGATGAATCCGAATATCCTTTGAGAGTCGCGACCAAGTTTGTTAATATAGCCAGGGATTATTACTCGTCCAAGGGCAGGGATATAGATATAATAAAGCTTAACGGCTCCATAGAGATCGCGCCTATACTCGGGCTTTCCGATGTTATAGTCGATCTGGTGGAGACCGGCAACACCCTCAAGGCGAATGATCTCGAGGTGTACGAAGAAATAATGGATATCAGCGCACGCCTTATAACGAACAAGGCGGGCTACAACTTTAAGAGCGAGGCCATAAACAGGCTGCTCGAAAGACTTTAACGGGGACCGGTATGATAAGGATTCTGGATTTTGCCGAAGTGACGGCTGATGAAGTATTTGCAAGAAGCGAACCGACAGCAGACGTGTCGGATATCGTCTCTGCGATCATAAAGGATGTAAGGGAGAACGGCGATGAGGCCGTGATCCGCTATGCTGCGAAGTTCGACGGCATAGATCCTGATGGATTTGAGCTGGAGCTCGGCGATGAAGAAAAAAAGAGTGCCCTGCGCAGACTCGACGAGACAGATCCGGGACTTTCGGATGTAATCAGAAAGTCAGCGGCGAACATAGCGGAGTTCTGCAGCAGACAGCTCAAAAAGGGCTTTGTCATAGAGGATGGCCCGGGCAAGGTGACCGGCCAGAAGGTGATGCCTCTTGAGCGCGCGGGAATTTATGTGCCGGGCGGCACGGCTGCGTATCCTTCGACAGTGCTGATGGATTCGATACCGGCGCTCACTGCAGGCTGCAGTGAGATAATCATGACAACTCCGCCGGATGCCGACGGCAGCATAGAACCGGCCGTGATCGCGGCAGCGGTCATCGCTCAGGAGACAGTTCCGGGCGCCGGCAGCGTCCGTATCTTCAGAACAGGCGGCGCGCAGGCGATAGCGGCTCTTGCATATGGTACGGAGTCGATCCCTGCCGTAGACAAGATCGTCGGGCCGGGCAATGCGTTCGTTGCGGAGGCCAAGCGCCAGGTGTTCGGAAAAGTAGCGATCGATATGATAGCCGGTCCGAGCGAGATACTCGTGCTGTCTGACGGAAAAAGCGATCCTGATGTAGTGGCAGCGGACATGCTCTCGCAGGCAGAGCACGATAAAAACGCCAGCGCTGTACTCGTGACGGATTCCGCAGAGCTTGCGCAGGCAGTTGCAGAGTCCATTGAGACACAGCTCTGCAGCCTCGAGCGCGAAGAGATAGCAAGGGCATCCATAGAGAACAACGGAAAGATAATCATAGCTTCAGACCTTGAACAGGCCGTGGAGATATCAAATGAGATCGCACCGGAGCACCTTGAGCTCTGCGTAGACGATCCTTTCAAGCTTTTCGGCAAAGTGAAGAACGCGGGATCGGTCTTCCTCGGGCGCAGCTGCCCTGAGGCTCTCGGAGATTACTTCGCAGGACCGAACCACACACTGCCGACGAGCGGCACGGCGAGATTCTCCAGTGCGCTGTCCGTGGATGATTTTGTAAAAAAGGTGCAGTTCATACACTACACGGACGATGCCCTGGCAGAGGTCGCGGAAGACATAGCGGCCTTTGCCCGCAAGGAAGGGCTGACCGGACACGCAAGGAGCGTGCTGATACGTTCAGAAAAAGGGTAGACAGAAAGGACAATTATGAGCAGATTTTTAAGCAGCAAATACGCTTCGCTGGAGCCGTATACACCGGGCGAACAGCCTAAGACACGCGTGCTCACGAAGCTGAATACAAACGAGTCGCCGTTCCCTCCGATGCCGGAGGTGGTGGAGGCGGTGAAAAGAGAGGCTGAGATACTTCAGCTGTATCCGGATCCGGACTCCACGGAGCTTCGCAAGGCTCTGGCGAAACGCTTCGATGTCGATCCCGACATGATCACATGCAATAACGGATCCGACGAGACGCTGTACTTCGCCTTCCTCGCGTACTGCGACGGTGAGACTCCTGCGGTGTTCCCGAAGCTCTCATACGGATTCTATCCGGTGTTTGCCGACATCACGGGCATCAATTTCAGGGAGATACCGCTCAAGGAAGATTTCAGCATAGATCCGGAAGATTACTTCAACGCGGAAGGCACGGTGTTTATCGCTAATCCGAACGCCCCTACAGGTGTACCGCTGAGCCTCGCCCAGGTAGAAAGCATACTGCAGCACAATCAGGGCAATGTGGTTGTCATCGACGAGGCTTATGTCGACTTCGGCACTGAATCGGCAGTCCCTCTCACCAAGAAATACGACAACCTGCTGGTGGTGCAGACCTTCTCGAAATCGAGGTCCATGGCCGGCATGAGGCTGGGGTACGGCATCGCGGCTCCGGAGATCATCTCAGACCTGAATGCTCTCCGCTACTCGACCAACCCGTATAATATAGACAGGCTGGCAATCGCTGCGGGCGTTGCGTCTCTTGAAAATGACAAGGTCAATCAGGAGCACTGCCGCATGGTGATGGAAAACAGGGAGTACACGGTGGAGCAGCTGAAGGCGCTGGGATTCGAGATGACAGACTCAACGGCAAACTTCATATTCGTGAGACACCCTGAAATGGCCGGAGACGTGCTCTTCCAGAAGCTGAGGGAACGCGGCGTCATAATCAGGCACTGGTTCAAGCCTGAGATAAACGACTACAACAGGATAACGATAGGTTCACGCGAGCAGATGGACATTCTGCTCACGGAGGTCAGAGACATACTTAAGGAGGCAGGCATATGAGAACTTCTGAAATCAGCAGAGTGACTGCAGAGACAGACATCAGGCTTTCGCTCGACCTCGACGGACGCGGCGCCAGCGATATCGACACAGGCGTCGGCTTCCTCGATCACATGCTCACGCTGTTTGCGAAGCACGCGAGATTCGACCTCTATGTACAGGCGAAAGGCGATAATTATGTGGACGACCACCACACTGTCGAAGACGTCGGCATCGTTCTCGGGCAGGCCTTTGCGGAGGCGATAGGCGACAAGAAGGGAATCTGCCGTTTCGCCGACTGCATACTGCCGATGGACGAAGCGCTCATCATGTGCGCCGTGGACATCTCCGGAAGGGACTACCTCGGGTACGCGTTGGAGATACCGACAGAAAAGGTGGGGACATTCGACACGGAGCTGACAGAGGAGTTCTGGCTGAGCTTCGTGAGGAACGCGAAAGTGACCCTGCATCTCAGGCAGCTTGCGGGAACGAACTCGCATCACATCATAGAGGGCGCGTTCAAGGCTGCAGGAAGAACGCTGAGACAGGCTGTTTCGATAGACAGAGCATATGCAGACGAGGTCCCGTCGACCAAGGGACTGCTTTAGGAGGACGATAAATGATAGCGATCATTGATTACGGTGTCGGCAACCTCTTTTCGCTCAAAAGCTCCCTCAGGGAGATAGGGGCAGAAGCTGTGGTGACATCAGACGAAAAGGTGATAGCGGAAGCTGACAGGATAATACTTCCGGGAGTGGGAGCATTCGAAGACGCTGCGCGCAAGCTCAGAGAGACGGGCATGGCGGAAGTCGTTAAGAGAGAGGCAGCTGCGGGCAAGCCTATGATGGGCATATGCCTCGGCATGCAGCTCATGTTCGATGTGGGCTATGAATACGGCGAGCACGAAGGCCTCGGCCTTATCCGCGGAAGCGTCCGCCCTATAGCTGACGTGATCCCTGAAGGTTACAAGATCCCGCATATAGGCTGGAATCTCCTTAAATTCAGGAAGGAATCACCGCTGTTCAAATATATAAAGGAAGATGACTATGTGTACTTCGTGCACTCGTACTACGCGGCGGAATGCGATGAATCGGTCATCGCGGTCACGGAGTACGGGGCTGAGCTCACCGCGGCTGTCGCAAACGGAAACGTGTACGGCTGCCAGTTCCACCCGGAGAAGAGCGGTGAGGTAGGCATGAAGATACTGAAGGCATTCATGGAGCTGTAGAATGATAATATACCCGGCAATTGATCTGTATGACGGCAAGGCCGTGAGGCTTTTCAAGGGCGACTATGCGCAGATGACTGTGTACAGCGACTGCCCGCCAGAGATAGCCGAAGCTTTTATAGAGGCGGGCGCGCGCAGGATCCATACGGTGGATCTCGAAGGAGCCAAGGAAGGCAGCACGCCTAACTTCGATACTGTACTCGCCATAAAGAAGGCTGCAGATGAGGCGGCGGCCAAAGCGGACGGAAGCTGCGCATTCGTTGAGATCGGAGGCGGAATCAGGGATGATGAGACCGTAGCAAAATACCTGGACGCCGGTATCGACAGAGTCATACTCGGCACTGCGGCAGTAAACGATCCGGAATTCCTGAAGCGCTGCGTCAGCCGCTACGGAGAGCGCATAGCTGTCGGCATCGATGTGAGGGACGGCTTCGTGGCCGTGAAGGGATGGACGGAACTGTCCCGGTACGGACTTGAAGAATTCGCACGCATGATGCAGGATACCGGTGTTAAAACCATAATCTGCACCGATATCTCGCGCGACGGAGCGATGCGGGGCACCAACCGTGAGCTCTACAGACAGCTCTCGGAAGCTCTGGACATCGACATAGTGGCATCGGGCGGAGTTTCAAGCATTGAGGATGTGGAAGCTCTGACGGCGCTCGGCATACACGGAGCCATCATAGGAAAAGCATATTACACGGGGGCGATAGACCTCGCGGAGGCAGTAGAAAAAGGAGCTGCGAAATGATAACAAAAAGGATAATCCCATGTCTCGACGTAAAGGACGGCAGAGTCGTAAAAGGAGTCAACTTCGAAAACCTGGGCGACGTAGCATCACCGGTCGACATGGCAAAACTGTATACTAAATCGGGCGCGGACGAGCTGGTGTTTTACGACATCACGGCGAGCGCGGAGGGGCGCAAGCTCTTTACGGAGATACTCACGGAGACCGCTTCGAATGTATTCATCCCGCTGACAGTGGGAGGCGGCATCAGCAGCATAGCGGATTTCGACCGCGTGCTGAAGTGCGGCGCGGATAAGGTGAGCGTGAATTCCGGCGCGATAAGGAACCCGGGCATCATCACCGAGGCTGCAAAACTCTACGGCGACCAGTGCGTGGTGCTCTCGTGCGATATAAAGCGCGTGGGCGATGAGTTCAGAGTCTTTGCCAGAGGCGGCAGAGATGATACCGGCATGGAAGCCATCGAGTGGATAAAGCGCTGCGTAGGCATGGGCGCCGGCGAAGTGGTGGTCAACTCGATCGACACCGACGGCGTTAAGAAGGGATTCGACATCGAGATGCTCGACGCGGTCTGCAAGGCTGTGTCGGTGCCTGTCATAGCAAGCGGCGGCGCCGGATGCATCGACGACTTCATAGAGCTGTTCCGCAGGATCCCTGACATTGACGCGGGCCTTGCGGCATCGATATTCCACTTCGGAGAGGTCTCGATAAGCGACCTCAAGGATCGCATGGCGGAAGAAGGGATCCCGGTCAGAAGATAAACGGCCCGCGCGGCCATAATGAAAGGCAGCATATAAATGATTGATATAAGTGAACTGAAATTTGACGAAAAAGGACTGATCCCGGCGATAGTCGTGGACTCGGTCACCAAGAGAGTGCTGACGCTCGCATACATGAATGAAGAGAGCCTGCGCATCTCCATGGAGAAGGAGCTCACATGCTTCTTCAGCCGCTCGAGGCAGGAGCTATGGCTCAAGGGCGAGACCAGCGGCAACTACCAGCACATAGTGAGCATCACTGCCGACTGCGACAGGGACGCGCTCGTGGTGATGGTGGAGCCTGACGGACCGGCATGCCACCTCGGCACTGAGTCGTGCTTCGAATACCCGGTGTGGGAGAGCAGCACACTGAAAGATTTCTCGTACGAAGGCCTTATGGATCTCATCGACGGACGTAAGACCGAGCCTAAAGAAGGCTCATATACCAGCTACCTCTTTGAGAAGGGCCTCGACAAGATCCTGAAAAAGGTGGGCGAGGAAACTACTGAGGTGATCGTGGCTGCAAAGTCAGCTGAGCAGAGCGGCGACAACGCCGAGACCGTTTACGAGATCGCCGATCTGGCTTATCACGTAATGGTGCTCATGGACGAAGCCGGCATCACGCTCGAGGACATCCACAGGGAACTCGCATCGAGGCACGTGATAGACAAGAAAGTAAAACAGGAGAAGATGGTCTGATGCAGAAATTCGACCTTCACATGCATACAAAATACTGCGACGGGCAGGACTCCGCGGAGGCCATGGTGCTTTCCGCGATCGAAAACGGACTCGAATTCGCAGGCATATCCGGCCACTCGTTCACTCCGCATGATCCGAGCTACTGCATGAGCCGCGAAGGTACAAAGCAGTACATTGAGGAGATCCGCGCACTGAAGGAGAAATACGCCGGAAGCATCAGGCTGCTGCTCGGGATAGAGCTCGACCGCTTCGCGGATACGGACATAACTCCTTTTGATTATCTCATCGGCTCCGTACACTATATTTTTACGGAAGAGGGGAAGAACAAGTGGAGCGGAATGATCGCTGACTACGCCGGTGAAACGGACAGAAGCGCACTCGACGCCGCCATGACAGCTCTCGTCAAATACGATGACTGGAGCGACGTTGATGACAGGCCCGAAGACCTCTGCCGCTTTGCGTTCGGCAATGAAATATCTGTGTCAGATGCCGAATGGCGAAAAGCGAAAATGCTGGATATCGCCGAGCTGTACTTTGATACAGTGGGCGGCATCGCAGCTGCGACTGACTGCGATATCATAGGGCATTTCGACCTGCTCACCAAGTTCAGCGAAGGCTGGGGCTTCGGTCCGGCTGGAAACGTGATCAACAGGATGCGCTGCGGCGGCACGGAATTTGTAAGCGACATATTCGACACATCAGACGAAAGATATGTCGCAGCATGGAAGAAAGCCATCGACCGCATATTTGATGACTGCGCTGAGAGATACAGCAAAGGCTACCGCAACAGGCTCGAGAAACTCGGTGTCCTGCAGGCAGGAGACAAGCCGGTCTTTGAAATAAACACCGGCGCCATCAGCAGGGGCTACAGAACGGCACCTTATCCGGCGGCCGATCAGATCGACTACATAAAGAGCAAAGGCGGCGTCCTGATACTCAGCTCGGACAGCCACGCCGCCGGCACCATCTGCAGCGGCTTCGAAGAATTCGCAGATCTTCCGGCCTGTGCACCGGCCGCCGTGCAATAACTGTTAAACAAAAAATCACGCTTTTCAGTCAGAATCTGACGAATAAGCGTGATTTTTATTGCTTTTATATTGCCGTTATTCCGTGCGCAGGGCGACTACCGGGTCTTTGCGGGCCGCCATTCCCGACGGAATGAGTCCGGCGATGAACGTGAGGAATATGCTGATGAATACCAGCGCCGCTCCTCCCACTGCCGGCAGCACCGCCTTCAGTGCCTTGAGGCCTGTCAGGTGGAGCAGTATCGCATTTATCGGTATCAGCAGGAGCAGGCTCACGCCTATTCCGATGACTCCGGCGCAGGCTCCGATGATGATCGTCTCGGCGTTGAATATGCGCGAGATATCCTTCTTTGAAGCTCCGATCGCGCGGAGGATACCGATCTCCTTGGTTCGCTCGAGCACGGAGATGTATGTTATGACTCCTATCATGATGGACGATACGATCAGCGAGATGGCTACGAATGCGATGAGCACGTAGCTGACTGCGTTCGTGATGGTCTTGAGAGACTTGATCATTACACCGGTGATATCGGTGTAGCTGATGACCATGTCCTCTTTGCCGCTGTCCTGCATGTCTTTGTTATATGTTTCGAGGAAGTCGAGGAACGATTCCTTAGACTCGAAGTCCTTGAGGTAGAACGCCATCGAAACAGGCTTGTTTATGTCGGCATATCCGAGTTTGCGCAGGTTGCCTTCAAAAGAAGTCTTTTCATCGCCCGAGACATATGCCGTTATGAGTCTGGTGATCTCTTCCTCGTCCATCTTCATTGTGAACGCGTCTGCGATGCCCGCCGGATCGACATGGAACTGATTTCCTACCGCCTGGGCCGCCTTGCCCAGCGCCGGTCCGACTACCTCTGCATTCTGCATCATCTCGATGCCCTTGCTGTACTTCTTGATACCGTCCTGCATCTCGTCGGCGCCGATTAAAGTCTCCAGAATTTTGTTCAGTGCGTCTTCAAGTATCTTTGCCGGGTCGACCTGCATTGACTCCATCTGCTTGGCGATCTCTTCGTCTATGGACTGATTGACCTGATCAGCTGCAGCGTTTATCTGCTGTGCAATGGTCTCAGCCATTTCCTGAGGGAGCATTCCTCCCGACTTCTCGATCAGTTCTTCAGCCGTGATGCCGTTCACGAGTATGTTGAGGGCATCTTCCTCAGTGAGCCCGAGACTCGAAGGCAGCTGCTTCAGAAGTTCAGGCGCAGCCTGCTTCTGAGCCTCTTCTTTTGCCTTTTGCATGGCTGCGGCTATGGCTTCCTCATCCGTTGCTGCTGCGAGGCCCTCCATGATCTTAGGAGAGGCTGCCTTGAGCGCCTTGGCGTAGCCCTTGAGCAGCGGATTTACCATACGTGAATGTTTGCCTGTGTTGAGGTTGTCGCCAAGAGCCTCATCAACGAGGTCCTTATCGAGTTCGAACTTCTCCGGATCCTTTTTGTATTGCTTCAGGATGTGATCATTCATGCCTTCGCAGCCCTTGCGGAGCGCATTGTTCACGTCCTCCTCGATCTTCTCGGCAGAATCGTTGGCACTGAGATCCTCGAGCTCTTTCTTTGCGATGCCCGCGATCTCTCTCTGTATCGCGTTAGGGTCGATGTCTCCTCCGAGAGCTCTCCTCAGCTTGCCCTCGTCGATGCTGATCATATCCTCGAACCCAAGACCTTCGTCGGTATCGTTGCGGATGTCCTCGAAGCTCTTGCCGCTGAACACGTCGATGTTCTTGTTGAGCAGCTGGATCTTCACGATGTCGGATTCCTTTGCGTAGTCGAACATGTGCTGAGTCAGCGACGGCAGGTAGCCGATGCCCTCGTTCATCGCGTTGGCGCCTGACTTTTCCTTAGGGCAGGCGATGCCGGAGATGTGCAGCTTCTCGGAGTTCCTGATGAGGTCTTCCATGAAGTCGTCGTCCTTCGACATGTCTTCCCACACGTCATACGAGTCGTTACGCCTGAATGTATCGCAGCTGTGAACAAGCGCGAACTCCATGCCGAGGAAATCCTCATAGGTCCACTCGATAGGTTCATTGTTGTTCTCGACCTCGTTGCCCTTCATGACCTCGTTGATCATGTCCTTGAGCTCCTTAGGATCGCGAAGGCCGAGGGTGTAGACGATGTAGTCATTGAGCTGGTTCGGGTCGCGGAGCACCAGCAGCAGCTCGTCGTGTTTCTCAGGCCACTTGCCGGCGACGACGTCGTACTGTGACTGCAGCAGCTCCTGATTGTCCATCATCTGGAAGAAGACGTCCATGTTTGCGTACGAGACCATGGAGGTCTGTATGCTGTTCATGTAGGTCTGCATGATGGAGCCCGGGCTCACGCGCAGCGGTCCGTACTCGAGATCGGTCGAGTAGATGGTCGGCGAGATGCCGTACCCGTATTCAAAGGCGTTGAACCAGTCGTCTGCCTGATCGATGTTTGAGTCGACATGCTTCTTGAAAGCCGCGAGGTCGTTGGAACCTATGCTTGCAAGCATGTCGGTCATGATCTGCTGCTCGCGGAGCATGTTGCCGGTCCGCACTTCCTCCATTTCCGCCTCGGCGGCCATGAACGAGGTGATCATGGATGTCATGTCGGCAGTTTCGGACTGTATGGTGAGAGGGTAGGACGAAAGAGTGTCCTCCTCGAGTTTGTCAATGTATGCCTGGAATCCGCTGGATACCGAAAGTATGAGCGCGATGCCGATTATGCCGATGCTTCCCGCGAATGCCGTGAGAAGGGTACGGGCCTTCTTTGTCATCAGGTTGTTCAGTGACAGATGGAGAGCGGTGCCCATCGACATGGATTTATTGCGGCGGCCGGATGCTCTGCCTCCGGTTCTTTTCTTCCTGCTCATCGCAGCAGGGACAGCCGCCGCAGCTGCCGCAGCCGCGCTTCCTTCCGGCCCGCCTGCAGCTGCTTCAGCAGCAACTGCGGAAGGATCGAACGGATTGCTGTCGCTTATGACCTGTCCGTCCGACAGCCTGACTATCCTGGTCGAATATGCCTCGGCAAGTTCCGGGTTATGTGTGACCATGATAACCAGTCTGTTTTCGGATATCTTCTTCAGAATGGCCATTACCTGGGTGCTGGTCTCGGTATCGAGAGCGCCCGTCGGCTCATCGGCCAGTATGATGTTCGGGTCGTTTATGAGAGCACGGGCTATCGCCACACGCTGTACCTGACCGCCCGACATCTCTGCCGGTTTTTTGTTTATCTGATCGCCCAGTCCGACCTGCTCAAGCGCCTCAATGGCGCGGGCCTTTCTTTCTGCGGCTGAAACGCCCGATAGCGTCAGGGCGAGCTCCACGTTCGAAAGCACGGTCTGGTGCGAGATGAGGTTGTAGCTCTGGAAGACGAAGCCGATAGTGTCGTTCCTGTATGCGTCCCAGTCGGCGTCCTTGTACTCCTTTGTACTGATGCCGTCTATGAGGAGATCGCCGTCCGTGTACTGATCGAGTCCGCCCAGGATGTTGAGCATGGTGGTCTTTCCGCAGCCCGAAGGGCCGAGTATCGATACAAACTCGCTCTCTCTGAAAGCGAGGTCGATGCCCCTCAGCGCATGAACAGTCTCGGCGCCGGTCCTGTATTCCTTTGTTATTCCTCTGAGTTCGAGCATTGGACGCATTTCTCCATGTTACATTAGTTTACAATGAAAAATTCTACATCTTTTACTGTCTGCCTTCAATCATTGAGTCAATAACTTACATGATATTCACAAAGGCTACACAAAAGAGGATGGTTTACTCGCATAAACGGGCAAAGAATGATAAAATATTAAAGTTCGGGCCTGCAGACGGCCCCCTCAAAATAAAACCGAAAGGCGATACCAAAATGTCAAATAACTGGACTGTAAATGAAAACGGAAACATTGTATTCCCTGTGCCTGAAACCGTGAAGATACCATGGAACAGAAGCAGGGGCGACCTGCCGCTTACTATCGAATACTTCAACGGAACCATGTACGAGAAGATCGAGGAGACAGCGAAGAAGCATCCTCTCAATATAGCTCTCGACTTCATGGGCAAGCACATCACATATAAATATCTGGTGGACCAGATCAATCTCTGCGCAAAGTCTCTCAGGATCCTCGGAGTCCGCGAAGACGACAGAGTCACGATAGCCATGCCGAACTGTCCGCAGGCGATCTACATGCTTTACGCTGTAAACCTTGTCGGAGCAGTAGCAAACATGGTGCACCCTCTGAGCGCTGAGAAGGAGATCGAAAATTATCTCAACATGTCGAACTCCGTAATGGTGGTAACTCTCGACCAGTTCTACCATAAGATCGAAGCCATCCGTAAAAACACAAAAATACAGAACGTCATCATTGCACGCATCCGCGACGAGCTCACCAGACCGATCAAGGTCGGATACATGCTCACCGAAGGCCGCAAGATCCAGAAGATCCCTAAAGAAGCGCCTGTATTCCAGTGGCCGGACTTCATGGGCCTTGGCAGACACTGCGGATATGAGTATAAGGTAAAGAGAAAACCTGAAGATCCGGCGGCTATCCTCTACTCGGGAGGCACCACGGGCATCACTAAGGGAATCGTGCTTACCAACCTCAACTTCAACGCTCTGGGAGCTCAGGTCATCGCTGCGAACCCTATCTACAGAACAGGCGACAAGATGCTGTCGGCCATGCCTATTTTCCACGGATTCGGACTCGGCGTATGCATCCACACGATGCTGGCGGGCGGCGGACGCTGCGTGCTGGTACCAAGGTTCACACCTAAGAGCTATGCAAAGCTGATCACAAAATACAGATGCAACTTCATCGCAGGAGTTCCTACTCTGTTTGAAGCGCTGCTGAGACTGCCGTCGATGAACAGCAAAGACCTGTCGTCACTCAAAGGCGTGTTCTCGGGCGGTGACTCGCTGTCGATCGAACTCAAGAAAAAGTTCGACAAATTCCTCTACGACCACAATTCGAAGATACAGGTCCGTGAGGGATACGGCACCACGGAGAGCGTAACGGCCGCGTGCCTGACACCTCCGCAGATGCACAAGGAAGGCAGCATTGGAATTCCTTTCCCTGACATGTATTACAAGATCGTAAAGCCGGGGACGGATGAAGAAGTGCCGTACGGCGAAGAGGGCGAGATCCTCATGTCGGGACCGACCGTAATGGCGGGCTACCTCGACATGCCTGAAGAGACAGCGGACACACTCAGAGAGCACAAGGACGGTCTGACATGGCTGTACACCGGCGACCTAGGTACGATGGACGATGAGGGATTCATCTACTTCCGCGGCAGAGCCAAGAGAATGATCATCTCCTCCGGATACAACATCTATCCGGCACAGCTCGAGAACGTCTTCGATGCTCACGAGAAGGTGCAGATGAGCTGCGCTGTCGGAGTTCCTGACAGCTATAAGATGCAGAAGGTCAAGATGTTCGTCATGCCTAAGACAGGAGTCACGGCAGACGATGCTCTCAAGGAAGAGCTCCTGGCTTATGCGAAAAAACACATCGCGAAGTACGCGATGCCGTACGATATCGAGTTCCGCAGCGAGCTGCCTAAGACTCTGGTAGGAAAGGTGGCATACCGCGTTCTCGAAGAAGAAGAGGCAGAGAAGTACAAGGCTGCACAGGAAGCCGCAAAGGCAGAAGCAGCGAAATAGAAAGCAGGCCGGAAATGGAAAGACAGGACAAAGGGCTCGCATGGATGCTCCGCTATGAGAATATCGCCTGGTATGAGGACGGCATGGTCAGGATACTGGACCGGCGTATCTATCCTATTGAGGTGATAAAGGTGGAGTGCAGGACCCATCAGGAAGTCGCTGAAGCGATACGTGACATGGTGACACAGAGCGCCGGTCCGTACACGGCGGCGGCCATGGGCATGGCGCTGGCTGCATACGAGTGCAGGGGCAGGAGCGAGGCTGAGCAGATCGATTATCTGGAGGCCGCCGCCTGCACCATCTCGCACGCAAGACCGACAACGACCTGGCGCATGCAGAAGATAACCGAAGCATGCATAGCTAAGGCAAAGGAAGCTCTCGCCGGAGGACTCGGGGACGTTTCCGAAGTCATAAAGGAATATGCCGTCGACCAGAACAACGAGAGATATGCCGGCATAGGAAAGGTCGGAAAGTACATGGCAGAGCTCTTCCCTGAACACGGCGCAGTCATGACTTACTGCTTCGCCGAGACCATTGTCGGAATGATGCTCAAAGAGGCCGGGCTGCAGGGAAAAGACATAAGGCTCTTCTGCCCTGAGACCAGACCGTACTTCCAGGGCGCTCGCCTTACGGCAAGCGTAGCGCACGACATGGGCTTCGATGTCACCATAATTACAGACGGGATGCCTGCTTTCGTAATGAAAAAAGAGGGCATCGACGTTTTCACGACCGCTGCCGATGTTATCTGCTGTGATGGGCATGTGGTAAACAAGGTGGGTACATACAATACGGCGATCGCCGCGAAGTATCACGGAGTACCTTACTACGTGAGCGGAACGCCTGATCAGGGCCACCCGACGGTGGATACGGTGAAGATAGAGATGAGAGATCCTGATTTCGTCCTTCAGGCGATGGGGACGCCTACCGCGAATCAGGAAGTTAAGGGCTATTATCCGGCATTCGACATCACTCCGCCTGAACTCGTGACAGGAGTCGTCACCGATCAGGGAGTGCTCAGGCCGGACAGACTGTCGGAGTACAAAGCGGTGAAAGATCAGTTTTTAGTCTGACGTTTGCGGGCTGCCCGGTCTTCAAGCCAGGCCGGTACCAGGATCGATAAAAGAATAAGAAATGATCCCAGAAGCATTGACGGGGTCATTTTTTCATGAAGGAACAGGACTCCGAGTATCGCAGCGGTAAGCGGGTTGAAAACTGCGAGTACGCCTGCGCGCTCCGGAGTTATGTATTTCTGTCCGAACGGCTGGATGGTAAAGCCTACGCAGCTGCAGATGATGGCGAGAGCCAGCACTGCACCCCATTCGGTACTGCTCTGAGGCATGCGGATGTCTTCGAAGATGAAAGCTCCGATAAAGCCGAAGATGGCTATGAAGAGCAGCTGGTATATAGAGACCACCATGAGGTCATCGTTCTTTGCGGCGACATCCGTGACTATTACGGAAAGCGAATACCATACGGTGCCGAGCAGCACCAGCAGCTCGCCGCTCGTAAATCCGAGTCTGTCTCCTTTAAGGGTCAGAAATGCGACGCCTATGAGGCAGACAACTGAAGACGCAACGGTGATCCTGTCGGGGAGTTTTCTTTTCAGTATGCATGCCATGGCCGGCACAAGGATGACCACGGTACCCTCGAGAAATGCGGTCACGGACGAAGGCGTCGACTTCAGGCCCATCATCTCGGTCAGCATGGCGAGAAAGAAAGTCACGCCTATGAGGGCGCAGTGAAAGAGCGTTCTGGCATTGATCTTTGTGAGATGCCTGCGGAAGAGAAAGGCGATTATGGCGAAAGCTATCGTGAAGCGGCAGCCTATGGTGAGGAACGGTCCCATGGTGCGCATGGCGATCTTTCCAAACAAAAGAGAACTGGACCTCAGCGCGAGCGCTATGGCTACCAGTATCTCGCCTTTTCTTTCATCCATCTGAATCTCTGGTTTCCCCTTTTTCATGATGGCACAATTATACAGTTTCCGCGACAGACCGTTCAAGTCCGCAAACGCCTTAAAATATTGTAAAGAAGAGCGTTGCGGGATGCAGCGGATGCTATAATTCTACACGTAAAAATGGCTGATAATGTCCAAAAGAAAGGCAAAAACAAAATGGCAAAAGTAGATATTTTTTCCGGGTTCCTCGGAGCCGGCAAGACTACGCTTATCAAAAAGCTCATATCCGAGGGATATGAAACAAAGAACATAGTACTTATCGAGAACGAATTCGGCGAGATCGGAGTCGACACGGGTTTCCTCAGAGAATCCGGGGTCAAGATCAACGAGATGGTAGCAGGATGCATCTGCTGCACTCTCGTCGGAGATTTCGGCAAGGCGCTGAATGAAGTTATCGAGCAGTACGATCCTGACAGGATCCTCATCGAGCCGTCGGGAGTCGGCAAACTGTCCGACGTCATCATCGCGGTCCAGGATCTTGAGAACGACAAGATCGAACTCAACGGCTTCACCACTGTGGTCGATGCAAAGAGATACAAGATGTACATGGAAAACTTCGGAGAGTTCTTCGCGAACCAGGTAGAGCACGCAAGCTCGATATTCCTCTCACATCAGCAGGGCATGACCTCCGCAGAACTCGACGATGTTGTGAATGACATCAGGACGCTGAACAAGACAGCCCAGATAGTTACTACTGACTGGGATCAGCTCAGCGGAGCAAAGATGCTCGAGGTCATGGAGTCAGACAAAACTCTGCATGCCGAGCTCGACAAGCTGAGAGAAGAAGCTTACGAAGAACTCGAGGCGCATGAACACGAGCATGAGCACGGAGAAGAGTGCGAATGCGGACATCACCACCATCACCACCATGACGATGATGACGACGATGACGATGACGAGCACGAGCACCATCACCACCATCACGATGATGACGACGACGATGACGAGCACGAGCACCATCATCACCACCATGACGATGATGACGACGATGACGACGACGAGCATGAACACCATCACCACCATCACCACCATCACCACCATGGACATGATGCTGATGAGGTATTCGATGAAGTCGGAGCCCAGACAAGCAACAAATACACAAAGGCCGAGCTCGAGGAGATCATCGACAGCCTCGAGGAGTGCGGCGAGGTGCTCAGGGCTAAGGGCATCGTAGAGAACGCTGACGGAGGCTGGCTCGAATTCGATTACGTTCCGGGCGAGGGCGAGGTCAGAGAGACCGGTGCTGAAGCGACCGGAATGGTAGCTGTCATCGGAACAAGACTTAACAAAGAAAAACTCAAGGGGCTGTTTAAACTGTCATGAGAGATATACCTGTATACTTATTCACCGGTTTCCTCGGAGCCGGCAAGACATCATTCATAAAAGAGACGCTGGAGAATCACGAGTTCGGAGATGACGGCCGCACGCTGCTTCTGATCTGCGAAAACGGAGAGGTGCAGTATGACCCGGGCAAGTTCGTTGGACCGGGAGTCAGAGTGGAGCGCATAAAGTCCGAAGCTGAACTCAACGACGTGAATCTCGGCCGCATAAACAGACAGGGCGGATTCGACCGCGTGGTCGTTGAGATGAACGGCATGTGGGAGAACCAGAAGCTCTTTGCGGCAATGCCTGACGGATGGCTCATCGCGCAGGAGATGGCTCTCTTCGATACTCGCACATTCATGATGTACAACAAGAACATGCGCCAGCTCTGCTTCAACAAGATGCAGACTGCAGACATGGTCGTGTTCAACCGCTGTGAGAAGGGCTTCGACAAGATGCCGTATCACAAGGAAGTGCGCATAGCGAACCGCAGGTCGATGATAGTCTACGAATACGGTCCGAATGACCTCGAGCCGGATGATATCATCGATCCTCTCCCATACGACATGAAGGCTTCGAAGATAAAGATCGAAGACGAGTGGTACGCGGAGTGGTACAGGGACATCAACGAAAACGAAGACGATTACGACGGCAAGACTTTCATCATAAAGGGAAGAGTCGCGCTGTCGGAGGAACTGCCTGAAGGTCAGTTTGCATTCGGAAGACACGTCATGACCTGCTGCGAAGCAGACATACAGTTCGCAGGCCTGCTTGCATATTACTCCGGCGCCGAGAAGCTCAGCGTTGGGGACTGGATAGAGATAACGGCCAAGGTGCGCTGTGAATACACGGATGCATATCAGGAAAAAGGCCCTGTGCTCTATATAAAGAAGCTGGACAGGTGCGAACCGTGTGACCCGGAGGTCGCTACATTCTGATAATAGAAGGGGAAGAGTTATGAAGAATCGCAACACAGAGAAAAAGACAAAGAGATTTCTGAGTGCTGCTCTGGTGCTGGTGATGACCCTGAGTCTGGTGGCCGGATTACTGCCGGCTGTCGACCCGGCATATGCTGCGTCGGAATTCAAGTATTCCAGCCCGTTCAGCAAAACGGGTTATTCGACGTATTACCATAAAGGCAAATACTCGGGCAACCTCATCGTGAACGGTGTGGACATCTCGGACTGGCAGTCCAAGAACTGCCGCTTTGACGATGCAAAGAAAGACGGAGTCGACTACTGCATCATGAGAGTCAGCTATTCGTCATACAGCAAAAAGTCCCTTTCGATGCACATTGATGAGAAGTTCAACGCCCAGTACACAAAAGCCAAGGCAAACGGCGTCATGACCGGAGTATATGTGTTCTCGCAGGCAACCAGCACGAATGAGGCCATCAAGGAAGCAAACTTTGCAGTCAAGAGGCTGAAGGCGCTGGGTATCGGACCTGAGGATCTCAACCTTCCTGTTTACATGGACTATGAGTTCGCAGGCGGAGCTCTCGGCAGGATGCACGGACTCAAGAGGACACAGGCTACGAACGCGGCTGTTGCTTTCTGCAATGCCATCAAGGCAGCAGGCTATCAGCCGGGAATCTACGCCAATACCACGTTCTTCAGCTCGTATATCAGCACAAAGCAGCTCGCATCCGATGTCGATCTCTGGTGCGCACAGTACTACAGCCGCAATCAGTCGGGAGTGGATTATTCCAAGTGGCAGTACTCCAGCAGCGCAAGGATCGACGGCATGCTCTCTTACACGGGACTGCAAGGCCGGATCGATGCTGACTTCTGGTACATAAACAAGAAGAAGGCTACAAGCTCAGTCGTAACGAAGATCTGCGGAAGGACTACTCTGTCCCGCAGCGCTGCAAAAGCGCCTAAGTTCAAACTCTACAACGGAAGCAAGCTCCTCAGGGAAGGAGTCGACTACACGGTAGGCGGTATCAGAAACAACAGAGTCGGAAACGGCTATGCATACATCAAGGGCATAGGCGATTACGGCGGGTATGCTCTGATCCCTATCAAGATCGCAAAGTCGTCATCGGGCAAGTCGAGCGACGTGATCTCATGCGCTAACTATCTGAAAAAGGCATCCAAAGAGAGATCCAAATACATATCAGTCACACCGATAACCTATAAGGTCGGCAACACATATGTGGTACAGGATTACCTGAACATCAGGAAGGGCGCCGGCACAAACTACGGCAGAGTCCTCAGAAGCGACCTCAGTGATTCGATGAGGGCAAAGACAGCCGAAGGCAACAAGTACGCAGTGCTGAAGCCGGGCGTCAAGGTGAAATGCCTCAAGGTCAGCGGAAGCTGGATGAAGATCTCCGGCGGATGGATCTGCTGCAGAGAAGGAAGCGATATATACGTCAAATAAATTATCGTAAATTTAAAGGGAGGCTGAAGTCAGCCTCCCTTTTTTTTACGCAATGAAAAAACGACTCTGTACAAGCTGAACCCCATCAACATGCGCATAGCCGTTTCTTCAAAGCACTATCTCATATCGAGTTTTCATAAAGAACTCTCCCCGTAGACCTGAGAGTCTTTCCAATGTTGTCCGCAAACATACTCTTTCGAGTTGAACTGACAGCCTGCATAACAACATTTATTGTAACTCCATTGTATTGAATGTCACCCATAGATGTTATAATATTGTTTCGAATAGTATAACAAAATTACGAACAGAGCAAAAATGGCAGAAAAGAAAACAACAAATTTAATACTCAGCCGCACAAGGCGCAATCAGATATATCTCCCGTACGCGCGCAAGAAACCGTACTTCGAGGCGATAGCATCAGGTGACGATAACAGGATAGCGGAACTTTCGCAGGAGAACTACGATTACCCGACCGCGCTGTACAACAGATGCGGTTCATACAGCGAGGCGATGAACAAGATGTACTACGAGGCGGTCGGTGCAGCAAATGAGATGTGCCTGATTGCGATACAGGCCGGCCTTCTTGACATGGTGGCCTACGACATACGCGACGAGTTCATCAAGGAGTTCGACAACGCGGTATCACTGCCGGACCTGTACGACCTGGTCCACGGCATGGCGCACAATTACGCCATGAAGATGAAGTATGTCCTTAAAGAGAAGAGGCGCTCGCCGAGGCTCGCGCGGATGATGACATACATAGAGGAACATCTTACGGAAAAGATCGAGCTCGCCGACATTGCCGAGCACGTGGGCATCAGCCGCACTTACGCTTCGGCGGTGTTCAAGGAGGAACTCGGTATCACCATCAGCGAGTTCATCATGAAGGAGCGCCTGCTCGAGGCCAAGAGGATGCTGAGAGATACCGACCTCACTGTGGCAAACATCGCGGACAGACTCGCGTTCTGTTCGCAGAGTTACTTTACGAAGAATTTCACTGAAGCAGAAGGCATGACCCCTGTAGAGTATCGCAGGCAGTTCGGATAGACATGGATATAAACAGCGGAAGTTTTGAATACGAAAAGTGGGACAGGGCGTTCGTATGCATCGACCTGAAGTCTTTTTATGCTTCGGTGGAATGCGTTGAGCGCGGACTCGATCCGCTGACGACAGACCTCGTGGTCGCCGATCCTACCCGCGGCGACAGGACGATATGCCTGGCTGTCTCTCCGTCTCTGAAGGCGAGGGGTGTCAGCGGCAGGGCCAGGGTGTTTGAGATCCCCAAAAGTTTCGAATACATTATGGCGCCTCCGAGGATGAAGCTCTACATGGAGTACGCCGCGGAGATCTACAAGGTCTACCTCGATTACATCGCTCCCGAAGACATGCACGTATACTCGATCGACGAGGTCTTTTTCGATGTGACAGCATATCTGAAGAGATACGGAATGGATCCGAAGCAGATGGCTGAATTCCTGATGAGGGAGGTCTATGAGAGGATAGGAGTCAGGGCGACGGCAGGAGTAGGCCCCAACCTTTATCTTGCAAAGATAGCGATGGACATAATCGCCAAGCATGCGCCGGATTTCATCGGAGTGCTTGACGAAGACACATACAAGCTTCAGCTGTGGGACCATAAACCTATTACCGATTTCTGGATGATAGGCCGGCAGACGGCAAAGAAATTTGAGCGCATAGGTATCACGACCATGGGAGGGATAGCTGAGCTCGCCGCGCGTGATGAGGACCTGCTTTTCAGGATGTTCGGCATAAACGCAGAGCTCATGATCGACCATGCGTACGGCATTGAAACGACGGAAATGTCGGACATCAAGGGCTATAAGACAAAGAACCATTCGCTCTCGCATGGCCAGGTGCTGATGCGTGACTACACGAATGAAGAAGGAAGGCTCATCATAAAGGAGATGACGGAGCAGCTGTGCCACGAGATGACGGATATAGGACATCTGACGCCAAACGTTTCGATCGCGGTCGGGTACAGCAACGCGCTGCGCACGCCTATGGTGCACGGCTCGGTATCGTTCGGGTATATGACAGATGCGGCTTCGGTAATCATGCCTGCAGTCGCTGATCTCTACGATAATATAACCAACCATGAATATCCGGTCAGAAGGATATTCGTTAACTTCAATGACATCAAGCCGAGGGAAGGCGAAAAGCAGATGACCCTCTTTGACCTCGTGGATGCGGAAGCGGAGGCGGAAGGCAAGACGAAGGGGCAGATGCGAAAAGAGGGGATGTCCGACCCTGTCACGGAGACCAGTGCCAGGCTCAAGCGTGATGCAGCCCTGCAGGAGGCCGTGAATTCCATAAGGAAAAAGTACGGCAAGGATGCCATGTTCAGGGCCATGGATCTCGAGGAGGCAGCGACCACAAGGGAGAGAAATCATCAGGTAGGCGGCCACAAAGAATGATGAGAAGTATGTGAAGATGATGAAAGAAAACGACAAAAAATGTATAATAAAAAATGGCGGGCCATGGGAGCGGCCGGCATCGGCGAGGCCTAAAATGCCCCGCGCGCAGCGTGCCAAGCAGTTCGCTCCGTTTGACGCGCTGACGGGTCTGTCCGAAAGGCTCAGACAGGCCGAAGAAGAACACGAGAGGGAGCTGCAGCGCAAATGACAAAGGGAGTACATAACTACTCTGAGATAGGCAAGCTCAACAAGGTGCTGCTTCACCGCATAGGCACCGAGGTCGACGGACTTGTACCTGACAATTTCGCACGTCTTCTGTTTGATGACATCCCTTATCTCAAGGTAGCACAGCAGGAGCACGACCGTTTCGCAGATCTGCTCAGAAAGAACGGCGTCGAGGTCATCTACTATGCAGACGAGGTGGCCAAAGCCATCGAAAAGCCGGAAATAAAGGACCGCTTCATCAGAGAGATGCTCGACCAGTCCCGCTTTTCATCAAGGGGAGTCAGAGAGGCTATATACGCTTATCTCATAACGATGAAGCCTCATGATCTGGTCGGAAAGGTGATCGCAGGCATAAGAAAGACCGACCTCACCGATTACGAACCGAGAACGCTAGCCGAGAAGATAGACGAAGCCTATCCGTTCTACATGGATCCGATGCCCAACATGTATTTCACCAGAGATCAGGGAGCGTGCATCGGCAACGGCGTAAACATCCATCACATGAGCACGGCAACAAGAAGAAGAGAGAGCCTGCTGCTCAGATACATGTATGAGTTCAATACAGACTTTGCTCCCGCCGGTACGGAAAAATGGTACGATTACGATGATCCGTACAGCATCGAGGGCGGCGACATACTTGTGCTCAGCAAGGACATCGTTGCGGTAGGACTTTCCGAGAGAACGACGGCCGCGGGCATAGAGACGTTCGCAAGGAACCTGCTGAACGGGTCGGATTTCAGAAAGGTGCTGGTGTTCAACATACCTAAGAAGAGAGCGTTCATGCACCTTGATACGGTGTTCACCATGGTGGACTACGACAAATTCTCGATCCACCCTGAAATAGAAGGTCCTCTTCAGCTCTTCGAGCTCAGCCTCGGAGCGGGAGGAGAGATAGAACTTTCTTCGATGACCGAAGACCTCGCCACTATCCTTGCAAAAGAGCTCAGCCTGCCGGCTGTAAAGCTCATCCGCTGCGGAGGCGACGATGCCATGGCGGCGCAGAGGGAGCAGTGGAATGACGGATCCAACACCCTGTGCATTGCGCCCGGAAAGGTCATCACATACGAAAGAAACTACGTTACAAACGATCTGCTCGACAGGAACGGCATAGAAGTGCTGACGATGCCAAGCTCGGAGCTTTCGAGAGGCAGAGGCGGTCCGAGATGCATGTCGTGTCCGGTCAGCAGAGATGATCTATAGGAGGGTATAATGGCAGTAAATCTTAAAGGAAGAAGCTTTCTGACGCTGATGGACTTCACACCGGCAGAGATCAGATATCTGCTCGATCTCGCGCACGACCTGAAGGCCAAGAAAAGACTGGGAATCAAAGGCAACTCGCTTGAGGGCAAAAACATAGTCCTGCTCTTCGAGAAGACATCGACAAGAACAAGATGCTCGTTCGAAGTAGCTGCGATGGACGAGGGCGCCGGAGTGACATTCCTCGACAGCAAGAGCTCCCAGATGGGCAAGAAGGAAAGCATAGCAGATACAGCGAAGGTGCTCGGCCGCATTTTCGACGGCATAGAGTACAGGGGATATGAGCAGTCTGTCGTAGAGGAACTCGCAGCTGAGTCCGGAGTGCCGGTATGGAACGGACTGACAGACATCGATCACCCTACTCAGATCCTCGCAGACCTCCTCACTATTGAGGAGCATATCGCGAAGCCGCTTAACAAGGTAAAGGTCGTATTCGTAGGTGATGTCAGAAACAACATGTCATACGCATGGATGTACGGCTGTGCCAAGATGGGAATGGACTTCGTCGCTTACGGACCTGATGAGCTCTGCGAAGGAGTCGATGCTGATGTTCTTGCACGCGCAAATGCAGTCGCTGCAGAGACAGGCGCCACGATCACCGTAACGAGCGATGATGCAGCGCTGAAAGGCGCGGATGTCATCTACACAGACATATGGGCATCGATGGGTGAAGAGGACCAGATACCTGAAAGAGTCAGGCTGCTGACTCCTTTCAAGGTAACAGAAGAACTCGTTGCAAAGACTGAGAATCCGGAGTACATATTCATGCACTGCCTGCCTTCGTTCCACAACTTTGAGACGGCCATGGCTGCAGAGCAGATGAAACTCGGCTACGACATCAGAGAGGTCACCGAGGAAGTCTTCTCCGGAAAGAATTCAGTAGTGTTCGATGAAGCCGAGAACAGGCTCCACACGATCAAGGCAGTTGTTGTTGCGACTCTCGCATAAACAATAAATATAAAAAGTAAAAGGAGATCTGACCGCAAATGAAATTCAAAATACCTGAATACAAGGCGCCGGACTTCACCTCGCCTAAGCTTGCGAACGCACCTGACTGCAGGTTCGAGGCAGCAGACAGAGACGGAGTTGCGCCGGAATACTTCCACAGCACATCCATGTTTCCCGAATACTTCAAGGTGAACGGGGAGTGGAAACTCGCTGAAGAGAGCAGGATGGACTCGAGCGTAGTGCTCAGGCCTGACGGCAGGCTCGACGTGGTGGAGAACCGCAATCTCTGCAAGGGAGATCTGGTTGCTCTTGGAAGAAGTGAGGACGGACGTGAGGGTATATTCGTCCACACCAGGGGGTTTGAGGACGAAGAGACGGAACTCGATGATCAGTTTGTATTCCGCCAGGGCAGGAGCAGAGAGACTTCATATGCCCGAGATTATGACAGACTGTTCGATCTGCTGAATTACGAGAAAGAGCACGGAAACATCGTATGGGTAATGGGTCCGGCATTCGCCTTCGACCATGACGCCAGAGCGTGCATGCAGGCGCTGGTCGAGAACGGCTATGTAGATGCGCTGCTTGCCGGCAATGCGCTTGCCACCCACGACCTCGAAGGAGCGCTGCTCAACACGGCTCTCGGTCAGGACATCTATACACAGAAGTCCCAGCCGAACGGCCACTACAACCACCTCGATGTCGACAACAAGGTCCGCAGAAGCGGTTCGATCCCTCAGTTCATCGAAGATTACAACATAGACAACGGAATAATCTACAGTTGCGTAAAGAACGATGTGCCGATCATTCTTACCGGCTCCATCAGAGACGACGGCCCTATCCCTGAAGTCATCGCTGACGTATATCAGGGCCAGAATGTCATGAGGCAGACTGTTAAGAAGGCAACTACAGTCATCTGCCTTGCGACGATGCTCCACACCATAGCGACAGGCAACATGACTCCGTCGTTCAGAGTGCTCGAAGACGGCACCATAAGACCGGTATTCCTATACACGGTCGATGCAGATGAGTTCGTAGTCAACAAGCTCCTCGACAGGGGAAGCCTCGCAGCTACGACCATCGTTACAAACGTACAGGATTTCATCACGATCGTAGCCAACGGCCTCGGTCTTGAGTGGAAGAGATACTCGTAGAAAATATTACAGAAAGGGGACCTCATGGGAGAAATAAAGCATCTTATCAACATCACTGATCTGAGCGTGGAAGATATCGACCATCTGATGGAGACTGCAGATGATATCATCGCGCACCCGGAAAAATACTGGGACAGCTGTGCGCATAAGAAGCTCGCCACACTGTTCTTTGAGCCAAGTACCAGAACAAGACTGTCCTTCACGGCAGCCATGATGGAGCTGGGCGGCAATGTGCTCGGATTCGACCAGGCGCAGTCGAGCTCTTCGGCAAAGGGCGAGACTGTATCTGACACCATCATCATGGCAGGCTGCTATGCCGACATCATCGCGATGAGACATCCTAAGGAAGGCGCACCGGTCGTCGGAGCCATCAAGTCTTCGGTCCCTATCATCAATGCGGGAGACGGAGGGCATTTCCATCCGACACAGACGCTGACCGACCTCATGACTATCCACCGCAAGAAAGGCGAGATCGGCAACTTCACGGTAGGTCTCTGCGGAGACCTGAAGTACGGCAGGACCGTACACTCGCTCATCGACGCGCTGCTGAGATATGAAGGCGTAAGATTCGTCATGATAGCTCCTGAAGAACTGAGACTCCCGGGCTATGTCAGAGACAGGCTCAACGAAGAGGGCGTAGACTGGTGTGAGGTGGAGAGCCTCGAGGATGCGATCCCTGAACTCGACATACTGTACATGACGAGGATACAGCAGGAGCGGTTCCCGAGCTGGGAAGATTACGAAAAACTCAAGGACAGCTTCATACTTACAAGAGCCATGCTCAAGTCGGCGAAGGAAGACATGATAGTCATGCATCCGCTGCCGCGTGTCAACGAGATAGACGTGGATGTGGATGACGATCCGAGAGCGTGCTATTTCTACCAGGCGCTCATGGGCAAGTACATCCGCATGGCGCTCATTCTGTACCTGCTGGGAATCAAGTAGAGGAGGTTTCACATGAACATAGACGGAATCAACACAGGATATGTACTGGATCATATCAAGGCCGGCAAGGGCTTTGAGCTTTATCACCTCCTCGGACTCGACAAGGTGGACTGCACGGTGGCCATCATCCAGAGGGCATCCAGTGAGAAATACGGAGCCAAGGACATAATCAAGATCGATGCGGACATTCCTATCGATTACGACCTGATCGGGTACATCAGCCCGGATATCACGGTCAATATCGTAAAGGATCGCGAGCTTGTAAGAAAGTTCAAGCCGTGTCCTCCTGCAGAACTCAGGAATGTCATCAAATGCCGCAACCCGAGGTGCATCACTTCAGTGGAAAGGGGCATACCTCAGAGATTCAGGCTCGTAGACAAAGAGTCGGGGAATTACCGCTGCGTATACTGCGACACTCTGTACAGAGAGAATAAGTAAACCAATGGACTCCATGGCCGGACCATGGGGTCCTTTGATAAACAGATAATAATAAGGCGGTTGGAACTATGAAAAGAAACAAACTGATAGTGCTGATGCTGGCTTTCACCCTGACAGCGGCGCTTGCGCTTGCGGGATGTGGCAAACAGCAGAATGAAAGCGAAGAACCGGCTGAGACAGAAACTGAGACAGAAGCTCAGACAGAAGAAGATTCCGTGATCGATTACCTGGTGCTGGTAACTCATGATAACCCGCTGCCGGACGGCTGGGAGGAGGCTCTTGAGACCACGACGATCACGAATTCCGTAGGCGATGAAGTGGTTGTTGAAAGCAAGGCTTACGAAGCATACTGCGCGCTTAAGGAAGCAGTCGAAAAGGATCTTGAAGGATACGAAAAAGGGGAAGTCAGATTCGAGCTCGATTCCGCTTTCAGAAGCATCGAGGCGCAGCAGAAGATAGTTGATGACTTCACTGAGAAGTACGGCGAAGACTATGTCAAAAAGTATGTTGCGGTCCCGGGTTACTCGGAACATCATACGGGGCTGGCGCTCGATCTCTACTTCACGATCGACGGCAAGGACGTATATGAAAATGAAGACCTTGTGCAGTACCCGGAGATATGGGACGCAGTCCATGCAAGACTTCCGGAATTCGGATTCATTCTCCGCTTCCCGAAGGATGGCGAGGATATCACGGGATACGCGTATGAGCCATGGCACATACGCTATCTGGACAGCCCTGAGATCGCAAAAGAGATCACAGACAGCGGCATAACGTTCGAAGAGTATCTTGAGAACGCGGAATAAGCCGGATCACTGAACGCAGGAGAAAAAACATGGGTATAATCGCAGGATTCATGGTGCCGCACCCGCCTATGATCGTGCCTGACATCGGCAGGGGGAGCGGAGCACAGATCGCAGATACAACTGCGGCATATGAGAGAGTCGCGGACGAGATAGCGGCGCTTGCGCCGGATACCATAGTGATCACCAGTCCGCATTCGATAATGTATTCGGACTACATCCACATTTCACCGGGCAGAAGCGCAGCCGGCAGCTTTGCCGGTTTCAGAGCGCCGAACGTCAGGTTCAATGAGGAATACGATACGGAGCTTGTAAGGGAGATATGCAGGCTGGCTGGTGAAGAGGACTTCCCAGCGGGCACGCTCGGCGAACGCGAAAAGGACCTCGACCACGGCACTATGGTGCCGCTGTGGTTCATCAGGAACAAATATAAAGGAGGAAAGATAGTCCGCACCGGACTTTCGGGACTGCCTCTCATAGATCACTACAGATTCGGCATGATGATACGCGAGGCTGCTGAGAACACCGGCCGCAGGGTCGTGATCGTAGCCAGCGGAGACCTGTCGCACAAGCTGCAGGACTACGGGCCTTACGGATATGTGCCGGAGGGGCCTGAATATGATGAGCGTATCATGGACGTGATGGGGCGCGCCGCCTTCGGCGAACTCCTCGACTTCGACAGCAGCTTCTGCGACAAGGCTGCCGAGTGCGGACACCGCTCGTTCGTAATAATGGGCGGCGCGTTCGACGGCACGGCGATCAGAGCGGAAAGACTGGTCCATCAGGATGTTACGGGCGTCGGCTACGGCATCTGCACTTTCTATCCTGAAGGTGCAGACGAAAGCAGGCACTTCCTGGACCGGAAAATGGCGGAGATCGAGGACGAGCTGAGGTCGAAACGCGAGCGTTCCGATGAATACGTAAGGCTTGCGCGCGAAGCTGTTGAGGCGTATGTGCTCAGGCGCGAGGTGCTGGATGTACCTGCAGGCCTTCCGGAAGAGATGCTGTCAAAACAGGCAGGCACATTCGTGTCGATACACGAGCACGGAGAACTCAGGGGCTGCATAGGCACTATCAGCCCGACGAGGAGCAGCGTGGCTGAGGAGATAATCGGCAATGCGATCAGCGCATCAACGAGAGATCCGAGGTTCCCGGCTATAAAACCTGACGAGCTCCCGTGGCTGGACATAAACGTGGACGTGCTCGGTGAGCCCGAAGACATCGGTTCGGAGGACGAGCTCGACGTGAAGAGATACGGGGTCATCGTAAGCTGCGGGCACAGGAGAGGCCTGCTACTCCCTGATCTGGATGGCATAGATACGCCGCGCCAGCAGGTGGAGATCGCCATGAAAAAGGGCGGCATCCGCAAGTTTGAAAGATATAAATTACAGAGATTTGAGGTCATAAGGCACTACTGACATGGCTGTTTGCAAGGTGTGTTTCAGACACTGCAATATCCCCGAAGGCGGGCTGGGCTTCTGCGGAGCCCGTACCTGCACGGACGGAGAGGTCACTGCCGCCAACTACGGCAGGGTCACTTCGCTTGCCCTGGATCCTATAGAAAAGAAGCCTCTTGCGAGGTTCATGCCGGGCTCGATGATACTCTCGGCAGGCAGCTACGGCTGCAACCTGAGATGTCCTTTCTGCCAGAACTATCAGATATCCTGGTCGGAAGAAGCGTACAGGTTTGCTGACAGGGCGGAATACATACCGCCGGATGAGCTCGCGCGCATAGCGCTTGCGTGCAGAGACAGGGGCAACATAGGTGTCGCATTCACATACAATGAACCTCTTATCGGATACGAATACATCCGTGATACGGCAAAACTGGTGCATGAGCAGGGCATGGTCAACGTGATCGTGACGAATGGTACTGCAGACCTGCAGGTGCTCTCAGAGCTCGCGCCGTACATCGATGCGATGAACATTGACCTGAAGGGATTCACCGACCGCTATTATAACGGGGTGCTCGGAGGAGACCGCGCCATGACGATGGCTTTCATCGAAGAGTCGGTGAAACACTGCCACGTGGAGCTGACGACGCTTATCGTCCCGGGCGAGAACGACAGCGAGGACGAGATACGCCGCATGGCTGAGTGGATCGCCGGTCTCACCAACGGAGAGGAGATCCCTCTGCACATATCGAGGTTCTTCCCGAGATTCCGCATGACAGACAGAGATGCAACGAAGGTGAGGCTCGTCTACAGGCTTGCGGACGTGGCCCGCGAAAGACTCAGATACGTATATACGGGCAACTGTTAAAGGGACAGAGATAAACAACGGGAGAAGGATTTGAGAAAAATCACAGGGAAAGACATAGCTGCAGCTCTGCACACGTCATCGCCTATCATAGTGACCTTTGTGGTCCTGGGAACCGGTTATGGCATACTGATGCAGACGCATGGATACGGACCTCTATGGTCGCTGCTTTCCGGAATAATCATATTCAGCGGCACTGCGCAGTTCGTCAGCGTGACGATGCTGAGCAGCGGGTCTGTTCTGATGGCCGGTCTTACCGCGCTCATGATATCCGCAAGACACATATTCTTCAGCATATCGATGATAGGCAGGTACAGCAGTGAAGGCAGGCGCAAGGCTTATCTTTACTATGCGCTCTGCGACGAGACGTACGCCATGCTCAGCAAGGACGACGGCCCTGAAGGCGTCAATGTAAGCAATTACAGGCTGCTCGTGACTCTGTTCGACCAGTGCGCGTGGCTGACCGGATCCTTCCTCGGAGGATGGATCGGCACCATGCTTACTTTCGACTCAACAGGCATCGACTTTGCGATGACGGCTCTGTTTACTACCGTATTCATCCAGCAGTGGATAGACAACAAATGCCATCTGCCGGCAGTGCTGGGGGTCGCGGCGACTCTCGCATGCCGCATCGTTTTCGGACGCGACATATTCCTCATCCCCGCGATGATCATAATTATCGGAGTGCTGACCGCTGCGCGCGGCAGGATAGAGCCGGCGGGAGGTGAGAGCGATGACTGATTACGGACATGCCATGATCGTGATCGCTGTGATGGGACTGGCTGTGCTGGCTACCAGGATAGTACCGGTTCTCATCTTCGGAAGAGGAGAGAAGGTGCCGGAATTCATACTCTACCTCGGGCGCGTGGTCCCGTACACAGCAATGGGACTGCTGATAGTATACTGCCTGAGAGATGTACCGGTGTTTGAAGCTCCGCACGGGCTGCCTGAGCTGCTCGCCCTGGCAGTGGTTTCCGTCACTTACATATGGAAACGCAACACCATATTCAGCGTTGTGATCGGAACGGCTCTGTATATGTTCCTCGTGCAGTCGGTATTCTGAAACAGTCGCTGCTGAAAGCAACATATTGAAAAGGATCAAAAGCATACAGTGAACGACCTTCTTACTGAAAACACTGATCATATAGAAAAGTACATACTGGTCGCAGTGGCATCGGGAGACGAAGAAGCCGCATGGGACTCGCTTGACGAGCTTGCGGATCTTCTCGACACTGCGGGCGGGGAGACGGTGATGCAGGTGGTGCAGAACCTGGCTCATCCAGACAAGTCGACATATATAGGAAAGGGCAAAGCCGGGGAGCTCCGCGAGTCGATAGAGATCCACGAAGCTGACGGCATCATCTGCGACGATGAGCTGACTGCTTCACAGATGCGCAATCTGTCCGAACTGACAGGAGCGAAGGTGATAGACAGAACGACACTGATCCTGGATATCTTCGCAGCACACGCCCGTACAAGGGAGGGCAAGCTTCAGGTGGAGATCGCCCAGCAGAAGTACAGATACGCAAGGCTGCGCGGGATGGGCGAGGCGCTTTCGAGGCTCGGAGCCGGTATAGGCACCAGAGGACCGGGTGAGACCAAGCTTGAGACCGACAGGCGTGTGATACAAAAGAGGATAAAGCTCCTTTCGGACGATATCGAGGTCATGAAGAGAGCCCGCGACACGGCGCGGAAGAAACGCTCGGCCAATGAAGTGCCGACAGTCGCGATCGTTGGCTATACAAACGCGGGAAAGTCTACGCTTCTCAACAGGATCACGGGCTCGGATGTGCTGTCCGAGGACAAGCTCTTCGCGACACTCGACCCTACAACAAGGACTGCGCTGCTGCCGGACGGCCAGCAGGTCCTGTTCACCGATACAGTAGGATTCATAAACAAGCTGCCGCACAATCTGGTCGACGCGTTCCGGAGCACTCTTGAAGAAGCCGGCTATGCAGACATCATAGTTCACGTGATAGACGCATCAGGTCCGCAGGCGGAGATGCATAGAAGAGTGGTTTATGATACACTGATAGACCTCGGGATAACCGACAAGCCGGTCATCACGGTCTGGAACAAGGCGGATCTTGTAGATGCGGACGCTGTCTTCAGGGATTTCGGAGCCGATGCTTCAGTGAAGATATCCGCGAAGACGGGCGCCGGGCTTGATGAGTTTTACAGCGAACTTGCAAGGATACTCAGGGACCGCCGGGTCTACATAGACACGATGATCCCTTATAAAAATACCGCTGTGGTAGCGGAGATAAGAAAGGCAGGCCAGCTCCTCTCAGAGGAGTACGAGGAGGAAGGCATACACATAAAAGCTTACGTGCCGCGCGCTCTGGCCGCAAAACGTGAGCTGGCGGACTAGAATTATTCATACATTATGTCAGATTCAGAGAAATGGCACCAAATGACATAAAAAATCTCATGAAGAATAGCAGAGATTATGTCAGAATCAGGAAAACTTTCTGGAATGGCATAAAAAATGTTCATGGAAATGGGTGCAAGTTATGTCATCATCGAGATATTAACTTAAAATGACATAAAAGTGCCCATGAAAAAAGGTCAATAATTATGTCATCATCGAGATAGCAAATCAAAGTGACATAAAAGCACCTATGAGGAAGGACCTATAATTATGTCAAGTTCGAGAAAACAGCTCAAAATGGCATAATTATATTTTGAATACTAAAGATGAGGAAGGCTCTAAAGATCATATTTATAATTGTTATAGTTTTGGCGGTGTTCGTGTTCGGACTCAGCGCATATGTGACGCAATCCGTGAAGTCTGAGATCGCGGGGGTCGATACCGGCAGCAGCATAAGCGAGGCGGAAACCGAAGTCTGCAGGAGCATCGATCCGCAGTGCATACTGGTGCTGGGATGCGCGGTGTGGCTCGACAACGAACCGTCACCCATGCTTAAGGACAGGCTCGACACAGCCATCGCGCTCTACAAGGCCGGCGTTGCGCCGAAGCTTCTGCTGAGCGGAGACAACAGCATCGTTGAATACAGTGAACCGGACTGCATGCTGAAGTACACGCTTGCGCAGGGAGTCCCGCCTGAAGACATTTTTCTGGACTATGCAGGATTCTCGACTTACGAGTCGGTCTACAGATCGCACGCGGTGTTCATGGCTGACCGCATGATAGTTGTAACGCAGAAGTACCACCTGTTCAGGGCGCTCAAGGCATGCGAGGCACTCGGCATCGAGGCAAAAGGCGTGGCGTCCAACCAGCAGAAATATGCCGGCAGGTACTACAGGGAAGCACGCGAAGTGCTGGCGCGCGACAAGGACTTTTTCAAAGGGATGATCAA
Organism: Anaerovoracaceae bacterium; assembly: GCA_045115935.1. Taxonomy (GTDB): domain Bacteria; phylum Bacillota; class Clostridia; order Peptostreptococcales; family Anaerovoracaceae; genus Crickella. The sequence continues at coordinate 119,530 of JBGULF010000046.1, forward strand.
GGCGAAGCCGACTTACCTGGGCGATGAGATACCTGTCGATGGTGACGGAAGGGTAACACAGCTGAACTGACAGGCCGGCTGATATATAAACATTTTCTGGAGATAATGATGAACGAAGCTGAAGTAAGAGGCCGTGCCTTTCTGGAAAGCAGGGGCATGAGCGACCGCATAATAGATTTCAAAAATACAGATATCACTGCCGAAAGCACTGCTCTGGCTCTGGGCGTTGATGTGGACCAAATCTGCAAGGGCCTTGTGTTCAAGGGCAAGGGCGGCACCGCGATCGTGGTTATCGCGTCGGGCAAGTCACGCGTCAACAACGGGATGTTCAGGAACGTGTTCGGATTCAGACCTACCATGCTGCCTGCTGAGCAGACCGAAGAGCTCGTAGGCCATGTGGCGGGAACGATCAATCCGTTCTGCCTCAAGGACACCGCAAAGCTCTACCTCGACCTTTCGATCAGGAAGCATGTCGGTGAGACCGTGTTCCCGGGCATAGGAGGGGAGGATTCCGTAGTGGAGCTTACGCCTGATGAGCTCGAAAAACTTTCCGATCCGGTCTGCTGGGTGCAGGTCACGGTATAACAAAAACGTCCCTGATGCACGGAGCATGCACGGAGCATCAGGGACTCTTTTTATGCCCTTTATCTTTTTATTACTTTTCTTGCGGTGTTGATGGCCTTTTGCGAACAGACAAGTCTGCACAGGTGGCAGCCCACGCATTTGCTGCCAATAAGAATAGGCGTACGGGTCTCCTTGTCGAACTTGATGGCCTGGTGACCGCCGTCCATGCACGAGATATAGCATCTGCCGCAGCCGTTGCAGAGCTCATAATCGAATACCGGGAACAGTATGGTGTCTCTTTCGATGCTGTGGTGGTCGACTACCGTGCCGGCTGCACCTCCTATGAGATCCCGGACCGATGAGATGCCCTTGCTCCTCATATAAGCTTCAAGACCGTAGATCAGATCATCAATTATCCTGTAGCCGTACTGCATCACGGCTGTAGTTACCTGCAGGCTTCCGGAGCCGAGGAGTATGAACTCAAGCGCGTCGCGCCATGTCTCGATACCTCCCATGCCGCTTATGTGCATTTCTTTCAGATCGTCACATCTGGAGAGGTCCGAGATGAATCTCAGCGCGATCGGCTTTACCGCGTTTCCTGAATAACCGCCGATTATCGACTTGCCCTGTACGGCAGGCTCTGCCACGAGAGTGTCGATATCTACGCCGGTGATGGAGTTGATCGTATTGATGGCTGCGATACCGTCTGCGCCTCCGCGCTTTGCAGCGAGCGCTATAGGGACCATGTCGGTTATGTTCGGTGTAAGCTTTGCAAGTACCGGAAGAGAAGTCCCTCTCTTGGTAGCTCTTGTGAACCTTTCGACCAGTTCCGCGGACTGTCCTATCGTGACGCCGAGGTCGTCGGACTCCATGTTAGGGCACGAGAAGTTGCATTCGATCACGGAAGCTCCGGCTCTCTCGCACTTCGCCGCAAGGTCGGTCCACTCCTGCTCGTTCTGTCCCATTATCGATGCCACGATCACCTTTGTAGGGAACTCTTTTTTCAGCCTCTCGAAGATCTGCATGTTCTCCTCAACACTGTGGTCGGAGAGCTGTTCGATGTTCTTGAATCCGAAGAAAGCGTTCGAGTGGTGCCTGATGGCCGAGAACCTCGGAGAAGTCTCATGCTGAGGGAAGTTGCATATGGTCTTGAACGAAGCGCCTGCCCAGCCTGCCTCGAAAGCGCGTTTGCACATGTCGTAGGAACTTGCTACTACCGATGAAGACAGCAGGAAAGGGTTCTCAAGCTTTATGCCGCAGATGTCAGTCGAAAGATCTACCTGGTCTATCCTGCTTTCAGGAAGGATAGATGCATCCTTTTTCAGCTGAAGAAAGATCTCCCGTATTTCGACCGGAAGCCTCAGACCGTTCTGGACGCATGCCTTTTCGCACGGAGCGTTGCAATAGGTGCAGTCGCAGTTCAGCTTACCGGCTGCTCCGATATAATTCCTGAAGTACAGGGACTCAAGGATGCTGCCTATGTCAGCGTGCTGCGGACAGGCTTTTGAGCATGGCGGGTCAAAGCAGAGCAGACATTTGCTTACCTCGGTTTTGTCGAAGGTCATTACATATTTCTCACTGTTGTGTTCCATTGATACTTCACCTCCGTGATGCGCTTCGGACCGTTATTGTTACCTATCATAAGTATTACACCATTTATTATAGCTAATTGTTATCCTATAATACATCATAAAGGTACTGATTATGAGGAGAAAACGTGTGATATAATTTTATGGCTATGAAAAAGAATCTTTACGGAAAAAACGTATTTGTGACCGGAGCTTCATCGGGGATAGGACGTGCATGCGCAGTGATGTTCGCAAGAAACGGCTGCGACGTCACCGGAGTGTCGAGAAATACTGAAGAGAAAACGGAACACTTTGCCGGAGGCGGCAGTCTGACTCTGAGAAAGCTGGATGTCACGGATGAAGAGGCGACCAGGAAGTTCATTGAGGAGCTCCCTCAGGTAGACATAGCTGTTCTTTGCGCGGGAATGGGAGTAGCCGGACCGGCGGAGACAGCTCCTTCCGAGCTGACAAGAAAGCAGATGGAGGTCAACTACTTCGGCACGCTCAATGCGGCACAGCCGTGTCTCACTAGGATGCGCGCTCAGGGCAAAGGCCTTCTGATGGTCATAGGCTCGATCGCGGGCAGAGTATCCATACCTATGCAGAGCCAGTATTCAGCGAGCAAGTATGCCCTCGAGGCATTCACCGATGCAGTCCGCATGGAGATGAAGCAGTACGGTGTAAAAGCCTGCATCATAGAGCCGGGCGACACCAAAACGGGTTTCACTGCTGCAAGGGAAACGAAGGATGACGGCGGCTACGGCAGCGTTCTGGAAAAGAGCGTCGCAAAGATGGCTGCAGATGAGCAGAACGGCAGATCGCCTGACAGCGTCGCAAAGGTGGCGCTTGCTCTCGCCGCAAGAAAAAACCCTCCGGCAAGAGTGCCGGTAGGGCTCGATTACAAAGCTCTCATGGTGCTGCTTCGCGTGATGCCTGACAGAGGCAAGGAGTTCATACTCAGAAAGCTCTATCTGCCGAAGTGATCACATTGAATGCTTCTTATCCATTATTTTGTCTATAGCGTGGATCAGCGAATACCTGAATCCGGTCTCTTCGAGAGCGCTTATGCCCACGATAGTGGTGCCGCCCGGGGTGCATATCGCATCCTTGAGCTCACCCGGATGTTTTCCGCTTTCCATCATGTATTTAGCAGTGCCGCTGATCATCTGCGGCACTATTTTATATGCCTGGGCTCTGCTCATCCCGTTCTTTACCAGACCGTCAGCCATCGCCTCGATGAAAACGTCGACGAATGCCGGAGCGCATCCCGCGCCTGTGCCGCCAAGCGATAGCAGTTCAGAACTGAAATACTCGATCGTGGCGATCTGACCGAACACGCCTTCGAAGAGCGCGAGCTGTTCGTCTGTAAGTGAGTGTCTGGCCTCCGCAACGATGATGCCCTCGCCGATGGCGATCGGTGTATTAGGGACTGTGCTGATGTGGTTGAAGCCTTCCCCGAGATAGCTGACATAACGCTCATAATCTATGCCGGCTGCGATCGAGAACATAGGCTTGCCTTTCAGGGCGCCGGCTGCTGCCTTCACGACAGCTTCCACCTGCTGCGGCAGGACTGCGATCACGACGATGTCGCTTGCTGCGGCGACTCCCTCGGTTCCCTCACACGCATTGATGCCGCGCTCTTCGCATCTTCTGCGAAGCTTCTCCATGTCTCTTGCGCAGGCGTAGATCGCCGAAGGTTCAACTACCTTCTTCATGAGCAGACCGTCGCAGATAGCGGCCGCCATGCTTCCGAATCCGATAAATCCGATTTTAGCTTCTCTGAAATCCATAGTCACAACCGTCCTTTCTGATAGTATCGATATTCTATCATGAAAGACGCATTGTTTATATCATTACAGGAGCGATTTGCGTGCTATAATGGTTCCATAGATCGCAGCGGCTTTGCCGTAAGGATAAAGAGGTAACACATGAGATTCAGGAATTTCCTCATAGTCGTAAAGGACATAGAAAAGTCGAAGCAGTTCTATCACGACCTGTTCGGATTTGAGGTGCTGGTCGATTTCGACGGCAACATGATACTCACTGACGGGCTGGTCCTCCAGGAAGAGAAGTACTGGAAGGAATTCCTGCAGAGAGATGTGGTGCCTGAGAACAATTCAAGCGAGCTCTACTTTGAGGAAAGCGACATAGAGGCGTTCGTGGAGAAGCTGGAGCGCCTGTATCCGGACACAAAGTTTGTCAACAGGCTGATGACTCATTCCTGGGGTCAGAAGGTCGTCAGGTTTTATGACCTGGACGGCAACCTGATAGAAGTCGGCACGCCGATGTAGAAGGAGCACAGGGATGGCTGACGGCAAATGGGTGATGACAGAGGAAGATTCGAAGCGGGTCGACCTTACACACAGCGGATCCGGCCTGCAGAGACTGCGTGATCTGCCGAACTACGGCAGGCACGAGGCTGTGGACAACCGCGACGGCAAAGCTGACATGAAGTGCGCTCTGTGCGGCTCGGAAGATCTTCAGTCGGGCTTCGGAGGATTCGGAGAGGGCTTCGGATATAAGTCGTTCAAATGCAGAGCCTGCGGCGGAACGACTGATTTCGTTTATAAGGACGACGCAGGCAAATTCTTTAGATAACAGATAAATGGCATTACACATAGTACTCGTAGAACCTGAAATACCGCCGAATACAGGCAATATCGCCAGAACGGCCGCCGCAACGGACAGCGTGCTGCACCTCGTGAAGCCGCTTGGCTTCAGCCTTGATGAAAAGAGCCTGAGGCGCGCCGGCCTCGACTACTGGCCGTACGTAAAACTGGAAGTCCACGAGAGTCTCGAAGACTTCCTTGAAAAGTACAAAGGCCACAGAATGTGGCTCTCGACTACTAAGGGCGACAGGCTCTATACAGATGCAGATTTCAGGGACGAAGATATGATATTATTCGGACGTGAGACAGCAGGTCTGCCCAAAGACTTCATAGAAGCGAACAGGGAATGGGCGATACGCATACCGATGAGCAGCGATACACGTCTCAGATCGTTCAATCTGTCGAACGCCGCAAACATCGTGCTGTTTGAGGCGCTGAGGCAGCTTGGCTTTCCGGGACTGGAATAAAAAAACAGGAGGAAGAGACATGAAGATGTTTAACGCAGATTATTTCAATGACTGGGATTATAAGAAGCACGCAAGATTCTGTACTGCGCTGTATCTCGCTCTTTATGCTTTTGATATGACCTTTTCATATTTCATCATTAAAAAGATAGTAAGGAAGGGATAGTAATGAACAGACCGGATAAATCAGAAGAACTGTTCAGAAAAGGTTATAATTGCAGTCAGTCGGTGTTTGCGGCGTTTGCGGATGTGCTTGGCATGACTGTCGAAGAGGCGGCAAAGATAGCCAGCCCGTTCGGCGCCGGATTCGGAAAGCTCAGGGAAGTGTGCGGCGCAGTGAGCGGCATGACGCTTCTCGCAGGATACCTGAATGGCTACGATGATCCTGCTGATTATGAAAGCAAGAAGGAACTGTACCGGCTGATACAGAAAATGTGCGCGGAATTCGAGGAGCGCGAAGGGACCATCATATGCAGGGAACTGCTCGGCCTTAAGAAAGGGGAAGACCTGGGGGAACCTTCAGTGCGCACAGAAGAGTACTATCAGAGCAGACCGTGCATCGGTGCGTGCAGAACTGCGGCAGAGATCGCTGAAAGATATCTGCTGTAACGGCCGAACTACCGGACGGGAAATTGGAATTACATAAAGGAAGAGGATAAACGGATGGCAACAGAGGATAAAGAAAATACACTGGAATACTATGACGGATATACCGACGAAATAACGGACGAGCTGTCAGAAGACGGCGGAACGGCTGTTGCGCAGGTACCGGAAAGTGAGATCAAGTACGATGTTGATCTCGAGAACAACGAGAACAACATCGAGTTTGAAGTTGAGACAGAGCCGGCGCCGACGCCTGAACCTGAGCCGGAAATTTACGAAGAGACCGTGACTGAAGAAGTTACGGAGGAATACTATGACCCGGGTTATAACAGGGGCTACGGTTACAACAACCGCGGGTTTGGCTACAACCGCCGCAGACAGGCCTACAGAAAATGCAACAAGCACATCTTTACATGGATCTTCTCATTTACTCTGGGCATTTACGGTGTCGACAGGTTTGCCCGCGGGCAGATAGGACTCGGACTGCTCAAACTCATGACATTCGGAGGATTCGGACTGTGGTACCTGGCAGATGTGCTGGTAGCGATACTGGAATCGTACGCCGGACCTTACCGCGATCAGGAGGATCTGGAGTTCGACCAGTTCGGAAGATACACTTACTAGGAAGGGGACATAGAGAATGCTTACACTTGAAAGAGCAAAAGAACTTAACGATGCTGTGGTGACTGAGGATCATCTCAGACTCCATGCGCTTAATGTAATGGCTGCAATGGGAGCCATGGCCGAGCACTTCGGTGAGGACAAGGAGCACTGGATGGCAGTCGGATACCTGCACGACTATGATTATGAGCAGTATCCTGACGAGCACCTGCTGCACACAGAACAGCCGCTGCTCGATGCGGGTGTTGATCCTGAGGACGTCCGCGCGATACTTGCGCACGGCTACGGACTGATCAACGATGTGGAGCCTCTCACCAACATGGAGAAGTCGCTCTACACTGTCGACGAGCTGACCGGCATAATCCAGGCATACGCCATCCTCAGGGGAGAAGGCATCATCGGCATGCAGCCTAAGGGCTTCATGAAGAGATTCAAGGACAAGAGATTTGCCGCCAAGTGCGACCGCGAGCTGATAAAAGACGGCTGCGCGCGCCTTGGGATGGAGCTCCGCGATGTGGCTGAGATCTGCATCAGGGGCATGGAAGAGCACGCGGAAGAGCTCGGCCTGACAGGAAAAGACGCTGAATAAGGTGCGGCCTGAGAATGGACGATAACAGGAAAGGCGCGCTGCTGGTCATCCTGGCAGGTACCTGCTGGGGCGTGATCAGCATATTCATAAATTACCTGTCTGCTGCCGGACTCGGCGAAATGCAGATCTCATTTCTGCGCCAGCTTTTTGCCGTGCTGGTATTCGCTCTGGTCATTCTGGTACGCGACAGGTCGAAGTTCAGGATCCCGCTGAAAGACCTCGCTCTCTTAATGCTGGTAGGTTTTATAAACGGCGTGCTGTTCAATTTCCTGTATTTTTATACGATAATCAACAGCCGGGCATCCATTGCCGTAGTGCTTCTGTACACTTCGCCGGTGTTCGTCATCATACTTGCGCGGATATTCTTCGGGGAAAAGATAACAAGGAACAAATTCATAGCGCTGGTGCTGACGGTGGCCGGATGTCTGTTTGTAACGGGCGTGATAGGAGAAGGCTACATGCCTCCGCCGGTCGCGATACTGACCGGTGTGCTGACGGGACTTGCCTATGCGCTCAACAACATACTGACCAGCGCGGCCGTAAAGAAAAACGACCCGCTGACGGTGACCTTCTATACGCTGTTTTTCAGTTTCCTCTTCCTTATACCGTTCAGCGGATGGGGAAGCCTGACATCACTATGCAGGGCAAATCCGATGATACTTGTCGTCGCGTTCCTGATGTGTCTGGTAACAGCGGTGTTTGCCCAGTACTTCTTCTCGATGGGACTCAAACTGATCGAGAGCGGAAAGGCCGCTATATACGGGGCAACCGAGCCGATAGTAGGCTCGCTGGTCGGCATCCTGATATTCCATGAGGAGTCGAACTTAATGAAGATAGCCGGAATAATCATGGTAATCGCGGCTATACTGCTGATCGGAAAAAGCGATGCAGAACAAGGGGAGGATATGAGATGAAATATCTGAGCATACTTCTGGTATTCATACCGGTGACAATATACGGAAAATTCGCGGGATTCTCGGATTCCGTGCTTTTCGCCTGCAGTGCGCTCGCGATCATTCCTCTCGCAGGCGTGATGGGCAAGGCCACCGATGACATCGCATGCTTTGCCGGACAGAAGATAGGCGGCCTCCTGAATGCCACATTCGGAAACGCAACGGAGCTCATCATCGCCTTCGTAGCCATGAAGGAAGGTCTGTTCGAAGTCGTAAAAGCCTCGCTTGCGGGTTCTGTGATCGGCAACATCCTGCTGGTGCTCGGAATGTCCATGCTGGCAGGCGGCATCAAGCATAAGATACAGAAATTCAATATACATTCGATAAACATAACCTCGAGCATGCTGCTGTTCTCCGTGCTGGGCCTCGGCATACCGGCGATATTTACGCACGCGCTGCCTGAGTCCAGCCTCACGACGGAGTACGAGGGCTTCAGCGTTGTAGTCGCATTGCTGATGCTGCTGGTGTACGTGATGCAGTTCGTATTCACCTTCGTGACACACCGCACGCTCTACGAAGACTCTGTTCCTGATGAAGAGGAGCATAAGGCGGCAAGCCTGCCTCGCGCGATAATCATGCTGCTCGCATCGACCGTCTGCATAGCGGTGATCTCTGAGATCTTCGTAGGAACTGTAGAACCGATGGCGGAGAGCGCAGGCCTCCACAAGACCTTTGTCGGAATAATACTGGTACCGATAATCGGCAACGCCGCAGAGCACTCATCCGCGATAATCATGGCGATGAAAGACAAGATGAACGCCGCGATCGAGATCGCGCTCGGCTCGAGCCTGCAGATCATCCTGTTCGTCATACCTGTACTGACTCTGCTGAGCCTGTTCTTCACACCGATGAGCATAGTCTTCACACCGTTCGAGCTGGTCGCAGTCACAGGATCTGTACTGATCGCCAACCGTGTCGCATCAGACGGAGAATCCAACTGGCTGGAGGGACTTCAGCTGGTGACCGTATACCTCATGATCGGAGCCGCGTTCTTCTTCGTATAGGGTAAATATATGAGCAGATATGACATAGTTTTCATAGGAACAGCCATACTGGATTCAGTCATAAAGGGCTTTGACCCTGAGCCTGTTTCCGTGGCCGGATTCAGAGCTGAAAGCGGATCCATCAATGCCGGAGGAGAAGGGGTCAACGGATCGATCGCTGCTGCAAAGCTCGGAATGAGGAGCGCTCTGCTTTGCTTCCTCGGAAAAGACCAGGCGGGCGATCTCATCGAAGCCGAACTGGTAAAGAACGGCGTGGACACAAGCTGCATAATCAGGACCGCAGATCATTCCACTCCGATAACAACGATATTTGTGGCTGAGGACGGGAACCGCAAATCGATAACCAACAATGCTCACAGCTATAATTTCCACCCGGAGCAGTATCCTGACATGTTTACGGATACGAAGGCGGTAGTTATAGGTTCGCTGTTCAGAGCGCCTTTCAACGATCCGGATGTCGTAAGAGCCGTTGTCACACAGGCGCATTCAAAGGGGATACCGGTATTCGCGGATACAAAGATCCCTAACTTCAGAAGGCTCACTCTTGATGACATAGCGGATTCACTCGCGATGGTAGACTATATAACGCCGAACGAAGACGAAGCCAGATTCTTCACGGGCGAGGACAGGCCTGATAAAATGGCCGAAGCTTTTCTGGCAAGAGGCGTGAAGAATGTGATCATAAAGCTTGGCGGCAAGGGCTGCCTGCTTGTAAACAACGAAGAGAAGATCCACCTCTATGCTCACAAGATAGATGTGGTGGATGCTACAGGCGCGGGAGACAATTTCATGGCAGGCTTCGTGTCCGAGATCATACGCGGAAGCGAAGTCAAGGATGCTCTGGCGTTCGCAAATGCGTGCGGAGCCATATGCGCTACGGCAGTCGGAACAGGAACGGCGCTTCGCGACAGGGAGCAGGTACTGAGACTGCTCAAAACTATATAAAACGGGGACAGAGATAATGCTTATAAAACAGGACTTCTATTTCAATTCATTAGGCGCAAACAGACCATTGCATATAAGGATCCCGGATCACGGCGAACCGCCGTTCCCGGTGTTTTACTTTTTTGACGGACACAATCTTTTCAGGGACGAGGATGCCACGTACGGAAAGTCGTGGGGCCTCGAGGAATACTGCAGGGACTGGGACAAGCAGATTATCATCGTCGGCGTCGAGTGCGCACACGGACCCGACGAGCGCATGTCGGAGTACCTGCCGTACGGAGTCAACTTCGGATGGCTGAAGGGGCTGGAACCGCTTGGCGAAGCAACGATGCAGGGCATCATCTACGAGCTCAAGCCGTACATAGACGCGACATTCCCGACGATACCGTTCAGGGAGTGCACGGCGATCGGCGGATCGAGCATGGGCGGCCTGATGTCTGCGTATGCGGTAGTCAGGTATAATCAGTTCATATCAAAGGCAGCATGTCTTTCACCGTCGATCGGCAGCGTGAGCGGCAAGCTCTGGCACGATATGAACAACACATACATGAGTCCGGACACACGGGTCTATCTTTCGTGGGGAACTCAGGAAGGATATGGAAAGATCAAGGATCCGAATGTTGAGGATAAATCGAGCTGGATATATAAAACGTGCCGCGGTACCGCAAACAAGGTGATCGCTGCAGGAGGAGCAGCAAAACTGTATTGCCAGGTCGGCGGCAGGCACTGTGAAGCAGACTGGGAGAAGCAGCTGGGGATATTCATGCCGTTCCTCTGGCAGGAATGACCCGGTTTGAGGACTGAGATATGGATCTGAGAAATCTGCGTTATTTTGTAGTAGTGGCGGAGGAGCTGAACGTTACGAGAGCGGCCGAAAAGCTGCATATGAGTCAGCCGCCTCTCAGCGCACAGATCAAAAGCCTGGAAGAAGAGCTTGACACAAAGCTATTCGTAAGGGGAAAGAGGCATCTGAAGCTGACTGAATCAGGCCAGCTTCTTTACAGACGCGCAAAGGAGATACTGAGCCTTGCGGAAAAGACCCGCTCGGAGTTCCACTCCATGGGCGAGGGCATGAGGGGCACCATCTCCATAGGACTTGTTGAAGGCATGGCTCCGGATATCGCCGCGGAGTGGTTCGCGGGTTTCATCGGCAAATACCCGAACATACGCTTCAGGATACTTGACGGAAGCACCGATGACCTTCTTGAAAAGATGCGTACGGGACTCATAAGCCTGGCTGTAATAACATCGCCGTGCGACCATTCCCTTCTCCACAGCTTCCATGTCGGAGAAGAAAGGATCGCCGCGCTGATAAACAAGACCCACCCTCTGGCCATGAAGGATGGAGACGAGATCGACATCCGCGATCTTGTGGGGGAAAACCTGATAGTGCCGAGCAGAAAGGCGCTGATCGATACGATCTACAAATGGTTCGGGAGAGAAGGTTCCGAGCCGAAGATAGTCTGCGAGATGGACAGCTACCTCGACGCTGCGGCGCTTGCCGGCAGGATGGTCGGCATAAGCATTTATCCGAGGACCGCATACGTGCCGAATGATTCCCTGATCTTCAAAGAGATATCGGGTGATGACAAGAAGATGGAGTACCTTTTCGTGTGGCGCAAGGGCCATCCGCTGCCGACGATCGAGAAGACCTTCATTGATTTCGTCAGGGATATGGTCTCCGGATAGGCTGCTGAAAAAGAAAAAAGCAAATGATGAGAGCCTCAGAAACGGGGCTCTCTTTTCATATGCAAATAATATGATAATGCTAAATATATATGTATTTCATTAATCAAACTCATGGGTATATTTTTGAAACATATTTTAAAATTACCCGGTTTATAAAGCGTGAAATAACTGAAAGGAGGATCGGCGAGATGAGCAGAGTACTGGACCGCTTCGGATCAATGGTATTCGATGACAAAGTAATGCGGGCGATGCTGTCCGAGGACGCATATCGCTCAATGCGAAATACTATCAAAAGGGGAGATCCTCTGAATCAGGAGATAGCAAATGCCGTTGCCCAGGCGATGAAAGACTGGGCAGTCTCAAACGGAGCTACTCACTTCACGCACTGGTTCCAGCCTCTCACCGGAATCACTGCGGAAAAGCACGACAGTTTCATCCAGTCATCTCCGGACGGAAGAGTGATCATGGAGTTCTCCGGAAAGGAGCTTATAAAAGGCGAGCCTGACGCGTCGTCATTCCCGTCGGGAGGCCTCAGAGCCACGTTTGAGGCGAGAGGATATACAGCCTGGGACCCTACATCATACGCATTCATCAGGGACCGTACATTGTGCATCCCTACTGCATTCTGCTCATACAGCGGAGAGGCGATGGATGAGAAGACATCCCTTCTGAGATCAATGGATGCGCTCAACCTTCAGGCGCTGAGGGTGCTTCACCTTCTGGGTGACGGATCGGTGCAGAGAGTCCACGCTGTTGCCGGAGCTGAGCAGGAATACTTCCTGGTTCCGCGTGATCTATACGATAAGAGGCCGGACCTGAGATTTGCAGGCAGGACGCTCTTTGGCGTGATGCCTCCAAAAGGTCAGGAACTGGACGATCACTATTTCGGAGCGATAAAGCCTGAAGTAGCAAGATTCATGGAGGAGCTGAACGAAGAGCTGTGGAAGCTCGGAGTGTTTGCAAAGACAGAGCACAATGAGGTCGCTCCTTCACAGCATGAGCTTGCATGCATATATACAAAAGTAAACGTCACAGTCGATCAGAACCAGCTGGTCATGGAAATGATCAAGAAGGTCGCGGAAAGGCACGGGTTTGTAGCGCTGCTGCACGAGAAGCCTTACGATGGAGTGAACGGCAGTGGAAAGCATAACAACTGGTCACTTTCAACGGACAGAGGAGACAACCTGCTTTCTCCCGGAGATACGCCGCACGACAACGCGCAGTTCCTGCTGTTCCTTTGCGCTGTGATCAAGGCGGTGGATGACTATCAGGATCTTCTGAGAATATCCGTTGCGTCTGCCGGCAATGACCACAGACTCGGTGCCAGCGAGGCGCCTCCGGCAGTGATCTCGATTTTCCTCGGCGATGAATTAACAGCCGTTCTGGAGTCGATCGAGAAAGACATCCCATATGAAAACAGCGGTGAAGTACTGATGAAGCTGGGCACAGAGGTGCTGCCGGGCTTCAGGAGAGACAACACCGACAGAAACCGCACCTCGCCTTTCGCATTCACCGGAAATAAATTTGAATTCAGAATGCCGGGAGCAATGAGCAGTCTTGCCTTTCCGAATGTCATTCTGAACAGCGCGGTTGCGGATGCGCTCAGCTTTTATGCAGACAGACTTGAAGATGCTGAGGATCTCAGCGAGACCGTATACAGCCTCATAAGAGAAACTGTCCGCGATCACAAGAGAATAATATTCAACGGCAACGGATACGAGGAGGAGTGGATCAGGGAGGCTGAAAGACGAGGACTCTCAAACTACAGGACTACTCCGGACTGCATACCGCACCTTCTGGATGAAAAGAACGTAAAAATGCTGACCGCACAGAAAGTCTTCAGCAGATCCGAGCTGGAATCCAGACGCGAGATAATCCTTGAAAACTACTGCAAGACGATCATCATCGAGGCACGGACCATGAGATCCATGGCGATCAAGAGGATAGCGCCGGCGGTAGAAGCCTATACGGCTGAGCTTTCAGCGAACATGAACGAGAAGAAGCGTGCGCTGCCGGATCTGGAATGTACATTCGAGAAGGAGATCATCACAAAGCTGTCCGATAAGACCGACAGGATATACAGAGATGTGCAGAACATGGTCTGTGTGCTCAACACGCTTGGCGGGACGGATTACTCCGCTGATTCAGAGATCATCCGCAACGAACTTCTCCCGGCTATGAGAGCACTGCGTGAGGACGGCGACGCCGCGGAAATGCTTACATCCAAGAAATACTGGCCGCTTCCGAATTACGGACTGCTCATGTTCGGTGAAAAGTAGCGGTGCAGGCGTTCATATGACAGGAGGAAAGATATGTGTACGATTATGGCTTCAACGGGAAGCAGTATAACCCGTGAAGATTTTGAAACAGCTTTTGCAAGAACCAAGTACAGAGGCCCGGATGACACACGTATCATAACAAACGGGAAAGGTATCATGGGCTTCCACAGACTTTCGATCATGGGCCTTACGCCTGAAGGCATGCAGCCTTTTGAAATGAACGGATGGAAGGTCATCTGCAACGGCGAGTTATACGGATTTGAGAAACAGAAACGTGAATTAATGGAAAAAGGCTATGTATTCAGGTCGGGCTCGGACTGCGAAATAATCCTGCCGATGTTCTTTGAATACGGTACGGACATGTTCGACATGCTTGACGCAGAGTTTGCATGCGTGCTCTATAACGGGGCGACCGGCGAATACATAGCAGCAAGAGATCCCATCGGTATCAGGCCGCTCTATTACGGCTATGATTCCGCAGGGGATATAGTATTTGCCAGCGAGGCCAAGAGCCTTCTGGGGATAACAGGCAGGATAATGCCGTTCCCACCCGGACACTATTGGAAAAAGGGGGATTTTGTCAGCTATCACGATGTGACAGAAGTTAGTGGGTATCTTTCTGACGACGCTGACACGATTTTCAGGAATATCAGGGAAAAACTCATAAAGGGTGTGAGAAAAAGACTGGTAGCCGATGCCCGGGTGGGATTCCTGCTGTCCGGAGGCCTCGACTCTTCACTCGTATGCGCCATAGCTGCGAGGGAGAGCGATGAGCCTATAAAAACATTTTCTGTCGGCATGGACATAGATCCTATCGATCTTAAGTACGCCAGAACAGTTGCAGACTACATAGGAAGCGATCATACCGAAGTGATAATGAGCAGACAGGATGTGCTGGACGCTCTCGAGGATGTGATATACCTGCTCGGCACTTACGACATCACTACGATCAGGGCGTCCATGGGAATGTATCTTATGTGCAAGGCGATCCATGAGACTACTGATCTGCGCGTTATCCTGACCGGAGAGATATCTGATGAGCTTTTCGGCTATAAATACACGGATTTCGCTCCGTCCGCTGAAGCGTTCCAGGAAGAGGCGTGCAAGCGAATGAGGGAGCTCCACATGTACGATGTGCTCAGAGCCGACAGATGCATATCGGGCAACAGTCTTGAAGGAAGAGTGCCGTTCGGTGATCTGGATCTTGTCAGCTACGTAATGGCGATAGATCCGGAGCTGAAGATGAACAAATACGGAAAGGGCAAATACCTTCTCAGAAAAGCATTCGAGGGAGATTATCTGCCTGACGAAATACTCTGGAGAGAAAAGGCGGCTTTTTCGGATGCGGTCGGACATTCCATGGTGGATGATCTGAAGGAGTATGCTGAAACAGTTTATACCGATGAAGAATTCGAAGCCGGATGCAGGCGCTACGATTATGCCGTTCCGTTCACTAAGGAATCACTGCTTTACCGCGACATATTTGAGAAATACTATCCGGGACAGGCGGAGATGGTGATCGATTTCTGGATGCCTAATAAGGAATGGGAGGGCTGCGACGTGAACGATCCGTCTGCCAGAGTCCTCTCCAACTATGGTGACAGCGGAAAGTAAGACAGGGGGATGCTATGGACAAGAAGTATATCTTTGTTACGGGAGGTGTAGTCTCCGGACTCGGAAAGGGCATCACTGCAGCCTCGCTCGGAAGACTGCTCAAGGCCCGCGGACTTAAGGTCGCAGCTCAGAAGATGGATCCGTATATCAACGTGGACCCGGGAACGATGAGTCCTTTCCAGCACGGGGAAGTATATGTGACAGAGGACGGGGCTGAGACAGACCTGGATCTGGGGCATTATGAACGTTTCATCGATGAGGACCTCAACAAGTTTTCGAATCTTACGACAGGCAAGGTCTACTGGAACGTGCTCAACAAGGAGCGCAGGGGCGAATACCTCGGATCGACAGTGCAGGTGATCCCGCACATAACCAATGAGATCAAGGAGTTTGTCTACAGCGTAGGCAAAAGGACTGATGCCGATGTCGTCATCACTGAGATCGGGGGCACTATAGGAGACATAGAATCACAGCCGTTCATAGAAGCAGCAAGACAGATATCGCTTGAAGTGGGCAGAGAAAACAGCCTTTTCATACACGTGACGCTGGTACCGTTCCTCAGGGGCTCAGATGAGCACAAAACAAAGCCGACGCAGCACTCGGTAAAGGAGCTTCAGGGGGCCGGGGTAAAACCTGACATCATCGTGCTGAGATGCGATGAGCCGCTTGAAGAAGACGTGTTCAGGAAGATTGCCCTGTTCTGCAATGTCAAGGAAGACTGCATAATAGAAAACATGACGCTGCCGGTCCTTTATGAGGCTCCGCTCATGCTTGAGAGAGCCGGTTTCTCAGGTGTAGTATGCAGGGAGCTCGGTATAGATACCCCGGAACCTGACATGGCAGAGTGGACCGCGATGGTGGAGAGGATAAAGAGCTGTAAAGATATTGTAAGGGTCGGTCTTGTGGGTAAGTACACCGGTCTGCACGACGCATATCTTTCGGTGCTCGAAGCGCTTAATCACGCAGGAAGCAGCAACGGAGTCCATGTGGACGTGAAGTGGATCGATTCTGAAGGTCTGGAAGAAAGAGACATTGACAGCGAACTTGGAGATGTGGATGCTATTCTCGTACCGGGCGGTTTCGGAAACCGCGGCATCGAAGGCATGATTGCAGCGGCAGGATATGCCAGGACTCATGATGTTCCGTATCTCGGCCTTTGCCTCGGCATGCAGATAGCGGTAATCGAATATGCGAGAAATGTACTGGGACTGGCTGATGCAAACTCAGGCGAATTTGACGAGCAATGCGCAAATAAAGTCATACATTTTATACCGGGACAGAGTGAGCACATAGACAAGGGCGGCACACTCAGATTAGGAGCTTATCCATGTATTCTTGGTGAAGGGACAAAAATCGCCGAATGCTATGGTATAATGACTATAAGTGAGCGTCACCGCCACCGCTATGAATTCAACAACGATTACAGGGAAATGTTCACGGATGCAGGCCTTACGCTGAGCGGGATATCACCTGACGGAAAGCTTGTCGAAACGGTAGAAATAAGTGACAGGCCGTTCTTTATCGGGGTCCAGTTCCACCCGGAATTCAAGAGCCGTCCCGACAGACCGCATCCTTTGTTCAGAGAGTTCATAGCCGCGGCAAAAACACAGAAAAGGAGTGTTTAGAACATGTGCGGAATAGTAGGATTTACCGGGAGCCAGCAGGCAGCGCCTGTACTGCTCAACGGACTCTCAAAACTGGAATACAGAGGATATGATTCTTCGGGACTTGCCGTCCGCGACGGTGAGTCGCTTGCAGAAGTAGTAAAGGCAACAGGCAAACTGAAGAATCTTGCTGATAAGATCGACAATGGCAAAGCTCTGCCGGGAACTTGCGGTATCGGACATACAAGATGGGCGACCCACGGCGAGCCTTCGCAGAACAATGCGCATCCGCACGTCAGCGGCAATGCGGCAGGCTCCGCATCGGGACCGGTCGAGTCTGATGTTGTGGGAGTCCACAACGGCATCATTGAGAACTATGAGGAGCTGAAGGCAAAGCTCGTGAGCCAGGGCTACACTTTCTACAGCTCGACTGATACCGAAGTAGCCATCAAGCTTGTCGATTACTATTACAAAAAATATAAGATCGGACCTATCGATGCCATCAACAGGATGATGGTCCGTGTAAGAGGTTCGTATGCTCTCGCCCTGATGTTCAAGGACTATCCGGGAGAGATCTACGCTGCCCGCAAGGACAGCCCGATGGTACTCGGAACGGCAAACGGGGAATCTTTCCTCGCATCCGATGTACCTGCGCTGCTGAAGTATACACGCGACATTTATTACATCGATGACCTGCATTCGGTAAGGATCCTGCCGGGCGAGCTGCACTTCTTTGACCTCAACGGCGACGAGGTCGAGGTTGAGCAGAAGCACATCACATGGGATGCCGAAGCTGCTGAAAAGGGCGGATATGAGCACTTCATGATCAAGGAGATCCACGAGCAGCCGAAGGCAATCAGGGATACTCTCAACAGCGTTATCCACGAAGGACAGATAGACCTTTCCGCTGCCGGACTCACGGAGGACGTGCTTTCAGGCGTAAGCGAGATACACATCATCGCCTGCGGTTCTGCATGGCATGCCGGAATGGTTGGCAAGTATGTCATCGAGGATCTTGCAGAGATACCGGTCACTGCGGAGATTGCTTCGGAATTCAGGTATAAAAAGATACTCATCGACAAGGATGCGCTGGTTATCATAATCTCGCAGTCCGGAGAAACTGCCGATACACTTGCCGCACTCAGAGCTGCCAAGGCAAAGGGCATACGTACACTGGGTCTCGTCAATGTAGTCGGATCCACAATAGCCAGAGAGGCTGACAATGTATTCTATACACTGGCCGGCCCGGAAATCGCAGTAGCTACAACAAAGGCATACAGCGCGCAGCTGGCGGCACTGTATACGATAGCTGTTGCTCTCGGAAAGGCAAAGGGAAAGATCGACGCGCCGGAATACAAGTACTATATCGAAGAGCTGCAGGCTCTGCCTGACAAGATCGAAAAGACACTTGAATCCAAGGAAAGGATTCAGTGGTTCTCAGCTAAGTACTCGAATGCACGCGATGTCTTCTTCCTCGGAAGAGGCCTTGACTACGCGATCAGCCTCGAGGGAAGCCTCAAGATGAAAGAAATAAGCTACATACACAGCGAGGCGTATGCAGCAGGAGAGCTCAAGCACGGCACTATCAGCCTTATTGAGAACGGCATTCTGGTCATAGGCCTGCTGACGCAGGCTGACCTCCTCGAGAAGACAGTCAGCAACATGGCAGAGTGTAAGGCGCGCGGAGCTTATCTGTTCGGCGTGACAACTGACGGCAGATACAACGTGGAAGACTCAGTCAACTTCACGATTTACGTACCGAGAGCAGACGAGCACTTCGTCGGAAGCCTGGCGGTCATCCCGCTGCAGCTGCTCGGATACTATATAAGCGTTGCAAAGGGCCTCGACGTGGACAAGCCACGTAACCTGGCAAAATCGGTAACAGTAGAATAAACAAAAAAGAGACAGGGGACGGTTCTCTGTCCCCTAACGGATGTTATCCTTTATATAGCTGATCACGGAGCGGGCGAGCGGGCCCGCTTCTTTTATTGACCGGATCCCTATGCCCAGAGACCTGTAGGACTCCGGGTCGAGCATCCGGTAGTCGTAGCTCCCTGGGAACCGCTCAAGCGTCAGCTCCGGGAGAATGGAAATGCCGAGGCCGTGCTGCACCATGGAAAGCACGGCGAAGTCGTCTTTGGAGCGGTAGCGGACAGAAGCATCCAGGCCCGCGTCCAGCAGTATCCTGTTTGCATCCGTGTCGTACTCGCGGTAGGTCATTATCAGAGGGTAGTCCTGCAGCTTTTCTACCGGTACGTAGTCGTGATTCGCAAGTTCATGTTCAGGCGGGAACACTACTACCATAGGATCGTCCAGTACGGGTATAAAGTCCACTTCGTTGTTTTCTATCTGATCACTTACTGGTTCGTCGCGAGCCCGGGCAAGGTAATAGACAAGATCGGAAACATACTGTTTCTGGTGCTGATCGTAGTTGTAACAGCGGTAATTGTAAAAAGTATCGCCAGCCCTATCGCAAATGAGTGGGCGGCGCCTTCATTCACACAGAATCCGGTCGTTCACGGCTTCCTTGAGGGTTACGCTACTGCAGACCTTCAGTGCGCACTGCTCTTCGGAATAATCGTCGTTCAGGGAATCAGGAATGCGGGCATAGAAGAGAAAGCGATAAACAGAAATCTCATTAAGATCGGAATAGTCGGACTGGGACTGCTGATGATCACCATTTTCGGCCACATGATAGCCGGAGCCAACACGGGAGGAACCATCGATCTGACTCTTTCGGCGCTGTATACTGAAATGGTCCTGCAGCTCTGGGGAAGCTTCGGAGGGATACTGTTCAATATAGCTCTCGTTGCAGCAGCTCTGACTACCGCAGTAGGCGCAGTCTCTTCGACCTCCGAGATCTGGGAAGAGATACTCCATGAGAAGAACGAAAGGATTTTTACATACAGGAACTTCTGCATCGCATCATGCGCGCTGTCGTGCGTAGTATCGTTCGCGGACCTCGATTCCATAGTCAGGATCATAGGACCGGTACTCGATGCATGCTATCCTGCCGCGATCGTAATAGCGATGTATTACTGCCTCTGCAGAAAGCCTGACAATCCGGTAAGGCTCAGAGCCGGAAAGTGGGCCGTGATCACGGCGTTCGTGATAAGCATACTGCAGTTCGCGGTCAGATACAGCGAGATGTTCGATCTCGGCTGGAACATTCTGAGCAAGGCATACTATGCGCTCCCTCTGGCGGAGTACAGCCTGGCCTGGCTGCCTGTGAGCATCATCGTGTTCGCGGCTATATGCCTTTTGCCGCACAGCTCGCATAAATCCGTCAGTAGTCTGATCTTCGGAACCAGGCTCCTGCGATAAAAACACCCTCATTGATATATGAATAGAAAATAGAATGACTTGGCTGCAGCATGACAATATGCCGCAGCCATTTTTGAGCTTCCTTTTCTGCCGGGTCATCTTCCGGCGACATGAGTCGAGTGCGGCAGATATAGCTCGACAATCGGAGGTCTTTCATTTAACATTGGGGGTGGACTAAGAAAGAAAGAGGGAAAAACACTTGGAAAACAATATTCTGAAAAAGATAGCTGATGAATTAGGAATAAAACTATGGCAGGCCGAGGCAGCAACGGAGCTGATCGACAGCGGCTGCACCATACCTTTCATTGCCCGTTACCGCAAGGAAGCGACCGGAGCCATGGATGACGAGGTGCTGCGCAGTTTTGACGAGCGTCTGAAGTACCTGCGCAATCTTGAGGACCGCAAGCAGACTGTTCTGGCAGCGATAGAGGAGCAGGGAAAGCTCACCCCTGAGCTTAAGGCAAAGATAGAAGCGGCTGAAACTGCAGCTGCCCTCGAGGATCTTTACAGACCGTACAAGCCGAAGAGAAAAACGCGTGCGAGCGTAGCCAGGGAAAAAGGCCTGCAGGGTCTTGCCGACTATCTGA
This sequence comes from Anaerovoracaceae bacterium, assembly GCA_045115935.1. Lineage (GTDB taxonomy): Bacteria > Bacillota > Clostridia > Peptostreptococcales > Anaerovoracaceae > Crickella. Next base: position 140,547 of record JBGULF010000046.1, read on the forward strand.
TGTCAAAGGACTCAACGGGTGATCCCGTTAAGGAAGCTGAAAAATACATCTCCGAAGAAAAGGAGATACCTGATGCAAAGACCGCTCTGGGGATGGCTCAGGATATAATCGCTGACGACATGTCGGATGACGCGGATATAAGAGCGTGGATAAGAAAGAAGACGCTCGAAAAAGGTTTTCTTACGTGCGGCCTCGGCGCTGAAGGCAAAAAAATCGCGGCAGCCGGTGAGCGCTCGGTTTATGAAAACTACTACGAATACAGCGAGCCGGTCTCGAAGATCCCGGGACACAGGGTCCTGGCGGTGAACCGCGGAGAGAAGGAGAAGGTCCTTTCGGTATCCGTGGAAGCTCCTGAAGAAGAGATCGACAGATATCTGAAGCGAAAGATGCTGCGCAGAGTGACGGAGGTCTGCAGTCCGTACGTCGAAGCAGCGGTCGAGGACGGATACAAAAGACTCATAGCTCCGTCCATAGAAACAGAGATCCGCGGCAGCCTGACAGAAGCAGCAGAGGAAGGAGCAATAAAGGTGTTCGGCTCAAACCTTGAGCAGCTGCTGATGCAGCCGCCGATGAAGGGCAAGACCGTGCTCGGCTGGGACCCGGCTTTCCGTACCGGCTGCAAGCTCGCAGTATGCGATCCGACCGGCAAGATACTGAAGACCGCCGTAATCTATCCGACTGCGCCGCAGAACAGGGTGGCAGAAGCGGTAAAGGTGCTCGAGGAGCTCTGCGACAGGTATAACGTTGATATCATCTCGGTCGGCAACGGCACGGCCTCAAGGGAATCCGAAAAAATCATTGCGGATTTCATCCGCAGCTATGATAAGCAAAGGCGCGGCAGAAAACTGCAGTATGCAATAGTCAATGAGGCCGGCGCGTCAGTCTACTCGGCGAGCAAGCTGGCGACAGAAGAACACCCTGACCTCAATGTAGGGGAGAGGAGTTCGGCGTCGATCGCCCGCAGGCTGCAGGACCCGCTGTCTGAACTCGTAAAGATCGACCCTAAGGCGATCGGCGTGGGCCAGTATCAGCACGATATGAACCAGAAGCGTCTGGGTGAGGTGCTGTCTGCGGTCGTAGAGAAGTGCGTCAACATGGTAGGCGTTGACCTCAACACGGCATCCCCGTCTCTTCTGGGATATGTTTCGGGAGTCAGCAAACAGATCGCAGCCAATATCGTTGCGTACAGGGATGAGCATGGAAGATTCAGCACCCGCAGGGAACTGCTGAAGGTCCCTAAGCTCGGACCGAAGGCATTTGAGCAGTGCGCAGGCTTCCTGAGGATAACAGACGGCAAGGAGCCTCTCGATGCAACTGCGGTGCATCCGGAAAGCTACGATGCCGCAAGGGCAATACTCAAAGAGTGCGGCTATGGCGCTGATGACATAATTGCGGGAAGAGTCAGAGGCATCGCATCAAGGAAAGACATCGCAGAAAAGCTTGGCATAGGAAAGTACACCTTTGCCGACATAGCCGCTGAGCTCGAAAAACCGGGACGGGATCCGAGAGAAGATGTTCAGGCGCCTGTACTCAGAAGTGACGTCCTGGAGATGTCAGATCTAACGCCGGGGATGGAGTTAAAAGGAACGGTCCGCAACATCGTGGACTTCGGCGCATTCGTAGATATCGGAGTACATCAGGACGGGCTCGTCCATATATCCGAGCTGGCTGACAGATTCGTGAAGCATCCGCTCGATGTAGTAAAGGTGGGCGATATAGTGAATGTAAAAGTGCTGTCGATAGACGAAAAGCGCGGCAAGATAGCGCTGTCGATGAAAGGCCTGAATTAAAAAATAAATGGCAGGGACCGTACCCTGCCATTTGCTTTATATAGTCTGTCTTTACCGAAGCAGAGGTCCTTTTGTGATATAATACCTTGGTTAAGAACAATAATCAGGAGAAGGTCATATCAAATGAGACTGGTAAAAAAGGACAGACTTGCGGCAAGCAGCTGCGGAGCTGATGTAAATCTTTCCGTTGAGGGAGCATTCAGGATAGTGGAGGACATGGTCACTGAACTGATGGGTGACCAGCATATCGACGGAGTCACATGCATGCGCGAATACGGAGGCATGTGGGTATTCGTCCGCAACAGGATAGAGATGCCACAGTCTCTTGCCTGGATGGAGGAGTATACGGTCACGAGCTACATAAGCTCATTCTCAAAAATCAGGCTGTATATAGATACAGTGATCCATAAGGCGGACGGCAGCATCGCGCTGAAGTCCAGACTGGAACTGTGCGCTGTAGATCTTGAGACGGGCAAGATCAGAAAATCGGAGAGTGTCGGAGTCGGAGAGAAGACTCCTGCTGAGGAGCCGGTGTTTGAGATAGCCTATACAAAGGAAAAACCGGTGCGCGGCGAGCTGATCGATGAGATCACGGTACGTTCGGCGGATATTGATTACTGCCATCACACCAACAACGTTGCGTATGTCCGCTACTTCGTGAACCAGATCGCTGCAGACAAACTGATAGAGCGCCCGGTCAAAGCAATTGAGGTCCAGTATGCAGCTCAGACATATGAAGGCGACAGGCTCGGCATCTATCGCTGCAGTTCCGAAAATGAAGCATATGTAATAGAGAAGGACGGCGCTAAAGTCGTCAGCTGTATCATAATAAGGTAGAAAGACAGGAGAAAGTGATGAATGAAGTAAAGTCCCCGAGGAAACCGCTGATAGTTTTCTACATAATCATTCTACTGGCAATGTTTGCGTTCAATTCCCTTATAGCTCCGATGCTTGCTGAAGAGCAGAAGATCAAGGAAGTGGACTACGGAACATTCATGACAATGACAGAAAAAGGTGAGATAGGATCAGTACAGATAGAGGAGAACCAGATCCTGTTCACGAGCAAGGACGGCAAGGAAGTTTACCGCACCGGAGTGATGAACGATCCGGATCTGGTCAACCGTCTGCACGAGTCCGGCGCAGAGTTCACAAGCAAGATAGTACAGCAGATGTCTCCGCTGGCGAGCTTCTTCCTGAGCTGGGTGCTTCCGATCTTTATCTTCATCGCTCTGGGACAGTTCCTGAGCAGGAGGATGATGGACAAGGCCGGCGGCCCGGGCTCCATGATGTTCAACATGGGCAAGAGCAATGCCAGAGTATACGTAAAGTCTTCGGACGGAATCAAATTTGATGATGTTGAGGGCGTTGACGAGGCAGAAGAAAACCTGCAGGAGATAGTGGACTATCTGCACGACCCTTCAAAGTACAGGGACATCGGAGCCGCGATGCCGAAAGGCGTACTGCTGGTAGGCCCTCCGGGAACAGGAAAGACCATGCTTGCCAAGGCTGTTGCCGGCGAAGCGAATGTACCGTTCTTCTCGATGTCGGGTTCTGAATTCGTTGAGATGTTTGTAGGCATGGGCGCTTCAAAAGTCCGCGACCTGTTCAGACAGGCCAAGGAGAAGGCTCCGTGTATCGTATTCATCGATGAGATCGATGCTATCGGACAGAAGAGAAACAGCGGCAATTTAGGCGGCAACGACGAGAGAGAGCAGACGCTCAACCAGCTGCTTACAGAGATGGACGGATTCGAGGGAAACAGCGGAGTCATCATCCTTGCAGCTACCAACAGACCGGAGTCGCTCGATCCGGCACTCACCAGACCGGGACGCTTCGACCGCAGAGTACCTGTAGAACTGCCTGACCTCAAAGGCAGGGAGGCGATCCTCAAGGTGCATGCTTCCAAAATCAAGACAGAAGATAACATAGATTATCTGGCAGTAGCGCGCATGGCATCAGGCGCTTCCGGCGCGGAGCTTGCCAATATCGTAAATGAAGCGGCACTCCGCGCGGTAAGAGACGGCCGCAGTGCAGCAACGCAGACCGATTTTGAGGAGAGTATAGAGGTTGTCATCGCAGGATACGAGAAAAAGAACTCGATACTTACTGATCACGAAAAGAAGGTCGTTGCATATCACGAGATAGGTCATGCGCTTGTAGCCGCAATGCAGCAGCATTCGGCCCCTGTGCAGAAGATCACGATCGTGCCGCGCACATCAGGCGCTCTCGGATACACCCTTCAGGTAGATGAAGGCGATCACTATCTAATGACAAAGGAAGAACTTGAGAATAAGATAGCCACTCTGACAGGAGGCCGCGCAGCCGAGGAGATCGCCTTCGGATCTGTCACAACAGGCGCTTCCAATGACATCGAACAGGCTACAAGGATAGCGCGCTCGATGATCACACGCTTCGGAATGAGCGATGACTTTGACATGGTGGCTATGGAGGCTGTGCAGAACCAGTATCTCGGAGGAGATACGACGCTTTCGTGTTCTGCAGAGACTCAGACAAAGATCGATGAAAAAGTTGTAGAGCTCGTCAGAAAGCAGCACGAAAAAGCAAAGAAGATACTCACGGATAACCGCGGCAAGCTGGATGAACTCGCAGCGCATCTGTATGAAAGAGAAACGATCACAGGCGAAGAGTTCATGAAGATCCTGGAAGCATAAGATAACCGATGACATGTGCTGCAGATATTATTACGAAGATTTTGAAACAGAGCTCAGAGAACTCATGAAAGCAGAGCAGGTAGTCGAACTGCCGGACTTCAGGTACAGGGAAGCAGGCAGGAGGGACATCTGCCCTTCACAGTCAGGAGTCGTTCTGCACGGCGCGGGACACAGTGGGCAGGACGGCATCATCGGCGCATCGGAGATGGCATGGGGCTTTACAAATCCTGTGAAAAAAGGGCTCATCATCAATGCCAGGGCAGAGACCGCAAGAGAAAAGGTAAGCTTTTCAGACAGCATAGCCAAAAGGCGCTGTGTGATACCTGCAAGCGGCTTTTATGAATGGGATCCGTATAAGGCAAGGTATCGCTTCACATCGCCCGAGGGAGGTCTGCTTCTGCTCGCAGGCATCTACCGCGAAGAGCAGGGCGCACCGAGATTCACTGTTCTTACTACGGAAGCCAACGACTCGATGATCGGTGTACATGACCGCATGCCTGTCATGATAGGCAGAAGTGAGATCAGACCATGGATCGAAGACGATGCGAGACTGACTGACTTCCTCAGCAGGAAGCAGGCTGCGCTGGTATGTGAACAGGATTCAGGACAGATAAGGTTCAGTTTTTAGGAGGAAGCAATGGATAAAAAACCTATAGACAAAATTCCTTTAAATCCTTAGGATAAAATGCCGATAAAGCCTATAGACAAAGCGGCCATAGCAGGCGACAGGCTTCGCTGATCCATCATCGACAGCGAATACAAGGGCCTCTCGACTATCGGAGTAATGAACCTTCTGGAACCTGACGTCGCTACGATCGGCAACCATGAGGTGGATTACGGATTCTCGCACCTGCTCTTTATCGAAAAATGCGCGGAATTCCCGATCATAAATGCCAATATGTACCTGACCGTGCTGCTCACACATATCGGTTTTGATAAGGATCAGGAACTGGCGGCTGATCTTGCGAAAGACTGCCCTGTTGATATCATAATCGGCGGTCACAGCCATACCCATCTTGATGAGCCGTGCGTAGTGGAGGGGATCCCTATTGTACAGGCTGCAGTCGGGACGGCGCAGATCGGACGCTTTGACATCCTCTTTGACGAGTTCTTTAACAGGATCGATTCCTATACATGGAGATCCATCCCGATCACAGAGGAGAACTGCCCGCGTGATGAAGCTCTTGAAGATCTGATCGGCTCGGGAAACATCCGCGGGTTCACTCTTGGCCCTATCGTTACCCTGCAGGACTTCGTTGAAGCATTCCCATACGAAAATTCGGTTATAGGTGTCCATATTACAGGAGCGCAGCTGAGACAGGCCATGCAGCATCTCATGCGTGACGATGCGATCGCCGAAAATACGCAGTGCGACACCTTCCAGTATTCCAAAGGCTTTTTCTGTGAATATGACAGCGGTTCGCACACCATCCTGCAGCTCAAAATGAACGGCAAGGACGTGCAGGACGACGACGTATATCTTGTTGCGATGGAGAGATATTATTATAATTGTATGGAACAGGCGCTTGGTATTAAGCCTGAAGAAGTTGAGAAGAACGGTCCGGCTGTTCAGCTTGCCGGCGAGGCGGCGAATGTCCTCGAAGAATACCTTACGAGTCACGACTTCCCTAAAATGGACACGGAGCCGAGACTCGTCATTCACGCATAAACATATTCCCGGATGAACTGAAAAAGGAGGAGCGGTATGGCATCGACAGTATATTTCACTAAAGACGTTACACCTGAAAACATAATCCGCCTTTATGATAAGCTCGGCGTGAAACTTGAAGGCAAAACAGCGATCAAAGTTCATTCCGGAGAGGAAGGCAACCAGAACTATCTGCATCCTGAATTCTGGAAGCCTGTAGTTGACTATGTTGGCGGTACGGTCGTGGAATGCAACACTGCATATGCAGGCAAAAGAAACAGTTCGTACAAGCATGTGAAGCTGCTTGAAAGACATGGATGGAAAAAGTATTTCGTTGTTGACCTGATGGACAGATACGGTCCGGACATCGAGATACCGGTCAGGAACGGTAAGCATCTGGAAAAGGACATCATGGGAAAGCACTTCCTGAGATATGACTCGATGCTGGTGCTGTCGCATTTCAAAGGCCATCCGATGGGCGGATACGGCGGAGCCCTCAAGCAGCTCTCAATAGGCTGCGCTTCAACTGCCGGCAAGGTATATATCCATTCGGCCGGAAAGTATCAGGATGCAAAAGACCAGGATGTGGTATGGACCGATCTGCCGCCGCAGGACGACTTCCTTGAGTCCATGGCAGAGGCGGCAAGTGCCGTCGTGGACCACTTTGCAGGAAAGATCGTTTACATAAATGTAATGGCAAACATGTCTGTTGACTGCGACTGCTGCGCTGTAGCGGAGGATCCGTGCCTGAAGGACATGGGAATACTGATCTCGACAGATCCGGTTGCCATCGACAGAGCCTGCATCGATCTCGTGAAGAAGTCGAAAGATCCGGGACGGGATCATTTCATGGAAAGAGTAACATCGAGAAACGGCGAGCATACTATAGACGTTGCCGCTGAACTCGGAGTCGGATCAAAGGAATACGAGCTGATCGAACTGTAGATCCGGCACATAAGAGGAGTATTGTTTGAATATATTAGTTATACCTGACATCCACCTGAAGGGGTGGATGTTTGACCGGGCAACAGAACTTATGAATTACGGAATAGCAGACAAGACAGTTTGTCTGATGGACATTCCGGATGAATGGGGCCACGGATATGACCTCGATCTGTACATAGAGACATTTGATAAAGCAATAGAGTATTCCGGACGCTTCCCGGAGACCTTATGGTGCTACGGGAACCACGACCTTTCATATATATGGATGCAGCCTGAAAGCGGCTTTTCCGCATATGCAGTACCGACTGTGAACAGGAAGCTTGCGGAACTCAGGAAGTCTTTGCCTGATGACAGGCAGCTGGCATACATACACCGTATCGACAATGTGCTGTTCATGCACGGAGGGCTGACGCACTCATTTGCAAGGTACTATGCATCAGATATCGACTATGATGATACGGATGCGGTCGTGAACAGGATCAACAGCCTCGGTTTCAGAGAAATATGGGATGACGGATCGCCGGTCTGGTTCAGGCCTCAGTATAACCGTGAGAAGATGTACAGAGAGAAGGATCTTCTGCAGGTGGTGGGCCATACACCGGTAACGGAAATCGAACGCACGGGCAATGTGTTTTCGTGCGATCTTTTCTCGACCTACAGAAGCGGAGACCCGATCGGGACCAGGGAATTCATCCTGATAGATACTGTGACCTGGCGATATCAGGGAATAAAATAAAAAGAGCCTTGAAAACTTAAGCTTTCGGGCTCTTTTTCAGCGGCTGTTATTCTTCAACAGTAATGACTTCGAATTCATTGTCTTCGGTCTCATTGTAGGATGCAAGCTTTGTCATCAAAGTAGCAACTGCTTTTTCTGAATAGCGCTTTGCCTCGTTCTCGTCATATGTATTGTAAAAGCATTTGTTCTTTGTTGAAAGCGATGCAACATAGCCTGTTTCATTGCTGAATTTGTTTGTCCACTTGATAATAACCATTGCTATGGCCTCCTTTCCTTTGTTTTTCTTTAAGTTTTATATATACAAGTAGGGATAATACTCTTTTGTCAACCATATGTCAAATTTTAGCTTGATATTAGTTTTTGTAATACCGGATATGCAAAAGAACCATTTTACTGTTAGCAAAAAGAATGTTATTTTTTTATCAGAAAGAAAGAGCCGCACATCTATGCTGATGTATACGGCCTGACAGATAAAAATTCAAATGATAAACCAGTAATTTACAGGAGGCAATAAAATGGTAGGAATCATCGCAGTAGCAGGAATTCTCGCAGTATCCGGAGTTATTACATACGAATTCGAAGAGAAGATCGCTCCAAAGAACAACTAGTAAAAATCGAATTAGCTGATAGTAATCCGTATTTTTAGAAAAGAAACGATCCGGCGGTATTGACGGATCGTTCTTTTCTTTTATCGTATATTTTTCATTATGAATTTAATGACAAACTTCGCCAGAGGTCCTGCATATTCATATGATCTCAGGCCTATCCCAAGCGTGCGGTAAGCTTCGGGCTCCAGCATGCGGGTGTCATAATCTCCCGGAAACTCATCGATGGTGAGCTCCGGCAGTATCGCCAGTCCCAGTCCGCGCTGCACCATTGAAAGTATGGCGAAGTCGTCTCTTGAATAATACCTTACCTCAGGAGTGAAGCCGGCGCCCTCAAAAACCCTGTGAGGATCCTTGTCATAGCTCTGATATGTCATTATGAACGGATAATCCTTCAGCTTATCGACCGGCACGTAATCGTATCTGCTAAGTTCGTGATCCGGAGGAAAGACTACCATCATCGGATCTTCGAGCACCGGGATGAAATCTATGTTTGCCTTGTCTCCGGGATAGCTCATGAGGGCAATGTCGAGGGATCCGTCAACGAGACCGTCTATCATTTCGTCGTGCCCAAGCTCTTCGATCTGAAAGACGACCTGCGGATAGTTGTTCCGGAAGTATTCTATGATCTGCGGCACCCAGTACACTGAGGTGCTTACGAAGGTCCCTATTCTTATGGTTCCCTTGCGAAGACCATGCAGTTCCGCGATCTCCTGTTCAAACAGTTCTTCGCTTTCGACGAGCCTTCTCATGGCGGGAAGGAGTGCCCGGGCTTCCGGCGTCGGTTCAACGCCGCGGTTGGTTTTTACGAGAAGAGGAAAACCGACTTCCTCTTCAAAAGACTTCATTATCTGTGTGAGGTAAGACTGCGTGTATCCGAGAGCCTGGCCGGCTCTGGTAAGGCTGCCCTTGTCTATGGCGGCCAGCAGTATTTTGATTTTCTGTGTGTTCAATTCGTTTGCTCCGTTCCTAGTACCAGCCTCTGGACTGGAAATGTGCCCATGCTGCTGATGGAGATCCATATCTGCCAGCTATGTATTTAAGTCCCCATCTTATCTGCGGCTCAGGATTCGAATACCAGTCGCTTCCCTCGGATGCCATCTTTGAGCCCGGCAAAGCCTGAGGGATCCCGTGAGCGCCGCTGCTCTTGTTGTGTGAATTCGGATTCCAGCCCGATTCCCTGTTCCAAAGGTATATCAGCGGCTCCAGCTCTGAAGCGTCCCATCCGAAATCCGGAAGAAGTGAAAGCGCATATTTCTGATATTCTCCCTTGATACCCGGCGCTATCGGCAGCCAGTCAGGGAAATCGGCAGACAGCTTGCCTTCCGGGATATAATAATCCTTATCGTCCAGAGAGATGCGGCTCCATCCGTTGCGGGTGAGGCCCGTACGCCTTACCATCTTGTCCTTATCAAGTGTTCCCGCGACTTTGTATGATGTGTCCGCGCCTGTTCTGTACTTGACTTTTTCCGTGGTCCAAACGTACTCATATAGTTCTTCGACGATGGTCTCCATGTATGTTTTAAGAGATTTCCTTACGGTCTTGTCTGTCTGTGAGCTAAATATATCGGATGAACTCGCAAGAGTTTCCGTGCAGACCTGTCCGAAAACACGCACCTCAACATTATGACACCAGATCCTGTACAAAAATGAACAGGCCAGTACCACTGATATCAGCTCGACCGCGATTATCCCCTTCAGGATCTTAGGCCACGGATTCTCTTTCCTGTAGTGCCTTGGTCTGGAGCTGTCGGCTTTGTAGTGTTTAGCTGCAATGATTTCCTGGTCGTTACGGATGGAACTTACCTCTCTGAAATCTCATTTAGTCACGATATAAAATCAAGTTATCACAGAAAACGTTGAAATTTCAACACTAAATCGGGCAGAAACATGCAGGACAAAGGCGCAGCTCATAATAAAAACCGCAACTTATTGTGATATTATAAGAGCAATACAATATGTTGTGTATGGAAAAAGGAGGCACTCAAACGAAGTTTTTTCTTACGAGCAGTCCGATAGGGATATACAGGAGCGAAGAACCGCTTGACTATAAAGGCTTCAATCCCGCTAACGGGATGGTGGATGCATTGAAGGAGTTCTGGACGGAAAATGCCAGATGTCTTCTTATATCTGCCTTTCCCGACCAGTATGAGCTCGATGACAGGATGAGAGACGACTATGAGAATATAGTTAAGGATACCGGACTGTCGATATCGTGCATGGACATATGCGACCTGCGGAACGGAAGGGAAAAGGCTGAGGAGCTTCATAGCTACGATTTTGTCATACTCGGAGGCGGTCATGTGCCGACCCAGAGTGCTTTTTTCAAAAGTATCGGGCTCGCGGAAAGTTTCATCGGGTTTGATGGGATCGTGATGGGTATCAGTGCCGGCACAATGAACTGCGCCCGCATCGTTTATGCAGAGCCCGAAATGCCCGGCGAGGCGACGGACCCTGATTACGAGAGGTTCATACCGGGCCTCGGGCTGACGGAATACAACATGATCCCGCATTATAATGCTGTAAAGAACGATGTCATAGACGGCATGCGCCTTATAGAAGACATCGCATTCGGGGACAGTTTCGGACACACATTCTACGCGATCACAGATGGAAGCTATCTGCTGCAGACGGAAGACCGGGCTGAGATCCGCGGTGAAGCCTACAGGATCAGTGACGGAAAGATGGAACAGATCTGTACGGACGGCAATGTTTTTATACTGCACCCGGGCAATGCCGCAGAGTACGGCTTTGACAGGATAGAACTGCTGGATGGCAATCCTCTGGAAGGCTGTAATATATGCGTGCTCGGGTCATCCGTGGTGAAGGGCGCCGCATCCGGTGATGCCGCCATAGCAGAGTATCTTGGCGCCAGACTGGGCTGCGAATATACAAAAAGCGCTGTGAACGGAACGACCCTTGCAGACGTAATGCCGGGATCATACATAGAGAGACTTAAAAAACTCGATCCGGGATCCGCATATGACCTTTTCATATGCCAGCTCTCCACAAACGATGCAACTCAGAACATGCCGCTCGGAGAGATAAGCGAAAAAGAGATGTTCGATACGCATACAGTGACCGGAGCGATCGAGTACATCATTACATATGTACGGGACACCTGGGGCTGTCCGGTCGTATTCTTTACAGGATCGCATTATGACAGTGAGAGATATGATGCTATGGTCATCAGACTGAAAGAGCTGCAGGCTAAGTATGACATAGGTGTGATCGACCTGTGGACGGATGAGATGTTCAATCAGATATCTGATGAGGCCAGGGCGCTGTATATGAATGACGGCATACATCCGACAAGGGCAGGATACCGCGACTGGTGGGGGCCGGAGTTCGAAAAGCAGCTGCTGAGTATCATATGATTGACAAAACAAACCGGATGCGATATATCACTTTTTGAGATCCGTGAATCTGCAAAGGGTTTGTAAAAGAGGAGGACAAAATGAAAAAAATCGTTGCATGCGCGCTCATAGGCTGCTGCCTGTATACACACAGGAGAGTTATCAAGGCCGTAATCAAGAAAGAACCGATGCCTAAGGCTCCGAAATGGCACTTCTGGGTAAAGCCTGAAGGCCGCAGATAATCAATTAATAAAAGCGCGGTGTCCCGGATAAGACCCGGATAAGACACCGCGCTTTTTTAATGTCACAAAATGATAATTAACAGATTCAGATGGATGAATACTTTTCCATGATGCTGCGAAGTACCGGATCATTCACGTTGAAGCCGACATCCCCGATGCTTGCGATCGGGAGGACTTTAGGTGATGTTCCGCTTATGAAAGCCGCCTGATATTCTGCTATATCTGCAGCGGCAGGAGCTTCCTCGTGCAGCGTGACTCCCATATCCCTGATTATTTCAATAACCTTGCTGCGGGTAACACCGAGGAGGACCTTGTCTGACGGCGCTGTGTAAACTTCGCCGTTTTTAATGAAGAAAACGTTGGAGCGGCTTCCTTCCGTGATGGATCCGTTTCTGTCGACCAGAAGCACTTCATAGAGACCGTTCTCCCTGATGGCGGCGTTTGTCGCTTCGCGCAAAGCGCGGTCCATCATCTTTATATTCGGATTCCTGCGCTCGCCGCGGAACAGATCTGTCTTTACACCTTTCTCGTACATCTCAGGAGCCGGGTAGTGCGTAGGGGTGAGGAAAAGCCTTGAGTAACCGCTGACATCAGCTTCGATCTTGATGTTATGGTTCCTTATACCGCTTTCTGCTACCAGCTCGTCGATGCATCCGCGCAGAGTCTCACAGCTGAAAAGCGGAACTTTTCCCATGCTGGCCAGTGACTTCTCGAGCCTCGTATAGTGCTCCGGAAGAAATACCGGCTCGCCGTCGGTGATGCGGACGACTTCATATACAGATGGCATGATAAGGCTGCCCAGGGAAACCGCGTTCCTGAATCCGCTTATCATATCTCTGACTACACTTCTGATCCTGTCCAGCGGGATCTGGTAATAATAGAAAATCAGATATATCCTTCCGTCCCGGTCAAGCTGGTCGATGTCCCTGACTTTGATCCCGAGCCCGGACGCTGTTTCCATCAGCCTTGATGTCAGCTCGCGGTGTATCTCTTCATTTCTGCTTTGTCCGGACGGCCCTTCTGAGATCACTCTGAAGAGCGTATCAAGACGGAGCGTTATATTGATCCCGGACTGGGTGTTTTCTGCTGTGACGAAGCCATCCTCGCTGCCGTAGTCCCGGACCGCCGTGAGCGCTTCCTGCAGTTTTTTGGAGTACAGTTTTCTGACGCGTTTCAGATTCGTATTGTAAAAGCCTCTTTTCATGAACTGGGCCAGAGTCAGCTGCTCGGTCTTGGAACAGGTCTGGTCATAATTCATTTTGATGCTGTCGTACAGCTCCACCATGCTGAGAGGGAGAACCATGTAACTGATCCTGACTGCAGGGAACAGGGTGGAAGTGAACGAACCGATGTATATGACTCTTCTGCCCTGATCCAGTCCCTGAAGCGCCGGGATCGGTCTGCAGTTATATCTGAGTTCACTGTTGTAGTCGTCTTCAATGACGATGCTGTCATTTTCCTCTGCCCACTCAAGAAGGCGGCGCCGGCGCCCTATCGGCATCACCGCGCCTGTCGGGAACTGGTTCTGCGGGCAGACATAGACTGCTGTAGGTATGTTGGCCGGCAGTTTTTCTATTTCCGCGCCGTCTTCCCTGACAGGGATGCAGCTCATGCTGAAACCGCGGTCTCTGAATATGCTCCTTACCGGCATGTAGCCCGGATCCTCGACCGAAACATGGCCGATTCCCATCATTCTCAGTATCCTCGCGATGTGGGTGACCAGCTGCTGGGTACCTGCGCTTATAACGACCTGCCGCTGTGTGCAGACCACGCCTCTGGACTGATACAGATATTTCGCGATCTCTGTCCTGAGCTCAGGCTCTCCCTGGCGGTCGCCTTCTGTAAGAAGCTGCTCAGGCATTTCGTTAAGGACGGTCGCCATGCATTTTTTCCATTTGACAAAATCAAATGTCTCAGGATCACAGTTAGCCGGCTCATTTGCGGCTGCTGTTTCCGCTTCTGTATTTTCCGCGCTGTTGCTGCCCGCTTCCGCAACTCCGGGTCTGCCGGATGTTTCTCCTGCGCCCGATGCTGCGTAGAAGCCGGACTGCGGCCTGCTGACCAGATAGCCTTCAGCCATGAGCTGTTCATAAGCTATCTTTACTGTCGTTACGCTTATTCCGAGCGAATCCGCCAGGCTTCTGAGCGATGGAAGCTTCTCACCCGTACTGATACGGCCGCTGCTTATCTCGCCCCTGAGATGTTCGTAAAGCTGTACATAAAGACTTTTAACAGAATTGTTATCAAATTCAAATGAAACCATATTATCTCCACGCATTATGTGCGACTGTGACTTGTAAATTTATAAAAGGTGTGCATTTATGCACATACAATTTGCGGTTATTATATTGTAAACGACAGGAACGGTCAATCATATCCTATGATCTTAAGGAGAACCGATACATGCATACAACGGAACCGCAGAACAGCCAGGACAGAAAAACACAGAAGCTTGTCATCACCGCACTGATGATCTGTCTGGTCGTGCTCGGAACTATCATGTTCCGCATCCCTGTTCCGATGACCAAAGGCTACATCCATCTGGGAGACGCCATGATCTATCTCGCGGTCCTGATGCTTGGAAAGAAACACGGCTCAGCAGCAGCCTGCCTCGGGTCCGCCCTTGGAGATATCCTCGGAGGCTACGCTTTCTGGGCTCCGTTCACTTTAGTCATCAAATTCGCCATGGCCTTTGTTGCGGGCTCCGTTATAGAATCCCACAGCCGGAAATATGAACGCGGAACTTTCCGCAGGACGCTTGTGTACATAACCGGCATGAGTGCCGGCGGGCTGATAATGAGCGCCGGATATATGGTGGTTGAGCGCTTCATGTATGGAGGATGGGCAGCTGCATTCATCGGCGTACCGTGGAATATCGGTCAGTTCGCCGCCGGGATCGTCATAGCGCTGGCGGTCTATCAGGCTTTGTCCAAAGCAAAGCAGACCGGAGAGATCATGTACTAAATTAAAACAGCTTTCTGCACCAAACAAAGGTTGATATCCTGACGACGGAATCCTAAAATAGGTATGCGCAACTTTTAGGAGAGCACAGTGTCAGAAAACATAAACGATAACGATCAGGATAAAGGCAATAACGGGAAGATAAACTTCAAGTGGAAAGAAATTGACGATGATGCCAATAAGAAATCCCGAAGAAGGTTCTTCAGTTTCATAAAAGGCAGAGCCGCCGGTAACAGGAAACTGCTGACTAAAGGCAGAGTGATCTTAGGCGTGCTGTGTCTTTTTGTGCTTGCGATAATAGGGTCTTTTGTGTACGCATATAACTCTGTGCCGAGCATCGATCCTGACGCCAGCAGCATATACACGAATATCGACCTCAGCTCCATCATATATGATGCAAAGGGCGAGGAGATCGACAAGCTCTACTATACCGAAGACAGGGAGATAGTCTCCATAAAAGACATCCCCGAGAATACAAAAAATGCCTTTATAGCGATAGAGGACAAAACATTTTATACGCATCACGGACTTAACTATAAGAGGCTTTTCGGCGCGGTCCTCAGCAAGCTGACCGGACGCTCGGCCGAGATCAGCGGCACGTCCACCATAACGCAGCAGCTGGCAAGAAATGTTTTTCTGTCGGATATAAAAAGTGAACGTACGCTGAGCCGTAAGTTCCGCGAAATGATCTATGCTCTCAAGATCGAAAGGGCATATTCGAAGGACGAGATCCTCGAAGCGTACCTGAATACCATATATCTGGGATACGGATGCTACGGGATCAAAGCCGCGGCATATACATATTTCGGCAAGGATGTTGACGAGCTCAGCCTTGAGGAAAGCGCTGCCCTCGCTGCACTGCCGCAGGCTCCGGACACCTACGCCCTCCTGAAAGATGATAAGGGTGAGAATACGACCTACATGAAAAAGTACGGTCTGTATGCGAATGAGCTTGCCTCCGAAAGGCGCGACCTGGTGCTCGACCTCATGGCGGAGCAGGGTTACATAAGCTCTTCCGAGGCAGAGGATGCGAAGGAGAAGATCGCCGATGTCCTTCATCCGCACATAGAGAAGAAACCTAAGGAGCTGACGTATTTCACGGATTACCTCACGGCCGAGGTGGCGAATGACCTCGCTGCAAAGTATTCAATGTCGCTGGATAAGGCGGAGCAGGTGATACATACAGGCGGTCTCAAGATCTATTCGACGATCGACCAGGATATACAGAACGCGATCAACACTGAATTCAGCGATGACTGGAACTTTCCGTATTCGGAGGAGACTCCGCAGGCGGCGATGGTGGTTACCGAAGTCGGCACCGGCCGGATCCGCGCGATGGTAGGCGGAAGAAACACGTCCGGGCAGATGCTCTTCAACAGGGCTACATCTCCGAGACAGCCGGGATCATCGATAAAACCGCTGGCCGTATACTCGGCAGCACTGCAGAAGAGCGAGGATTATGCTAAGCGCGGGATGACGTTCCCGTTCGTTGATTACGGTTTTGACAGACAGGGCGTATACCGCTGGGGAAAATATATCACGGCTGGATCAACGGTGATCGATGAGAGGATGTTCGTAAACGGCGAAGTCTGGCCGCTTAACTTCTCAAGGAGGTTCTCGGGATACAGGACGTTCAGGACAGCTCTTCAGCAGTCGATCAACACCTGCGCGGTCAAGATCCAGCTGCAGGTCGGAGCTGACTATTCGATGGAGATGCTCAGAAAGTACGGAATATCCACGATCTCCGATGACGCTTCAAAGCCGACAAATGACTATAATCCTGCCGCTCTGGCGCTGGGAGCGATGACATACGGTGCGACGCCGCTCGATATGGCGCTTGCTTACGGAACATTCCCGAACAAAGGCGTGAGGAATTCAGGAGCTGCATACACCAAGGTGGTCAATTCAAGAGGAAAAGTGCTCCTTGAGAAAGAACCGGAAGGGACAAAGGTCCTTGATGAAGGCGTGGCGTTCATAATGAGAGACTGCCTCGAGTCGGTAGTCTCAAGAGGCATAGCCGGCAACGCATCGATATACGGCGTGCAGGTCGGAGGAAAAACGGGAACCACAAACGACAACTACGACTACTGGTTCGTGGGATTCACTCCGAAGTATTCAGCAGCGCTCTGGATAGGAACTGATCATAATACCGTGATGAGCGGATCATCCGGAACAGCAGCTCTTCTGTGGGGAAGGATCATGAGTCAGATCCCTGACGTGACAGAAGGGGAATACCCTCCGCAGCCGGCGGATGTAGTACGCATCTACGGAGAGTACTATACCGAAAAAACACGGCCTTGACAGACATCCAGGCTGTTGTCTGAAAACTTTGATAATGTTACTATAGTATTTAATTGTCAGGGTATCCTGAAGGTGCCCGGCAGAGGGAGTATGTATTAATCGGCAGAAAAGAGTGAGAAAATGGCTTCAGACATAAGAGAGAAGATCATAGACGCTTCGTGGGAGTTGTTCCACGAAAAGGGGTTCGGAGAAACGACGATAAACGACATTATCAACAAGGCAGACATTTCAAAGGGAACATTTTACTATTACTTCAGGAGCAAGGACAATCTTCTGGACACGCTGTCGGAAATACTCGACCGCGAGTATGAAAGACTCAGTAAAGAAGAGCCTGAAGGGATGGGAGCTTTCGACAAGCTGATGTGGGCAAACTACGAGGTCCATGAATTCATCCAGCAAAATATAGACTACAGATTATTTGCCTATCTTTATTCCGCACAGATCATAAAAGAGACCGGATCGAGTCTCCTTGACCGGAACCGCTACTACTTCAGATATCTGGAAAGGATAATGGAAGAGGGCAGAAGATCAGGCGAGCTCACAGAGGACATGTCAGTAAGCGAGATGGTCAAATTCTTCAGCATGGGAGAGAGGGCGCTCATAACAGAATGGTGCATGAACAACGGCAGCTTTGATCTCGGAGTTTACAGCAAGTCGCTGTTCCCGGTAATGATGAGGGGCCTCAAAAAATAGTGAAACGATACACGCATGAGCTTTAACAGGATCCATGCGTGTTTTTTTATACCGGAAAATGATTTTTTTTATTATTATTATTGATAATTAATTGTCAGGTTAGATATAATGAACGCGACATTTAGACTGCGGTCTAAAACGCGGTTGCAATAAGTATAAGGAATAAAAAGCTCATGCACGCAGTTACGAATATCCAGAAATATTCAATACATGACGGAGACGGAATAAGGACGACGGTGTTCTTCAAAGGCTGCCACCTCAGATGCTGGTGGTGCCACAATCCGGAGACACAGCGCTTTGAACCGGAACTTCAGGTCGACACGGCAAAGTGCACGGGATGCAGGCGCTGCGAGGACGCATGTCCTGCTGATGCCATATCCTATGACGAAAATCACAAAGCCGTTATAGACAGGGACAAATGCATCGTATGCGGCAGATGCGCAGATGTATGTCTCGGCAACATCAGAACTCTCGTGGGCAGGGATTATACGGTCAGAGAGCTTGTAAAGATCTGCATGCAGGACCAGATGTTTTATGAGGAGTCGCATGGCGGAGTCACTCTGTCGGGCGGCGAAGTCATGGCAATGGATATCGATTACATACTCGCTCTTGTGAAGGCGCTTCACAGAGAAGGGATCGATGTCGCCATAGATACATGCGGCCAGGCGCCGTACCGCAATTACGAGGCGCTGCTTCCGTATGTGCACACATGGCTTTACGATATAAAGGTCATGGACCACGAAAAGCATAAAAAATACATCGGCATGGATAATAATGTAATACTCGATAATCTCCGCGGCATCGCAAAGTCCGGAGCGAGGATCTACATAAGGATCCCGACCGTAAAAGAGGTGAACGGCGACGAAGAGTCCATGGCGGCGATCATAGATTTCCTTAAAGAGAACGGTATAGTCCCTGTACAGGTCAACCTTCTGCCGTATCACAGTACAGGTTCTCATAAATACGGTAAACTCGGACGCGAATATCAGGCAGCAGATCTTACGACACCGACCGACGAAGAGATGCAGGGCTTTGTAAAACAGTGGAACGATGCCGGATACGCGAATGTAAAAATCGGCGGATAATATCGAATGCACAGTCACACCACAACTGATCATAACGGAGGCATAAAATGGAAGAACGCGGAATGAATGCAAGGGTAAAGGCTCTCAGAAAGGTGAGCATGGAGACACAGCCTCACATCGACCTCGAAAGAGCGAAGATCGAGACGGAAGTCTACAAAAAATATGAGGGCAAGGTATCCCTTCCTGTACTCAGAGCCATGGTGCTCAAGGAGTACTTCAGCAAAAAGACTCTTTACCTCGGCGAGGGAGAGCTTATCGTCGGTGAGAAGGGCAAGGATCCTCAGTCTTCGCCTACATTCCCTGAACTCACATGCCACACTCTTGAAGACATGTATATCATGAACGACAGAAAGGTCGTCAACTATACTGTCACTGATCAGGACCTCAAGGATCAGGAAGAGATCGTCATTCCTTTCTGGAAAGGAAAATCCATGAGAGACAAGCTGCTCTCGAGCATGACGCATGAGTGGAAGAAATGCTACAGAGCCGGCATGTTTACTGAGTTCATGGAGCAGAGAGGCCCTGGACATACATGCGGGGGCAAGAACGTATTCACAAAGGGATACGCTGACTATAAAGAAGAGATCCAGGCAGCTATTGATGCGCTGGATTTCATGAACGATCCTGAAGCTCTTGAGAAGAAAGACGAGCTCGAGGCCATGCTGGTCGACTGCGATGCAGTAATGACTCTCGGAAAGAGATATCAGAAGCTGCTTAAGGAAGAAGCTGAAAAATGCGAAGATCAGGTGCGTAAGGCAGAACTGGAGCAGATGGTAAAGAACCTCGACGTAGTTCCTGCTCACAAGCCTGAGACATTCTGGCAGGCGATACAGCTCTACTGGTTCACACATCTTGCTGTCACCACGGAGCTCAACCCTTGGGATGCTTTCAGCCCGGGAAGACTCGACCAGCACCTCATTCCGTATTATGAAAAGGATGTAGAAGACGGCATACTCGACGATGAGAAAGCTCTTGAGCTCCTCGAATGTCTGTGGGTCAAGTTCAACAATCAGCCTGCTCCTGTAAAGGTAGGAGTAACTCTCAAAGAGAGCGGTACATACACAGACTTCGCAAACATCAACACCGGCGGAATCAAAGAGGACGGCACTAACGGCGTCAACGCAGTAAGCTACCTGATCCTCGACTGCATGGATGAGATGAGACTGGTACAGCCTAACTCGAACGTACAGATCAGCAAGAAGACACCTCACAGATTCCTCAAAAGAGCCTGCGAGATATCAAGAAAGGGCTGGGGACAGCCGGCTTTCTACAACACTGATGAGATCGTGCAGGAACTGCTGAATGCAGGAAAGACTCTTGAAGATGCAAGACAGGGCGGATCCTCAGGCTGTGTTGAGACTGGAAGCTGGGGAAATGAGGCATACATCCTGACAGGATACCTCAACATCCCTAAGATCCTTCAGCTTACTCTCTATAACGGATTCGACAACCAGTCCGGAAAGCAGCTCGGACCTGAGACCGGATATGCATGGGACTTCAACACTTATGAAGAACTCTTTGATGCATTTGCAAAGCAGCTCCATCACATGGTAGACGTGAAGGTACGCGGCAACAACGTTATCGAGAAGCTTTACGCCAATTACATGCCTGCACCTTGCCTGTCGATCGTTACAAACGACTGCATAAGCAAGGGCAAGGACTATAACAACGGCGGTTCCAGATACAACACGAGGTATATCCAGGGCGTCGGCATCGGCACAGTAACAGACTGCCTCTCTGCTATCAAATACAACGTATATGATAAGAAGAACTTCACCATGAAGGAACTCATCGAGGCCATGGATGACAACTTCCTTGGTCACGAGGCCATCCTCAACATGGTGCAGAACAAGACTCCTAAGTACGGAAATGATGACGATTATGCAGACGACATCATGAAGGCTGTCTTCGAACTGTACAGGGATGAAGTGACCGGCAGACCGACAATGAGCGGCGGACAGTATCATGTAGACATGCTGCCTACGACATGCCATATCTACTTCGGAGAGGTCATCGGAGCTACTGCAAACGGCAGACTTGCAAAGAAGCCTGTATCCGAGGGAATCTCGCCTGAGAAGTTCGCGGATACGAACGGCCCTACTGCTGTAATCAAGAGCTGCGCCAAGATGGATCACTGCTCGACAGGCGGAACACTTCTGAACCAGAAGTTCACTCCGAGCGCCATCGCAGGCGATACAGGTCTTGAGAACCTGGCAAGCCTCATCCGTACATACTTCGCTATGGACGGACACCACATCCAGTTCAACGTATTCGACAAGGAGACTCTGCTCGAGGCGCAGAAGCATCCTGACGATTACAAGGATCTGATCGTTCGCGTTGCGGGATATTCGGACTACTTCAGGAATCTCGACGTGGAACTCCAGAACGAGATCATCAACAGAACAGCACAAAGCTTTTAATATGATCATCCTTAACGGGAAAGGAACGGCCCTGCAGCGTAAAGAGCGCTGCAGGGCTGTTCTTTTCTAAATTGTTTCAAATTTTAAATTAAAATAAAGAATTTGTTTTTGAGAACAAATAGCTGTAATGGCTGAATAAAAAAGTACTGCCAGATTGACAAAAAATCGTTAAAAGGGGTTTTATTAACCGTTGAAAGAGAATATAATCTTGGCGTCAAGACCGCGGAATAGACTGCGGTCTACAACCAGCTAACTCATTCATTATTATTTACGAGGTAATAAGATGGACACAGGAAAACTCAATAGAATTAAGGCTAAGATGCAGGAGCAGGGAATGCCTCAGATGATCATTTCCGACCCTGTAGCGATCTTCTATCTTACAGGACACTGGATCCTTCCTGGTGAAAGATTCCACGCTCTGTACATCAATGTAAACGGCAATGACCACTTCGTGATCAACAAACTGTTCCCGCAGAATGATGATCTCGGAGCTCCTATCACATATTATGACGACGTAGAGGACGGCGTAGAGGTTCTCGCTCAGTACGTTGAGAAAGATGCTCCTATCGGAGTAGACAAGAACTGGCCGGCAAAGTTCCTTCTGAGACTTCAGGAACTCGGCGGCGGAAGCGAATACCGCAACGGATCCATCATCGTTGACAAGGTCCGTCAGATCAAGGATGAAGGCGAAAAGCAGGCAATGAGAGAGTCCGGAGCAAAGCTCGACAAGGTAATGGACAAGCTCATCCCATGGGTCGTTAAGGGACTTTCAGAGAGAGAACTCAACGCAAAGTGCCTCGAGCTCCTCAAGGAAGAGGGCTTCAGCGGTCCTTCGTTCGATCCTATCACTGCTTATGCAAAGGGCGCTGCTGATCCGCATCACATCACTGATGACAGCAAGGGCAAGCACGGCGACTGCGTTATCCTTGACATCGGCGGAATGTGGAAGAACTACGCTTCCGATATGACAAGAACAGTCTTCATCGGCGAAGTAAGCGAAAGACAGAAAGAGATCTACAACGTTGTACTCGAGGCCAACAAGAGAGGTATCGAGATGGCTAAGCCGGGCAACAAGATGAGCGATGTCGACAAGGCATGCAGAGACTACATCACAGAGAAGGGCTTCGGCGAGTACTTCACTCACAGAACAGGTCACTCGATCGGTCTTGAAGACCACGAGGTAGGCGATGTTTCGCTGGTAAACGATGAGATCATCGAAGTAGGACAGTGCTTCTCGGTAGAGCCTGGTATTTACATCTATGACGAGGGCATCGGCGTCCGTATCGAGGACATCGTTCTTATCACTGAGGACGGATGCGAGAGACTCAACGTATATCCTAAGGACGAAATCATCGTAGTACCTGACGGAGAATAATCTAATCGGAAAGGAAACTGAAATGGCTAAGATCACAGAAGGCTATATGCCGTTCATGGGATATCAGACTTATTACAGGATCGTAGGCGAGGAGTATAAGGACAACGGCAAGGCTCCTCTTATCTGCCTCCATGGCGGACCTGGATCGACACATAACTATTACGAGGTCCTCGACAACGTAGCTGACGACGACCAGAGAATGATCGTTATGTATGACCAGATCGGATGCGGCAACTCGTATCTCGACGGACATCCTGAACTCTGGAACAAGGAAGTATGGATGAAAGAGCTCTTCGCTCTCAGAGAGTACCTCGGACT
This sequence comes from Anaerovoracaceae bacterium, assembly GCA_045115935.1. Lineage (GTDB taxonomy): Bacteria > Bacillota > Clostridia > Peptostreptococcales > Anaerovoracaceae > Crickella. Next base: position 163,694 of record JBGULF010000046.1, read on the forward strand.
CGACACATGCCATATCATCGGCCAGAGCTGGGGCGGCATGATGCAGATCTGCTACGGCATCGACTACAAGGAAGAGACAAAGGGCGTAAAGAGCTTCATTATCTCGAGCGGTCATCCGTCAAGCAGCCTCTGGGAGAGAGAGGGACTGCGCCGCATCAAGATGATGCCTCAGGACATGCAGGATGCCATCAACCACGCGCTTGAGACAGGCGACTTCACAGGCGAGGCTTATCTGGCTGCTGTTGATGAATACATGGACAGATACTGCAACTACTGGCTCGGCGAGGATGCTCCGGAATGCTGCAAGAGACCTAAGAAGTCCGGATCCGAATCCTATGTTGAGGGCTGGGGCCCTAACGAGTTTGCTCCTACAGGAACACTCAAAGACTTCGAGTACATTGACAGACTCGGAGAGATCGAAGTACCTTCGCTCATCATGAGCGGTATTTCAGACCTCTGCTCGCCACTCGTAGCAAAGACAATGCACGACGGCATCAAGGGATCGAAATGGATCCTCTGGGAAAGAGCAAGACACACATGCTTCGTAGACAGACACGATGATTACTGCGTAGAGCTGATCAAGTGGATGAACGAGCACGACAATTAATAAAACTGCAGAGCCGGAGCCGATAAAGGCTCCGGTTCATTCTTGAGACGCAAGAGAGGACATATGCGAACAGAAACGAAAAAACCACTTATAACCACAAAAGCGATTTCGGAACTCGTGCAGATGCTGATAGGAAACGCCATCTGCGCCTTCTCCGTGGTTTGTTTTGCTCTGCCATACAACATGGTGGTAAGCGGCATGAGCGGTATCGGCAGGATGGTGAATTATGCTACCGGCATGAGCGTGTCTCTTGTAGTCGGTATTTTCAATGTGCTTCTGTTTGTGATAGGCGCGGCCATGCTCGGCAAAAAGTTCGCTGCGACCATTGCGCTCGGCACTTTTGCTTTTCCTTTTTTTATGGGTATTTTTGAGCAGCTCACCATGCTGCATCATCTTGTCGAAGAGCCTATGCTTGCAGCGATATGCGCGGGAGTGCTCGACGGAATAGGACTCGGCCTGGTGCTGAGGGTAGGCGGATCCACAGGAGGCATCGATGTGCCGGCCATGATACTGAACCGAAAGCTCGGCTGGAAGCTGGCCACGGTGATGTCCGGCATAGACATCGCGATATTCCTTCTGCAGATACCTATCACTGCGTCCGAAGGAATCATTCTGGGGATCCTTTATGCGCTCGTATACAGCGTTGTGATGGACAGGATGATAGTGCTCGAGCAGGGCGGCTACCAGATAATGATATGGACGGAAAAGCTGCCTGAGATCAACGAGGAACTTCTGGAGATAGGATTCGGCACCACTCTTATAAGGGCAAGGGGCGGCTATCTCAGAGACGAAAAAGAGGTGATTCTCTGTGCCGCAAGCAACCGCAACTTCAACAAGGTCAAGAGGGCGGTGCTTTCCATCGACCGCAACGCATTTATGACCATTACGAGCATGAACGAAGTCAACGGAAACGGATTTACGTACATGCTTGATGACGAAGATTATGTGTCCGAACTGGAGGACAGGCATGACGGCCGCGAACTGAGCGGCATCTGATCATTTGACTGAGGGGAATAATTTGGAAATGAACAAGAAACTGTTTTCGGATATATTTCAGATGGTGGCAGGCAATATCATCTGCGCATTCGCGCTCGGATGCTTCGCCCTGCCGTTCAACATGGTAGTAAGCGGCATGAGCGGTCTCGGCCGCATGGTGAACTTCTATACCGGCATAAGCGTGTCGATAGTCGTAGGAGTGTGCAATATAATCCTCTTCCTGATCGGCTGGGCGGTGCTTGGACACAAGTTCGCAGCCTCGGTCGCGATAGGCACATTCGTGTATCCTACCTTTCTCGGTATATTCCAGAGCATGGACACTCTGACACATCTCGTTGATGATCCTCTCCTTGCAGCGATCTGCGCGGGAGTTCTCAACGGAGTGGGACTGGGACTGGTCATAAGAGTGGGAGGATCCACCGGAGGCACAGACATACCTGCCATAATCCTCAACCGCAAGCTCGGATGGAAGGTCGCGCCGATACTGTATATCAGCGATGTCGTTATATTCCTGATCCAGATACCGGTGACAGATACAAACGGTGTCATACTCGGCATACTTTACGCTCTGATCTACAGCGTTGTCATGAACAAGCTGATTGTAATGGAGCAGGGCGGCATCCAGCTCATGATTTTCACTGAGAAAGTGAATGATGTCAGCGAAAAACTGCTCAGCATGGGGTTCGGTACCACTTTGCTGAACGGTGTAGGCGGATACATGCATGATGATAAAAAGGTGATCTACTGCGTGGCGAGCACTCGCAACCTCAACAGGATCAAAAGGGCAGTGCTGCAGATCGACAGCACCGCCTTCATCACGATCACCAGCATGAGCGAGATAAACGGCAACGGATTCACATGGTATTTCAATCAGGAACACTATGTGCCGGTGCTTCAGAACAGGCATAACGGGCACAAAGTTGGAGAAGACCCTAATATTTGAGCTAATATCTGCGTATTTTTGTGCTCAGACACATATTTGGCCTTCAGAATTATTGCGCCTAACAAATTCTGAAACTTGGTAAAAAAATGTGTACATTGCGTGAAGATAGTGTTAAAATACTCACGTTTTAGAGTGGTGTATAGACCGCGTTCTATAAAAACAGATTGCTCAGAGGTGGGATCTTTTGAAGGTACACGTTAAACTTAAAGACTCGGATTATCTCAAATTCAGTGAATATCAGCTCACCCACAGCAAGCTGGGAAAGAGGACGATACTTCTGCAGAGACTTTCTCTGCCGCTGGTATCTGTGGCTATGGTCATCGCATTCATAGTTTTCCACGCCAGCACAAGGGCACTGATCATCGAGATCATTTCCCTGAGTATCGCTTCGGTCATATGGGTGATCGGAGCACCAGGCATGCTCAAGCGAAGCATGCAAAAGGACTTCTACAAGAAAAAGAACAGCGGCAGGCTCCCGTTCCGCGAAACTTCGGTACTGGAGTTCGGAGAGGAAGGAATAACTGAGATCAGCGGCAGTCATTCAGATACCACTCCATACAGCAGTATCACATCCATTGTCAAATCGGGTGACAGGCTGTTCGTTTTCACAGACGGGAATAACGGATTCGTGATCCCGTTCAATGACGCAGCCAAAAATGGCCGCAAGGTTGCAAAATTTCTCTCGCAGAAGACCGGCCTTGAGGTCGAAGAAGAGACTGCTGATAAATAAGTTATTTATGCATACACGTCGTATGTCTAAATATATCTTTGTTAATTTATGTTATGGAGGAACTAACAATGTTAGAACAACTTAAAAAGTTCCCATTTGGTTTCATCGTATGCTGCCTTTCGTTCACATTCGAAAGACTCGCATATTATGGCGGCAAGTGGGGAATCGCTGTATTTGTTGTACTTGAGGCTGCCAACGGCGGACTCGGACTTTCAACTGAACAGGGAGCTATTTTCTCATCACAGTTCGTAGCATGGACTTATATCACTCCTATCATCGGCGGATTCATCGCTGACAGATGGGTAAGCCCAAGACTGCTCGTTCCTGTAGGAGAGATCCTGATGGCTGCCGGATGGTTTGCGATCTCAAGAGCAAACGGAGCCGGCGGAGTATGGCTGGCAATCATCCTGCTTGCTGTAGGTACAGGATTCTTCAAGGGTAACGTTTCCGGTATCAACGGAAGACAGTTCGACAATGATAAGGATACTCTGACAACTGCATTCTCGCTCCAGTACATGTTCGTTAACATCGGATCGTTCTGCGGAACAACTTTCCTCGCACTGATCGGAACTCAGGGCGCAGGATACAGAGCGATGTTCATGGCTTGTGCTGTATTCATGCTGATCGACGCTGCATGGTGGCTCTTCGGTATGAAGTACCTCGGAGATGCCGGCAAGAAGCCATTCCTCATCGACAACAGAACTGAGGATGTTGAAAACGCTGACGTTGAAAAGGATAAGAGACCTCTTACAAAGCTCGAAAAGAACAGAGTTATTGCTATCCTGGTACTCACATTCCTGTCCGGACTGTTCTGGCTGTTCTGGTACCTGCTGTACATGCCTGTATACTATGAGTTCGGTCCTGCATCACAAGGTGGTATGGGATGGGCTAACTGGAACCTCGGAGCTAACTTCGAGATGCCTACAGCATGGTTCGACTCAATGAACGGACTGCTCTGCATCATCCTGGCACCTACACTGGCTGCACTCTGGAACAAGCTGAGCAAGAAGGGTAAGGACCCTTCAATGATGACCAAGACAGCTCTTGGTATCATGCTTCTCGGACTCGGTGTTGCTATGATGGTAGTCGGCGCCGGAATCTACAACGGCACAGGCAAGCCGGTAGGCGTATGGATCATCATTATGACTGCTATCCTGATGTCTGTTGGTGAGATGCTGTTCTCGCCACTCGGCAACTCGTTCATCAGCGAATATGCACCTAAGAAGTATCTCGGAACACTCCTCGGAGCTTGGCCGTTCATCATCTTCTTCGCAGGACTTGCATATGGCCCTCTTTACAACGCAATGAGAGGAAGCTTCTCCAGATCATTCCTGATCGCTGCTATCGTAGTATTCGTAGCCGGCGCTCTGATGCTGTTCTTCAAGAACAAGTTCGAGGCTATGATCGAAGGTACAGAAGAGCAGAAGAGAGAGCTCGCTGAAGCTGAAGCTTAATCAGTTTTTACACTCTTCAATGAATGAAAATAACCTGCCGTGTAATGCGGCAGGTTATTGAATAAAGGTGAATTTTATGTTCGGAAAGAAAACAGCTGTAATCTATTTCTCGCATACCGGAGTTACGAAAAGTCTGGTCGAAAAATTTCCTCTTGAGGAAGGCGACAAAACGATCGAACTGATCCCGTCTGCCCCGTACCCGAAATCATACTTCAAAACTCTTGCCAGAGCAAAGGCGGAGATCGAGGGTAATGTTTCGGTGGATCTCGAGAATCCAAAACAGAACTTCAGGGATTATGAGAGGATCCTTGTAGGATTTCCTATCTGGTTCTGGACATGTCCGAAGGCTGTGACGTCTTATCTAAGCGAAAACAACCTTAAGGGCAAGACCATATATCCTTTCTGTACAAGCGGCGGCATACAGATCACCGAAGCTGTAGATGAGATCAAAAGAACGGTAGACGGAGCTACCGTCAAGAAGGGAAAGAGATTCAAGCGCTATTCCGAAGAAGACCTTGAAAAGTGGCTTGATCAGTAAGATCATGATAATGATGGATCGATGTACAATAATATGTACATCGGTCTTTTTTTTAACGAACGATAGTGTTAAAATATTGACGTGAATTAAATTGCGGTTCAGACCGCGGTCTAAATAATATGTTTTTACAAGGAGAAACTGAAATGAAACAGGAGATCGTTGAGCTTAGAAAGCTTATGCAGGAAGAAGGCATGGATGTCTATTACATCCCTTCAGGAGACTTTCACAGCTCGGAGTACGTTAATGACTATTTCAAGGCTCGTGAATTCATGAGCAATCTCAGCGGTGAAGCCGGCGACATGCTCGTCACGGAAGACGGCGCATGGCTCTGGACAGACGGAAGATATTTCCTTCAGGCTGAGACTCAGCTCGCCGGAACGGGCGTCGAACTTATGAGAATGGCTGAGCCGGGTGTTCCTACTATCGAGGAGTTCCTGACTGAGCTCGTCAGGAAGGCTAAGGAAGCAGATGCAGATAAGGAATACGTGATCGGCTTTGACGGCAGAGTCGTACCTGCATCATTTGGTCTTGCGCTTGAAGAGATGTTCGGCGGAGATGAGTGGAATGTCAGTTTCAGTACAGATCAGGATCTCGTAGATAAGATCTGGACATCGAGACCTGAACTCAAGCCAAGCGAGATCTGGGACTTCCCTGTAAGCTCGGCAGGACTCGATACAGTTGATAAGCTTGCTGCTGTCAGAAAAGAGATGAAGGAACAGGGCGCTGATTATCTGCTGATCACAGACCTCATGGAGTCGGCATGGCTCTTCAACCTGCGTGCTGCAGATATCCTTTACACACCTGTATTCTTCTCGTTCACGCTGGTATCGCATGACGACGTCAGACTCTATGTCATGGACGGCGCACTCAAGAACGGACTGCCTGAGAGACTTTCGTTCGTTGAGGTCAGAGACTACAACGACATCTACACAGATGTCTCGAAGCTCGATGCTTCAAAGACAGTATGGTATGATTCGAATTCATGCAACTATGAACTCTACAACTGCATGCCTGCAGAGATGAAAAAGCACGACGCTCTCACACCTGTAGCGCTCATGAAGATCATAAAGAATGACACAGAGGCTGCAAGCACGAAGCATGCGCACATCAAGGACGGAGTTGCAGTAACAAAGCTGATCAAGTGGGTCAAGGACAATGTAGAAAAGCAGCAGCTGACAGAGATCGACGTTGCAGATAAGCTCGAGGAGATCTGCCGCGAGCAGGAAGACTGCTTCGACCTGTCCTTCGAGACTATCTCCGGATACGGCCCTAACGGAGCCATCATCCACTATGCTCCTACACCTGAGACAAATGCAGACGTAAAGCCTGAAGGCTTCCTGCTTCTTGACTCCGGAAGACAGTTCATCGACGGCACCACGGATATTACCAGAACCATCGCAGTCGGACCGCTCACACAGGAGATGATCGATGACTATACATATGTTCTCAAGGCTCACGTTGATGTACACATGCTGAAGATGACAGCGGACATGAACGGACTCGATCTTGATGCGGCCGGCAGAAAGGCCCTGAGAGAAGTCGGACTTGATTTCAAGCACGGCCTTGCTCACGGTGTAGGCCATGTGCTCGGAGTACATGAGGGTCCTAACACCATCAGAAGAGTACCTAAGCCGATCGACCTTAAGGCAGGCATGGTAATGTCCAACGAGCCTGGCGTTTACATCGACGGAAAGTTCGGCATCAGAACAGAAAACCTCATGATCTTCAAGGAAGACGAAGACGGTAATCTTGTAAATGAGCCTCTTACATGTGTTCCTTACGAAAGAGCTGCCATCAACAAGTCTCTGATGACAGAAGAGGAGATCGCATGGGTAGATAATTATCACGCATGGGTAAGAGAGACACTTGTTCCGCTGCTTGACGAAGAAACTGCAGAGTTCGTAAAGCAGGAGACAATGCCGCTGTAAGATACAATAACGAGGAGAGAAATCAGAAATGACTGAAAATGCAAAGAGAGTTGCAAAGCTCAGACAGCTGATGAAAGAGCAGGGCATAGACGCGTATGTCATCCCGACAGCTGACTTTCACCAGAGTGAGTATGTAGGAGAGCATTTCAAGGCAAGAGCGTATATCACGGGATTCACGGGATCATACGGTACGGCTGCCATCGCAATGGATGATGCAGGTCTGTGGACTGACGGAAGATATTTCACCCAGGCCAATACAGAGCTCGAGGGAAGCGGAGTGCATCTGATGAAGATGTTCGTCGATGACACACCTTCGACTACGGAGTGGCTCGCAGAGACCATCCCTGCCGGCGGCAAGGTCGCATTTGACGGCAGAGTACTGTCCATGGGAGAAGGCCAGGAGTATGAGGAGGTGCTCGGAGCAAAGGGAATCAGCATCGAATACATGGTTGATCTCGTAAACGATGTTTGGGAAGACCGCCCGCCGCTTTCAGAGAAGCCGTGCTTCTACCTTGAAGAGAAGTGGACAGGAGAGAGCACCGCAAGCAAGCTCGCAAGAGTTCGCGCAAAGATGGATGAGTGCGGCGCTACCGTTCACATCATAGCTTCGCTCGACGATGTATGCTGGCTGCTCAACTTCCGCGGCGACGATATAGATTTCTTCCCGCTGGTGCTCTCATATGCAACAGTATGGAAGGATCATGTCGATCTCTATATGGACGAGCGCAAGCTCAATGACGAGATCAGAGCTCATTTTGCAGAGGACAACGTGATCGTTCATCCATATAACGACATATATGAAGATGTAAAGAAGATCGGTGCTGACGAGACAGTCCTCATCGACCCTATGAAAATGAACTATGCTCTCTACAAGTCGCTGCCTTGCAGGGTGGTGGAGGGACAGAATCCTACCATCCTCATGAAGGCCATGAAGAATCCTGTAGAGATCGAGAACATAAAGAAGGCTGAGCTCAAGGACAGCGTGGCTCTCACAAAGTTCATATACTGGGTAAAAAACAACTACGACAAGATCGAGATCACAGAGCTCTCGGCTTCGGATAAACTTACCTCGCTTCGCATGGAGCAGGAGGGATACATCAGGGATTCGTTCGAGCCGCTGCAGGCATTCGGAGAACACGCCGCAATGATGCACTACTCTCCGAGCCCGGAGACAGACGTCGTGCTTAAGGAAGGAGAGATGCTCCTCTCGGATACAGGCGGCGGATACTATGAGGGATCGACAGATATAACAAGGACTACGGTTCTCGGACATATCGGACCTCAGATGAAGAAGTACTACACAGCTGTCTTCCGCGCGATGCAGCACCTCAGTGTCGCCAATTTCCTTTATGGAAACCACGGATGGTCTCTGGATGTTCTCTGCCGTCAGCCGGTATGGGACCTCAACAAGGACTTCCAGTGCGGCACAGGCCACGGCTTCGGATATCTCGGAAGCATACACGAACCTCCTACAGGCTTCAGATGGTATATCGTTCCTTCGAAAAACGAGCACCATCAGTTTGAAGAGGGAATGTGCGTGACTATAGAGCCGGGCATCTATGAAGAGGGAGACTTCGGCATACGTATCGAGAACAACGTGGTTACCGTCAAGGGCGAGAAGAACAAGTACGGACAGTTCATGCACTTTGAGAATATGACTTTCGTACCGATCGACCTCGATGCGATCGATCCTGAAGAGCTTACAAGATCTGAAAGGGAGTGGCTCAACGATTACCACAGACAGTGCTACGAGAAGCTCAGCCCGTTCATGACTGAAGAAGAAAACGCATGGCTCAGAGAGTATACCCGTGCGATATAGTATGTTTTCTGATGATATTACAACAGCATTAACAAGATGGAGGACGATATGGGAGTATTGAGTAATCTTGAGCCGAAAGAAGTATTCGAACAGTTCGAAGCTCTTTCGATGGTGCCGAGAAGGACTTACAGGGACGAAAAAATAAGCGACTACTGCGTTGAGTTCGCTAAAAAGCACGGACTCGAGTACGTGCAGCAAGAATCCGGCAACGTGATAATCTACAAGCCGGGCACAGCGGGCTATGAGGATTCAGAGCCTGTTATCCTTCAGGGTCACATGGACATGGTCGCAAGCAAAACGCTGGATTCCGATCATGATTTTGACACCGAGCCGCTCGAGCTTTTTATCGATGGAGATTATATCGGAGCAAAGGATACGACTCTCGGAGGAGACGACGGTATAGCGCTTGCTTATGCCATGGCTGTTCTCGCCAGCGACGACATTCCGCATCCGCCGATCGAAGCCGTCTTTACGGTAGACGAGGAGATAGGTATGGGAGGAGCGCACGCTCTCGACACTTCGCTTCTGAGGGGCAAAAAGCTTTTCAACATAGACGGCGAGGAGGATGGAGTACTTACAGTAGGCTGCGCAGGCGGAACGGTGTGCACTGTCGTCATTCCTGTATCACGCAGACACAGAAACGGCATTAAGGTCACGGTCGCATCCAAGGGATATCTCGGCGGACACTCCGGAAACGATATCCAGAAGCAGAGAGGCAATGCAATCAAGGACATGGGACGCCTGCTCCACTCGCTGAGCAAGAAGATCGACTTCTCGCTGCTGTCCGTAAACGGCGGCAACGCTGCCAATGTAATATGCCAGTACTGTACTGCGGAAGTGGTAATGAGCGCTGACAGGGCCGACAACTTCATTGAAAGGCTCAATGATCTTGTGTGCACTCTGAAAAATGAGTACGGAGACAGCGAACCGGGACTTTCCATCACTGCCGAGGCCGGTGAGGTCGATGACTACAGCGTATTCAACTGGGAAAGCACTGTGAATACCATCTGGTATCTTTACGGAGCGCTCGACGGCGTTCAGGCAATGGACCGCCATGTGGAAGGAGCAGTAGAGAGCTCTCTCAATACCGGGTTCGTTGTAACAGAAGATGCTTCCTGCAAGGTGACTTACCAGGCCAGAAGCTCTGTCGCGAGCAAGCTCGACGAGATGCTGCAGAGACTCGGCCTGTGGAGCGAGATAGTCGGCGGCAGACTCGAGATCGAATCATCATACCCTGCATGGCCGTATAAGCCTGAGTCAGAACTGAGACCTCTGATGATAGAGGTCCATAAGGAACTGTTCGGCAAAGAGCCGCGCATCGAAGTCATGCACGCCGGTCTTGAAGGCGGCATACTGATGGGCAAGAATCCTGAGCTCGACATAGTCACTTTCGGACCTGAGATGCTGAACGTCCATACACCTGGTGAAAGACTGAACATAGAGTCGACAGCCAGAAACTGGGAGTTCATCAAGGAAGTACTCAAACGACTGAAATAGATCAGAATACAAAAGCGCCCCGCATCAGTAATGATGCGGGGCTTTTTTCTTTCGTCATGATTGAGAGGCGACTATTTTTTTCCGAGCTCCTGAGCTCTTTCTGTAGCCTTTACAACTGTGTCGATGAATGCGCCTCTTACTCCGTGCTCTTCAAGAGTCTTTACGCCTACGATGGTGTTTCCTCCAGGTGAGCAGACCTGATCCTTAAGGAGTCCCGGATGATTGCCTGTCTCCATGACCATCTTTGCAGCTCCCATAACTGTCTGTGCAGCAAGCCTCTGTGCTGTTGCGCGAGGGAGTCCCTTTGCGACTCCGCCGTCTGCAAGAGCCTCGATAACGAGGTAGATATATGCAGGGCCGGCTCCCGAAAGACCGCAGGCTGTGTCGATGAGGTTTTCAGGCATCCATTCGACGATACCAATCGACTCAAAGAGCTTCTGAGCGAATGCCTTTTCTTCTGCAGTCAGGTCTGTGCCGGAATCGAGAGCGAAAGCTCCGCAGCCGACGAGGGCAGGAGTGTTAGGCATGAGTCTCAGGAGTCTGAAGTTTCCGTCTGTCATTTCGCGGAGGCTTTCCGTTGTAAGACCTGCCATTATTGATATCATGGCTTTGCCGTCAAGGCTGTCCTTAAGCTCTGAAAGAGCAGCAGCTGCGTACTGCGGCTTTACACATGCAACCAGGATATCGACCGCCTTGCCGAGCTCTTCGTTGCTGTCTGCGATATTGCAGCCTATTTCCTTATATTTTGCTTTGATAGCGTCGGAAAAATCACTTACGTATACATCTTCCGCCTTAACAACGCCTGTCTTTACTGCGCCGGAGAGGATAGCTCCGCCCATTGCGCCTGCACCCAGGAATCCGATTTTCATTTAAGTTCCTCCGTTTGATTACGATTATCTTATACACTTGTTATACCGCGGTCTAAACCGCATTACACAGTTATTTTATACTATTTAAAGTATAAGTCAAGGAAGATGATTCACATCTTTTTTTATTTAGCTCCTGAAATCTTTAGAGCATCCTCCGGCAGGTTTGCAACAAAAATCGCGGCGAACATGATCACACAGCCGATGATCTCTCTGAATGTCATGACCTCTCCGAGTATGATCATGCCTGCGATAAGAGCAAATACGGACTCGAGACAGAGTATCATGGACGCGATGGCAGGTTCGGTCTCCTTCTGCCCCAGTATCTGGAGTGTGTATGCTATGCTGCATGACATGACTCCCGTATATAGTATGCTGACCCATGACGAGAAGATGTCAGCTGCCGACGGCAGGGCAAAGCCGAGAGCCGTATCTGCAAACGGAGCAATGACAAGAGATACGATGCCGGCAACAAAGAACTGTATACACGAGAGCTTCACGCCGTCGACTTTCGGAGAAAAATAGTCAATGATGAGAATGTGGACCGCGAAGCAGACCGCACACAGGAAGACAATGACGTCACCCGCATTGATCGCTCCGAATCCGCCTGCCGGTATGCAGAGGAGATACAGACCGATCGCAGATGCGGCGACGCAGCACCACATGACCGGCGTGATCCTTTTCTTAATAAACAGCCCCAGCAGGGGAACGATGACTACGTAGAGAGCGGTGATGAATCCCGAATGGGAAACCGACGTATAATACAGACCTATCTGCTGGACGTTTCCGGCGATACACAGAGCAAGCCCGCAGCAGATACCTCCGATGATGAGAGTCCTGCCCGTCCCGTCGTTCCTGCTGCCTTTACCCATGATCATTATCACCGGGATCAATGCGAAGGCGCCTACCAGTGTCCTGATCCCGTTGAATGCGATCGGGCCTATCAGGTCCATGCCCGTTTTCTGCGCAACGAAAGCAGTTCCCCAGATCAGGGCTGTCATCATCAGCATCAGGTTTCCCTTCATTCTGTTTTTCACCGGCCGGTCCTCCTTAAGCCTTTTAGTTGTTGAATAATGGTTGAATTATAACGCGAACAAAAGCAAAAGGAAAATCCGTATCATGCATCAACATGCTCCATGTAATGTACCTCTGGCTTCCGATGATCTTTTTTGCTATACAGGGAGTTTCTGTCCTGCGTAAATTGACTGGCTTTAAACGTTTTAAATATAATAGTTTCAATCATAGTGGGTATTAGTCGGAGATAGGTTATGTTAAAAGTTCTTTTATTGATACTGATCTGCTGGTAGTCGGCCGTATGCAGACGGACGAGCAACGAGAGAAGTCAGGGGAATTCTCAGAGGGTGATACGGTTATTGTAAAGGGCACTATCACCGATATAAATGAGTCCGCATTCTTTATGGACATAGATGGTTTAGAATAAATGAGTGGAGGTAAAGGAATGAAAAAGATCATTAACCTCGCAATGGTTCTTTTCCTGGGCATGGGTATGCTTGCCGCATGCGGAAAAAGTGCCGGCAGCGCAGCAATACCGGAAAATCCGGGTAATGTTTATCGCGTCGTCGTAACCGATGAATCCGGTGCGCCTGTACAGGGAGTAATAGTCCAGTTCTGTTCGGATATGATGTGTCTGATGGGTGAGACCGATGCCGATGGGATAGCAACATTCGAAAATCAGGAAGAAGGAGCATATATCGTACATGTCTACGATGTTCCTGAAGGCTTTGCGGAGGAGGCAACGGAATACACTGCGCCGGAAAATTTCGGCGATGTTAATATAACGCTCAAGGCGGCACAGTAGGAGCCATTCCTGACGGATACAAGATCGACGACGACGGTGAACTCACAGCAGGCACAGTCTCAACATATATCAGACTTCCGGTAAGCAAGAACTAGCTCATTATAAAAAAGAGCTGTATTCAATGGACAAGAGAAAAATACTTCTATATATCAATTCAGCTTTGTACGGCCTGTGGGCAATACTTACAGCGGGCTCAGCGATAAGTATTTACCTCAAGGGCTCAGCATATCAGGCGCAGGGACATCCTGAAGCCTGGATATTTACGCGTGAAAAAGCGGTGGAAGCGTTCGGCACATTCGTTCCGATGCTTGTGCTCGCTGTTGTTGTGACGCTGATCTGTGTAATAAAGGGCATCCGTGATGACAGTCAGGATAAACCCGTGGCTGATCCCGATCTGATCAGCATATACAAAGCAGAGCGTGAAACAGAACGGGATATTCAGGCAGAAGCCTCGAAGGCAAAAAGACTTCGCGCCGTGAAGACCGCACTGCTCATAATAGCCGTGATCTTTGTCATTGCAGGCATCTTCAACGGCAGCATGGAAGACATGCTGATCAAAGCTATCAATATCTGTACGGAGTGTGTGGGACTTGGATAATAAAGAGACTGTGAAGACATCAGGGGCTAAGAGCCTCCGCCCTGCAAAAAGGCGTCTGATACAGCTCTACTCAGCACTGCTGTACAACGCTCATGTCAAGGGCTTTATAAAAGGCGAGATCTATATGGGCAATACCAAGGCGATGTGCGTCCCGGGCTTCAACTGCTATTCATGCCCGGCAGCCGTCGGCGCTTGCCCGCTGGGCTCGCTTCAGAACGCGCTTGCATCATCAGGCAACCGCGCGGGTTTTTATGTATTCGGGATCATCATGCTATGGGGCCTCATGCTCGGAAGGACCATCTGCGGATGGATCTGCCCGCTTGGCATGATACAGGAACTCCTGCACAAGATCCCGACACCTAAGATCAGGAAAAGCCGTGTGACACATTATCTGTCATATCTCAAGTACTTCTTCCTGATCGTGTTCGCTGTCATTATTCCTTTGTGGTACGGACTGAAACACGGCATGGCCGTACCGGGCTTCTGCAAATACATCTGCCCTGCAGGAACACTGGAAGGAGCTATGGGGCTGCTGTCCAACCCGGGCAACGACAGCTTCTTCAAGATGCTTGGCATTTTCTTTACCCGAAAATTCGTGATCATGATGATCATAGGGCTTGCGTGCATATTCTGCTACCGTTCTTTCTGCCGGTTTATCTGTCCTCTGGGGGCGATATACGGCATGTTCAATAAACTGGCGCTGGTCGGGGTAAAGGTCGACATGGACCGCTGCACACACTGCGGTGCATGCGCCATGAACTGCAAGATGGATGTCCGCCATGTCGGCGACCATGAGTGCATCAACTGCGCGAAATGCATGGATGTATGCAGACAGAATGCAATTTCGCTCAAGGCGGGAAAGATCACGCTAATTGCACCTGCCGCAGGCTGCGCTGATGATAAACCTGACTCACAGGAAAAACGCGTGCGGGCAGGACGCATTGCCTGGGGCATTGCCATTGCCGTGCTTGCTTTTGCACTGCTGTGGTATAACGTGCTCGATCGTACGGGAGAGGCAGATGCCGTAAGCGGAACGGACAATATAAATGCAGAAGAACAGCTGCAGGAGGAAAATGATCAGCCTGAAAGCGATCTGCCGGAAGGAAATCAGCCGGGAGAAGTGCTTGCTGACTTCACGATCACCTGCACGGACGGAACACAGTTCCATCTCGCTGACAACCGCGGAAAGGTGACGATCATAAATCTGTGGGCAACATACTGCGGACCTTGTGTGCAGGAACTTCCGCATTTCAATGAACTGGCTGCAGCACATGCAGGAGACGTCGAGATACTTGCCGTTCACAACTCCATGTCCAAGGATGACATACCGGCGTATCTTGCGGACAAAGGCTGGGGAAATCTGCACTTTGCGCTGGATACCGGCGACAAGCTCGTGTGGAATATTGTCGGCGGCGGTGCTGCAATGCCTCAGACCATAGTTATGGACCGTAATGGTAAAGTTATATATAATCAGGTCGGCTCTGTGACTCCGGAGCTCCTTGAGAGCCTCTATACACAGGCGGCCGGATAATGAAAACAGCAGTCTGATAAAAAAGACGGCAATTGCCTTGAGAGGGAGGGCGTATGTCAATGAGGAAGAACAAAAAGTTTACGCATCTGTTATCGATAATGCTTCTTTTGATGGTTGCATTAACGTGCATTCCTGTGGCTTCCGGATCGATCGAAGCCAGTGCAGCAACCAAGGAAATGAAGGGAACTGTTTACAGCGAGGTCATCAAGAGAGGAAATACAGCGTATTGCGCATATAACGAGGATGGCGATTATACGATTCTCAAAGTCGATCTGAACACCGGAAAGAAAACCAGGCTTGTAAGAAATGCATTCCGCATGAAGGGCATGAAGCAAAGAGGAAGTTATCTTTACTATGGAGTAGGGTTCGAAACTCCTCAGTTCAATCTTTACAGGGTGAATGTCAAAACCGGTAAAAAGCAGAAGCTCGCAAGAGTATATTCTGTAGGAAGCGGTTATCCGGCATATGTTCTCGGCAAAACCAGGATCTACTACAGAGAGGCATACTGGAGCAAAAAGACAGACTTTGTAGCGAGCAGAAACAGGAAGATAAAGCTCAACGGGACGGATAAGAAAAGGCTTTATAACACAAGGATCAGAGTTTCAAACAAAAGGGCTAATGTCAGCGGATATAAGGTGATTTATAAAGGGGTCAATTACCATTACGATTCTGACTTTGAAGACTATGTGTATGATTATTATAACTGCTATCTGAAGAAACCGGATGGAAGCCAGATCTATCTGGCAAAGGTAGATGATTACTGGTAGAAACATAAGAAGACCGCCGGTCCGGCGGTCTTCTTTTTATTGGGACTGATCGTCTTCCATGCTTTGTATTACGTCCAGTAAATATGCCTTGCGAAGGTCAAATTCTTCATAGAAATTATTGCTGTACCTGAGTATGCCGTTGTTTTCACCGCCGTCCTGATAATTGCAGAAGGCGAGTATGCTGTAGTATCCGATCATGGACTTCAGGGGTGCTGACAGGCCTCCCTCGATCTCAAAAATGTTGTTTACCGGAGTGTAGTCTTTTTTCCGGCATATCAGCACGTTTGCACATGTCATGAACGGAAACCCGTACGTTTTCCCCCTGATCCTGCTGCCATGAATTCTCCTCCGGGTCATCTTCTTTTATATTTTATTTATTAAGTATATAACGACGGATAAAATGATGATATATATTTGATTATACTGACCCGTTTCAGCTTTCCAGGAACTTCTTCAGTTCTTCCGTCATTTTCATTGTGCCGTTCTCGATGCTTTCGAGGATATCATCTTTGATTCGCTGTTCTTCATCCAGTCGGTCCTGTGCTTCCCGGGCCAGTCTTGCGGCTTCCGGATCGTCAGCATTATTAAGGTAATATGCCTCCACCTCGCTGTGACTTGTTGCTTCTTCGAATGCTTTTTTCAGGTCGTGTGTCACTTCTTTCTCAACACGACGGACAAATTCCATAAGCCGCTGCTTTGAATCTGTCGTCCTGAGATAACAGATCGTCCTGCACATGTTCCCGGAGTCGCCCTCCATCGAAATGAAGTCGTAGTCATCCATAACTGCAAAAGCAATGACAGCATCTTCTGCATAATCAGACAGCACGCTGCTGACATCTTCAGTCCGGATGCCTTCACGGCTTATCAGTACAACGATGCATCCTGCATCATCGCTTCTATCCCCGGCTTGCATTCCTGCGGACCTCAGGATCGTCTGCATATCTTTTTCCGCGAAGGCCTGTTGCAGTTTCTGCGCCATCTGCAGATCCTGATCGCCGTATACGACAAGGACTCTCAGTCCGCGTATAAGCTTTCGGGCCACTTCATCCATGGATCCGGCTGAATCAAGGTCTATAGTGATGATTTGCTTGGACCCGAGGGAAGAGATATATTCTCTCTCTTTCCTGACCCATTCAGAAGCTCTGGCGTTAGGGCTGTCGACATATACGAACCATTCTCTTGCATCTATCTCACGCTTGATGAGACCCTCTATCTCATCTTCATCAGTCAGGCACTTCAGATAAAAGCAAAGTGGCTCATAGCCCTCTTCTTCCATTGCATTGCGTATCTGTCTTACCTTCACAATATCCTGATGTGAATGTGATATGAATACATAACCGCCTTTATCCGGCTCTTTCATGTGCATATCTGTTCTCCCGTCCGGCAACATTGTTTAATATCAGTTAACAGTATACTAAGTATTAAGGAACAGGGAAACAATATCCCTGTTTTTTATGTCGCGGGCCGCCTGCGTATCGGACTTTCCATCGCAGCTTTATATAACAAGGAGTTTTTTACCGATGCTAACGGTATGAGCCTTGCTTTTTTCTTTTTATTGCGACGCATAATTAGGCATAGAAAAATGTGGTAAGAGTATGAAATGTTTCTTCTTTGTTGTGATCAATCCGTCTTTCTGCATCTTTCCAAGCTCCTTGGATAAGGCAGTACGCTCTATATTCAGATAATCTGCCAGCTGTTGCCGGTCGAAAGGAATATCGAATTCATCGGAACCGTTCTGCAGCGATACGCTGTTCAGATATGCCATTACTCTGCCCCGGATACTCTTCGGCGAAGTGTGAAAACTTCTGCCCGCCAGCATAAGGTTTTTGCGCATGAACACATCTAGTATATTGGTGGTCAGCTTGAGTCTCCAAGGGGATGGATCCTGACTGCACGATCCAGGATATCCTATTCGGAGCATCAATATTTTGCATTTTTCGTTTGCAACTGCATCAACCAGCATGGGCTCATCTTTGGCCATGGCATATGTCTCTGCAAATACCTGACCTTCCCCTACATGACTCAGAATGGTCCTGTTTCCCCACATGTCATTACTCTCTATTCGAACGGTGCCTTCAAGTACCAGCCCCATCATATTTGTTATACTCCCTGCATGCAGTATGACCTCATCCTTTGTATATTTTTTCTCAGATGAATTGAGTGCCGACAAAGCCGCATCCAACTCGTCATCATTCATGCCGCGGAATATCACGGTCTTTTTGAGAAAGTCCTTATTCATAAAATTCTCCGGCAATCTCTCAAAATGTGGTTATAACCACATACTTACATTACATACTTTACTATACTGACATTGGATAAACAAGAGACAAGTAATACGGAGGATATTGTGATGATCAGGAAGATAATCCACATTGATGAAGAAAGATGCAACGGCTGCGGACTGTGCGCAGAGGCTTGCCACGAAGGCGCCATAGATATAGTTGACGGCAAGGCGAAGCTTGTGAGAGAAAACTTCTGCGATGGCTTCGGCGACTGCCTTCCGAACTGCCCGACAGGAGCAATCACTTTCGAGGAGAGAGAAGCACCGGCATATGATGAGGCGGCAGTAAAGGCAGCACAGGCGAAGAAAGAGG
>JBGULF010000047.1:0-2016 GCA_045115935.1 Anaerovoracaceae bacterium
ATTTGTGAGGTGCCCATATGTCCTTCGTGCCGAATTACGCTCAGCAGATTTCCCTTTTTGACAAGCTTGCTTTTCTTTCCAAGAGGAAGCAGCAGATGTTGGAAAAATCCTGGGCACAGGCATTTTCAGATCATGTCTTTACACGGATCAATGAGCATATTTTTGCTCCACTTTACAGTGAGAAGACGAACTCTCGGCCTAACGCCCCGATCAACGTTGTCGTTGGCGCTCTGATCCTGAAGGACTTCACATCTCTTACAGATGAAGGGATCACGGAAGCGTGCGAGTTTGATTTCCGCTATCAGTATGCTCTTCATACGACCAGCTTTGAAGATCAGCCTGTCAGCGAGCGAACTCTGAGTCGCTTCCGCTCACGGCTTGCCGCCTATGAGCTGACCACCGGAGAAGATCTTCTTCATCAGTGCTTCGTCGAGATGGCGGAGAGTATGCGAAAATATATGGAACTATCTCCTTCCATCAAACGGATGGACAGCATGATGATCGAGTCCAACATCCGGAAGATGGGCCGCCTGGAACTGCTGTATACCTGCATCTCCAACCTTGTGAAAGAACTGCACCGGGACGGAAAGGTAGAATTGCTCGACGGCCTGGAGCACTACGCGGACCCGAATGACAGAAACCGCATTATATACCATAATCAGGACATCCCGCAGGCAGCACGGCTGCAGAAGGTCATCGATGACGCCACGTCTTTGCTTCCGAAATGCGCCGAGGATTATGCGGACTCCGAAGACTATCAGCTTTTGGAGCGGGCGATCCGGGAGCAGACGAAAAAGGACGATGACGGCCATATCGTTCCCAAAGGGAAGGGCGACGGCATGGACTCCTCTTCTCTGCAGAACCCTGCTGATCCTGATGCCACCTACCGGATGAAGGCAGGAAAAGCACACCGCGGCTATTCGGCAAACATCACAGAGACTGTTGATACGAACGGCTCCCTTGTGACTGATTACCAATACGATACCAACACACGAAGTGATGTGGATTATCTCAGGGAAACCATCGAAAACATAGAACCTTCCGAAGAGACGACGGCGCTAATTGCAGATGGCGCATATGCCAGTGAGGAGCTGGCAGTTCAGGCGGCCGAGAAAAACATCGGGCTGCTCACTACCGGCCTTCGTGGCAGAACACCAAGGGAAATCCTGACACAGTTCAAACTTTCCGAAGATGGACGAACAGTCAGAGAATGTCCTGAAGGGCATGCGCCAAGGAGCAGTTCCTATATCCGACAGACCAATTCAATCCGAGCAGCCTTTCCACGCTGTTGCTGTGAAAACTGCCCCCACCGTAAAGAATGCAACGTAAAGATCAAAACACGTACAGCAGTGCTCATCATTTCCCTTGGTGCGTTGGCTCATACAGAAGAAACCATCCGCCGAAAAGATGACAAGACCATGAAGTTGATCGGGCGGATTCGGAACGGTGTTGAGACCGTACCCTCTGTTCTGAGAAGAAAATATCGGGTAGACAGCATGCCTGTCAGAGGAAGATTGAAGACAAAAGTGTTCTTCAGTCTTAAGATGTTTGCCCTTAACTTTACAAAGCTGCTGCTCCACGAGAGAGGGCTCGAAAAATGCAGGGCACTTCAGGCAGAAACTGCCTAACAAAGCGGGGATAATCCCCTATGCACTGAAAGGGAATCTCAGATAAAGGGCATATCCACTCATAAACTGTATTCAATTGTCAAGGAGCAAAACCTTGTTTTATCGCCAAGTCGGGAATTCTCGACTTTTGGCGACCATATCATACTATGAGTGCATTATTTCCCAGAACAAAAGTTGAAGACCTGTCTCTGTCACGCATGATTATCGGAACCAACTGGCTTGCCGGATGGAGCCATACATCTGCCGCCGCCGATGCCATGATCAGGGAAAGGCATGCTGATCCGGAAACGATTGTTCCCATGCTGGAAACATTCCTGGCAGCGGGAGTGGATACCCTTATGGGGCCGATCTCCGATCTGCCTGCTGTGATGAAGGCTGTAAAGGAAGC
>JBGULF010000048.1:0-11193 GCA_045115935.1 Anaerovoracaceae bacterium
TTCCATTGACGAGTTGTATCTCTTTCTGAGTAACCGTACAGCCATCGAGTATATCCGAAACGCCATGAAACGCGTCCGTAAAAAGGAAAGCTCCGTGATTCTCGCTTCGCAGAACATCGAGGACTTCCTGCTTCCCGACATCAAGGAGTTTACAAAGCCATTGTTCTCCATTCCGACTCACCACTTCCTTTTCTATCCCGGCAACATCAACGCCAAGGACTATGAAGAGGCGCTTATGGTTGAGCCGAATGAGTATCAGCTGATTCGTTTCAGTTCGCAGGGTACTTGCCTTTATCGCTGTGGAAACGAGCGATATCTGCTCCAGGTCATCGCCCCAAAATACAAATCAGCCTTGTTCGGTAAAGCAGGCGGCAGATAACAGAATCATTGTCCAAGAAAACCTCCGCATTTTCTTGCGGAGGTTTATGGACAATCATAGAGTTTTCTGTTATCATTAAGAAAGATAAATCGGCATTTGTAGAGTACCTATATTACAGAATAACTGATTATAAGACAGATGAACTACAGGGAAGGAGATTCGAGAAAAATATGAGCAAAGAGATAAAATGGGCTGTACTGGGAACAGGTGTAATTGCAAATGAAATGGCTGCAGGTCTTCAGAAAATGGGTAAATCTCTTTATGCAGTAGGAAATCGAACCTATGATAAAGCGGTTGCTTTTGCAGAAAAGTATGGTATCGAAAAAATCTATCCGTCAATCGATGAAATGTTTGCCGATGAAGATGTGGATATTATCTACATAACGACTCCTCATAATACCCATTATGGTTTTATGAAGAAAGCTTTGGAAAATGGTAAACACATCCTGGTTGAAAAATCTATCACTTTGAATTCTTCAGAACTATGCGAAATGATCAGCCTGGCAAATGAAAGAGGCCTTATACTTGCAGAAGCAATGACAATCTGGCACATGCCGATATACAAGGAACTGTGGAAGATCATAGAAAATGGAGAGCTTGGAAAAGTTCAGATGATAACGGTGAACTTTGGAAGCTTCAAAGATTATGATATGAAGAACAGGTTTTTTAATCGAAAATTGGCAGGTGGAGCAATGCTTGATATTGGAGTATATGCCCTAAGCATTGTCCGTAGCTTCATGGAAGAAAAACCCGAAAATCTGATGAGCCAGTGGAAGAGTGCACCGACCGGAGTTGATGAGCAGGCGACTATTCTATTACAAAATGATAAGAATCAGATGGCAACTGTAGCTCTTACCATGCACTCAAAGCAACCTAAACGAGTAATGATAAGTTGTGAAAAGGGCTATATAGAGATAATGGAGTTTCCACGTGCTGATAAAGCGATTATTACAGAAGCCTTAACCGGCGAAAAAAGGGAAATATCAGCAGGGAATACGGCAGATGCTTTGTACTATGAGCTTACAGATATGGAAACAGCAATTAATAGCGGAGATGATTCTGTTATGAAACTACAGTATTCGATTGATGTAATGGATATTATGACAAGGCTTAGAAATGAATGGGGATTGAAATATCCTGAGGAAGAGTAAATCGGAAGTTAAATGAACAAATTCTCGTTTGTAGAGGTGTGATGAATTGCAGAAAACATGGGGACGAAATGGATAAAAGCAAAAGAAAAGAATTAAGGGAACAGTACGAAAACCGGCATCCTGATATGGGAATCGTGTGCTGGAAGAGCGGCGACAAGATGTGGATCGCTAAGTCGAAGGATGTAAAAGCGGATTATAACAGCACATCGTTCCAGCTAAAACTCGGATCATGGCCGAACAGGGAAATGCAAAGGTCATATAATGCAGATCCCGACTCTTTTGAATGGATATTACTGAAAAAGCTGGATTACAAGGATCGTGAAGAGGACCACAGCGATGATCTGGAAATCCTCTATATGATGGTTGTTGAAGAATATCCGGATGCTAAAAAGATGAAGCCTGGGAAACAATAAGGCATAAAAAGAATCAAACAAATCGGCAGTTGTAGGTGACAGGATATTTAGAATGAAGGAAAGAGTTCTTCTTGATGCAGATATACGCGAGCCACTATTTGACTATCTTGAACAGTATTACGGCAAGGTGAGATTCCTTGAGGAGAAAGTCACCGGCAAAGCAAGGGCTGATGTAGTCATGGTGCTTCCGAATAAGATCTGCGGAATTGAGATCAAAAGCGATGCTGACAGTTACACCAGGCTTTCGGCTCAGGTCAAAAACTATGATAAATACTATGATGAGAACTATCTAGTAGTTGGATCGACTCACGCACTGCATGCCGCGGAACATGTCCCTGCATACTGGGGGATCATATCTGTGGAGCTGATCAAAGGCGAGGTTGACTTCTATCGGGTGAGGGAGGCAAGGTCTAATCCAAAGGCCAAGATCAAGAACAAGATGAGTCTGCTCTGGAAATCTGAATTCTCGCATATACTGGCAAAAAACAAAATGCCGAAATATGCGCAGAAGAGCAAGAAGTTCATTACAGAGAAGCTGCTCGATAAGGTGCCTGAAGAAGTCCTGCATGATCAAATCAGCGAAGAGTTATTTGAACGCGACTATACGATTTACGACTAAATAAAATTGGGAATCATGACTACATCGCCGTTGGCAATGATGCCAGCGGTTTTTTATTTTGTCAGGATCGGAGGTCACTATATGAAAAAGAACTATAAAAACAGAAGCCCGGATAAATCACGTAAGGAAAGAATAAAGGAAATCACGGAGCAGCTGGAAGCAGGAGTCAAGGCGGTTTTCGAGAGCGATGCCTATAAGGCGTATCTGAACTGCATGAGCAAATTCCATAACTACAGCCTGAACAACACGCTTCTTATTGCCTTGCAGCGGCCTGATGCGAGCCTATGTGCGAGCTACACCAGCTGGCAGCGCGACCATGGCAGGCAGGTGCGTAAAGGTGAGAAGGGGATCAAGATCATAGCTCCGTGCAAGTATAAGATCGAGCTTGATGAGAAGGATGAACATGGCAATCCGAAGACAGAAGAGAAGACGGGATTCAAGGTAGTCACAACCTTTGATATCAGCCAGACTGATGGTCCGGATCTACCGTCGATAGGGGTGGATGAGCTTACCGGAGATGTGAATGGTTACAGGAAACTGTTCAATGCGCTTACTGAGATCTGCCCTGTCCCGATTTATGTAGAGGATATCCATGGCGGTGCAAAGGGCTATTACAGCGATGCCGAGAGAAAGATCGTTATCAAGGAAGACATGAGCCAACTTCAGACAATCAAGACGATGATCCACGAAATGGCGCATGAGAAGCTTCACGCAAAGGAGCATCTTGATAAAGACTACTCTTCAGACAGGCGAACTAAGGAGGTCGAAGCAGAAAGTATTGCATACACGATATGCCAGCACTATGGACTGGACTCCTCGGATTATTCCTTCAGTTACGTAGCGGGATGGAGCTCAGGCAAGGAGACGAAGGAACTCAAGGCATCACTTGAACGGATCAGATCCGCTGCCGATGAGATGATAACAGACATAGATAAGTCACTGGAGAAGCAGGTAAAGCGTGAGCAGAACCACGGACATCGAGAGGAAGCGAGGTGACTCTCATGGCTTTTTACACAGAAGAACAGATAAAGGCCGCACGGTCGATAGATCTGTTGACATATCTGCAGACATACGAACCAACCGAGCTGATTCATGTCAGGGGCGATACCTACTGCACCCGGGAACACGACAGTCTAAAGATATCCAATGGCAAATGGATGTGGTGGAGCAGAGGCTTCGGGGGCACTTCAGCCCTAGACTATTTGGTAAAAGTTAAAGGCATGCAGTTCACGGATGCGATGAAAATACTGATTGATAATTCCGAAGATTTTCAGAACGTAACTCCCAAGATTTGCAGTAAAGATAATCGTAATGCAGAAAGAAAGTTGCTTCTGCCGGAGAAATCTGAAACGAACCGGGAGGTCATAAAGTATCTTACAGGCCGGGGAATAGACAGGGATCTCATAGATGCATGCATACACAGAGGCGTTCTGTTCGAGTCTCTGCCATATCATAACTGCGTGTTCGTAGGGTTTGATGAACATGGTATCGCCAAATATGCGAGCTACAGATCCACGAATGAGCTTCGACTTATGGGTGAAGCTGCCGGCTCGGATAAGAGATATTCCTTTAGAACAAATGCCGATGGCAGGAACCTGCATGTCTTTGAAAGTGCGATAGATCTTCTGTCGTATATGACTGTGATACACGAACAGACAGGAAGATGGATCGCAGATCCAATGATATCTCTTGGCGGTGTGTATGCACCGGGATCAGACAAAACCATATGCAAGCTCCCCGTAGCTTTGGAAAACATGCTGCAGAATCATCCGGAAGTGGAAACGATATCACTGCATCTTGATAATGATTTTGCCGGCAGGAGTGCAACGGAAAATATATCGTTGCAATTGCGTTGCAACTATAAAACGATAGACGAACCGCCTCCGGTTGGAAAAGATTACAATGATTATCTTATGGCTTTATGTCAGCAAGGCAGGTCAAGGAAGATGGGTGCAGCCAGATATGATTGTCCCAGATGAAAAATAGCCATAAAATGACAACAGCCCTGCGGAGCATCCTTGTTGCTCTGTAGGGTTGCACATGTCATTGTTTGTAAGAAGGTTTATGAAGAAGATTATTTGTCTCTGTTGACAATAATAGGATAGAACATATCCCTTAAATGAACTTAAAACGGCTCCGCTGATTTCATAATTTTTTTATATTTGCAGCGAAAAGCAGGATGTCAGAGATGCTGACATTGCGATTCCTTGAGTGTAAGCGCGCCTCGCTTTATAATGATTTCAACGTTCGTTATAGTGTGGCCAAGGAGGCGGGAACAATGAATATTGGAGAACAAATCAAGGCGCGCAGGATAGAGATCGGGATGACCCAGCAGGATATGGCCGACAGACTGGCTGTATCCAGATCTGCCGTGTCCAATTGGGAAACCGGCAAGAACTATCCGGATCTCCAGATCATCGTTCAGATCTCCGAAGAGTTGAATATTTCTTTGGATACACTATTGAAAGGAGATACGGACGTGGTAGAGAAGATTGCAAATGATACGAATGAAAGCAAAAAGCTCAGAGAAAAAGCAAAGCAGCTGAAGGGAGTGATCGCGGTACTGGCAGTATTGCTGATTGGTGTTATTTATCTCTTTTTTGGCTGGTCAGCAGAGATCAGCAAACCTGAACAGGTAAAGGAGATGAAGATCGAGAACGATCAGCTTGTGATCGAGGTAGATATCCCGAATTACTACGGACAGCGTGACTGGTGGATCGATATTGATGATACAGGTACCATTGCAAAGGTCACGATCTGCTATGGCTTCGGAAAAGCACATAAGGATAACAACATCATGAGGACTCCGGTGTACACCGATGATTATTCGGATCCGCTGTCAAAAGAGCGTATGATAAAGCTCGAGAAGATACAGATCGTCACAACAAAAGGAAAAGTAGTGAAGGAACTGGACATCACAAACTGACAGAGAAATCTGTCCTTACACTTTCAGAACTACATGCAGGCGTTGCCAATACCGGCAGCGCTTTTTTATATGCTTACAAACCGAAGAAGGAGGACATTTATGTATGACGCAGGCTGAAAATGAAGAGAAAAGAGTGATGAGAGTGATCGTCTGTAGGCCGGGGGAACTGGCCGAGGTGAAAGAAATCGATACTGATCTGAAGTCAATGCAGGAAGTTGTGGGAGGCTTTATCGAGGAATATATGCCGTTTACCGGTGACGATCCGAGAGAAGATGACATTGCAATTATCTGCAATGAGGAAGGTAAAATGAATCGAATGCCGCCAAATAGGGCAATCGCGGATGAGGACGGGCAGATTATGGATATAATCGTTGGCCCGTTTTTTATTTGCTACGCACCGCTCGAGAGCGAGACTTTTGAGTCGCTGCCACCTGACTTGGAGGAGAAATATCGAAAGAAGTTTGAACTTCCAGAGATGTTTTTCAAGTCGGAAAAGGGCATAACAGCAGTCAAGTATGAGCCGGAGCCGAGGGCACCGGAGAACGCGCAGACACGATAGGAGTCGTCTGCCGATTTGACAGCAAGCACTGCCTTTTGGCGCTCACGACCAACCGGCGAATGCAGGGGTGAACCCCTGAGACCCCGTGAGATATGAGCACTCGCATGAGCGCTCGCATACCGAAGGAAAGGAGGAGATACCGTTGAGAAAAAGAGAATTCAGAGTACCAGTGTATCTGACTTTTGATGAGAAAGAGGATCTGCACCGGAAAGCTCAGGCTGCGTGCATGGATCATAACCAGTTCATTCGAATGCTCATCATGGGATACGCACCGAGACCTGCTCCGGATGACAGATTCTATCAGGCGATGGATCTGATCAGAGAAATGGGAGACAGGCTTGAGCGCATGGAGACTAAGGTGAGAGATCCTGACGTAATCAGGCTGCTTGAAGCGGAGGCCGAGAAGTGGCATATGCTGCAGAGCGCGGTCGAAAGGATCTGTCTTTCTCCGGAAAGGATGGAACTGTAATGGCGGTAACTAAGATATGGCCAATACGAAAGAGCTTTGCCGCGCCGATCGATTATGTGCAGAACAGTGAGAAGACGGCCAATCCGGAGACAGTGAATTCCACTCTGGAAATGTCTGAAGAATCCAGACAGGCGCTTGAGGATGTCATAGAGTATGCAGCCGCTGAAAACAAGACTGAGATGAAGTTTTTCGTGAGCACTCTTAACTGCAACAAGCGTTATGCCCGCGATGAATTCCTTACAGTCAAGAAACGTTTTAATAAAGAAGGCGGCATCGTTGCCTTCCATGGCTACCAAAGCTTTGCTCCGGGAGAGGCAACTCCGGAAGAAGCACATGAGATAGGGATGCAGCTTGCAAGAGAACTATGGGGAGACCGCTTCCAGGTGGTCGTTGCCACACACCTGGATCGCGAACATCTGCATAATCATTTCGTGATCAATTCGATCTCATTCAAGGATGGCAAGCGCTATCACGACTGCAAGGATACTTACAAACTGATGCGTGAGACATCCGACAGGCTCTGCAGGGAACACGGCCTGTCGATAGTCGAGGAGCCGAAAGGCAAGGGTGTGCGTCAGTACCTATACAACATGGAGAAGGCGGGCATGCCGACGAGATATAATGTTGCGCGTCAGGCTATCGATGAGTCTATAGCGCTCAGTCTCAACCTTGAGGAATTCAAGTCAGAGCTAAGGAAGCGCGGCTATATCTACAGGCTCGATCCGAACCGCAAGTACTGGACCGTGACTCCGCCGGGGTGGAAGAAGTCGATTAGGACTCATAACCTCGGTGATGCATATACGCGTGAGAGCATCGAGCGCCGCATATATGAGAATGATCCGTCAGTTAGGACTGAGCGTCTCCGGCAGCAGTACCGTATACCGAATCAGTATAATCTCAGACGCCGCATCGACCGCATCATGGGGCGCAGCGGATTGGAGAAGCTTTACCTGAGATACTGCTATGAGCTTGGATATCTACCGAAGTGCAAGCAGAATCCGACAAAGCTGCACATAGTCCTAAAGGAGGACCTTCTGAAGTGCGATCAGTATTCAGAGCAGGCGAAGCTTCTGGCGAAGTACCATGTTAGCACCGAGGATGATCTGTTTCAGACAGTAGCTGACATAAAGGACAGGATGGCAGAACTTGGCAGCGAACGTGATGAGTTGAGGCGTATCACTAAACGGGTGCTGCCTGAAGACGAAAAAGACAGAGCAAGGGAAGATATCAAGGTACTCACTGCAGAAATCCGGCAGCTCCGTCACGAACTTAAGGTGTGTGATGAAATCAGGGAGCGCTCGACACATGTCGAGGAGAATCTCAGGATAGTCGATGCAGACAGGAGAAAGGAAAGAGAACGATAGGAAAGTAGGTGATTGAATGAATCCAGGAGGAGATGCAGCTGAACAGGTCGTGAGACTGTCACTTGAGGGAGTGGAGGTCGCGGCCAGGATATCAGGCAATGGCGCGAAGAACATCGCGCTTCTTTTGTATGCAACTCTCAAACAGGAGCAGAAGACAAAAGGCAAGGCGAGACTGACGAACATGCTAAAGTCCGGCAAGGAACTCAAGGTATACACCATCATGCAGAAGGATCTTGCGAAGTTCTCGCAGGAGGCTAAACGCTATGGTGTTCTCTACTGCGTACTGAAGGACAGGAAGAATACTGATCCGAATGCAGCGGTCGACATCATAGCAAGAGCTGAGGATGCCAGCAAGATCCAGAGGATCACGGAGCGCTTCAGACTGGCGAC
Organism: Anaerovoracaceae bacterium; assembly: GCA_045115935.1. Classification (GTDB taxonomy): domain Bacteria; phylum Bacillota; class Clostridia; order Peptostreptococcales; family Anaerovoracaceae; genus Crickella. Next base: position 8,271 of record JBGULF010000048.1, read on the forward strand.
AGTGGATCGTGCCGACGTGTCTCTGAGCATCCAGAAGGAGAGGGACGAGATGTTCCCGAAGGAAAAGTCAGTGAAGGCTGAGCTGGAAGGAGGGCAGCCTGATCCGGAAAGGTCACTCCCGCCGATAGATGATGCTGAACGTTCAGCCGGGAGGCGCATCATGGGAGAACCAAAGAAGGAGGAGCAGGAGATAAACCCCTCTTTGGCAAAGACAGACCGAGACCATCTGTCCGAGCCAAACTCAACGCGGGAAGACCGCTCAAGTGGTTACCGTGGGAAAACTGAAAGACCATCCGTCAGGGAGAAGCTGGAAGCATACAAAGCGGAGATAGCACTGACGAAGAGAGAGAAAGCAAAGGAACTGGTCTCGAAAGGTATTGATGCAGCTAAGGATGCTGCACGTGCGGTGCCGATCCCTAAGGTGCCGGGAAAGGAAAGGTAATTTATGGCAGACAAAAATGACATGAACAGCATGGCTCCGGAGGAATACTCGGAGCTCAAGAAACAGGAGAAGGCTGAGGTCTTTGAACTCCTGTCCGATGCAACACAGAAGCTGCTCTCGCCGGGCAGGATGAAGGAGTATGCCGACAAGCAGGCACAGCTCTTCAAGCATTCGGTGTCCAACGTGCTTCTCATCATGGAGCAGGATCCGGAGGCAACATGGGTGCGCAGCTATGATGACTGGAAAGCGGATGGCGTTACCGTAATGAAGGGCGAGACCGGAATCAAGACTCTTGGCTCCTACAGATTCCAGAAGGAAGACGGGACCATGGGCATGGGCTCGAAAGTCGTTAAGATGTTCGATGTGAAGCAGACCGTTATCAAGGACTTCGACATCGAAAGCCCGAGCTACAGAAAAGTGCCGGATGTGATCACAGGTATATATCCTGCAAGCGTAGAGGTTAAGGAGCTCCCGAACGGAGAACTCGCAGTATATGATCCCGATGACAGGCTCATCAGGGTAAAGGAAGGTCTTGATCCTGCGACCAAGGTGTTCGTTGTTGCAAGAGAAGCGGCTATGTATCATCTTGTTGACTTCCATGAAACCGGTCGCGAGGAAAACATGGCGGAGGCTGAGCTTGCAGCATATATCCTTACTGAACACTATGGCTTCGAGACACCGGATGTTGACTTCAGCAAACTGACTGAAACATATCCGGGAAAGGAGGAGAAGGTAGTCAGGTCAGAACTTGGACGCATCAAGTTCGCATGCGACAGGATCGATGAGAAGGTACGTGAAGCAATCGAACTCGATCGCGGCAGTAAACTCAGGGAGGATAGAGAAGCGAGGTGATGCCTGTGGGCAGGACGAGGAAGCTGGAGATAGATGAGTATGAGCAGGGGATCCTGATCAACGCTCTCAATCTCCTTCGCAATCAGCAGATCAGAGAGAAACGCCCCACCGATCCGATCGATGATCTTATCATGAAGATCATTGAGCATGGACCGAGGAATCTGATGGTAGCTGAGAAAGGGGCAGCCTACGGGTACACAAGGTAGCCGTAGAGAAGAACTGCTTATCGCAGCAGCCGGAGCAGTGCCTGTTGTGTGGATTGCTCTCCTGATCGCACCATACTGGGACAGGAACATATTCGACTTGTTTACCCGTATGGACGAGATCTTTTCGGAGCCCTGGCATATAGAGTTGACATACAGCAGCCTGAAGGCTGTTTTATTTTGTCTCTTTTTATATGCCATGGGCATCGGGATATGGCAGTCCACACGCCGCAACTACCGGCGGGGCGAGGAACACGGTTCGGCTAAATGGGGCGATGCCGGAGCCGTGAACAGAAAGTATAGACAACGTCCCAACAGCATGAACAAGATACTGACACAGAGCGTGAGGATTGGCTTTGATGCTCACAAACATCGCCGCAACCTCAACATCCTGGTCATCGGCGGCAGCGGTGCAGGTAAGACAAGATTCTTTGTAAAGCCTAATGTGATGCAGGCAAACTGCAGCATGGTGATACTTGACCCGAAGGGAGAAATTCTTCGTGATACTGGATGGCTGCTGAAGAAAAAGGGATACAAGGTAAGAGTGCTGGATCTGATCGACATGGAGAGAAGTCATTGCTATAACCCGTTTGTCTATCTCAGAAATGACAACGACGTGCAGAGACTAGTGACCAACCTGTTCAAGTCCACGACACCAAAAGGCGCTCAGAGCCAGGACCCGTTTTGGGATACCGCGGCACAGATGCTGCTTCTGGCGCTGATCTTCTACCTGAAGTATGAGGCACCACCGGAAGAGCAGAACTTCGCCATGGTAATGGAGATGCTCAGAGCCGGTGACGTGGATGAGGAAGACAGCAGGACGCCGAGCGCTCTTGATAACCTGTTTTATGATCTCAGGAAAACGGAGCCGGATCACATAGCTCTGAAGTATTACGACGCATATCATTCGGGTTCAGCCAAGACACTTAAGTCTATACAGATCACGCTGGCGGCCAGGCTTGAGAAATTCAATCTCGAAAGTGTGGCCGGCCTTACCATCACGGATGAATTGGATCTCTGGAAGCTGGGAGAAGAGAAGACAGCACTGTTTGCGATCATCCCTGACAACGACACGAGCTTCAACTTCCTTGTCAGCATACTCTACACCCAGCTCTTTCAGCAGCTGTTCGAAGTAGCCGACAAGAAATACGGAGGAAGTCTTCCGATGCATGTGCAGTTCCTTATGGATGAGTTTGCGAATGTGTCGCTTCCGGATGACTTTGATAAGATCCTCTCTGTTATGAGATCCAGGGGAGTCTCTGTCAGTATAATCCTGCAGAATCTGGCTCAGCTTAAAGCACTGTTCGAGAAGCAGTGGGAGTCGATAGTCGGTAACTGTGTGCGCCCAGAAGTCGCCAGCGCACAATCAATAAAGGCGACGCGGTTAATGAAGAATACCGCCTTTAGCAAGCGGTAGGCAAAAGTA
>JBGULF010000049.1:0-19393 GCA_045115935.1 Anaerovoracaceae bacterium
CACAAAAAACAACCAGCAACATTTCTGTTACTGGTTGCCAAAATCTTTTGATTTTTCACTGTCCTCTTGACGGGTAGCGGTTCATAATGTGACAGCCTTTTATTTGCTTTTTTATTTGTATATTAGTCTTCCGCCTCGGTTTCGGCTTCACCGGCATCGCCTTCAGCTTCATCACCGGACTGAGACTCTTCTGCCTCTTTCTCTGCCTTTTCCTGCATTTCCTTTACAAACTTCTTTGCTTCGCGGTAAGACATCTCGACGTAGTTTACAGTCTCATCACCCTTTTTAGCCTTCACCTTGACAGTTCCGCTTAAAGCGCGTGTCAGCGGCTTAGTGGAAGTCAGGAAATAAGCTCCCATGTCCTTGAGAGATTCGGTTCCTTCCTCACCCTTATACTGCTCAACTTCTTCATCAGTTGCATCTTCGTCCATGTTGAGCCAGATCTTGATCGTGTTGTCTTCGGCATCGAGCTTGAGTGTTGTATGCTCGCTCATCGGGACTTCTTTATACATTTCGAGCATTCCGTTGTCCTTCATGTACTTTTCGATGGTTGCCGGCTTGCTGAAATAATTGTATCCGCCTGCAAATGCGAACATGATGATCAGCACTCCGAAAATCATGAGAGCAAGGATTATGTTGTTTGGTCTGCTCTTCTTTTCTTCTACCTTATTTGCTTCTTTGCGCGCTGCCTTGGCGTCTCTTCTGTCTGCCTTTTTCTGGCGCTTTGCTTCGGTTGATGCTTTGATTTCTTTGTTCTCTGCCATTTTTATATCTCTCTTCCTGTTACAAATTCCCGTATATTATAGACCTGACGGCGCTTTCAGGCAATGCTCAACTTATTTGTGATCAGAACGATATTCCCATAATGTCGATAATTATGCCCCAGCAAATGCCGAGCATGAGCAGTGCTGCTGTTATCGCGATGTTTTCCCTGTGATGATTGTTGGTCCTGAACAGAACGAGCAGTCCTACTCCGGCTCCTACCAGAAGTCCCGACATCAGCTGGCCGCAGGTAAGAAGCCCTTCGAGGTACATCTGCGTGATGACTACAGATGCGGCGCAGTTCGGTATGAGTCCGATAACACCGGTGAGGATCGTGGCAAGCAGCGGGACCGCAGTCATAACAGAAGCCACGGTTTCCTCTCCCGCAAAGCCGATGACCAGGCTCAGCGCAAGGGATATAACAAAGATGAATCCGGTTATCTTCAGTGTATGAACGAACGCCGAATGCACTATGCCGCCCTCTTCATCCTCGCACCCGCACTGTTCCCGCTCACAGAGGTCATGTATATGCTTGTCTGCATGGAAACCATAGCGTATGACGCGCGAGGCGGCATCGACGACGATCCCGCTGATAAGCGCAATGATGAATTTAGCCGCAAGTATCCTGCCAATAGTGGCCGGCGCCACCGATGAGCTGATAAAGATAGGGATCATCTCATCGGAGGTGGAGAGGAACACGGCAATAAGCGTGCCCGCCGTGATCACTCCACCCGAGTACAGACTCGCGGCGCCGGCCGAGAATCCGCACTGCGGTATGAGTCCTATGCCCGCTCCCAGCACATGGCTGAATCTGCTTATACGCGAAAGCACGGCGACCGACTGGTCCTCTGTTTTATCCTCGAGCCATTCCATCGCCAGATATGTGATAAACAGAAACGGTATAAGCGTGACCGTATCCTTTATGGTGTCTTTCAATGAGTCAATCAGCACAGCCATGCGCCCATTATAACATAATAGTTCAAATTGAAAAGACTCAAAATTATCCGAGAAGGAGGCCAATTTGCAGCCGGGAGGCGTACTCCTTCGAGGATTATTTTGAGTCATATACTTGACTTTATATAGGGCAATTTGATATAAGTTTGATATCATAATGATATCACATCTCAAAGGAGGTTTATATTATGGCAGACGATAAACATGTTGAATTCGAAACACAGGTCGAAGATGCTTATAAGAACAGCGCTGCAAAAGCTGAGCCTGTTGTGCAGAAGATCATCAACCCGCCGAGCGGCCTGCTTGTGCTTTGCATACTCATCTTCCTGTGCCTCATGGTCCCTGTTCTCTTCATCAGCGGAGCAACAGCATGGGGAGGGGGAGGATTCAGGATCATTCTCGCAATGCTGCTCTGCATCGTGCTTCCGTTCATGTTCGCGGGACTCCGCAGCGTGAGGCCTAATGAAGCCCTCGTGCTCACCCTCTTCGGAAAGTACTACGGCACCATCGTTAAACCGGGATTCTTCTTCGTGAACCCGTTCGCAAGATACAACAATCCTGCATACGAAAGCCAGGCAGCCGCCGAAATGGCAGAGGTAAGCAATACATTGAAGGGCAGCAGCCTTAAGAGCAGCAAGACCGGCAGCACAAGAGTCAGAAAGACCGTATCGCTCAAGCGCTCTACCCTCGACAACGGTACGCAGAAGGTAAACGATGCGCTCGGCAACCCTATCATAATCGGCGCAGTCGTGCTCTGGCATGTAGAGGATCCTACCAAGGCAGTATTCAATGTAGAAAACTACACTGAATTCCTGTCGATCCAGACAGACTCCACGATCAGAAACATGGCAAGGCTCTACCCTTACGATGTGTTCGATGACGGACTCGACGACGATACCACAGCCAAGGCAGAGCAGACTCTTCGCGGAAGCTCGCAGGAGATCGCCGAGAAGATGCAGGTGGAGCTCGCCGAGAAGGTTGCTTTCGCCGGACTCGTAATTGAGGAAGTACGCATAACCCACATCGCTTATGCAGAAGAGATAGCTGCAGCCATGCTCCAGAGACAGCAGGCTTCGGCAATAATCGCAGCGCGTGCAAAGATCGTAGACGGCGCTGTCAGCATGGTCAAAATGGCCATCGACAAGCTCAACGACGAAGATATCGTAAATCTCGACGAGGAGCGCAAGGCTCAGATGGTGTCCAACCTGCTCGTAGTGCTCTGCGGCAACAAGGATGCTCAGCCTATAGTCAACAGCGGATCTATCTACTAATAATTGTGTGAGGTCTCCATGCCCGGAAAGAATAATGAAAACAACGGAATAAGCGGACCCGACCTGGATTCGCGTGAAGAAAAGCTGCTGAAGCGCAAGGAAAAGCTCGACGCTCTCGAGGCCGATCTCAAGGCCAGGGAACGTGAGCTTGCAGCGAAAGAATCGAAGCGCAAGCAGATAGTGCTTCGCCTGCCCGAATCTCTGTGGAACGAGATAGCAAGGTGGGCCGAAGATGACTTCAGATCGATAAACGGACAGATCGAATATCTGCTCACAAAAAGTGTCAGGGAGCGCAAATAGCTCCCTGACTTTTTTTATTTCTGTCTTTTAAGGAATTCCAGCACCCTGTCGTTGAAGTCCTTTGCCTGCTCATATACCCCGTGACTGTACCCTTCATACATGTACAGCTCAGCGCCCGGTATGCCGGCAGCAAGCTCCTTCGACGCATCTCCTCCCAGCACCTTGTCTTCGTCAGCGCCTATCACCAGCGCAGGACATCCTATTTTATCCAGGTCATCACGGGTGTCATGCTCCAGGCATGACTCGCACAGTATGCGGAATCTCGTGTAGTCTTTTGGCTTGGCGATCGCGAGCATCTTGTTGAGCATCCTGCCCCGCTCCAGATAAGCTCCGGTATATGAACGCTCCGCTGTGTCGAGCATTATCCCCTCATAGTCATCCCTGTCAGCCATCTCAAGCCATGTTCCCAGAGATTCCCTCATCAGATCATTCGGACACGAAGCCGTAACTGCCAGCACGAGGCTTTTCACTCTGCCCGGATGGCGTATCGCCATCTGCTGAGCTATCATCCCGCCCTGCGATACTCCGAACACGTGCGCAGACTCTATGCCGAGCTTTTTCATGATGGCATCAAGGTCATCCGCCATGTCTTCAGTGGTGAAGCCCTTAAGCATTCTGTTGCGTCTGCTGAACACCAGCACCCTGAAGTCCTCGGCAAAGATCCGATACATGAAGGAAAACGGTATGGCTACCCCTTTTGCGGTCTTGAATCCGTCGCCCACGCCGGGGAGCATGATCAGCACATCGTCTCCCGAGCCGAAGCTTATGTAGTCGCAGTCATGACCGTTGAATCTTATATTTTCATTTTTTGCGTTCAGAAGCATCTTATCCTCCGTCCCTGTCACTCCGTTTTCCGGTTCATAAGCATGATGGATATCAGTATCATCGCAGTGCCCGCAAGAGATGCCGGCGGCAGGTTTTCGTTAAAGAGCAGGCCTCCCAGCACGGTCGCGACCACAAGCTCGAGCGAGCAAAACACAGGCACCTTGCTCGTTTCCGTCAGGCCCTGTATGCCCGCAAAATACAGCAGGTATGCGATCGTTGTAGGTATGAACCCGAAAAGCAGGCCCCAAATCAGCAGCTGCGGTTCAAACGGATCTCCGATAGTGGAAAAAGGTCTGGCTACGACCAGTGTAAAAACCGCTGCAAAGAAGAAATTGTATGTTGCCACAACGAAAGGCGATGCTTCATCGGTAGCAAGCCTTCCGAATATGTTCTGAGTTGAATAGGCGAACGCGGCTCCGATGCCGAACAGCAGGCCTATGACCGAAACGCCTTCGAGCGACAGCCTTCCTCCGGTGGCTGCAAGCACGCAGCCAAGAACATTGAAGGCAAGCGCGATGAGTTTGCTCCTTCCTATCTTTTCATGGAAGAGCAGCTTTGACTGTATGCTCGTGAATATAGGCGCCATATACAGTATCGCTGCCGCAAGCGACATGCCGAGCCTGCTGACCGCATTCGTATAGCAAAGATTGTTGAGCGACATGGACACGAAACCGAGCAGCGCGCACGAGATCAGCGTGCTTCTGCCGATCCTGAACGATCCTATGCCCTCCTTTACCAGAGTAATAGCAAACAGGAGCAGGAACGCGAAAAACATCCTCATGAATGTCGTGTATTCCGAGGTCGATCCCTTTGCGTCGAGCACCTTGACGAACAGTCCTATCGTTCCCCAGAGTATGCCCGACAGCATGATGAGAGCATATTTCCTTATGTTGCTGTCCATGCTTTTGTTCAAAGCGCCTTACTCCTCTTTTATGCCGGACTGCCGGGATGTCTTTATGGTTGCCGCATATGCGCTGTTACAGAGTCCGAGCACCGCAGACAGCATGAACAGCGTTTCTATACCGAGCGTCTTCCAGATCCAGCCTCCGAACAAGGCGACCAGAATAGTTATAAGATGGTTTACCGATACTCCCGTGGATATGGTTGCGCGCATCTCTTCAGCACTGTCCGAAATATCCTGAACGTACACGTTCGATGCCATTGATGCCAGCGAGATCACCGAGTCGAGCACATAGTTCACGCAGCAGACAATGAAAGCGGTATGCATCGGAAATATATGATGGGCAAAGCCGTAGAAGAAGCACACGATCACCAGTATGAGCGTATCGCTTATCATTACGATTTTGTATCCGAACCTGTCAATTATCTTTCCCACAAGCGGTGAAGCGAAGAAACCGCAGATCGACGACACCGCGAAAAGTATGCTTATGGTCATTGCGTTGGCACCGTAGAACAGCACCAGCACATAAGGTCCGAAAGTGAAAAACACCTGCTTGCGTGCTCCGTAGAACACCTCAAGCATGTAGTACTTGGTAAATTTTTTGCGGAAATAGAACCTGCGCTTTGCAGAGTCCGTATTGCTCGCGCCTGTCATCCTGAGAGTGGACAGCGTTCCGATACCGATTATCGCCGCACTGACTGCAAACACCGTTTTGAAGAGATGTTCCGTGCTCTCGAGTCTCCAGAACACCAGGATGATCACCGCGTATCCGGCGAGCATCCCCACCTGGTACACTGCATTCTGCAGGCCCAGAGCTTCTCCTCCGCTGCCCTCTTTGGAGTACTGAAGGGTCAGCGTGTTCCGCATCCCGAGCTGTATGTGGTCTCCCAGCGAGAATATGAATATGCACAGGATGACCAGCACCTTGTCAGACGGTACCAGCGACTGCGCTGCCAGTCCTATGAGCATTATGACCGCTCCTATGCGGTATATCTTCTCGGCGGACATCGTATAAAGAGCCGCAAGCACAAAAACCAATGCCAGGCCCGGCATCTCACGGAAGAATTCCGAAACGCCTTTATCCCAGCCTGACATCGATACCACCTCAGCCAGATAGTTGTCTATAACGCCTTTGTACATGCCGTATGCCAGCGCGAATGTCAGCATCGATACGAAAAACGCTTTATAGCCGGACTCCTGTCTGAATACTTCTTTCAAACGGTCATATGTTTTGTTCACCTGGATTATTAAATACTTTTTCTCAGCCCTGCATTCTCCTTGTTCCAGAGCCTGTCATAAGAGAATCCCGTTACCTTTTTGAGCATCTGCTTTTCTTCTTCTGTCGTCACGCTGGAGTCCTCTCCCTTGCGGCGCGCCACTTCCTTCTGGACAAGATCAAATTCAGTGCTTGTCATCGGGAAGAGCAGAGCTACGATGAGCAGCAGTGCCGAAAGGATAGCCGGCGCCATGATGAAGCAGATGCCTATTCCGTGCTGTGTTGCTGCGCTCTGAGCCATGCCCGCATTTGCAAGAGCCTCATCATAATGCACAGCTGACAGCATGAATCCTATAAGAGCAGCCGAGATACCCGAAGCTATCTTTCTGATGAATGTAGCCATGCTGGATACGATTCCCGGTCTGCGTATCGATGTTATAAGTTCGTCTACGTCTGTCATATCGGCCATGATGGCGAAGATACCGGTGAGTGAGCCCGCGTTGCCGAGTCCGATCAGGGCTGCAAGAGCAAGGACCGGTGCAAGCGACACTCCGCTGTGAGAGAATCCGAACAGCCCCAGCACACCGATCAGCCTGACCGGTGCAGCTATTACGATCGCCATCTTCTTTGATGTCTTTCTCATGACAGGTCCGAAGATGAGCATGCCGACAAGCTGAGCTACCATCAGGACAGCCAGTATAGGCAGATAGTAGTTCACTTTATCATTGTAAGCGTCAAGAGTATGTTTTACATAGTAGACGGCCATGCCCGAGATGAAATCCATGCCGCCCTGCCCGAAGAGATAGAGTCCGAGGAAGAGCAGGAACGAGCGGCTTCTGAATACGCTTGCCGCCTGTGTGAAGCTCTCGCCGAGAGTCGTTTTTACCGGTTCCTTCTGCTTTTCCCACGTTCCGAAGAAAACGGTTATGGAAACGACAAAGAACAGCACTCCGAAGATGAGACCGCACTTCATGTACAATGCCGGCTCATTGGTCGGATTGATGATCATTCCAGGGACCAGACCGCAGATCATTGCTCCGAGGGTCGAAAAGATCATGCGAGTGTTGGAGAATTTCGCACGCATCTTATAGTCGTCCATCATGTCCGGGAGCAGCCCGTTGTACGGTACGCTCAGCACCGTGAATGCGGTGTTGAAGAGGCAGTACATGACCATGTAGAAAACGTACTTCGCGGTCATGGACGGCGTATTGATATTCATCCAGATAAGCACGAACGTGATGGCCGAAGCAAAGCTTCCTATAAGGATATAGAACCTCTTTGCGCCGAACTTCGAGTGCGTCCTCTCTGTGATGTTGCCCATGATTGGGTCTGTTATTGCATCCCAGATCTTGCCGACCATAGGGATCGTGCCGGCGAGCGCCGCGTTCATTCCCATGGCGTCGGTGAGGAAGACGATGAAGAACGCGTTGATGATAACAAAGCATCCGCCTCCGAAGATCTCACCTACTCCGTAGGTCAGTCTGTTTAAAAGTCCGTATCCGGGTTTTCTGCCTGCGATTTCCTCTTTCATTCTGTGTTCCCTCTCATTGATAAAACAAAACTGATGTACCTATATTAAGCCTACATCGGGCCTTTGTCGAGCAGGAAGCTGTTCCACTCCTTGAGTCTGCACTGCGCAGGGCCGATCAGGCCGCCGCCCTTTCCGTCAAAGAGGCGGAACTTGCTGTTCTTTTTGCTTATCGCCGGCCAGTGTCTCAGTCCTGTTCCGTTCGGATCGCCGGTCTTCACGAAGTTAGCCACATAGTCAGCCATCTCGTCCTTGAGCCTGCGGTCGTTCTCATCGAACGGACGCCAGCTCTTGTCAAAGTTTCCGAACATGTACCAGAGGTCCGCAGCATGGTAGGCCTTGAAGCGGTCTCCCGGCGGAGTCTTGTCGAACATGTAGCCCCATACCGGCGACTGCCCGCGTTTCGCATGCAGTTTTCCCAGGCTTAGGGCAAGGTCGTATATAAGGTAAGGCATGAAGTCCTGCGATGTTACGCCGGCTATGACCGGGACATCCAGATAGGACCCTTCCTTCATTATCTTTGATGGCATCTTAGGGATTATAGTGCCGTCGATGCCCGGCTGCTGGGTGCGCACGCTTCCGATCTCGCGGCCGGTAGTGTACCAGGCGTCGAAGATCGTCTGATCCGGGAGCGCTTTGAACTCCTCTTCCGTTGCCGCCCCGGCACGTTCCCTGACCTTTGACCAGAACTTTTCATCTGATTCTTCAGGCGTGTAAGGTCCCGCAAAGTCCGGCACGTTGCCGGCTCCCGACATCATCACGGCGCCTTTGACGACGTCCTTCAGGATCTGTGTGTAAAGCAGGTCCATCACCGCCATTGCTCCGGCAGACTGCCCCATTATCGTGATGCGTTCGGGATCGCCGCCGTAATCCGCTATGTGTTCCTTTATCCAGCGAAGGCCGAACACCATGTCGTGGAGCCCGTAATTGCCTGATTTATAAAGCCCGAACACATTGAGCCTGTATCCGAGAGATACATATACTATTCCGCGTCTGGCGTATTCTGTGCTGGTCCCGTACGGATGCTCTCCCACGTTTCCGTTCTCGAAGGAACCGCCGTGGATGAAAACAAGCACAGGATCCTTCTTCGCCTCAGCGCGTGTGATCACGTTGAGCGTCATAGGAGATTCTGCGAATTTCCAGTCCGGTATGTCCTGGCCGTATCTGAACTCGCTGTGGTAGAACCAGTAGCGGCCTATGGATTCCTTATGATACGCCCTGAACTGGAAGCAGTCGGTTTCCGGGCCTGTCGCGTCAAGCTCGTCCCACGCCGGATACGGCTTCGGAAGCTCAAAGCGCTCCGTGACCGCGTACGGTATGCCGCGGAACATGCGTATCCCGTTTTCTTCAGTCCCTGTCACTTTCCCCAGTCCGGTCTCAATGCTTACTTTTTTCATCGTTTTCCTCTGTCTTCACTAATATGCGGCGTCTCTTCCGCTCTCAGACTTTTTGTCATCAGCTTCTATATGATCAAGTTCGAGGTGATAAGGCAGGTCCACTTTTCTTGCAGGAGGCAGACTTTCGCCCTTTCCCTCCAGGAATTCTCTCAGCGACCACGGTCTGTCCGTGATGATGCCGTCTACTCCCATCTCGTACATCGTTTCAAAGTCATCCATGAAGCTCACCGTCCATGGGACGACTTTCATTCCAAACTCATGAGCCTCATCAGTAAGCTCCTTCGTTATCTCTTTAAAGTAAGGGCTTACATCATCGATCCCGAGCGAGTGCGCCGCCCGGACCGGGTCTCCGTCAAAATCGCGGATGTCGACTCCGCCCAGCCAAGGCGAAGGTTCGTCCCTGTCAAGCCACAGCGTCGTGCCCTCCGGGACGCCCCATGAAGGCTGTTCGCTGTAAAGCGCTATCGTCCTTATGCCCGGATCAAGCTCTTTCATCTTTACAAGTACCAGCCAGTCGAATGACTGCAGTATCACCCTGTCGCGGAAGCCGAACTCATTCACAAGCGCAAGGAACTCCTTCAGCAGCTCATCATAATCAGGATTCTTTTCGTATCTGGTGCCAAGAGCGGGATCCGGATAGGCTTTCGCCTCTATGCTCATCCTTATCTCTTCGTTGCCGCTGTCCCTCACAAGCTCGAACATCTGGCGCAGCGACGGAATGAACGCATCCGTCTGCACCTGGGTCCGTCCGTGTAGCTCGTAGTATTCGATCGACGTATCCATGCGGCCGACATTGAACGACTGCACCTCCTGAAGGGTCATGTCGTGGATATAGCGGCCATTCCCCTCGATACGTCTGCCTTCTGCATCCGTTGTGATATCGGGATTGAGGGCCGGGTTATGAGACATGACTATCTGACCGTCAGCGGTCAGCTGCATGTCGCATTCTATGGTCATTGCGCCGTTCTCCAGCGAATACTGGTACGACCACAGCGTGTTTTCAGGGCGCGCATCCCTGCCACCCCGGTGAAATTCCATATCGTAGTACTTTTTCATCATCTTGTCTGTTTTCTTTTTTTGGAGACAGGGGACGGTTCTCTGTCTCCTCATTATTTGTGCAGTTCCGCGAACGGTCCCGGTATTATTGTTCCCGTGCGGACACAACCGAAGTAGTCTGTATCAAACGTGATGTCCGATCCGTCCGGCGATTCGAACCGCTGCTCCGGTTCAAACGCCTTTCCGAGTATATCCGAAGTGATCATCCTGCAGCTCCCTTTCTGTTCATGCCTGCAGGCTCTCGCTCCGTTGAGATATATGTTGCCTTCCGCCCATACCGGGAGATGGCCGAAATGGGCTTTTTCAAGCTCGGACATGTTTGCCGGTTTCGAGAAGTCAAACTGCGAGTACCATTCCCTGAACGTCGGATACTCATCGAACACCCACGTACCTACCCTGCGGTTCTCATACTCCCTGCCGTCATCGGTATCATGCAGTATCTCAGCATCCTCCGCCGGCCAGGTCTGTATGAAAATGTTATTGCAGAACCTGTTGTCGCCATGCAGGGTCGTCATGAATCCCATGACCTCCGTGCGATGCGGTATGTGATACGGAGTGTATCTCCAGTCCGTACCCGCTCCCACACATGTGAAAGCTCCGCAGATCAGATTGTGGATCATTGCGATCCCCTGGGCGGCAAACCGCAGGCTCACTTCCGAAAAGAGGATGTTGTTGTCGATCAGTGTCGGTCCGTGGCTTACCTCAACGAAGAGATCCTGTGACATCATGCCGCCTTTCAGCTGCTTTATGCCCTTCGGACGCTGATTATCGTGCAGATAATTGCAGCTTATCCTCGTGCCCTGCGCTTCCCAGTCGCACCAGATGCCCATTGTGCAGTGGTGGATATGGTTTCTCCTCATGATGACATCAATGGCTGCGTGCATTTTTATTCCCGCGATCTCAGCTCCGCCAAGTTCCATCATATTGTTGATGTGATGGATGTGGTTGTCTTCGATGATGCTGAAGACGCCTCCCATGCGGCCTATGATGCCTCCCTGCTGACAGTGATGTATATTGTTGCGGCGTATTATGTGGCTGCCTATGTTCTCTTTGAGCCATCCGTGATACTGCCCGCGGCATACGGAGTCCCTTTCCATCTGGGTAGGGCTTTTTACGTATTTTGTCGTAAAGTAGTTGTCGTTGTCAGGATCATAGTATCTTCCCAGCGAGATCCCGGCACATTTGCTGTTCACTATCTCACAGTCTTCTATGATCCACCCCTTGCTCCAGTGCGGGCCGATCATGCCGTCCTGAAAAGCTGCGGGAGGAGCCCATGTCGTGGCGGCTTTCTCCACCCTGAAGCCCCTGACAGTGATATAGTCCCGTCCTGTTCCGGACGGCCAGAAACACTCCCTGCGTACGTTGATCTCAACGTTTTCACGGTTCGGATCCACGCCCTGAAAGTTCGCGTATATCACGGTCTCATCGCGATCCTCATCCTGCTCCGTGTACCATTTATATACCGAATTATCCGGATCCCAGCTGACATCGCTGATCTCTCCCCGCACACACTCTTCAAGAGTGGAGGTCTCATACATGGCCTCATCATTCAGATACACACAGCCCGTATGCTTATCTGCCCTGGCAAAATACCAGTCGCCATATACAAGCGTCGTATACGGATTGTAGTCTCCGAACAGGCTGTTATTGACCCTTGTGACCCAGATGTTTCCGGTATGCTGTTCCCAGGAGGATATGCGTTCAGCTCCCGTGATGACCGCTGCCAGCGCTTCGGTGCTTACATAACAAATCCTTTCATTCTCAGTTCCGGAATTCCGCGGATCTACATTCTCACGATAGAATCCCGGGGCGACCAGCACAGTATCTCCGGGAGCTGCAATCGCAGCAGCTTCATTTATATTTCTGAACGGTCTGGCAAAACTGCCGTCACCTTCAGCCTTTGTGTTTATATCTACGTAAATATCCATCCCAGTTTTCAATACCGCTTTCATTCAGCTCAAACCCGTTATGATCATCATATAGATTGTACATTAAGTTCACGTTTCCGGTCCTGTTTTTTGCGCAAAAAAAGGCTCCCGGAAAATATACGGAAGCCTCAGTAAAATGCGATATCTTACTTTGTATAATCGTAGAATCCTTTTCCTGCAGTCACGCCTGTTTCGCCCTTATCGATCTTTTCCTTGAGCATCTGTCCCATTTTCCATGTCAGAGTGCCTTCGACCTGAGCTTCAGGTTTCATCTGATTGATGTTATACGCAGTGGTCAGACCTACGATGTCGAGGATCTGGAACGGTCCTGCAGGTGCGCTCGTAGCAAGGCGCCATGTAAGGTCTATGGTCTCAGGGTCAGCGACCTCATTTGCCCAGAGAGCCTGTGCCGCAGTAAGGAACGGTACGAGCATGGAATTAAGGATATAGCCAGGCTGCTCTTTATGGAGCTGAAGAGGTACCATGTTGATCTCATCAGCAAATGCCACTACCTGTTTGTATACTTCAGGATCGGTGCCCGGATGTCCCATTACTTCTCCGGTATTGTTCTTCCATATGGTGTTGGCGAAATGCAGAGCACAGTATTTTTCAGGTCTTCCTGTGTACTCAGCAAACATGCTCGGAAGCAGCGTAGAGGAATTCGTGCACAGAATAGCATCTTCAGGGATAAGATCTTTCATCTTTCCGTACATCTCGATCTTCTGCTCCGGATTCTCTGCCATTGCCTCGATAACGATGTCCGCGCCGTCAAGCGCCTTTGCAAGATCCAGCTCCAGATGGAAAAGCTCTGCAAAGTTTTTCTTTGCCTTTGCGATAAGTTCATCAATACCCTCAGCAGTGCAGCCTTCCCACGAACGTATAAGTCCGCGCGGATAGAGGAATCCTCCCATAGGGTTTCCGATAAGATGCTTTGCAGCTTCAAGATCAGCGATCATGGCTGCGCTGTACTGTTCAACTTTCGGCTGTGTACGGCCGACAGAACCTTCAGATCTGAGCCACAGTGTTGTGTCGTGCCCGGTATACGCGCTCATGAGACCGATCTGTGTCCCGAGAACGCCTCCTCCAATAATAACTACTTTGTTGAATCCCATGTCCGTCCTCCTTTTTCAATTACCTATTAAAGAACTAGGTTGTTAATATAATAACACATTCCCTGTCTCTGTGTAACCCTGTTCTATATATGAATATCTGTAAGTGCTTTTTTCAGAGTAGCTGCTGCCTATGCCCTCTCCTATGTTAGGTCCGAAAACAGCACAGATATCAGGATCTGCGCTATAACATATAGGATGAGAAATATCTTGCCAAACATCGTTTCCTCTTGTGCCGCCTTATATTGTCAAAAAATGGGGAGGCCGTATCTGCGACGCGTATCGCAGATCGTCCAGCTCCCAATAAACAGTAAGAATATTATAGCACAGAATTTATCTGTTTTGATCCTCCGGCTGAGGCGGAACACATCTGATCGCTTCCGCAAGGTCTTCATCAGTAGGAATATAGTCCGTCATCGTGCCGTCATTGAACTGCTGATAAGCAACAAGATCAAAGTATCCTGTTCCGGAAAGACCGAAGAGTATGGTCCTGGCTTCTCCGCTCTCTTTGCACTCCAGTGCGGTATCTATGGCAGCTTTGATCGCATGGCTGCTTTCAGGAGCAGGAAGTATGCCCTCAGCCTTAGCAAACATCTCAGCGGCCTCGAACACCTCGGTCTGCTCGTATGCGACAGCTTCCATCATTCCCTGGTCGTACAGTTCGGAAATTATCGTGCTCATTCCGTGGAACCTGAGGCCTCCTGCATGTATAGGCGACGGAATGAATTTATTTCCGAGAGTATACATTTTGGCCAGCGGACAGACATTTCCGGTATCGCAGAAATCGTAGAGGTATTTTCCCCTGGTCAGACTCGGGCATGATGCCGGCTCGGCAGCAATGAATCTGTAGTCATTCTCACCTCTCAGTTTTTCTCCCATGAACGGCGCGATCAGTCCTCCCAGGTTGGATCCGCCTCCTGTGCATCCGATGATGATGTCAGGCTTCACACCGATCTTTTTCAGCGCTGTATATGCCTCCTGTCCGATAACACTCTGATGCAGCAGTACCTGATTGAGCACGCTGCCAAGAACGTACCTGTATCCCTCTGTTCTCACAGCTACTTCCACAGCTTCTGAGATAGCGCAGCCAAGGCTTCCCGTTGTTCCCGGGAACTGCTCGAGCAGTGAACGTCCTACCTGTGTAGTATCTGATGGCGAAGCAACTACATCAGCTCCATATGTGCGCATTACCTCACGGCGGAACGGCTTCTGCTCATACGATCCCTTTACCATGAAGACCTTGCATTCAAGTCCGAAATGCGCGCATGCCATCGACATGGCCGTACCCCACTGGCCGGCTCCGGTCTCAGTCGTAATTCCCTTCAGTCCCTGCTTTTTGGCATAGTATGCCTGCGCTGCTGCTGAATTAAGTTTATGCGAGCCGGAAGTATTATTCCCTTCGAACTTGAAGTAGATCGCTGCCGGTGTTCCGAGCTTCTTCTCGAGATTGTACGCACGGATCACAGGCGAAGGCCTGTAGATCTTGTAGTACTCTCTTATCTCTTCCGGGATCTCGATAAATCTTGTGTCATTATCAAGCTCCTGAGCTACCAGTTCCTCGCAGAACACGCCTGCAAGCTCTTCAGCCGTCATAGGCTGCATCGTGCCCGGATTGAGCAGCGGTGCAGGCTTTTTCTCCATATCCGCTCTTACGTTGTAATAATGTGTAGGGATCTCTTCCTCAGTCAGATAGATGCGATAGTTTTCCATTTCTGTTCTCCTTTTCTCCAGTCTCCGGTTAGTGAGTTAATGTATACGGACTGGTTATACC
Organism: Anaerovoracaceae bacterium; assembly: GCA_045115935.1. GTDB lineage: Bacteria > Bacillota > Clostridia > Peptostreptococcales > Anaerovoracaceae > Crickella. The sequence continues at coordinate 15,019 of JBGULF010000049.1, forward strand.
GGACCTGTCCGATGCCTGAAAGGGAGAAACAAAAATGCTCCCGTCCCGGCATAAATACATGCTGGGACAGAAGCATAATAATACAAAACTTCTGCGGTGCCACCCGGCTTGACAGGGTCGCCCCTGCCCACTCACTGCATACCATCATATGCATCATTTGTTAACGAAGTTTTCTCTCCGTCTCCCATACTCAGGACTTTCGCCCCTTTCCTGTCGCCCTCAGGAGTCCATTCAGTCACGCCTTTCCATGCTGCCCTCTCACCACCGGCAGCTCGCTCATATGTAAGTATCGGGACCTACTCACTCTCCCTCAAAGGTTTATTGGTATTAAGTTAATGTTAAAATAGCATCGGATTTGTTAACCGTCAACAAAAATCAGGCAAATTGTTGCCCGATTTTGTGTTCTTTCTCAAAAACAGTATGCTTCAGCTCCAGGATCACGCCCCGCCAGCCCTGCAGTTCCAGGCATTGCTGCGTCTGATCCTGTAATGTGTCTGAGCGTGCTGCTGCCGGATCCATATTGTCCAGCAGGATCCTGAATCCGCATCCGACGTCCACTTTTTCAGGTTCTGATTTGAGATTGGCCAGGATCAGCAGTTCGCGGTCTGCTCTGCGGTTATACGCCAGAAGCCCTTTTCGCTCTACATACGCCGGCTCAAATTCACCCCAGACCAGAGTCTCACGGTATTCAGGATCCTTCCTCAGCTCTATAAGCTGTCTGTAAAAACTCATAACGGAATCCTGCCGATCATACTGTTCGCTCACATTTATCAGTTCATAATCCGGGTTGACCGGAAGCCACGGATCCGCATCGCTGAATCCGGCATTGCGGCCGGTACTCCACTGCATCGGCGTTCTCGCATTGTCTCTTGAATACAGGCTCACCGCATTCATGGCTTCCTCCTCACTGAGGCCCGCATCAATGGCAACGTTATATTCATCAATAGTGCCGATATCATCGAAGTCATCAGGTGAACCGAATACGGTATTCTCCATGCCTATCTCCTGCCCCTGGTAAATGAAAGGGAGTCCCCTGAGCATAAAATATGCCAGCGCGAGGCACTTTTTGCCTGCTTCATTCCTGCCTGCCTCCGGCAGATAATAGCTTGCCGCACGAGGTCTGTCGTGGTTTTCGATTACATTTGAGAAGAATCCCGTATCTCCTATTCTTTTCTGTGCAGCAAAGACGCACCGTTTATAACCCTCAACGCTGATCCTCCTGTGATCATAGCAGCCGAGGCGGCTCTGTCCTTCCACGACATGCGAGAAGTCGAACATCGAAGAAAAGTATCCGTTTTCTCCTATAAAATCTCCCAGTTCGTCATACTTCTCGTTGAATACTTCACCTATCGTGAGAGCTTTATAAGGCGTGAAAGCCACATCTCTCATCTCACCCAGGAACTCTCCGATGCCCTCGGCATTCTCAAGCATTTCGCTTATATCACACAGGCCGTCCTCTCTGTCGGACGGATAATCTCTGTACGGCAAGGCCTTTTTTATGTCAATTATGGCATCGATCCTGAATCCCGCGACACCTCTTTCCATCCACCACTTTACGATGTTATATACTTCTTCGCGGACTTCGGGATTTTCCCAGTTCAGATCCGGCTGCTTTTTATGAAACAGATGAAGATAGCACTTGTCCGGATGTCCCGGCAGCGGTTCCCATGCGGAGCCTCCAAAGACAGACCTCCAGTTGCACGGCACATCGCCCGAAGGATCCCTGTCTTCGATGTAAAAGTACTTTCCGAATCTGCCGTCAGGATCCTCACAGGCCTTTCTGAACCACTCATGCTCATCCGAGCAATGGTTCACGACCAGATCCATCAGTATGTACATGTCGCGGCTGCGCGCCTCTCTGATCAGCTCATCCATGTCATCCATGGTGCCGAATCTCGGATCCACATTATAGTAATCTGCGATGTCATAGCCCTGATCTGCCCACGGTGACGTATAGCACGGCGAGATCCAGATTATATCAACGCCAAGCGACTTCAGATAATCGAGCCGGGAGATGATCCCCTGAATATCTCCTACTCCGTCTCCGTTTGTATCGCAGAAACTTTTCGGATATATCTGATACGCTGTTTTATCGTGCCACCACTTTTTCGTCATTTCATCTCCTTCTGTATGTTAAAAAGATCTGAAGGCGCAGATACTATGTAGTCAGCTCCGGCATCCATCAGTTCATCTTTGCTTCCATATCCCCAGAGAACTCCTGCGCTGCGCAGGCCGTTTGCTTTAGCTCCCTCTATATCCTGGTCCCGGTCGCCAATCATCAGAACGGATGATTTGTCAGCTTCTCCAAGCTGCCCGAGAAGATGTCTGATAACATCAGCTTTTCTGCTGATTTTTCCGTCCATCGTGGCCGCTCCCACGTAATCGAAATACTTATGCAGATCAAAATGATCCAGTATCTGAACAGAGAATTCATACGGCTTGGATGTTGCAAGCGCCACTGTTGCATTCCTTTTCTTCAGTTCGCACAGCATCTCCGGGATCCCTTCATAGACCGCATTCTCGAAAATACCGCCTGCGCGGAAGTATTCCCTGTAGTAATCAACAGCCAGCAGCGCCTGCTGTTCGTCAAAGCCAAAATACTTTTTGAATGAGTCTGTAAGCGGCGGTCCGATAAACGGATACAGCTCTGTTCTGTCTGATACATGGATGCCGAATTTTTCCAGTGCATACATGACAGAGTTAGTTATGCCGATGCCCGGATCAGTAAGAGTTCCGTCAAGATCGAACAAATAATATTTATAGTCCATTTTTTCTCCCTACCCGCGTCAGTCTGCGGCCGGCCGGTAATCTTCGAGCCGGTATCTCTTTCTGCCCTTCGTGATATCCTTGTATTCTATTGCTTCCACAGGGCAGTTCTGGATACATGCCATGCAGTGAGCGCATATCTTCCCGTTCCATTGCGGCCGGCCATCGTGCATGGTGATGACATTAAGCGGACACTTCTTTTCACAGAGCCCGCAGGAGATACAGCGGCTGTCGGCATAAAACCCTCTGACGCGATGTCCGATCCGGCTCAATACCGGGCTGGATGGATAATCGACCAGTTTCTCAAGCAGCCATATATGTCTGTATCTTAACGATTCGCCCGATTTGATGATGTCCGCCACAGGCTTTATTTTGTTATATGAATCCGTGATCCTCTTCTCTATCTCCTCCCTGTCAGGAAGCTTGTGTTCCCTGTTGCACTGAAGTACAGAATCATTATTTACTCCTGTTCTTTCCCGTCCGCATGTTCAAACACTGTCCACCAGACCGCAATGGTGTCTTCATCATCCATGCTGCCTGAGTATTCCGTGTCTCCTACGTACCATTTCCGGGCCTGATTGTCGTATATTATCTGTCCGTCCTTATCAGCGGATCCGAAGTATACATTATAAAAGCTCTTAGTAACATATCCGTCTTCGCCTGTTTCGTACACTACGTCATTCAGAACAGGATCCAGAGATTCGAACTCATTTGCCATGGCTGCAAGATTGGAAAGCGAATACACGATCGCGTCATGTTCCTTACCCGCCATGAACTCTTCGCTCACCAGCATGCAGGCGGTCAGGTCCCTGAAGAACTCCTTAGGGAAGACCCGTCCTTCTTCAAGCGCATTCTGAGCTTCATTTATCATATCTCCGAAAGTACACGTAAAAGTAGGGAGCACGGTGCTGTCTGTAATGCCTCCCTCTACAGGTATGATCTCTATCGTTCCGTCGTACTGACTGAGCTCAGCATAAACTCCCGGTTCCGCAACGGCTGTGTCTTCCGGTTCTTCTGTGATATCTGTGTTTTCTTCTGCGTTCTCTTCGATAGCATTCGTCTCTGCATCACCTGCCATGGCAGCTTTCTCCGTCCCCGAGCAGCCGGTCGCCATCAACGCGATGCATATAACCAGCGCCATCAGAGCCGCAATACTTTTTCTTTTTGTTTTCCCGGTCATTTTTACACTCCTTTTTCACAGGAAGCCACGCCTTTACTAAATCGTACAGTAATCACCGGACATCATCAAGAGAGTAAAATCACTAAAAACGCCCCCATTGAGTGGAGGCATTTTGTGGAGCAGGTGAAGGGAATCGAACCCTCGACGTAAGCGTCATTTTCGAGGCTCTCAACGCATTGGAATTTCTTTATCGTCTGTTTGCCTTCTCCATATCAGTTTTCTGCTTTCTGTTTATCATTGGTCTGGCTTCCGGATATTTGTTTGCCAGTTCATTTACATCATTTAGATCATCCATGCACCTCTACTTATTGTTTAACTTATTAGATGCTGCATGATGCGTCCTATCTGCTGCTGCAATTACGTATTACCTGTGGCGCAGGTCTCTAACTGATGTTACGAGGCAGATGCCGGATGCGATAGCCAGTGCAA
>JBGULF010000050.1:0-1977 GCA_045115935.1 Anaerovoracaceae bacterium
TGGGTGCCCATGGCCGTCGAATGGTTCCTGCGCTTCTGCATCCTCTACACCCGCTACAGGAAAGGCCGCTGGGTCGACGCCTGGGGAGATAACGTATAATATCTTGCGCAAAATCTAAAAGTGGACATAGGTCCGACCGAATATTAGAATTGAGTTACCACACTTAATTCAATAGGAGGCCAGAAACTATGTCCGACAACATTTTACAGCTTAACGAAGGAGTTATCCATACCGAAATACAAAAGCTTGTAAGGAAAACCATCGAAGAGACCCTCAACGAGATGCTCGATGCCGAGGCGGACCAGCTCGTGAATGCTGAACGCTACGCCCGCGACGAGCAGCGCCAGGGTTACCGCGCAGGTCACTACGAACGTAACCTCATGACATCTGCCGGTGAAGTAAAACTCCGCATGCCGAAGCTCAAAGGGATCACTTTCGAGACATCGATCATCGAACGCTACAAAAGGCGCGAAACGAGCGTCGAAGAAGCGCTCATCGAGATGTATCTGGCCGGCGTGTCCGTTCGCCGCATAGAGGACATCTCAGAGGCCTTGTGGGGCACGAGAGTATCGCCGGGGACCATCAGCAATCTCAACAAGAAGGTCTATGGCAACATTGAAGAATGGCGCAATCGTCCGATCAAGGATGTGTACCCATATGTTTACGTTGACGGTATATACCTCAAGCGCTGCTGGGGTCAGGAATACGAGAATGTCTCAGTCCTTGTGGCAGTGGGTGTCAGCAGTGACGGTTACCGTGAGATCCTGGGGGCTGCGGAAGGCCTCAAAGAGGACCTGGAAAGCTGGAAGAACTTCTTCGTATGGCTGAAGGAGCGCGGCCTAAGCGGAGTCAAGCTCATCATCGGGGACAAAGCGCTCGGGATGACCGAAGCGATAGCTCAGGTGTTTCCAAACGCCAGGTACCAGCGCTGCATCGTGCATTTTTACCGTAACATGATGTCCATAGTTCCGCGCGGTAAGGTCAGAGAGGTCGTTAAGATGCTCAAGGCCATTCACGCTCAGGAAGACACCCAGGCCGCTGTGGAGAAAGCCAGGAGCGTTGCTGAGAAACTTCAAAGCATGAAGCTGACAAAAGCAGCAAAGAAGGTCGAGGAATCTATCCATGAGACGCTGACTTACATGAGCTTTCCTTCGGAACACTGGCTTCGTATCCGGACGAACAATACGCTCGAACGCCTCAACCGAGAGATAAAGCGGCGGACAAAAGTCGTCGGGACATTCCCCGACGGGGAATCCGCGCTGATGCTGGTATGCGCAAGACTGAGGCATGTGGCAAGCCATGACTGGGGCACAAAACGCTACCTGAACATGGCGCACCTGATCCAGATGATGGTCACCGAAGACGGTGAGATCATAGATTAACCATAACTCAATTCAATATTCGGTTTTCAAGGTCCATTTTGTGCTGCAGTGATTGCTGCCAGACTGCCTAGAACTGCCGCCGGCTTCGCGTTTAACAGGCGCTTAACCGGTTCAGTGTCCCAGAAGTCTGCCGGAACCGCCGCGGCATATATTTGAAACTAAATTTGCGTAGAATTATTGACGGCACCTGACCCTGATATATCGGTCAACAGTTGGGAGCAGTTTGAAGTATTGGAGAATGATTCGATATCAGTATATGTCCTATCTTCAGACAAAAAAGAACAAACCGATTTCCTCGCCATATGTGCAGAATCAAAAGACAAAGTACCACACCATTATATATTGCTGACGAGCAAAGATCTTTGGGCGCTGTACAAGGATGATATTATCCGATTCTTTATTGATGAGTATAGCGGATTTCAGGGAACTGATGAGATCACTATTGATCAGCTTTTATCACCTCCAAGATATACTGTGGAACAGGAGTATCATTTTTGCAGGGAACAACAATGCCCCGAGGAACTGAAAAAACAATTCTATGATGCCTATGGGATACTGCGTGATCTTGAGATCGGAAGCATGTTACAGGAGAATG
>JBGULF010000051.1:0-2952 GCA_045115935.1 Anaerovoracaceae bacterium
TGAGTGACTGTGTAAGGTTAGGCGTTAGCGCCATATCCTCTAAGCGCACCTGCTTTACAAAGCCCTCTGCATCCCGAATAGTTGGAAGTATTTCGCCGTTCTTATCTATAGTAAATCTATATATACCCTTGTCGATAAGATCCTTTACATAGCCATCCATTTTGGCAATCATTACATGCTCTTTATTTGCCATTGAGCCAATCACTTCAGCTATTGCAGGCAACTTTACCTTAATGGTTTCCCAATTTCCAAAATACTCTATCAGGCTCTTGTTGTCCTCGTAAGAAATGATGCTGAGATCGCCCCTATTAGGCTTCCATTCCTCAATATCATATTCAAATATGGGAACCATCGTAAGTGGTAAACCACTCGGGGGTACCACAAGTTGCCGCCCAGAACGGGCGGCTTAAGATCAAAACTTGTATTCCCGGATATCCTCTGGCAGATTCTCAGACCAGGGCATCAAATCATTGATGTAGTCCTCCGGTCTGTCATCCATATGCTGTAGCATGCTTTCAAGCACGTACTTGAAATATTCATACGGCCTAAGCCTATTCGCCTTCGCAGTCTCCGCTATGCTGTAGAGCATAGCACTGGATCTGGCTCCGTTCGGAGTGGCGATGACATGCCAACTATGCTTGCCTACGCAGAATTTTCGGATGCTCCGTTCCGCTGCGTTGTTATCGAGTGGAACGATCGGATTCTCCAGGAAGTATCTCAGGAATGTCTCCTGGTTCAGCGAATACTGGATCGCCTTGAAAAGGTTTCCGCTGCGATCCATCAGCGAGGTATCGATTCCATGCATCCAGGCAAAGTAGGAATCTACCAGTGGCTTTACGGATTCCTGTCGATGCCTTAGTCGCTCAGGATCGGGCGCATCCTTGTACATGTTGTCCGCGTGATAGATGGCGGCGATCCTTCTGACGGCTTCAGCAGAGATCGTATTGCTTCGGCCACTCTGGACACTTTTCAGAAGTTCTGAGAATCGCCTTTTCGCGTGAGCCCAGCAGCCTGCGACCTTCAAGTCATCAACCCGTTCTTTGGCTAGCTTGTGGTAGACCTGAAATCCATCGGTCAGCAGGACTCCTTTGAAATCCGCCAGGAATTCCCTGGGAACACTGGTGCTCCTGCTGCCATGATCATATTGATAAATGTAGATCGGTGGTGATCCATATCGTTCACTGGTGTGGTATACCCACATGTAACTCTTCGTGCCTGGCCCCCGTCCATCTTTGATTACGGTGAAGGGAGTCTCATCGCAGTGAACCAGTTTTGTATCGAGCAATTTCTGTTTCATTGCCCGATAGAGATATACCAGGTACCGATCTGCGAGTTTGATCATCCAGCCTGCCATATCCTGTCTGGAAAGGTTAGCACCTTTTCTGGCGTAGTCCTCTGACAATCGGTTCAGGGGGATGGCATTCACATATTTGCTGGTGATGATGCTCGCTGCAAGGCTTGGTGTCAGCAGACTGTTCGGCATGAGCTGTTCCGGCCTGTCAGCACGGACGATGCCTTCGCCATGATTGCCTGCGTACACACAGACTGTATAGCGGTGATGAACGAAATGCTCCGGGATATGCTCCAGTTTGCTGTATGATTCGTCTGCAAGCCGGGTATATCCCTTCGGAAAGAGTTCCTGGAGCCTCTCATCCGGAATCTCAAAAGGTGGCTCGTTGACAGTCTCCACATAACGGAGGTCCAGAGCGCGTTTCCCCTTGGGCTTCTTCCGCTTTATGATGACTGTCTCTTCGGCAGGCTCATCCGGAAGTCCGGTTTCAGTGAGTTTCTCCGCTTCGTTCAGAGTCAGCGAAGCATCCTGAGAAAAGTCAAATGTTATCTGGTTCGGGTCGATCGCGGTGAGTTTCTCGGTCTTCCGACCGAAAAGACGTTGCGTCATTACTGCGACCTGCTCTTCCAGAGAGGACACCTTCTTGATCAGCTCATCGTTTTGACTGATGACTACATCAAAGGAATCCATCAGCTGGAGATGCATACTGACCAGGATATCATGCGGAATTTCATTCAGTTTTTCTGCTGTCAGACGTTCCTTTTTCATGCTTCTATTGTACCATATATCAGAAAGCAAAAAAAGGGGTATATTGAAAAAACTATTGAAATTCCAAGTGCTACAGCACATCCGTGTAGCCAAAAATCATAGCACATGGCGAGGTTTTGCCTTACGGATCACCTTCTTCTGAGAGGTCTCCAGACCGTCCATCAGCCAGCGGTATTGCTGCGGGGATAGCGACCTGACCTCGGACTCGTTCCGTGGCCACCGGAAGTTGCCATCGGCAAGTCGTTTGTAGAGAAGCAAAAATCCATCTCCCTCGTAAAGAAGCGCCTTGATCCGGTCTGTTCTCCTTCCGCAGAAGAGGAACAGGTTGCCTTCTTCGAAGGGATCCAGGTGGAACTCCTGCTGGACAATTGCGGCAAGCCCATCTATCCCTCGTCGCAGATCGGTGTAGCCTGCGGCGAGATAGATGTGCTTGAATCCAAAAGCATCATTCAGCATACCGCAGCACCTCCAGGATCATAGCGAACGTGTCCCGGGCCGAGGAATCAGAAACATGGATCCTGGCGCTGCCAAGCTCAACAATTACCGAGCCTTCGTTTGTCACCGGTTCGACTTCCTGTGCTGGAGCCTGAAGTTCAATAAACCGTTCTCCTTCAGACTCGAGTGCAGCAGTACGGAGTTTCCGAAGCCAGTAGAAGTATGCTCCCTTGGACAGTCCGTTTTGACTGCAGTACTCTTTGATAGTCAGGCCGCTTTCATTCCTGGCCTTGATGATATTCGCCCAGTTGGCGAGCCTGATCTGGGTTGTAGCTAATCGTGTGTCCATAATCTGTACCTCCAGGTCTGTAAAGTGCGAAAAGTCAGTGCAGACTTTTCCAACCTGATTATCTCAGATTATGGATTGGAGTTGTAGTCCCGAGTGTTTTACCACTTAC
>JBGULF010000052.1:0-2703 GCA_045115935.1 Anaerovoracaceae bacterium
ACCTTCGACAAGAAGGTGCTCAGAGTAGATCCGAAGACCCAGGAGCCTCTGGCAGGAGCTGTGATCCAGCTGCTCGATGAGGATGGAACAGTCCTGAAAGAATGGACATCTTCCGATGAGACACCGGAGATTCTGGAAGGCCTGAAACCTGGAAGGACCTACACGATCCATGAAGAAACAGCACCTGAGGGATATCCGAAGGCACCGGACAGCAAGGTTGTCCTGAAGAAGGATGGAAGTCTTGACGAGGAGAAATCCGATGTTACCGAAGCTGATGACGGAACCCTGTTGCTGACAGAACCTGAAGAACCTGAGGAGACCTACGAGAAGCAGATTCTCAGAGTTGATCCGGAGACCGGAGAGGCTCTGGATGGAGCTGTACTCCAGCTGATCGACGAGGACGGCACTACGATACTGCATGAATGGACATCTTCAAGTGAGACACCGGAGATCCTGAAGGGACTTAAGCCCGGAAGGACTTATACCATTCATGAGAAGACACCTCCTAAGGGATACCCGCAGGTACCTGACAGAAAACTGGTCCTGAAAGAAGGCGGAAGTCTTGAAGAAGAGAAATCTGATGTGACCGAAGCCCCTGACGGAACCCTCCTTGTCACAGAACCTGAAAAGCCAGAACCTGAGAAGACCTTTAACAAGAAGATCTTCAGGGTTGACCCGGAGAACCGGAAACCTCTGCCGGGCGCTGTCCTGCAGCTGATCGACGAGGACGGCACTGTCCTGAAAGAATGGACGTCCTCCGATGAAACACCGGAGATCCTGGAGGGCCTGAAGCCCGGAAGGACCTACACGATCCATGAGAAGACAGCCCCTGAAGGCTATCCTAAGACACCTGACTGCAAGCTTGTCCTGAAGGACGACGGCAGCCTCGACGTAGAGAAATCCGATCTCTTTGAAGACGAAGACGGAACACTTCTGCTTACTGAACCTGAAACCGCCCCGAAGACCGGCAGCTTCGAGCTGACCAAGACCATAAAGGGCGATGTCACCGAGGAGGAGGCTGAAGGCTCCCTGACCTTCATCATCAAAGCTGAGAACGGCAAGTATCTCAGCAAAGACGGCAAGCTCGTCGCCGAAGAGAAGAATGCAGTCCTGACCCTGAAAGACTTTAGTCACAATGAGGGTACAAACAAATATATCCTGAAGATCACGACGGGTGAAACCGGTAAATACACCGTGACCGAGACAACTAAGGATATTGACGGCAAGACTGTCACCGCGAAATACACGACAACAGTGAACGGAAATACATCGGAACAGAAGGCTGGTAAGAATGCCAGTGTCGAGATCAAAGCCGGCAAAGCCTGCAGTGTCGCTTATGAGAACACTTATAAGAACACTACTAAGGAAAAAACCTATAAGATCAGAGTTCTCAGAATAGATCCGAAGACCGGAAAACCTGTCAAGGGCGCGGTCCTCAAGCTGATCGATAAAGATACCGGAAAAGTGATCGATACATGGACATCTACCGACACTCCTCATACCGTGGAAGGACTTGAGCCCGGACACACTTACATCATTCATGAGGAGAGCACGCCTGACGGATATGAGCCGGCACCTGACTTTACTGTCACTCTGGATGAGAATGGTGCAATCGATAAGGCCAGATCCAATGTCGTGACCAATACGGAAGGAGTCATTCTCATTACCAAACCGAAGAATGGCGATGAGGAAGAGGAAGGCAGCAAACCTGAAGAGGAAGACGACAAACCGGTTGTTAAGCCTGATGATGATGGCAAGGCTGATGACAAGGACAAGGACAGCAGTTCGTCCAGTACAAGCAGATCCAGTACAAGCAGCTCCAGCACGAGCAAGAGCCCTCGTACCGGCACCAGCTCGACCAGCACCAGGTCGTCGACCACCACCAAGGAGTACACCAGCAAAGGAGCTGAGACAGGAGACGACACCAACGCCGCAATCCCTGCAGCCACTGCTCTGGCGGCCCTGATGGCGATCCTGCTCCTTCTTCGGAAAAAGAAAAACAATGAAGAAAAAACCGCATAACTACGCGGATTTTTGGACTTCAACGTCATTTTGAAAGCAGTTTGACAACAAATTTGACAACAAATATAGTCCGATAAGGACAAATTTGGTGCCGTCAGATCCAATCAAATGTTTCGCAAGGACACTTTCTAAGAAATTAGAAGGTGTCCTTTTTCTGTTGTGGTGAGGTTTTATTTGAAGTCAGGAGAAGTTGCTATAGCGAAGAAGCGAGGGTGCTTCTTCAGTCTTATGTGGGCGTGCAGTAGATCAGAGCATACTGCAGCGTCTGCGTAAGAAGAACAGGAGGTAAAAAATGAGCAGTAGAACAGCGTCAGGTGCAGCAGGACACATGAAACAGCACATGGTAAAACCATGCCGGAAAGGAGGCCGCCATGATTAAACTGGGCTGGATGGGAACACCAGACGAACTGGTCTGGTTCCGCAGGCATCTGGAGGAGGACCATAATCTCCGTCTCGAGAATGTCTCTCGTATTCTCCCGATCCGGACATCTAACCGGCACTTCAGGATGATGGGGGAGGTCTGCATTGCAGATACTTTAGCCGGCACCAACGGCCAAAAACAGGAAATCAAGGGAAAAGAATAAAGGACAGGTGAAAACATGTGCAGAATCATCTCAATCGTAAATATGAAAGGCGGGGTGGGTAAATCCACCACAGCCGTAAATCTCGGGATCGGGCTCG
>JBGULF010000053.1:0-12728 GCA_045115935.1 Anaerovoracaceae bacterium
AAGTGGGCTTACACAGTAGGCGCTGCTATCGCAATCAAGAAGGGCTGCCGCAAGGCTGCTGATGCTGCTGCAGCAATCGGCGAAGGCCTCCAGGCATTCTGCATCCCTGGTTCCGTAGCTGACCGCCGTAAGGTTGGTCTCGGACACGGCAACCTCGGCAAGATGCTCCTCGAAGAAGACACAGAGTGCTTCGCATTCCTCGCAGGACACGAGTCATTCGCTGCTGCTGAGGGAGCTATCGGTATCGCTTCCAAGGCTAACAAAGTACGCCAGAAACCACTCAGAGTAATCCTCGACGGTCTCGGCAAGGACGCTGCTCAGGTCATCTCCAGAATCAACGGATTCACATATGTTGAGACTGAGTATGACTACGCAACAGGCGAGCTCAAGGAAGTATTCAGAAAATGCTATTCCAAGGACCCTGAAAGCCCAAGAGCTAAGGTCAACTGCTATGGCGCAAATGACGTACAGGAAGGCGTAGCTATTCTGTGGAAAGAGAACGTAGACGTTTCCATCACAGGTAACTCGACCAACCCTACAAGATTCCAGCACCCTGTAGCAGGTACATACAAGAAGGAAAGACTCGAAGCCGGCAAGAAGTACTTCTCAGTAGCTTCCGGCGGCGGTACAGGACGTACACTGCATCCTGACAACATGGCTGCAGGTCCTGCATCCTACGGTATGACAGATACAATGGGACGTATGCACTCTGACGCTCAGTTCGCAGGATCCTCCTCGGTACCTGCACACGTAGAGATGATGGGTCTCATCGGAGCAGGCAACAACCCTATGGTAGGAATGACTGTATCGGTAGCTGTTTCTGTTGAAGAAGCTGCAACTGCAGGCAAGTTCTAAACTGCAAAAGAATAGTTGAATGCAACCATTATGGCCGGCGGCTACCCGCCGGCCACATTTTGGAAGAAGGAAAAAACGTGGAAATAATCAGAGCAAAACATTCGGGTTTCTGCTTCGGAGTAAACAGAGCCATAGACATGGCTTTCAGCGAGGCTGAAAAGAAAGACCGTCAGGGCAGGCTCTTTACGTGCGGTTACCTCATCCACAACAAGGATGTCGTTAAGAGACTGGAATCGATGGGCGTCACGATGATCGGGTCGCTTGATGAGGCGGGCGAGGGAGATACCGTAATAGTCAGATCCCACGGCGAGCCGAAGGAGTTTTACGACAAAGCTGCCGAAAGAGGAATCGAACTTATAGACACCACTTGCGTCTTCGTAAAGAAGATCCATGATATAGTCTCCAAAGCTCATGAAGACGGCATCCCTGTAGTGCTGATAGGTGACAGGGAGCATCAGGAGGTAAAAGCGACAAACGGATGGTGCGGCTACAGCGCGCACCTCATCGGCAATGCCTCCGAGGCGAAGAACGAGGTGGATAAGCTGAAGGGCTCGGAACCTATAGTCGTATGCCAGACAACCATCAAGGAAGAGCTTCTTAAAGAGGTGCTGGCTGTCTTTGACGATGCAGAGATCAGCTATGATATCCGCAACACCATATGCAACGCAACGCGCGAAAGGCAGGAGAGCTGCGCAGAACTCGCATCTCAGGTCGATGCCATGATCGTGATAGGAGATGAACACAGCTCCAACTCACGAAAACTGTATGAGATTGCGAAAAAAAACAATGCAAACAGCATATTTATAGAAAATGCGAAAAATTTAGTGTTGAATAGGTTGACAAAATATACTAAAATTGGTTGCATAGCGGGCGCTTCGACGCCCGAGTGGATTATCAAGGAGGTTATTTCCCACATGAGCGAAAATGTCAACAAAAGTATGGAACAGAATCCAATGATGGATTTCATGGATGACATTGAGAAATCTTTACGTTTACCAAAGCCTGGCGATATTATTGACGGCAAAGTCGATCAAGTTATGGGCGACGCTGTTATCGTCAACATGGGCTGCAAGAAGGACGGTATCTTAAGGTCAGACGAGGTTGCAATGGAAGAGGACCAGACTCTCGCAGACCTGTACAAGGTAGGGGACGAGATCAAGGCGAAGGTCATCAAGTCAGATGATGGTGAAGGCGGAATCATGCTTTCAACAAAGAGACTTGTGGCTGTAGAGAACTATGCAGAGCTCGAAGCAGCGATGGAAAACAGAGAGAATATCACTGTCACACTCACAAGAGCAGTGAACGGCGGTGTCATCGCAGCTTACAAAGAGATCACTGGTTTCATCCCTATGTCGCAGCTTTCCGACAGATATGTCGAAAACGCAGAAGAGTTCCTCGGTCAGACTTTCGATGTCAGAGTTATCAGAGTAGATACCAAGCGTAACAGAGCAGTATTCTCAAGAAAGGCCATATTGGTTGATGAGAAGCGCAAGGCTGTAGCTGAGATCTGGGAGAACCTGAACGTCGGCGACATCGTCGAGGGTAAGGTTATGAGATTCACTGACTACGGCGCATTCGTAGATATCGGCGGAGTCGATGGACTTCTCCACATCTCTGAGATCTCCTGGGGCAAGCTCAAACACCCTGAAGAAGTTCTCAAGATCGGTGACATCATCAATGTTAAGATCCTCTCCCTCAACGAGGAGAAGGGCAAGATCAGCCTGGGCCTCAAGCAGACTCAGCCTGAGCCATGGACACTCGTAGGCGAGAAGTATCAGGTAGGCGATGTACTCGAGGGTAAAGTCGTACAGATCAAGGATTACGGCGCATTCGTAGAACTCGAGGCAGGTCTCGATGGACTCGTACACATCTCCGAGATCGCTAACAAGAGAGTCGAGAACGTATTCGACGAACTCAAGGTTGGTGAGACTGTAAACGTCAAGATCATGGAGATCGATCCTGACAAGAGAAGGATCAGCCTGAGCATCAAGGCAACTCTTCCTGCAGAAGAGCCTGCAGCAGAAGAAGCAGCTGAGGAAGCTAAGGACGAGGAATAGTCCATATTCCATAATATGACAAAAAAGCCGCATCCTTTGGGGTGCGGCTATTTACTGATATTGAATTATGAAGAACGAAGCAGATCTGTTGAAAAAGAACATAAAAATGGTGGCCCTTGATCTCGACGGGACCACTTTTGACAGCTCAGGAGGCATATCCGAACGCACTGTAAAGACGCTCGAAGAAGCTGCGGCTGCCGGTGCTCATATTGTTGTGTCGACAGGCCGCTCCTATGCGTCTCTTCCTCAGCACATCAAGGATGTCTCAGGGATCGAATACGCCATAACATCAAACGGAGCGCATGTGAACCGCATGGAAACCGGAGAACAGATATACAGCGATTTTCTTGATCCCCTTGCTGTTGAAAGGATAGCGGAACTCAAGGTCGAGACAGGCGCTGATATCGAGGTTTTCTTCAACGGGAGAGCCTATGTGGACGAATCATATTATGAAGACGTCAGGGAAAACGGCTGTCCTTACAGAAATGCCGCATACGTTATCTGGAGCAGAAAACCTGTGCCTGATGTAACAGCCCTGATGCTGGAGCACAGGCATGAGATCGAAAACGTGAATTTCATTTTTCAGACGCTTGAGATGCTGGCTGAAGCAAAGCCGGTATTGAGCGCGATGGAGAATGCGACCGTTACTTCTTCGTTCATCAACAATCTTGAGGTCGGAGGCCCGAATACAAGCAAAAGAACTGCTTTGCTGTGGCTGATGGACCATCTCGGTATCAGTACTGATGAACTCATGTGCTGCGGAGACGCGCCGAATGACATGGCCATGCTGGAGCTGGCCGGTATAGGCGTGGCGGTAGCAAATGCATGGGGAGGTCTTAAGGATAAGGCAGACTACATCACAGCCAGCAATGATGATGACGGAGTTGCTCTGGCGATAGAAAAATTCGTCCTGAGACGCTAGCCTTGGGCCTAAATCAAAAAACCGTGAAAATGACCTGAAAAAGGTCATTTTTTGTTGGAATAAGTGCTTCCTTTGTTCGACAGTTACGGACGGTGTTGCTACCATTATCGCACAATGAATACAAGGAGGCGTTTTGATGAGATACAGGAAGAACGTTGGCGATATAGGTGAGAACTTTGCAGCAGATCTGCTTACGAACGCAGGTTATAAGATCATCGAAAGGAATTACAGGACCAAGGCCGGAGAGATAGATATCATAGCGATCAGAAACGGAGTGCTTCACTTTATCGAAGTGAAGACCAGGAACGGAGACCAGTACGGATACCCGTCCGAAGCCGTGACGGCAACAAAACAGCTCCGGATCAAAAGGGCTGCGGAGCAGTACCTGCAGGGCCGCAGGATGCAGTGGAACAAACTGTCTTTCGACGTATACGAGATAATGACAGAGCTGATAGAAGACTGCATGTGAGGTGAGCCATGTACAGCAGAACAAGATCAGCGGTCTGCCTGGGGATAGAAGGCAGAGAAGTCTTTGTGGAAACGGATATAACCAGAGGCCTGCCGGGAATAGGCATGTCGGGACTGGCTTCTACCATGGTCATGGAATCGCGTGAGAGGATAAAGAATGCGGTCATCAACTCAGGTTATGAATTTCCGAAGGGCCGCATAACCGTGAACCTGACACCGGCCAGCCTGCGCAAGAATTCCAGCTGTCTGGACCTTCCAATCGCTGCGGGGATACTTGCAAGCGAAGGCTGCATAAGAACGCGCATGCTGGACAGGTGGGGGATAATCGGCGAGCTGGCTCTGGACGGCAGGGTGCTCGGCGTTGAAGGAGCGCTACCGATGATCCTTCATATGAAAGATGTCGGGCTGAAAGGCATCATCGTACCGGAAGCGAACAGGGCGGAAGCAGCTCTTGCGGGCGGCAACATATATGCGGTCACCTGCCTCAGGGAGTGTGCGATACTCCTTTCCATGGATCCGAAAGAAGTTGCGGAAAAGGCGGCATCTGAGGATCTCGTATGCAGGGTAAGACCGGAAGATGCCGGAAGTATCGCAGAGACTGATATCGATGATATGGACGGAGATACTGATTTCGCGGATATCGCGGGGCAGGAAAATGCCAAAAGGGCTGTGATGATAGCGGCTGCAGGAAGGCACGGCCTGCTCATGGTCGGAAGTCCCGGCTGCGGGAAGACCATGATCGCGGGCAGAATGGCCGGCGTCATGCCCGCGATGACCGATCGCGAACTTCTTGAGACAGCAATAGTGCGATCGGTCGCAGGCCGCGGAACGGACAGCATACGCCTAAGGTACAGAAGACCTTTCAGGGCGCCGCATCATACGATCGGAAGAGCAGGACTTGTCGGCGGAGGAGCAACTCCCGTACCGGGTGAGATAACCCTGGCGCACAACGGGGTGCTCTTCCTTGATGAGATATGCGAATTCAACAAGGATGTGATCGAGTCCCTGAGGATCCCCATAGAAGATAAGAAGATAACGCATTTCAGAAAGGGAGAGGCGTTTGTCTTTCCGTGCAATTTTCAGGTCGTCATGGCGGCAAACCCGTGTCCGTGCGGGTTCCTGGGTGATCCTGACAGGGAGTGCACTTGTACGCAGGCGGATCTGGACCGGTATAGGCGTAAACTGAGCGGTCCGATAATGGACCGCATCGACATGAAAATATCGATGGAGAAGGTCGGATATGATGAACTGACCGGAGGGAGCAAAGGTCTCACTACAGCAGAGATGAGAGCACGTGTCGAAGCGGCGCTGGATTTTGCCGCACGAAGAGGCCGCAGAATTTTCAACTCCGAAATACCCGATCACGAGCTGGAGAAATACTGCCGCCTCGGCCCTGAAGAAGCGAAGTTCATGAACAGAGCTTACGATTCATTTGCCATGTCTCCGAGGGGTTACAACAGAACCCTTAAGGTGGCCAGAACGATAGCCGACCTTGATGCCAGCAATGATATAAAAACGGAACATCTTGCCGAGGCTCTCGGATACAGACTGCAGGAGTGATGAACCATGATGAAAACAGTAAGGATAGATATGGATTCGGTGGAATATCCGGCAAGGCTGAGAGACATACCGGATCCTCCAAAACAACTCTACTGCACGGGAAATACAGACCTGCTCAGCGAAAGGTCGATCGGTGTGGTAGGTGCAAGAAAGAATACGGTATACGGGAAGAATGTGGCGCTGATGATAGGCAGGAGACTCGCAGAAAGCGGGCTTGCGGTCACATCGGGACTTGCGCTCGGGATAGACGGATACTCGCATGAGGGAGCGCTGGAGGCAGACGGCAGGGTGATCGGCGTGCTCGGGAGCGGTATCGATCATATGACTCCTCAGCGCAACAGGGGCCTGATGATGAGAGGCCTTGACAACGGAGGTCTCGTTGTCAGTGAATATCCACCGGAAGAGGAAGGCTTCAAGGGGAACTTCCCTGCGAGAAACAGAATAATAAGCGGACTGTCGGAAGTGCTCGTGGTAGTGGAGGCGGGCCTGGACAGCGGCTCTCTCATAACTGCAAAACACGCAAGTGAGCAGGGACGCACCGTATATGCCGTGCCGGGCAATATAAACAGTCAGACAAGCATAGGCTGCAACCTCCTTATAAGGGACGGAGCCGTACCGCTCATAATAATAGATGACCTGATAAGAGACATAGGCGCGACGCCTGCAAAAACCGCTGCTGTGAACAGGGAACTCGACTCGGACGAGCAGAAGATCTTCGAGGTCGTAAGGGAGATGAGCGGAGCAACAATGGAAGAAATAATAAGAGGAACCGGCTTCAGTCCGGGGCTCGCGAATTCGCTCGTAACTGTCATGGAGATCAAGGGAATAGTCGAATCCTATGCAGGAAGGATATATCTCAGCAGATAAGGTGCATGGAATTGTGAAGAAAAAACCACTTGTGTCGTATATGCATATTATGCTAAAGTTTCAAATTGTAAAAATTCTACATTATATATAAAAGGAGAAGTTAATGGCAGTTGCAAAGAAAGCGGCGAAGGCACCGGCAAAAACCAAGAAAACACTGCTGGTAGTGGAGTCGCCGTCAAAGGCAAAGATAATAAGCAAATACCTCGGTTCAAGGTATAAAGTCATCGCATCGGTCGGCCATGTAAGAGACCTTCCTAAGAGCAGGCTCGGCGTAAATGTGGAAGACAACTTCGAACCGGAATACATAAATATAAGAGGCAAGGGCGATACCATCAAGGAGATCAAGAAGGAAGCGGCTGCAGCTTCCAAGGTACTCCTCGCAACGGACCCTGACCGCGAAGGAGAAGCAATTTCATGGCATCTCGCACATCTCCTGGATATCGATCCTGAGACAAAATGCCGCGTAATGTTCAATGAGATCAACAAGCAGACCGTGCAGGAGGCCATCAAGGAGCCGCGCGCGATCGATACAGACCTCGTTGATGCTCAGCAGGCAAGAAGAGTCCTCGACAGGCTCGTGGGATATCAGATAAGCCCGCTGCTCTGGAAGAAAGTCTCATGGGGACTTTCGGCAGGACGTGTGCAGTCCGCTGCACTGAAGCTCATCTGTGACAGGGAGCGCGAGATCCTCGACTTCGTACCGGAAGAGTACTGGCGCATAGCCGCTGACTTCGGTGACGGATTCGTTGCAGAGCTCAACAAGATAGGCGGAAGAAAAGCATCGGTCAAGAATCAGGAAGCTGCTGACGCAATAGAGGCCGAGCTCGGACAGGGCGAATACGTCGTAGGCTCCATCAGGGAAGGCAAAAGGAAGACCAAGCCTTACGCACCGTTCACGACATCGAGCATGCAGCAGGATGCTTCCATAAAGCTGGGATTCCAGACGAGCAAGACCATGCAGGTGGCACAGCAGCTCTACGAGGGCGTCAACCTCAAGGGTATCGGAGCCAGAGGTCTTGTAACATACATCAGGACCGATTCCGTAAGAGTATCCACACAGGCCATTGCTGCAGCTTCGACGTACATCAGAGACACATACGGCCCGGAATACATAGGAAACAACGTATTCTCCAACAAGAACAAGGCCATGCAGGACGCCCATGAGGCGATTAGACCTTCAGACGTAACGCTCGAGCCTTCCATGATAAAGGATTCCCTTACACAGGATCAGTACAAGCTTTATGACCTTATCTGGAAGAGATTCGTCGCATCGCGTATGGCAGCTGCAGAATACGATACAGTGCAGGTGCTCATAAACAACGGCAGGTATGAGTTCAGGGCAAACGGAGCACGCATAACTTTCGACGGATGGAAAAAGGTCTACAAGGCCGGCACTTCCGAAGACGAAGTCAACATCCCTAAGCTCAGTGAAGGACAGGTGCTCGACCTCGAGAAGCTCATCAAGGAGCAGAAGTTCACCCAGCCGCCGGCAAGATACACCGAAGCGAGCCTGGTAAAGGAGATGGAGGAGAAGAACATCGGAAGACCGAGTACATACGCTTCCATCATCTCCGTACTCGTCAACAGAAAGTACATAAAACGCGTTAAAAAGGCCCTGGAGCCGACAAAACTCGGATTTGATGTAATAGGTATACTGCAGGTTTATTTCTCGGATATCGTGGATGTGAAGTTCACGGGAGAGATGGAAGACAACCTCGACAGCGTAGAGCTCGGCGAGAAGAACTGGAAGAACGTCATAGCTGACTTCTATAAGGGCTTCAGCGAAGAACTCAAGGCAGCCGACAGGGAAGTTGAGCGCATCGAGAAGGAAGTAGTGCTTTCGGATGAAGTGTGCGAGCTCTGCGGCAAGCCTATGGCCATAAAGGAAGGCAGATTCGGAAGATTCCTCGCATGCACGGGATATCCGGAATGCAAAAACACCAAGCCGATCGTCAAATCAACGGGAGTCAAGTGCCCGAAGTGCGGCAAGGAGATCATAGAGAAGAAGGGGCGCAAGTCCGGCAAGCTGTTCTACGGCTGCAGCGGTTATCCTGAATGCGATGTCGTATTCTGGGATCAGCCGACCGGAGACATATGTCCGGACTGCGGATCAATGCTTGTAAAATCAAAAGGAAGGGGCGGCACGGTAAAGTGCTCCAACCCTGAGTGCAAATACAAGGAGAAAAAGAAATGATACAGTTTCATGCAACAACGATCTGCGCAGTCAGAAGACCGGACGGCGACATCGCGATAGGCGGAGACGGCCAGGTAACGATGGGTGAAACAACCATCATGAAGAACGGCGCAAAAAAAGTAAAGAAAATCTATAAGGACAGAGTGCTCACGGGCTTCGCGGGCTCAGTCGCCGACGCTTTTTCGCTTACTGAGAAGTTCGAGAACAAGCTCGGTGAGCATGCAGGCAATCTCAAGAGAGCTGCAGTCGACCTTGCACAGTACTGGAGATCCGACAAGGCCATGAGGAGCCTTGAAGCTCTCATGATAGTCGCAGATGAAGAGGATATGCTCGTTATTTCCGGAAACGGCGAAGTCATTTCTCCGGACAAGGATGTAGTGGCTATAGGATCCGGCGGAAACTACGCTTATTCCGCAGCGGTAGCACTCTTTGAGAACACCGATCTTGACGCGGAAACGATCGTAAGAAAGTCGCTTGAAATCGCTTCGAACATCTGCGTCTATACAAACAACAACATCTCTGTAGAAAAGCTTTAGGAGGAGAACATGGCAGACAACATCAAGAACATGACTCCGAAACAGATAGTCGCGGAGCTCGACAAATACATAATCGGTCAGGACGAGGCAAAGAAATACGTAGCCATCGCCCTGAGAAACCGCTACAGAAGAAGTCTTCTTCCGGAAGAGATGAGGGAAGAGATCTCGCCTAAAAACATCCTCATGATGGGTCCTACGGGAGTAGGAAAGACCGAGATAGCCCGCAGGCTGGCAAAACTCATGGACGCTCCGTTCGTTAAGGTCGAAGCTACTAAGTTTACCGAGGTAGGATACGTCGGCCGTGACGTGGATTCCATGATCAGAGACCTGGTTGAGGCTTCAATGAGGCTCAGCAAGCAGAAGAGGATGGACGAGAATGCCGAGATGGCAGCTGTTCTCGCAGAAGATATTATTGTCAAGTCGATCATCCCTACACCGAAGAATGAAAGCAGCAGCGGAGTTCAGCTCGGCAACATCTTCGGAAACCTCGGATATAAGACACAGAGGCAGGAATACGAAGAAAACAAGCAGAGAGAGTACGAATCCAGCAGGGAGTATGCGGACATCAAGATGGCCAGAGATCAGGTCAGAGAGCAGCTCCGCGCAGGTCTGCTTGAAGAGCAGATCATTGAGATCGAGGTAGATGACGTACCTAAAACTAATCAGCTGGACAATCAGAATGAGGGCATGATCGCCATCGGAAACATCTTCGACAGCATGATGCCTAAGAAGACCAAGAAAAAGAAATGCAAGGTCAGCGACGCAAGGCGCATCCTCAGGGAGCAGGAAGCCCAGAAACTGATCGACATGGACCAGGTGACAGACGAGGCTCTGCAGAACGCTGAACAGAACGGCATCATCTTCATCGATGAGATCGACAAGATCGCATCCGGAAACGGCATGAGATCCGGAGCAGACGTCTCCAGAGAGGGCGTACAGAGGGATATCCTTCCTATAGTCGAAGGCAGCGTAGTCAATACGAAGTACGGCCCGGTAAAGACGGACCACATGCTGTTCATCGGAGCAGGAGCCTTCCATGTTTCGAAGCCGGGAGACCTTATTCCTGAACTTCAGGGAAGATTCCCTATAAACGTAGAGCTCAGTAACCTCGACAAAGAGGACTTCAAGAAGATCCTTACTGTTCCTGAAAATGCTGTTACAAAGCAGCAGAAGGCGCTGCTCGAGACAGAGGGCGTCAAGGTGGAATTCACTGATGATGCCATCGATGAAATCGCTAACCTCGCATATCTCATGAACGAGGAGACAGAGAATATCGGCGCCAGAAGGCTCCATACCATTCTTGAGATCCTTCTTGAGGACGTATCGTACAATCTGCCTGATCCGGAACTTACCGAAGTGAACATCGACAGAGAGTACGTGCTCGACAAGCTCGGCGAAAAGATAAAGGAAGTCGACGTAGACAAATATATCCTGTAAAATAGGCAAAATGTTTTTATACAGATCCGTTTATGAATACGGCGAAGCTGAATACATAATTGAGAAGTCACGCTTCATAGCCCACGTCTCCCCGGCGGAAACGCCGGAGGAGGCGAGGCTTTTCATTTCCGGTATAAAGGAGAAGTATAAAGACGCGACGCATAATGTGCCGGCATTCGTGTGCGGTGCGGGAAGCGAGCATCAGTGGGCGAGCGATGACGGAGAGCCGCAGGGCACATCAGGAATGCCCGTTCTGAAGCTTATAACGGCCGAAGGACTGACGAATGTGGCAATAGTGATAACCAGATACTTCGGCGGAATAAAACTCGGCACAGGCGGATTAGCGCGGGCGTACACGCATGCTGCAAAGCTGGGTATAGAGGCTGCGGGCATATGTGATGTAAAAGAAAGCTCTCTTCTGAAGTATTCATTCGACTATACGCATCTCAGCAAGATAACGAATTATGCAGCCGAGAGGGGATTCGATATTACTGATATAGAGTACACGGATACGGTCAGTGCCGTGATCAGCTGTCCGAACGAGGAGACGGAGAAGCTTAAATCAGCAGTATCCGACATGACTTCAGGGAAGGCAATGCTGCTCAGCGAGAGCATTACAAAGGGCAGATATATTGCATCTAAAAAAGAATAAAAAAAAGATTAAAATAATGTTTGACACGACTATACAATCGTGCTAATATAATCAAGCGTCTTGAAGGAAGCAAGAACGCAGTACCAATACATAGTACTATTGGGCCGGGTAGTTCAGCTGGTTAGAATGCCAGCCTGTCACGCTGGAGGTCGACGGTTCGAGCCCGTTCCCGGTCGCCAATGCGCTGATGTGGCTCAACGGTAGAGCAGCTGATTTGTAATCAGCAGGTTGGGGGTTCGATTCCCTCCATCAGCTCCAATACTTATCGAGGGGTTCCCGAGCGGCCAAAGGGGGCGGACTGTAAATCCGTTAGCACTGCTTTCGATGGTTCGAATCCATCCCCCTCGACCAATATGTGCGGAAGTGGCTCAGGGGTAGAGCATCGCCTTGCCAAGGCGAGGGTCGCGAGTTCGAATCTCGTCTTCCGCTCCACTTTTGCGGATGTAGTTCAATGGTAGAACTTCAGCCTTCCAAGCTGATAGCGTGAGTTCGATTCTCATCATCCGCTCCAAATTTTTTATAAAGGCAAGTTGGGCATGTGGGTCCATAGCTCAGTTGGATAGAGCAACGGCCTTCTAAGCCGTGTGTCCGGGGTTCGAATCCCTGTGGGCTCACCATTTTTCTTTTTGCCGGTCTCGTGCTGATGGGGTATAGCCAAGCGGTAAGGCAACAGACTTTGACTCTGTCATTCGTAGGTTCGAGTCCTGCTACCCCAGCCAAATGCGACCCATTAGCTCAGTCGGCAGAGCACTTGACTTTTAATCAAGGTGTCCGGAGTTCGAATCTCCGATGGGTCACCAACACACCTTATCCCATGGATACGGAGAGGTGTCCGAGTGGTTTAAGGAGCCGGTCTTGAAAACCGGTGATCCCGCAAGGGACCGTGGGTTCGAATCCCACCCTCTCCGCCAAGAAGCCTTTGGAGAAGTACTCAAGTGGCTGAAGAGGACGGTTTGCTAAACCGTTAGTGTTCGATAAGGGCAGCATGGGTTCGAATCCCATCTTCTCCGCCATCAATATAGGGGTATAGCTCAGTTGGTAGAGCAGCGGTCTCCAAAACCGCGTGCCGTGGGTTCAAGTCCTACTGCCCCTGCCAATTAAATCGGGGTGTAGCGCAGTTTGGTAGCGCAACTGGTTTGGGACCAGTGGGCCGCGGGTTCAAATCCTGCCACCCCGACCA
>JBGULF010000054.1:0-3144 GCA_045115935.1 Anaerovoracaceae bacterium
TGCATACTGTGCAGGGATTGCACCGGTTGCAAACTGTGCGCCGAGCAGGGTTCCGACTACCTGTGCGATAACTGCGCCGGGGCCCAGGATCGGGGACAGGAAAGGCAGGGAGCAGACCAGGGAGATAATGAGCATGCCGGGAAGGCTTCCGCAAAGGGGTGCGATCGTGTTGGCGATGACATTGCCAAGTCCGCTGGCACTGATGATACCAAGCAGTGTACTTGTAAAAGCCATGAAAGGAAGTACGTTCTTGATGATCATGTCGATCGTCTCGCGGCCTGCCTGGAAGAACTTGGATACGACTTCGCCGACGACCTTACCGATTGTTACGACAATGCCCTGCTTCTTGCCTTCATTGGCCTCTGCGATCTCTTTTTTGGCCTGCTCTTTGGTCTTGGGTGCCTTGACCTCAGCATCCTTGGTCTCTGCCTTGGCTTCCGCAGCGGGTGCTGCACCTTCAGCAGGCGCTTCGCCGAGCACTTCGATGTTCTTCTCTTTTACGGCAGAAACGTAGATTTCAGGCTTGATAAATGCTGCAAGAGGTCCGGACTGACCGACAGGCATCAGGTTGACTGTGTAGATCTTTTTCTTGGGATAGACGCCGCATCTGGCTGTGCCGCCGCAGTCAACGACTGCTACGAGTACTTCGTCATCGGGAAGTGTTGTCTTCCATCCGTCAACTGCTACGCCGCCGCAAAGATCGGCGATCTTCTGCGCTACAGGGTGTACGCCGCCGCCTGTCACGCTCAGGATCGAATGGCATTTTTCTGTAGGTGTAATTGTCAAAGGGCCGCCCCAGCCGCCGTCACCAGCACTAATTCGAATTGTCTTATACATTGCTTTTTCCTCCTTCGTCTTCCTCTTAGTCTTCTTAGTCTTCCTTCTTGTTCTTGATCATGTTCAGATAGATTTTTTCTGTCAAAATACCTCTGACCAGGATCACGATAATACCAACGATGAAATACCGAAGGGCAAGTCCTGTCGTCTCAAGGCCAGCCTGCTGCAGTCCTGCTGCAATACCGGTGTAAACGAAGAGCTCGCCGGGGTTGGCGTGAGGGAAAAGACCGGTTACGGGATGAAGAAAGCTTACGCAAGAATCGTAGTAAGCGGGTTTGTACTTCTCATCCACGAATCTTCCGAATGTATAGCACATCGGATTTCCGAGGAAGAATACTGCCAGGATCGGCAGAAGTGTGTATCTGAGGACTGCGTACTTGGTGATGCTTGCTGCGAAGCGCTCCACTCTTTCTGTACCTACAAGCTTGATGACCGAGTTAACTGCCGTCATAAGGCAGACAACGGTCGGAATGATTCCGGTTACCCAGCCGGTGAAGGTCTCACCGCCGGCCTGGAATAATGACATAAATCCCTGCGCTAAATTTGTGATCAGTTCCATTGTTTCCTCCTGTCCTTTCAGTGTGATAAAGTGTTGTTGTCTGTACCTCTTTGGATACGAATGAACATTTATTTGTAATGTCTTTGCGGAAATCAAGGGCCCTCTTTCTTCCGCATTGCCATCATTTTTCAAGTCTGGATATATGTGCTTTTCTGATCTATGCTTATTGTAAACCCACAAATCGCAAATATCAATCTTTATGTTCTGAGCATTTGATTAAGTTTATTATTTAGTTCTATTTTCTGCTCTTTTGTTTTAGTTAATTATTTATCCTTTTTATTGCATTCATTTGCTTCCAACTTCTCATTTACTCATTATTGCAGATCATATTCATCAGAGTTCTTCCTCGTAGGGTACGAGCCGCACTATCCGGCTTATCGCACAAAAAAACTGGCATGCACAAGGCACACCAGGCTTTCATCGCTTACTATTTCGTTGTAGTCACCTATAAAACTGCGTATATTGTGATTCTCAGGATTTCTCCATTCTTCTGATCAGCTCCCGGGCACACTCCGCATTTGTGATCAATACGTTGATGAACCCGCCTCGGATCGCGCCGATCACAGACAGCGCTTTCTTTCCGCCTCCTGCAATGCCGATCTTGACCGGAATCTTTCGAATCATGTCAAGCTGCATGGCTGCTACTCTGTCATTGAAAAAGTGGAACTTGTCTGTATTTCCATTCTCGTCAAAAAACTGCAGCGCTACGTCGCCAACCGCACCGCATTCCGCCAATGTGCGCAGTTCCCTTTGCGTCGCATAGCCGGCCTTAAACAAGGTATGATCCGCCTTCTCCGGAATGCCGAGACTGACTACCGCAATATTGATCTTCTTAAACTCATCCAGAATGTAATTGACCGCTTTCTCCTGCATGAAATAATCAAGGATCATCTTATCAGAAAAAACGGCGGGCGAGAGAAACTGGGTATAGGTGCCTCCGAACTTATCGGCAAATTTTCTTGCGATCTCGTTGCCCTGCACATCCGCTCCGTCCACTGTACTCTGACTGATTCCGCCGACCATGGGGACGAACATGATGTTCTTGTACTTTTCATACGTTTTGTTAGTAACGACCACATTATTAAGGGTTTGTCCCATCGTAACGCCGATCTGGTCGCCTTCTTTAAAGAAATCATAAAGATAGTCTGCTGCTTGTCCGAACAGATACGAGGCGGCTTCTGTCTTGGAATCAAGCACGCTGTCCTCCACAACTACCACATCCTTGAGTCCGTAGTAGTTCTCAATCTTCTTTTCCATCTCACCGTAATCATACGTGGATGGATTATGGATCTCGATGGTTACAATGCCCATCTCTCTTCCCTTTTGCAGCATGCGCATAACCGACGACCTGGAAACACCGAGGTAGTCTCCAATCTCCATCTGGTTCATATTGTCGTTATAATATAGGCAGCATACTTTATAGATCAGACGCTCATCGTCGACTATTTTTTTCATTCTTTTCACTCCGGCTGTGCTATATCCAAGTTTTATATACAGCAATACAAGAGGTGTTGCATTATCAGATCTCTATCATCCGATCAACACCTCTTGTATTCAACAGCTATAAACAGTTATTTCGGAACGTGATCAGTAATCCCCCGCTGGTTCTGTTCTTTTTCGCTGTTTTCAATTCCAAGAAATGGTTTTCAAACCTTCCTGTCATTACAGGATGTACTTGCCGTACATAGCATCCTGCTCTTTTCTGAGCTTGTAGATCAGTGTGTTCTTGTCAAGGTCTACCATATCAT
>JBGULF010000055.1:0-90521 GCA_045115935.1 Anaerovoracaceae bacterium
TGCTTGTAACATCTGACAGTGACCTGACAGGTATCGACGCAGTTACATCTGACATGAAGCTCGCCAGCCAGATCGGTACTACAGGCGGAGACATGGTACAGGAAATGCAGGACGAGGGCAAGATCGCAGCAGGCGTTGTTCTTAACCAGTGGACTGACTGCTACCTGCAGCTCCAGAACGGTGAGGTCCAGGGCGTTATCGTAGATAAGCCGGTAGGAGAGGCTTACCTCAACAACCACGGCGACATCGCTAAGTTCGTCGGAGACTCATTCGGAGAACACGAAGAATTCGCATTTGCCGTTCAGAAAGGTAACACAGAGCTGCTCGACAAGCTGAATGCAGGTCTTGCAAACATCAAGGCAAACGGCAAATATGACGAGCTCGTAGCTAAGTGGTTCAGCTAATCAGCGGAAAAGAAAAGAATAGTAAAAAGATAGCCAAAAGCAAAACGATAATAATCAAAACGGCGAAGGGAACAGAAAAATGGGTGTATATCTTAAGGGATTTCTCA
Organism: Anaerovoracaceae bacterium; assembly: GCA_045115935.1. GTDB lineage: Bacteria > Bacillota > Clostridia > Peptostreptococcales > Anaerovoracaceae > Crickella. The sequence continues at coordinate 512 of JBGULF010000055.1, forward strand.
TCGCCTGCAGAGGCATACCCGCCACAGTGGCGGTCAGTCTGATAGCAATAGTAATTGGAGCAGCCTTCGGACTGCTCCTTGCACTGTGTTCACAGACAAAAAGCAAGATCCTGCAGGTGCTGGCAAAAGTATATATAGACGTTGTAAGGGGTACACCGATGCTGGTGCAGGCTCTCATAATGGCATATGGTATTCCGTGGCTCCTCCAGTCCTGGGGCATCGGCTTCAAATGGGACAACTACGGAGGAATGGTAGTGCCGGCAGTCATAGTATGCGGCTTCAACTCCGCGGCATATCTGTCTGAGGTAATAAGGTCAGGAATACAGGCGATCGACAAAGGTCAGATGGAGGCAGCGAGATCATTGGGAATGAGCCACGGCATGGCTATGAGGCTGGTCATCATACCTCAGGCTATCCGCATAATCCTCCCGGCTTTTGCCAATGAGTTTGTAACACTCATCAAGGAAACATCAGTACTCGGCTACGTCGGAGTCGTTGAGATACTGAGGCGCGGACAGCTGTGGAATTCTTCATCCTTTGAAACGTTCCCGGCATATATCGGTGTAGCACTTGCCTACATGATACTCACGATCCCGCTTTCAAAGATAATCAACGGCTATGAGCGTAAAATGGCCAGGAAGGAGTCTGCAGCATGAGCATGATAGAAATAAAAGGCCTCTGCAAGAGCTTCGGTGATCATGAAGTACTGAAGGGGATCGACCAGAACGTTGAAGAGGGCGAAGTACTCTGCATCGTAGGACCTTCGGGATCGGGAAAGTCCACTATGCTCCGCTGCATCAACAGACTCGAAGAGCCGACCGGCGGCGAGATCTATATCGACGGGGAACTCGTTACCGAAAAAAACGTAGATGCGATGAGAACCAAGATGGGCATGGTATTCCAGTCATTCAATCTTTTCCCGCATAAATCGGTGCTTGAGAATCTCACGATCGGACCGGTCAACGTAAAAAAGGCTGATAAGAAACAGTCTGAAGAAAAAGGACTGGCGCTGCTTGAAAGAGTAGGCCTCGCGGAAAAGGCCGGTGAGTATCCGAGAAACCTTTCCGGCGGACAGCAGCAGCGTGTTGCCATAGCAAGAGCGCTTGCGATGGATCCGGAAGTCATGCTTTTCGACGAGCCGACTTCAGCCCTCGATCCTGAGATGGTAGGCGAGGTACTGGACGTAATGAAGAGCCTCGCAAAAGAGGGTATGACGATGATAGTCGTCACGCACGAGATGGGCTTCGCGAAGGAAGTAGCAGACAAGGTCATCTTTATGGACGGCGGATACATCGTGGAGCAGGGCACGCCGGACGAAGTGCTCAATCATCCTCAGATGGACAGAACAAAGGATTTCCTTTCCAAGGTGCTGATCTGATCTTTGGAATCTGAAACAGTAACGGAGAAAAATGTACAAAGTTTTCATAGACGGAGCCCATGGAACTACAGGGCTCAGAATAAATGAATATCTGGCGGGACGCCCGGACATACAGATAATCGAGATCGATCCGGATAAGCGTAAAGACATGGATGCCCGCATAAGCATGATAAAGGAGGCGGACGTGAGTATCCTCTGCCTCCCGGATCAGGCTTCGAGAGAGATAGCGGCTGCGGCGCCTGCTGATTCGGTAATAATAGATACCTCGACAGCACACCGCACCGATCCGGACTGGACTTACGGCATGCCCGAGCTGACTGCCGGCCAGAGAGAGAAGATCCGCAGCAGCACCAGGATAGCAAACCCGGGCTGCCATGCGAGCGGTTTCATTCTTCTCGTAAGACCTCTTATTGAGGCAGGTCTGCTCGATAAGGACGCTCTGCTGACATGCTTCTGCATGACAGGCTACTCGGGCGGCGGAAAGAAAATGATCGCTGACTACGAGAATGGAGACAGAGCGGCGGTCCTTGATTCACCGGGACAGTACGCGCTGGGACAGTCACATAAGCATCTGCCTGAAATGGTTCAGATGACAGAACTGTCAGGCGCACCTTGCTTCAGTCCGGTGGTTGCAGACTTCTACAGCGGAATGGTCATGACGGTACCGCTGCACGCAGCGCAGCTGAAGAACGGAGCCGGCATAGAAGATGTAAAGAAAACTTTACATATGAGATATGACGGCGAGGCTCTCATCAAAGTGCACGATGAAGCTCCTGAAGGAGGAACGGTCTATTCCAATCCGATGGCAGGCAATAACGGCATGGAGATGTATGTGACCGGAAATGAAGAGAGAATACTTCTGATCGCCTCTTATGACAATCTCGGCAAGGGAGCGTCCGGAGCGGCGGTACAGAATCTGAATATAGTACTTGGGACGGAAGAGACAGCCGGACTGCTGTAGCAGACAGCAATATCTTCTATGTAACAGGACAGGAGGTATCAATGGTAAAGATGATAAAAGGCGGTGTTACAGCCGCAACAGGATTCAAGGCAGGCGGTATATACAGCGGGATCAAGAAGAATTCGGAGAAGCCTGATCTGGCTCTTATAGTCAGTGAAGTTCCGGGAAACGCAGCTGCTGTATATACAAAAAATAAAGTAAAGGCAGCTCATATAGCAGTAACAAAAAGGCATCTCGCAAACGGCACAGCCCAGGCCGTGCTGTGCAACAGCGGAAACGCCAATACATGCACTCCTGACGGCGAAGAAGTAGCGGAAAAAGCGACGCAGATCGCTGCTGAATGCCTGGGTATAAAAGCTGATGACGTTCTGCCTGCAGCAACGGGAGTCATAGGAGTCCCGCTTCCGATAGAACCTTTTGAACAGGCGATGCCTGAACTTGCAGGCAGCCTTTCAAGGACCGGGTCTGCGGATGCAGCGCTTGCGATACTTACGACTGATACATATATAAAGGAATGTGCAGTGCAGTTCGAGGTGGACGGCACGGTATGCACGCTTGGCGGCATAGCAAAGGGAAGCGGCATGATACACATCAACATGGGCACCATGCTCAGCTTCATCTCTACAGACTGCGCGATCAGCAAGGAACTTGTAAGCAAGGCTCTCCATGACGAGATCGCAGACAGCTACAATCAGGTAAGCGTTGACGGAGATACATCCACAAACGATACTGTAGTCGTTATCGCAAACGGACTGGCCGGCAACCCGGAGATATGCGAAACAGGAGAAGCGTATGACGCATTCTGTGAAGCCCTCCACACTGTAAGCGTAGAGCTTTCAAAGAAGATCGCCGGCGACGGAGAGGGATGCACCAAGCTGCTCGAGGCCCATGTGACAGGCGCACCGGATAAGGAAACGGCAAGGCTCGTAAGCAAGAGCATCGTCTGCTCCTCACTTTTCAAGGCAGCTGTGTTCGCCTCGGACGCCAACTGGGGACGCATACTCTGTGCCATAGGTTATACGGATGCCGAATTTGACGCATCGAATATCGATGTAAGCGTAAAGTCAGAGGCCGGTGAAGTGCTCGTATGCAAAGGCTCGGCTTCGATACCTTTCGATGACGACTTTGCGACAGAGATCCTTTCAAAGGAGTACGTTACGGTCGAAGCGGACCTGCATGACGGAGATGCTGAAGCATACGCATGGGGCTGCGACCTTACATACGATTATGTAAAGATCAACGGCTCATACCGCTCATAAAAAGAGGTATCAGATGGTAAAAGAGAAATACATGGAGAAAGCCAATGTTCTTATCGAGGCTCTCCCTTATATACAGCGGTTCAACCGCAAAATAATAGTCATCAAATACGGCGGAAGCGCCATGATAGATGACGATCTGAAGAAACACGTTATCGAGGACGCAGTGCTGCTGAAGCTTGTCGGATTCAAACCTGTCATCGTACACGGCGGAGGCAACGAGATAAGCAGCTGGATGAGAAAGACAGGCATTGAGCCTCAGTTCATCAACGGTCTGAGAGTCACGGACGCAGATACTCTTGAGATAGCTGAGATGGTACTCGGCAAGGTGAACAGCGATCTTGTGACAATGGCCCAGCAGCTCGGAGTAAGAGCATGCGGGATCAGCGGCAAGGACGGAAGGCTGCTCACCGTAAAAAGAGCAAAGCCGGGAATGAAAGACATAGGCTTTGTGGGTGAAGTCACAGAGGTAGATACAAAGATAATCACAGACCTTCTTAATGATGATTTCCTGCCTATCATATATCCGATAGGAATGGATAAACATGGTCAGTCATACAATATAAACGGAGACCATGCAGCTGCGGAGATCGCAAAAGCGCTGAAAGCTGACAAACTTGCATATCTCACCGATGCTTCGGGAGTCTGTACTGATCCTGATGATCCGGAATCATTCATATCCGAGCTCTTTGTTGAAGAAGCAGAGAAACTGATAGATGAAGGCATCATAACCGGCGGCATGATCCCTAAAGTGCGCAACTGCTTCCGTTCAATAGAAGGCGGTGTCAACCGGGTGCATATCCTTAACGGCGGAATTCCTCACTGCCTGCTTCTTGAGATATTCACTGACAGAGGTGTCGGTACTGTGATAATGAAAGACGGAGTAAAGTATTACAACAGAGAGAGGAGTGACTGATGGACCGCAGCCAGATCAAGGAACTCGACGCGAAGTATATCGTTCATACATATAACCGCTACGATGTAGTAGTCGATCATGCCAGCGGCGCGACTGTTACTGATGTCAACGGAAAAGAGTATGTGGACTTCTGCAGCGGATATGCCGCCAACTCGCTCGGATACGGCAACGAAGCGTGGCTGGAAGCTGTTATAGGACAGCTCAGAAAAGTGCAGCACACATCGAATCTGTACTATTCCGCACCGGGCCCGATGGTCGCAGAAAAACTGGTGGCCAGAAGCGGACTCTGCAAGGTGTGGTTTGCAAATTCAGGCGGAGAGGCAAATGAAGCGGCGATAAAGACCGCCAGAAAATACGGCAATACTCTCGCGGATCATAAGAAAAACACCATAATCTCACTGAAGAAATCATTCCACGGAAGAACATTGGCTACAGTGACTGCCACGGGGCTCGCGGAAGCGCAGGAAGTGTTTGCACCGCTCGTACCGGGATTCGTCCATGCGGAGGTCGATGATGCTGAAGCACTTGTGAAACTGGCGGATCAGTACGATCCATGCGCCTTCCTTATGGAACTGGTACAGGGCGAGGGCGGAGTTCATGCTCTTGACAGGGAGTTCGTGCAGAAGGCCGCAGAGCTTTGCAAAAGCAGGGATATCCTGTTCATAGATGATGAAGTACAGGTCGGTATAGGCAGGAGCGGAACGCTGTTTGCATTCGAACAGTACGGGATCGAACCGGATATAGTATCGTTTGCAAAGGGCATCGGAGCAGGCCTGCCGATAGGCGGGATCATATGCGGACCAAAGACCTGCGATGTACTCGTCCCGGGCGATCACGGCTCCACATTCGGAATGAATCCGGTAGCATGCGCAGGAGCATGCGTGGTGCTAGATACCATGGATGACGCATTCCTCGACTCGGTGAAAGCCAAGTCAGAACTTATCAGAAGCGAGCTCAGTCAGATGAAAAAAGTCACAGGTCTCGACGGACTCGGCCTCATGATAGGCATAGATCTTGACGGCATGACCGGAGCCGAGGCTGTGGGCAAACTGATGGAAGAAGGCGTTCTGGCAATTCCTGCAGGACAGAGACTGAGACTTCTTCCTCCGCTGACTGTAAGCGAGGATGAGATAAAACAGGCACTTGAAGCCATGCATAGAGTGCTCGACTGAAAATGATAAAAAAGTGCTTTAGGGCTTAAGATAGAAAGGGGCAGTAACAATGGAGAATAAGGAAATCAAGAAAATCGTTCTGGCATACTCGGGAGGACTCGATACATCGATCATTATCCCTTGGCTGAAAGAGAACTACAATGACCCTGAAATCATAGCTGTATGCGGAAACGTAGGACAGAATGATGAGCTCGAAGGTCTCGAAGAAAAGGCTATCAAGACAGGCGCAAGCAAGCTGATAGTCGCAGACCTGGTCGATGAAATGGTAGAGGATGTAATCATTCCTTCGCTCAAGATGGATGCTACATATGAGGGCTATCTGCTGGGAACGGCATTTGCACGTCCTATCATAGGAAAGAAGCTTGCTCAGATCGCCCTTGAAGAAGGTGCTGACGCTGTATGCCACGGCTGCACGGGCAAAGGAAACGATCAGGTAAGATTCGAGCTTGCCGTGAAAAGATGGGCTCCGGGCATGAAGGTGATCGCTCCTTGGAGAGAGTGGGACATCAAGTCGAGAGATGAAGAGATCGATTATGCTGAAGCGCACAACGTGCCTCTGAAGATCTCAAGAGAGACCAACTATTCGAAGGACAAAAACATCTGGCATCTGAGCCATGAAGGACTCGATCTTGAGGATCCGTCACTTGAGCCGCAGTATGAGAAGGAAGGTTTCCTTGAACTGGGAGTTTCCCCTCTGCAGGCACCGGATGAGCCGGAATACGTAACAATAGAATTTGAGGCAGGCGCTCCTGTAGCCGTGAACGGAGAGAAGATGAAAGCCAGCCTTATCATCGAGAAGCTGAATGAGATAGGCGGAAAGAACGGTATCGGAATCCTGAACCTTGTCGAGAACAGACTCATCGGAATGAAGAGCCATGGCGTCTATGAGACTCCGGGCGGATCGATCCTCTATGCCGCACATTTCCAGCTCGAGACTATAACCGTAGACAAAGATACTATGCATCTCAAGCAGAAACTGGCTGTAGACTTCGCAGACATGCTGTATAATGGAAAGTGGTTCTCACCGATGCAGGAGGCGCTCACGGCATTCGCAGACGTTGCAAACAAAAACGTTACGGGTGAAGTCAAGCTCAAACTGTACAAGGGAAACATCATTCCTGCAGGAGTCACATCTCCGTACTCGCTCTACTCGGAATCACTCGCGTCATTCGGCGAAAGCGACTACGATCAGGGCCAGGCTGCAGGCTTCATCAATGCATGGGGACTCCCGACAACCGTACTTGCGATGAGAGAGAAGACTATGCATGATCCTTCAGATATTTCACATCCGATAAAGAGAGACTGATAAGACTATGGAAAAACTTTGGGCAGGCAGGACTGCCGGTACAACTGCAAATCTGGTAGATGAGATCAACTCCTCGATAGGCGTTGACAAAAGGCTGTATAAAAGAGACATCGCAGGAAGCATCGCGCATGCGAAGATGATGGCCAGGCAGGGCATCATTTCACAGCAGGAGGCTGATGCCCTGATCGAAGGTCTGACAGGTATCGAAAAGGATATCACTTCAGGTGCCCTTGAGATCGATCTGACGGCTGAGGATATCCATATGTTCGTGGAGCAGGTGCTCACGCAAAGGATAGGCGATACCGGAAAGATGCTGCACACGGCGAGGAGCCGTAACGATCAGGTGGCGCTCGATACAAAACTGTACTGCATAGAAGAGGCTGACAGCGTCAGAGCGCTTTTATGCGACCTTCTGAGAGTGCTCGCGAATAAAGCCGAAAAGAATACAGGAGTGATACTGCCGGGATATACCCATATGCAGCACGCGCAGCCGGTTTCCTTCGGCCAGCATCTGATGGCATATGCCATGATGTGCGAAAGGGATATAAGCAGACTTGACGATTGCAAAAAAAGGATGCTTGAAAGATCCCCTATAGGAGCCTGCGCTCTTGCCGGAACCACTTTCGACATAGACAGGGAGTATGAGGCGAGCCTGCTCGGCTTCACCGGCATAGCGATGAACAGCATGGATGCGGTCTCCGACAGAGATCACTTCGTGGAACTCATATCGGCTCTGGCGATCATAATGATGCATATTTCGCGTCTGTCGGAAGAGATCGTCATGTGGGCGACATCGGAATTCAGTTTTGTACATCTGCCTGACGAATACACGACCGGATCCTCAATCATGCCGCAGAAGAAGAATCCTGATGTAGCAGAGCTGTGCAGAGGCAAGACCGGCAGGGTCTACGGGGACCTCATGTCGATACTTACAACGCTAAAGGGCATGCCGCTCGCATATAACAAGGACATCCAGGAAGACAAGGAACCGCTCTTCGATGCCGTCGAGACGGTGAAGCTCTGCATCGAGGCATTCGTAGAGATAGTCGATGTAATGGAAGTCAATGCAGAGAGCATGTTTGAGTCTGCAAAGAAGGGCTACATAAATGCGACCGATATGGCGGACTACCTGGTAGTAAAGGGAATGCCTTTCAGAGATGCATATAATATCTCGGGAAAGATAGTGTCGTACTGCCTTGGCAGGGGATGCGCGCTTGAGGAGCTTCCTCTCGATGAGTTCAGGATGTTCTCGGATCTGATCGAAGATGATATCTATCAGAGGCTGGACCTCAGGACCTGCATGGAGAAAAGAAACTCCGCCGGAGGTACGAGTCCTGATTCTGTAAGAAAGCAGATAGAATACATCAGAAAAATCATAGAAAAGTAAAAAAACCGGTATGATGCGGATGCATCATACCGGAACTTTTTTATTACAGGAAAGTTTCCAGCTTTTTGCTGATTTCCTTTATCTGCTCTTCCTTTCGCCGGGCGATCTCTTTTTTCTTTTCCGCAAAAATGTTTCTGCCGCTGCTGTCGATAGTTACTATAAGCGGCCCGAGACCTTTGACACGGATCTTCCAGAGCGCTTCAGCCATGCCCAGGTCCATCCATTCCACACCGGAGATCTCTTCTACACATGCAGCGCCGACGACTGCATTGCCTGCAGGAAGCACACAGTGGACTGCACCGAATTCACGGCATGCTCCGGCGGTACGTTCCCCCATGCCGCCTTTTCCTATGATAAGCCTGACGCCCGTCTTCTCTATGAAATCATGTTCGAGCTTTTCCATCCTCATCGAGGTAGTAGGACCTATCGATACGATCTCATATCCGGTCTCAGCAGAACCGCTGATTATCGGACCTGCATGCATGAGCACTCTGCCGCTCAGATCCACAGGAAGCCCGACACCTTCTTTTACGACCCTGATATGAACATCGTCACGTCCGGTGACTATGTCTCCGTCGACATATATCACATCTCCCGCATGAAGGTCGCGTATGTCTTCCTCTGTGAAAGGTGTGCTGAGGATGATCTTTCCGTTGATGTTCTTTGTCATTTTTATTCTGAACCTTTCTGCTTCACCTTCTGTATGTGAATCCGGAGTGAGTACCGGCAGTGAAGTTGAGATCTCTGTCGAAAACAATTTCGCCCCTGCGGTGTGTCCAGCAGCTGAGGCTTACGCCAACACCAAGTGTAGCAGTGTGTCTGACCGCATTTTCAATGTTTACGCCAAGGACGGAGAACTTTCCGCCCATGCCCTGAGGGCCGATTCCCATGGCATTTATGCCTTCCTCGAGCAGCTGCTCCATCTCAGCGGCTTTCTCGTTAGGGTTATGTGAACCCACAGGTCTGAAAAGAGCTTTTTTAGAAAGCTGAGCTGCCGTATCGACAGAATTGGCAATGCCTACACCAACGAGAAAAGGTGGGCAGGCATTCGGTCCGTATTCTGCTATTCTGTCGAGAACGAAACGCGCAGCGCCTTCGTAACCTTCACCCGGCATAAGAACTGCCGCGTGTCCCGGGAGCGAGCATCCGCCTCCTGCAAGGTAGGTGGATACAGAGCAGCCGTCCCACATTGGAAGTATGTTCCAGCTTATCGAAGGAGCGCCGGTACCGAGATTGTTGCCTGTGTTGACCTCATCAAAAGTCTCTACGGCATTCGGACGCAGAGGAGTCTTTTCAGTGGCCTGTCTGACGGCTTCCGTAAGTATGCCCTGCAGCTGCTCAAGCAAAGGGAAGCGGCTGCCGCAGTCTATCCTGAACTGCACTAGTCCGGTATCCTGACACGACGGCCTTCCGAGCTCTGAAGCGAGACGCATGTTCTCAAACATCATGTCATAGATGCTGAGTGCAGCAGGATCCTCCTCGTTATCTCTGAGTTCACGGAGCTTTGAGACGACATCATCAGGCAGATGTACCGCAGTGTAGCCTATGAATGAGGTCATGATGTCTGTCATTCTGTCGACTTGTTCTCTAAGTGTCATACGCACCTCCTGTTCGGCTAAAGTCTATTACATCGGGAAGCCGTTATCAAGCAGGTAAAAGCCGCATAATTGTTGAACAAAGCGCCAAACAGTGTTAGAGTCAAACATATTCAAAAGATGCAGAAGGGGAGAAAAGCAATGGATTACGCAGCTGAATCAAAAAAACTTCACGAGAAATGGAACGGAAAGATAGAGGTTGTCTCAAGAGTCAGTGTGAACAACAAAGATGATCTTTCGCTCGCGTATACTCCGGGAGTAGCACAGCCGTGCATTGAGATACAGAAGGACCCTGACAAAAGCTATGAGCTTACAAGAAGGTGGAACATGTGCGCGGTCATTACAGACGGCTCCGCAGTTCTCGGTCTCGGAAATATAGGCGCCGAAGCGGGCATGCCTGTCATGGAGGGAAAGTGCGTGCTTTTCAAATCTTTCGCTGATGTGGATGCTTTTCCGCTTTGCATCAGATCACAGGATGTGGATACGATAGTCGAGACTGTATATCAGATCTCCGGATCCTTCGGCGGCATCAACCTCGAGGATATCTCAGCGCCGAGATGCTTCGAGATAGAACGCAGGCTGAAGGAGAGATGCGACATCCCTGTATTTCATGATGATCAGCACGGAACGGCGGTGATCGTTCTTGCAGGCCTGATGAACGCGCTCAGGATAGTCAAAAAGAATAAAGAAGAAGTGAAGGTGGTCATATCCGGTGCGGGAGCAGCGGGCACTGCCATATGCAAAATGCTGCTTTCACAGGGCTTTTCCAACATAGTAATGAGCGATATCTGCGGCATTATTTATAAAGGCCGCGAAGAGGGAATGAACCCTGCCCTGGAAGAACTGGCGGAATGCACAAATGTAAATGGTGAAAGGGGAACGCTTGCAGACGCACTCAAAGGAGCTGACGTGTTCATAGGCGTATCGGCTCCGGGACTGGTCACACAGGAGATGGTAAGATCAATGAACAGTGATCCTGTTATCTTTGCATGTGCCAATCCGGTACCTGAGATATTCCCTGACGAGGCAAAAGCCGCCGGGGCAGCCGTGGTATCCACAGGAAGGTCAGATTACCCTAATCAGATCAACAATGTCCTTGCTTTTCCGGGGATATTCCGCGGCGCTTTCGACTGCAGGGCAAAGACAATAAATGAGGAAATGAAGCTGGCCGCAGCGGAAGCTCTGGCCGGTCTTATATCTGAAGATGAGCTCTCTGCTGACTGCATAATACCGAAAGCTTTTGACAGGAGAGTCGGTCCTGCAGTAGCCGCAGCAGTGGCTGAAGCGGCGAGAAGAACGGGTTCTGCCCGAAAATGAAAGTTCATTAAGTTTGAGATTATAGCTCAATGCCTGAATGTATAATGGTTCCGTATTAATCTGCACAAGAAGCAGTATTTCAGGCAGAAACGGAACTTAAGGCATGATAGTATTCAATAACGTAACAAAAAAGTATGGAGACAATGTCGGGCTGATAAATGCCAGTGTGCATATTAACAGCGGCGACTTTGTTTTTCTTGTGGGGCCAAGCGGCGCCGGCAAGACAACCTTCATCAGACTCATACTCAAGGAGATCGAGCCTGACAGCGGCAGGATCATCCTTGCCGGCAAGGATATAACAAAGATCAAAAAGCGTGAAGTGCCGAAGATCAGGCAGAAGATCGGCATGGTGTTCCAGGACTTCAGACTCCTCGAGAAGAAGACTGTCTATGAGAACGTGGCGTTTGCGATGGAAGTCCTTCACAAGAGCAGAAGGGAGATCAGAGAAAGAGTTCCTTATGTGCTCGAGCTGGTGGACATAGCAGACAAGGCAAACAGGTATCCTGATGAACTGTCTGCGGGAGAGCAGCAGAGAGTCGGCATTGCAAGAGCTCTTGTAAACAAGCCGAGAGTACTCATCTGCGATGAGCCTACCGGAAACCTCGACCCTATAACGGCGATGGATATAATGAGACTCCTCGAACAGATCAACGTAAGAGGAACGACTGTCGTGATGGTAACACACGCAAAGGATATCGTCGATAAAATGAACAAGAGAGTAGTGGCCATCGATCACGGAAAGATCGTCCGTGATGAAGAGGGCAGCTACGGATTTACAAAACAGAATACTGAAGAGGAGGACGATATCTACGTTCCGGGATTCACTACATTCCTTGATCCGCGGGAACTGAGGGAAGCTCAGGCTCAGCTCAACAGGAAGAATGAGAGAGCAAGAGGCAGGACTATAACAACGCCTGATCCGATAGGATATGATGACAGCCTCGTTGACACCTATCTGAGGGGTGGGGAGGACATCTATGAATAGAGCAGGATACAATCTCAAACAGGCCTTTTCACAGATGGGCCGCAACAAGGGCATGTATTTCACCTCGATACTTGCCATCACGGCGATGATGCTCATACTCGGACTGTTCTTCGTGGCATTCGTGAACGTCAATATGTTTGCCAGGTCCATCGGCAAGGATTACAACGTGATCCAGGTATACATGAAGGACGGCAACGACAAAGAGGTAACTGAAGATGCAGGAGCTGCACTGGACGGTATAGACGGCGTTGAGAAAGTCGAATACGTTACAAAAGCTCAGGCTCTTGATATCCTGAAGGACAGATGGGGAGACAACAGCTACCTGCTGGAGAATCTTCCGGAAAATCCTCTTCCGGATTCCTACAACGTATACGTGAGCGATAAGGATGCGGCAAACAGTGTTGCAGCATCAGCACCGGGCATTGCGGGCGTGGACGACGTCGTCTACTATCGCGACACCATCGAAAAACTGTCGCAGGTATCGCACTTCATCGAAGTGGGATCCATAGCGGCAATGGTATTTCTGGTGATCGTATCGATCGTCATAGTTGCCAATACCATAAAGCTCACTGTGTTCAACAGGGAAAAAGAAATCGGCATCATGAAATACCTCGGTGCTACCAACTGGTTCGTTAAAGCGCCGTTCATATGGGGAGGCATTATCGTAGGCGTTCTGTCATCCGTTATCGCTACAGGCCTTACGTATCTCATTTACACGAGACTGACAAGCATTATCGGATCAGACATACTGAGAATTCTTTCGGTATCAGTAGTGCCTGCGGAGCAGCTTACAAATATATTGCTTATAATGTTCCTTTGCCTTGGTATCGGAATAGGCGTAATAGGAAGTGCAATATCCATAAGACGATTCCTCAATGTATAGAACGGGGCGGAACAGGATGAAGAATAGAAAAAAGTTAAGCTTAATACTGGTATTCGTACTGATCACCGCCATGTTTTCTGTCACTTACATGTCATCATTCGCGGTGGACCAGGAAGAGTATGACAAGGCTCAGGCAGAGGCTAAGGCAGCGCGCGAGGCTACGGAAGCAAAGCGCAAGGAAGCCAAGGAAGCAGCAAAGAAGGCCGCCGAGGCAGTAGCCAACTTCGAGGATGCGGAGAAGCAGCTTGAGCAGCTCGCAAGCGATATAGAGAATAAGAAGGTCGAAATAGCGAATACAGAAGCTGCAATACAGGCCAAAGAAGCTGAAATAGAGGCCAAAAAGGCTGAAATGGAAGCGAAGGAAAAAGAAATCGAAGAGCAGAACACTGCTCTCAACAACAGACTGACGGCCATGTATAAAAACGGCAATGCCGGAATGATGGATGTTATCCTTAATTCCGAGAGTGTAGAGGATCTTCTCTCAAATACCGGAATGGTGCACAGGATACTCGAAAGCGACGAAAAGCTTCTTAAAAAACTTCAGAAAGATTATAAGAAGCTGAAGGAACTCAAGAAGCAGCTTGAGGAAGAACAGGCGGCACTCGAAGCAGAACAGGCGGCACTCGTAGATCAGCAGATCGGACTCGAAGCAAAAGAGGTCGAGACTGAGGAGCTGAAGAAGAAATATCAGAAAGAAGCTGATGAGATGCACGCACTTCAGGCACAGAAAGAAGCAGAGGCAGCCGAGATGGCAGCTGATGCTCTGAGAAAGCAGCTTGAAGCGGAGCAGATGATAGTAGACGCAGGCGGTAAGATCGATATGGCGCCGGGCGAATATACCTGGCCGACTGCATCAAACTGGGAGCTTTCAGACAAATACGGATGGAGAACATGCCCGTTCCACGGCAGGGAGTTCCATAACGGTCTGGATATCGTGCTGACCAGCGGTACGAACGGTGCACCGGTATACGCCATCGCCGATGGCTATATAACCAGAGCATCCTGGTACGGCGGATACGGAAACTGCATACAGTATGCTGTAGGAAACGGATACAGTGTTCTCTACGGACACCTGAGCGGGTATAATTGTAAAGCAGGACAGTATGTAACGAAGGGCAGCGTGCTCGGATATATCGGAACCACGGGCGCGTCGACCGGACCTCATCTGCACTTTACCGTATTTAAGGACGGAAACCATGTAAATCCGTTCTCACTTTACTGATCAATGTCAGACACCAGATGACCATTCATTCAAAAATACTTGAAATAATAGAATCACGCGGTATCGGAGAGGAGATGCTCGAAGAATTCTTCTCTCCGAAACCGAGACTGGCATATGATCCATTCCTGCTCGCTAACATGCGCGAAGGAGTGGATTCTTTGCTAAAAGCGGTCGATGAAGGCAGGCGCATAGTCATTTACGGCGACTATGATGTCGACGGCATCACTTCGACTGCTCTTTTAATGAAGGTGATCGGCGCACTGACTGACAACGTGACATATTACATCCCGTCCAGACTTGATGAAGGCTATGGACTCCACCGGGAATCGATCGACAGGATACGTGATGACGGCGGAGAGTTCATCGTTACTGTCGACTGCGGATCGTCTTCTGCCGAAGAGACTGCATATGCGCACTCTCTCGGTATCGGCACGCTCGTGACAGACCACCACAATATGAGTGAGAGCCGGGCAGAAGGAATAATAATCAACCCGAGGCTTGATGAGGATGAATATCCGTTCAAAGGCCTTGCAGGTGTGGGCGTTGCGTATAAGCTGGCGCTTGCGATCGCCAGAGAGCGCAGCATACCGGGACCGCTGATGGCTGAAATGCTTGAGTTTGCCACGGTCGGCACTATCGCCGACATAATGCCTATGATCGACGAGAACCGCACCATTGTCAAATGCGGTCTCAGAAGCATACATCTCGGCTGCCGCAATAAAGGACTGAGAGAACTGATCGACAGGTCGGCCCTTGACTACAGGACCCTGAAAGCCGGAGATATATCTTTCGGTATCGCGCCTAAGATCAATGCTTCAGGCAGACTTGGCGATGCATCACTGGGAGTGAGGCTTCTCCTGTCAGATGACGACCAGGAGATCCGGGACTGCTGCAGCGAACTTATAGAAGCCAACAAGGAGCGCAGAAGACTTCAGGACGAGGCATATGAAAGGGGAAGCTCCATGCTCGATGACGAGACCGGCAAGGGAGACTTCGTAATAGTAGAGATAAACGACTCGCATGAAGGCGTGCTTGGAATAGTAGCGGGCAAGCTCAGAGAAAAGATCAACAGACCTGTCGTAGTCATATCGAGGAACGGTGATACGTATAAAGGAACGGGAAGGTCGATCCCGGGTGTGAACCTTTATGAGATGCTCGACAAATACAGAGACAGGTTCATAAGCTTCGGCGGCCACAGCGCGGCATGCGGATTCACTATCGATGCCGGCAGTATGGATGAGCTGAGGAAGGATCTTAATAATGACATCCGGCAGATGCTGGACAGAAAGCCTGATCTTCTGGACGAGCAGCACTCAAGTGATGCGGAGCTCCGGCCGGATGATATCGATCTCGGCCTTGCTGAGGCGCTTCAGATGATAGAGCCATGCGGAAAGGACAACGAGGTCCCGGTGTTCGTTATAAGGAACGCCAGGGTAAGAGGCTGGAGATTTCTTAAAGACGATGATAAAATGGCTAGGTTCTCACTCATCACGCCGGATGGCAGAAGCATAGATTCCGTTATTTTCAGGAATGCAGCGGAAGCTTATGAGGCAGTGAATGAGGGCAGAGTTGATATTTACTGCAATATAGAGATCAATACATGGAGAGACGTGAGAAAGGCGCAGGTCATAGCCAGAGAGATATTGCCTGCGGGGACTGAAGATGCACGAAGACCTGATAAGGGAAATTAATGAAGATAAGAAGCTGGGACTTGATCTTTCAGACACAGCTTACTATAACGTTGATGACGGGGTGACCGACGAGCCTCTTCTCGGTGAAGAGACGGAGACCGCGGAAGAAGTGAAGAGGCCTGAGCGCAAACCTAAGAGCAGGCTCGGGCTGGCTGCGGGATTCCTTCTTGGTGTCATAGTATGCCTGGCCGCGGTATTGCTGTGCACTCAGGTGTTCGGAATGGGACGCTTCGTTTCGGAAAAAGACTATGATTATTACACCGATCTCGACGATTCATACGGCAAATATTACGAGATCATGAAGATGATCGGGGAGGATCCGATCGCTCAGAGTGAGCCTGATGAAATAAGCGATGAAGAGCTCAAGGAGATCGTCGGCAGCATAGGCGACCCGTATGCAGAGTACTATACCGCTTCCGAATATGCAGAGCTCGAGAAAAGATATCTGGGTGAATTCGTCGGTGTAGGCATAGGAGTAGTACAGGACGGTGACAATATCGTCATAATGACGGTGTTTGACGATACTCCTGCTGCCGAAGCAGGCATTATGCCGGAAGATATCATCGAAAAGGTCGACGGGAAAAAACCTGCTGACGTGGACGATGCAGTTCAGATGATAACCGGTGAAGCAGGAACCAAAGTAACGCTCACAATAAAGCGCGGAGACGAGACTATAGACTTCGATCTCAACAGACAGAAGATAGAGACTGATT
Source organism: Anaerovoracaceae bacterium (assembly GCA_045115935.1). Classification (GTDB taxonomy): domain Bacteria; phylum Bacillota; class Clostridia; order Peptostreptococcales; family Anaerovoracaceae; genus Crickella. Next base: position 17,294 of record JBGULF010000055.1, read on the forward strand.
CCGTGGCGTACGATACGGTAAAGGATCATCCTGAGATCGGATACATAGTCATATCATCGTTCATCAAAGGCACGGATGATGATTTCAAAATGGCTGTGAAGGACCTCAAGGCCAAGGGATGCACAAAATTCATCATTGATCTGAGGGACAACGGCGGCGGACTCACCGAATCGAGCATCGAGATAGCGGATTATCTGCTCCCTGCATGCAAGATCATGAGTGAAAATACTAAGGACGGATCAGAGACTGTCTACAATTCAAAAGCCAGTTCTGCAGACCTCGATATGGTCATTCTTGTAAACGGGAATACGGCGAGCGCTTCGGAGATACTTGCGGCTGCGCTTCAGGACAACAAGGCAGGAGTCGTTATAGGAACAAAGACATACGGAAAAGGTGTCACGCAGATGATGCGCAAGTTCAGCGACGGAACTGCTGTCAAGATCACGGTAACTGAATATTTCAGACCGAACGGAGAGACAGTCAACGGCGTAGGCATCACACCTGACATCGAAGCAGAGGGTGAAGAGGTGCTCGAAGAAGCCCTCAGGGAACTCGCACAGTGATCATATACTACACTGACAATTTCACAGGCGGCCGGGAAGAAAGCCGCAGACTGCTCGAAAAAGCACTCGCGGTCCATACCGGAGACGAAAAGCAGGCAAAGACGCTGACCGGAGCATTGAAGAAGGGAGAACACGGCAAGCCGTACATAGAAGGCTTCAGCTGTTTCTCCATTTCTCATACCGGGAGAATCTGGGCTGTTCTTGTTGCGGAACGAGAATGCGGACTGGATGTACAGCTCGGCAGAAAATGCAATATCACAGCGATAGCAGAGAGATGGTTCGCTCCGGAAGACGCAGCGAAGATAAGCTCTGAGGAGCTGTTCTTCCGTACATGGACACGCCGTGAGGCACTGACAAAAGCTCTTGGCGGCACGGTATATGATGCGGAGCTTCCTGAGGTCCTGACGGGCGAAACTGTTGTAGGTGACGAACGATATGTCATTTTCGATATCCGGCTTCCTGAAATGCCGGAAGTATACGCCTCCGTATGCATTCCGGACAGCGGGAGCGTATCTGAACTGAACTTTATCCGACTGTAAAAAGGAGTCCGGTTGAAAAACGATAAAAGGGAAAAAGAGAATAAAAAGACTGCTGTCGAGACTGCATACGCATTTCTTGCTGCAAGGATGCGCACGACTGAAGAGGTCAGAAGACATCTTGAACGCAGGGGATATGATCCTGACGAGATAAACGATGCGGTCAATGAACTGATAGGAATGAGATATCTGGATGACTATCTCTTTGCGTTCAGGTATTATGAATATAACCGCGGAAAGAAGCGCGGCGTGCTCAGGGCTGAGCGTGAGCTCATGGAAAAGGGCATAGACAGGGAGACCGCTCGCAATGCGAAAGAGGATTTCCTTTACGAGCAGAAAGTCGATGAGTTCGAGGATGCTCTTGAGATCGCAAGAAAAGAGCTGTTTGTTCCGTCTGATATTTACGGCGAAGCTCCGCGTGCAAGAGAACCGGATGACAGGCTGACTGCAAAGATAGCACGCAAGCTCGAGAGCAAGGGCTTTTCAAAGGGGGATATCTTCAGGGTCCTGGACAGGATCAGAAGAGAATCAAAAGCTGACATCGGGTAGACGGGATGGTGACAACATGGAAGACAGGTATTCACGCACGAGACAACTCATAGGGGAAGAGGGCCTGGCGCAGCTTAAAGCATCTTCGGTGCTGATAGTCGGCGTCGGCGGTGTAGGATCGTATGCTGCTGAAGCGGTCGCGCGCGCAGGCGTCGGAAACATCACTCTGATGGACGGCGACACCGTGCAGCCGAGCAATCTCAACAGGCAGCTGGTAGCTCTGACATCCACAATAGGCAGAAACAAGGCCGAAGTAATGGCTGAAAGGATCAGGGATATCGATCCCGGCACGAACGTTACGGCGCTTGCAAGATTCTATGAGGAAAACGACGACCTGGATCTTACAGCTTTTGACTGGGTCATAGATGCGATCGACAGCGTATTCGCAAAAACATCGCTCATTAAGACCGCGATAGATAAAGACGTCAACATCGTTTCGGCAATGGGAGCCGCAGGAAAATTCGATACGCAGTTCAAAGTCGCGGATATTTCAAAGACATCGACGTGTCCTCTTGCGAAGGTGATGAGAAAGAGGCTCAGAGACATCGGCATAGAGCATCTGCCGGTCGTGTTTTCCGAGGAAAAGCCTGTTCCGCGTGAGGGTGTGCTGGGAACGCTCAGCTATGTTCCCGGTGCGGCAGGACTGTGCCTTGCGGGATATGTGATCAGATCGATCGCGGACAGTAAAGCAAAATAAGGAGGCGGGACGGTGAAGATATTTGCCATCGCAGATCTGCATCTGTCATTCGATGAAAACATAAATAAGCCGATGAACAAGTTCGGACCCGGATGGGAGGATCATCCTGACAGACTGAAGGAAAACTGGGAGAAACTGGTCACGGATGAGGACATAGTAATGGTTCCCGGCGACATCTCATGGGGCCTTCGCATCGAGGAGGCGATCGCCGATTTCAACTGGCTGCATTCACTGCCGGGCAAAAAACTGCTCTCAAAGGGCAACCACGATCTCTGGTGGTCCAGGATACAGTACCTGAACTCTTTATATGATGATATAATTTTCCTGCAGAACGAATGCTATGTCGTTGAGAGTGAAAACATCGTGATCACAGCTTCGAGAGGCTGGCCGTATCCCGGTTCGGATGAGTATACCGAACATGATGAGAAAATATATGCCAGAGAGCTCGGACGGATGAAACTCGGCCTTGATGCTGCAAAACGAGAGGCTCCGGATGCAAGGATAATCGCATGCCTGCACTATCCGCCGACGGCACCTAACGGAAGAGAGACGGAGTTCACTAAACTCCTCGAAGAATACGGAGTATGGAAGTGCGTTTACGGACATCTCCACGGCATGCAGGCTTACGGCACCGGCATCAAAGGAAATCTCAGGGGAGTAGAGTACATTCTCGCATCATATGACTATATCGGCGGAGCGCCGAAGGTCATATATGACAGCGGGAATTAAAAGGATATATACAGTGGCAGAAGAAACGGGAAAGAGATACAGAAAAAAGAAAGTCAGAATAGATTACAGAAAAGCAGCCCGCGCACTGGCGCTGCTTATTCTTGTGCTTACGATCGTGCTGTCGTATCTTCCCGTGACACTCGGCAGGGGAATGTCATATGACCGCAGTTTTATAAGACCTTGCGGTGAGCTGGGATCAAAATCGCCGGGCATCAGGGCACAGTCGGCTATCATGTACTCTACGGATCTTGATGAGCCTGTATTTGAGAAGAATGCCGACCAGCGCATGGAGCCTTACAGCATCACAAAGATACTGACGTGCTATCTGGCACTTGAAAATCTCGACCCGGACACGGAACTTACAGCGTCAAAAAACGCGTGCAGAATACTCGAGGACGGCATGGAGCTGGAGCTGGAACCAGGCGAGAAGTCAAAGGCCATTGATCTCATCTACGCAGCGATGATGATGTCTGCCAATGATGCAACGATAGTCCTTGGAGAGGGTGTATCGGGCAGCGAGAGCGAATTCGTCGAACTGATGAATAAGACGATCAAAAAATGGGGATGCAAGGACACGAATTTTGTCAATACCAACGGCTGGCAGCACAAAGATCACTATACGACTGCCCGCGACATGGCGATCATCACAAAGCACTGCTTTGAGAACGAAAAGCTCAGAGAGATCGCTCTCACAAAAAAATATACTATGCCGGCTACCAACATGAGCGGTAAGCTCAAAATGGAGAATGCTCTGCTCAAGGCTACTGACAATCTTGAAGGACTGACTTTCGGCAAGACGGGAAGCTGGTCCGAGAGCCAGTGCTCAATAACCCTTGGATTCAGGGAGAGCGGACTGAGCGCCATTATAGTGCTTTTGGGTGACACTGCAAAAGGCAGGATGGAAGATCCGCGCAAGCTCATCAAGGCCGCTCACGATCTGACGCCCGGATTCATAGTCAGCGACAGCGATAAGGACGTCTGCAATACGTGGGTAAGACACGGCGTCAAGTCAAAAGTATCCCTGGATACAAAGGGACTCAGATACGCATATCCTAAAAACAAGAGAGCCGGCGGAGTAAAGGTAAAAACAGATATAGACATCCTTGAGGCACCGGTCAAAAAGGGAGAAAAAGTCGGAAAATTCTATATATATGCCAATAAAGAGGAAGTCGGAGAAGGCTATCTCTATGCAGGAGAAAGCATTGAAAAGGGATGGATCCCATCTTACCTTTATATATCAAACCGAAAGACAGTTGTTGCAGGGATCATGATTGTACTGGTCCTGCTTCTCGGATTTATTCTTGATAAGCAACAGAAACTGCGCAGAAAGAGCAGAAATAAAGCGTCTGCAGAAAGATAACAAGTGCTTTTTAGCTCTTGTGCAAGCCTTGCGAGTATGTTAGAATAACACTCGCTGTGGAGAGATACCCAAGTGGCTGAAGGGTCTGGCTTCGAATACCAGTAGGTCGGTAGTACCGGCGCGAGGGTTCAAATCCCTCTCTCTCCGCCATTGAATCCCTTGATTTTCAAGGGATTCTTACTTTTTTGCTTTGATTACACCTGATTACACTCACTGGATTGCGGCAATTACCTGTGCATTGCGCTCGGACTTGGTCTTTCGATCGTAGCAATAGTTGTTAAAAGTGGTATGTTCGTCCTTATGACCGGCAATAGCACGTACTGTATTTATATTGATACCGAACTCAAGAAGCTCAGAAATATAGGTCTTTCTTGCCTTATGCGGACCTCTTTGCTGGATCTCAAGCTCTTTGCAGTATTTTGCAAATGCCTTTTGTATAGCGAGATAGGTGTGTATAGGGTCGCCAGACATAACGAAAATATATTTCATATTCTTTTGACCGCTGACTTCCTGCTTCTTTTTTGCGACATCTATCAACTCCAGAGCCTTCGGTGTGAGAGGGACTCTGCGGTCTCCGAATGTTCCTTTTGTGGAGTCAATGATCTCACCGCCCGGATAACGAACCATTCTGCGAACGATGATCTCATCACCGTCAATATCCTCGTATCTTAGCGCAGCTACCTCACACAGACGCAGACCTGTCTGGAACAGGAACTGAACAGCCAGAGGAACCAGCTTATGCTTCGGACGACGGTTTTCTGAGAAATCTTTTTCAGCACATTCATAAATGAATTCAAGCTCTTCAAGTGTGAATACCTGTGTTTCATCAGGCTTCTTATGCTCAGCTCTCAGAACCCTTTTCTTGTCGATCCTGACAGAGAGAAATGGATTAGAGTCGATTATACCGCGGTCTACTGCGTATTCAAGCTCCTGCCTTATTATAAGCGAGAAGTTGCCGTACTGATGATAATCCATATCATATTCTTTGATCATCTTATGGATCCATTCATCCAGATCAAGCTTCGTAATCTTGCAGATCGGCTTATTAACTATTGCAGCACCTTCGTAGTACCTCTTCCAATCCTTCTTAACACGATTGATGGTAGGATACTCAACATGCAAAGCCTTGTACTCGATCCAGTCGGGATACAGCGATGCTAAAGTTGCGTTTTCAGAAAACATATCATCGCTCATGGAGATATAGTGCTCCACAACAGCATTTTCAAGATCCTCCCTGGAAGACTTTACTATCATACGGCGGCCATTACTCATCGTAGGATCTTTGACGTATGTCCGGTATCTTCCGTCTTTACTCTCAAATATTGTGTATGGGTGATTTGTTAGTATCTGCTCCTTCCTTATTTTCATATAATCTGAAACTACACCATCCAAAGAGAGATTATCACGCGCAAGTATATAGCGCAACAATTCTTCCTGAGAACAGGATGCCAAAGCTGCATTATTCTGTTTTAAAGTACAGGTATATGCCATTCTCCGATATCCTTTTATGTGGCTTTCTGTGGTGAGTTAACGTAATTATTGTGATTATAGGTGGTGCAGTTCAGCGCTCATGATCGCGGTCATTCCGCTGCCTGCCTTGGCGTTTCAGATGATCGCCGCGGCAGTATTCGCGTTCAATACTGATGTCCTCTCGGACCTTTTCGCTCCGTTCAAGTGTGAACTTCGCTGTCTTTATTTCTTTTCTCATCCCGGTGATCTGTTCAGTGAGTTGATCTCTTTCGGTTTTCAGCTCCTCAATCACGGGAGGATCCTTCGCTCGCCTCAGCCGATTCCTGATCCTCTCCCGATCCTGCGACAGAGCGCCCATGCGCTGCTCCGAGTCTGCGATAAATGATCTGACATCTTCTTCAGTGTGAAGGTGATGCCTTGCCATCAGCTTCGCGCAGTCGGAATATTTGTCGCACATCCTGCAGGCCTCGCGCATCTCCGGTGAGAGCGGCTTGTGTTTTTTATGCGGCCGGTAACCCATCAGATAAAGATAATGAAGATATAGCGCGTAGATGCCTGTTATCTTTCTGATCTTGTCTTTATTAACCCTGACAGGCGTGTGCCTGACAGGAGCGTGGAACGGCTTTGATCTTAACTCATCACGATTGCGCGCGACTTCCTCAAGACTGTTCTCGTCGATGCGCTGAGCGATCCTTTCAAGCTCATATTCCTCTCCGAGCCGGAACAGCCTTGTCGGTTTCTTCGAGTGTATCGATCTGATCGTCGGATACTTTCTATTCGGGTTGTATGCGATAATATAACCTCGCTGCTTCATCAGATCGATGAACGAAGGCATATTTGCGCAGAGAGGGATGGCCTCATCGATCGCTCTGCGCATAAGATTGTAGCGAGTGTCTTCTCCGTTTTTCTCAGCGAAATGCAGCTGCCGCGATGTTTTGCCGAGCGGATTTTCGATGACCGACAGTCCGTTCTCGAGACAGATCTCATCAGATAATTCCCGGAGTCTGTAGTAAGCACCCTTGTTGTCGTTGAACTTTTTGCCGTCGATGAATGAGACCGAGCAGCACACCAGATGATTGTGCAGATGACCTTTGTCGAGGTGAGTCGCGACCAGCACCTGATACTTATCACCCCACATGCGGCGGGCTAGCTCGACGCCGAGCTCATGACACTGCTCGGGCGCTACTTCGCCCGGCTTAAATGACTGATAGCAGTGGTAAGCAACATTGCGGTCGGTCTTACCGAAGTGGCGCTGAGTGCTTAGCATCTCATCAAGTGCAGTCTCAGCGAAGCAGTTTACTCCGGTGACATAGCATGCTTTTTCGTCTGCGCTTGCAGTTTTCTCTCCGTCCATCGCGTACTTTATGACAGCTTCGAGATCGTCTTCGGTAGTCTTTTCCGGGTTGGATGCGTAGTCGACGACGCGCTTCAGACTGTCTCTGACCGGCCAGATCTTAGTCGTTGCCATCGATCTTCACCTCACTTTTTGCTTCAGAATGGGTGAGAAGCTGCAGCGTTTCGGTCTGGATCCTGCTCAGACGATCAGCAACATTTTTGTAAAACCTGATGTTGTTTTCGTTTGTCGATGACTGAGAATACCTTTCAAAGAGGCTGACTTCGTTCCGAAGGCGCATGATGCTTTGAATAATCTCTTTCGATGGAAGCTCCTTTGGTTCAACATTCATTGCAATCTGACGAAGATATTCCGATACTGTCAGCTTACATTTTTTCGCATTGCGCTCGATTATTTTCTTCTCGGCAGGTGTAACTCTGATATTTATACCGAGATTTCTTTGTCTGTTTGCCATTGTGATCATCCTTTCTGTGACGATAAGCGTCACGGTTTCAGTAATAATGCTTACGTTTTATGCGGCAGGGGTTGCAGGGGCAGGGCCCCTCCCGGTATTGCCACGGAGTGCAGTGCCGCGGCTGTGTTGAGTATGGCCACGAAGTGGCTGGCGATACATAGCCTATGCTCGCTATACCTGAGGACAGGCTTTCAGACTGTCCTCATGGCAACACCCGTTGCAATACACAGTAATATGATTTTTTTCTTCTGTCGGCTACTCCGCAACAATGCAGAGACAGATACTTATTGCGCAGTTAGTTTTATCCCGCAAGAGGGTATGACCCTGCGTTGTTGCGTTGTTGTTTCTACGAATTCAGGCAAGCCGCCACTCAGAATGTCCGTTCACACGGATAGTTTCAATTGGCAGAGTGGCCTTGGCCAATTCACAAGTCCGCTGGCTGATGCCCAGTTCATTCATTCTGGCTATGATCTCCTTCTGCGGTACAGACCCGGAAGCGAGCAGGGTCTGGAGCTCACGGCATGCTGCAGCCTGCTTCGTCTCTCTCAGCTTGCCTGAACCGACCGCTTTCACAAGCTGATCAGCAGTGATGTCGACAGTATCAATAAACTCTACAACTCCATCACCGACCGAGAAGAGGATAGATGAGCCAAGCGGTGCGATGTTACACTTGCCGTGAGCCATGATCCGGTGATCAGGGTTCTCGTCATCGTGTGGTTTGCCGATGACGAGCATGCTTCTCGGTGCTGCGATAATGTCGACTGATCCGTTCGATCTGTTTTTCGCGTTCATGCCCTCAGCCTTGTTCAAGTGTGAAACAACTATGATTGCGCAGTCATTGCTTCTCCCTGCTTTGATCAGTGACTCGAAGCGAGGTCTTACCTCATTAGCGAGGTTCATTGAGACATCAGGGCCAAGATAGGAAGCAAGCGGATCGATGATCATTGCTCTAGCTCCGGTCATCCTGATTGATTCATTTATCCTTTCATCTGAAAAGCTGAGTCGTTTCTCGCGCTCGGAGATAAAGAACAAATTCTCACGTACTCCATTTGCCTTGATGAATCGCGGAACTATGGTATCGTCTGCGTCATCCTCAGAATTGAGATAGATCACTTTCATCGGCTCGTGATGATCCGCTGCAAAGGGGAGCGGATCACCTCTTGTGAGTAAAGCCGCAAGGTTTAGTGCGAACATGCTCTTACCTTCACCGGATTCTCCCTGAAGCATCGTTACTTTTCCGAAAGGGATATACGGATACCAGAGCCAGCTCACTTCCTTCGGCTCTACATCCGCAGCAGTGAACATCTCCAGCGGTGCTTCTGTAATGCTTTCAGTCTTTTTCAATAGAATCAGCTCCTTTCCGTTTCTTTCGCTTCTTTCTCTCATATGGGCAGTCGATGATGATCGCCCTGAAGCTCTGCTTACATTCCTTTTCACATTTTTTGCAGAGATCGTTGTACTTCATCCGGTTGCGATCATCTAGAAAGAACTGCCATTCCTGTTTATATTTCTTGCTCAATCTGGGCATGCTGTATCCTCCTGTCTCCATAGAGCCTCGATAAAAGTACAATTCTCGGGGCGTTTTTTTGAAAAATCCATGGTCGTGACATGCTTTTTTGCACATAAGTATTATTTGAGGTCATTCAGGTCATCTGCTCCTGTTTATAACCAATATTTGGGATCTTAAGTCCCTTCACCTGTAGGCCATGAGAGTGACAATAATATGGCATTGCCACGATTGTTTTTCATATTGAACAAATAGTTTTCTACTAATAAGTGGGAATGGGATCCGCATAATGGACACCCAATCCAATGTGTTAACTGAAAAACAAACAAGCCTTCTACTAATGGGGAATAGAAACACGTTTAGTTGAGGGTGTTTCTCAAAACTCTTTCACAAAGAACACATTTTCTTTTTTTGATGTACTGATTATACACATAAGGGTGCTAAAAATACGGACTGCCCCAGACCGATTGGTTTTGTACAAAGGAGAACAAAAAACAGAGCCTCTCACTAATGGGAAATAACTTTGAAAAAAGCGCACCCCGAAATGAAAAAAAGTTCGTCACTCTGAGAGCGGGAGTGATGAACATTTGTGGTATCATTATAGTTACAATATGTTAACAGGGATTTGGAGATAGAACTGATGAGTGTAACTGTAAAGAATCTGCTTAAACTGCCATCGCTTGCCAATGCGACAGTCGTTGCTGGAAAGGAAGGTCTGGACAAGATCGTCGCCTCTGTTTCAGTACTTGAAACTATGGAGTATGAGCTTATCGATGATCATGCCTATCTTAATGATGAGTTCAATGGCGGAGAGATCGTTATAACAGGTTTCCTGAATGGTGCAGACGATATAGATGCCCAGTATAACAGCGTAAAGAGGCTTGCTCTCTCCGGCGAGGTAGGCCTTATACTGTATTACGTAGGAGTGATCGTAAAGAAGGTCGACCCTTCGATTATAAAGCTGGCTGATGAACTAAAATTTCCAATTATCGTCATGCCGGAGAATCAGTTTAATCTCAGGTACGGTGAAGCAATCACAGATATTATGGGACTGATCATCCGTGATCAGATATCCGGCGAGCCAATGATAGTTTCCTTGCTCGAATCCATATCCAAACTGCCTGTACACCAGCAGAACGTAGGCACCATGATAAGGCTGATCAGCAACAGACTCAGATCAAGCGTTATCCTGACAACAGATAAAAATAATACTCTGTATGAAGCTGCCTGGCCAAGTGAGTTAGCAGGTATCCACAAGGGCATTGAGGAGCTTGCCGCAACTGACTTCAAAGCAAATCCGATCAGCTTCCCGAAGATGGAAGATGCTCTCGTATATAAAGAAGATGTGAACATATCAGGAACTAAATACAACCTGTATATTGTACATGTCGGCGGACCGCTTACGGGCATCCTTCTCCAGCAGACTGTTGAAGGAGTCCGTATAGCTCTCAAGCTGTGGGGCAAAGATAAGGGCGAGAGCGTTGCAACAGAGATCGTCGAAGCTATCCTGACGGACCAGCCGGTCAAAATGAGATCGCTGTCTGCTATGTTCGATTTGGACATAGCGTCTGTAGATTCCATGTGGGTGATCAATGGCAGCACATTTTCAGCAGACGATGTTCACCTTGTGACCGATGAAGCACATAAATTCTGCCGGACAGTATGCGCAGATCTGTATAAGGAGAGCATAGTGCTTTTCACTGATAACATAAAGAGAAAAGCAGATGTAGATGCTCTGAGAGCGAATATAGAAACAGTATTGGGCAAGAATGTCAGGATAAGCTTCTTTACCAATCTGAAGGACACGGGAGAAGTAAGAAGTGCTTATCTCCTGAATTATGACTGCTGGCAAGATGCATCAAGAATAATGCCGGATAAGGAATTTTTTGTCAGTGGTGACATAGAATTCGCGAATGCCTGCCGGCAGATAGTAGAGGGCGGAGCTGACAGTATATCGAAGTATCTGAGTCTGTTTGATATTATAGAAGACAAGAAAGGGAACGACGACTGCATCAATACGCTCTGCACGTTCCTGCTGGACGCAAACAGCAATGTGCAGACGACATCGGATAAGATGTTTGTTCATAAGAACACAATCAAGTACAGGATCAAGACCATGAGCGACTGTCTGGGCTTTGCTATAGGGGCTATGCCTGAGTCCGAAAAACTCTATAAAGCCTGTGGAATCAAACGACTTCTTGATTAATAATTGACACAACGAATGCAACACTCAAAAAGCAGCGGCCTTTGTCCATTTGGACAAAAGATGTTGCTTTTATTTTGCCTCACAGATAAAGATTAATGACCGTTCGAACATCTACAATCATCATATTGGGAAAATGTATATGGAAAGAAGGGTCAAAATATGGGAAAGAAAGAAACAGGTTTCGAAATCAAAGCCGAACAGCGTCAGAGTTGGACGTCAATTGCTGCAATATGGGCAGGCGGAATGATCTGCGTTCCGTGCCTAATGATTGGAGGCGTATTGGCAGTAGGGGGACTGACAATAGGTCAGATGCTGCTGGCCATTCTTATAGGATATGGCCTCATCTGCGGATACATGATAATGATCGGCATGCAGGCATGTGATACAGGTCTTCCTGTAGCGGTAATGGCTTCCGGTGCGCTCGGTACAAAGGGTTCAAGATATATAATCAGCATCATTCTCGCCATAGCATGCATCGGATGGTTCGGCATCCAGTCCGCAACATGCGGCAGTGCTTTTGCATCGATGATCGCGGGAATGAGCGGCGGTGAGGCTAGCCCGACAAGCGTCATGATCTGGTCGATCATATGGGGCGTTATAATGCTCGCTACAGCATGCAGCGGATTCAAGGGCCTTAAGTGGCTCAACTACATAGCTGTTCCAATGCTGCTTATCGTATGCCTGTACGGCCTTATCGCCGGAATAACTCAGAACAATGGCGGAGCAGTGATCTCAAACTACGCACCTGAGGCATCCGCCGGACTCGTATTCGGCATCTCGATGGTAGTCGCATCGTTCGCACTCGGCGGAGTTATCTCGGCTGACTACTGCAGATTCGCTAAGAACAGAGGCGATGTAGTCAAGTCTTCACTTGTAGGAGTCATCCCTGCAGGACTGTTCATGCTCATGACAGGAGCTTTGATGAGCATAGTAACCGGGCAGTATGACATCTCTGCTATTCTAAGCTCACTCGGAGTGCCGTTCCTCGGATTGCTGGCGCTAGTTCTTGCAACATGGACCACCAACGTTACGAATGCGTACTCAGGCGGTCTTGCTCTCAGTAACCTGCTCGGATTCGATGAGAGCAAGTTTAAGGTCACGACAGGAATAGCAGGTGCTTGTGGCACGCTTCTAGCGGCACTTGGACTGCTCAACGCATTCCAGGGATTCCTGTCACTTATGTCCGGCCTCATACCTTCACTTGCAGGCGTGATAATCGCAGAATACTGGATAGTAAACAAGGGGGATAAAGAAAAGTTCGACATAAAGGAAGGATTCTCAGCAATCGGAATCATTGCATATGTGGTCGGCGCACTTGTTGCTTGCATAACAGGAGGAACATTCGCTAACTTTCCGGGACTGGTGGAAGCAATGCCGTTCCTTAACATCCCATTCTTTGTAGGGCCGATCAATGGAATAGTAGTATCACTTATCCTTTATGTGATATTAGCTAAGGCAAAAAAGATAAAATAATATGGTGGATCGGGGTGAAGCAGTGACTTCATCCCTTTGCATAAATAAAACAAAGGAGATCTGAAAATGCGTAAACTTGGAATACCTGAAATCGAAGATATCGCCAGAGGCGCGGCTCTTCTTGGAGCGGGCGGCGGCGGAGATCCGTATCTCGGAAAGCTGGTAGCTATAGGTGCGATCAACGAATGCGGACCTGTGACACTGCTTGATCCGGACGAAGTGCCGGATGATGCACTCGTAGTTCCGTTCGCAATGATGGGAGCGCCGACAGTTTTGTGCGAAAAGATCATAGGCGGCAGCGAATACAAAGCTCTGTTTGACATCGTTTCAAGCCATGAGGGAAGAAAGGTCTTTGCTACCATGCCTATGGAAGCAGGCGGTCTTAACTCGATGTTCCCGATTGCTGCAGCAGCAAGACTGGGACTGCCTATGGTCGACTGCGACGGCATGGGAAGAGCTTTCCCTGAACTTCAGATGGTCACATTCACTATTGGCGGAATAAGTGCATCACCGATGGGACTGGCAGATGAGAAGGGTAATACAGTCATCTTCGATACGATCACAAATAAATGGTCCGAGGAGCTTGCCAGAGCGGTCACGATGAGCTGCGGCGGCTCCGTAGCAGTTACTTTATACAATCTGACAGGAAAGCAGCTGAAAGAATACGGCGTAAAGGGTATTGTTACCAGAAGCGAGCAGCTTGGAGCCGCAATGAGAACAGTAAAGAATGTTACTGACAAAACGCCAGAAGAAGCGTTCCTTGAGTTCACAGAGGGATTCAAGCTGTTCAGAGGGAAGATCGTTGACGTTCTCAGAGAGACCAAAGGTGCTTTCAACTTCGGTAAGGTGGTGGTTGAAGGTATCGGAGAATGCAAAGACCACACTGCTTATGTCGAGTTCCAGAATGAGAATCTGGCTGCAGTTGTGGATGGCGAGATCGTAGCAACGACTCCGGATCTGATTACGCTTGTAGATACAGAAACATTCAATCCGGTTCCTACTGATGCTCTGAAATACGGCAAGCGGGTCATGATAGTCGGTCTGAAATGCTTCGAGATGTGGCGCTGCAAGGAAGGACTGGATCTCGTAGGACCAAGATACTTCGGACTGGATACTGACTACATTCCTATCGAGGAAAGATCGAAAGGAGGGCTCAGATAATGTATAAGCTTGGAATAGACGTAGGCGGAACCAATACTGACGCTGTAATAATTGATGAGAATTACAACGTAATAGCTAGTGTAAAGAACCCGACGACAGCTGATATCTATGATGGTATTGTCGGTGCTGTAAGAAAAGTACTCGATGAATCCGGTGTAGATAAGATGCAGATCGGACAGGCGATGCTGGGAACCACTCAGTGCACTAATGCCATCGTAGAAAGAAAGAATCTCGCAAAGATAGGTATCATCAGGATCGGTGCACCTGCATCATGCGGTGTGGATCCTATGGCGGACTGGGAAGATGACATCAAAGAGATCTGTGAGAAAGCAGTAATTGTCCGCGGCGGATATGAATATGACGGCAGAGAGATCACTGATCTCGATGAGGATGCCTGCCGCGAATTCTTCACTGAGATGAAGGAAAAGGGAATAAAGTCGATAGCGGTATCCGGTGTATTCTCGACCATCAGAAATGATAATGAGCTTCGCGCAGCAGAGATTGCTAAGGAAGTCATGGGCGACGATGTGCATGTATCCATCTCCAGTGAGATAGGTTCTATGGGACTTGTTGAAAGAGAAAACGCAACTATCCTCAATGCTGCATTATGGAAGATCGCAGAGAAATTCACGGATGGTTTCGCCAAGAGTATGGAAGATGAAGGTATAAAGAACGCCAAGATCTATCTCTCTCAGAATGACGGAACACTGATGACGATGGAATACGCACGCAGGTATCCGATCCTGACAGTAGCGTGCGGACCTACCAACTCGATCAGAGGTGCAAGTTATCTTAGCAAGCTGGCTAATGCTATCGTAATCGATGTCGGCGGCACGACCACGGATATTGGTGTTATTCAGAACGAGTTCCCGAGGGAATCTAGCGTGGCAGTAACGATCGGCGGTGTCCGTACCAATTTCAGAATGCCTGATGTTATGTCCATAGGTCTTGGCGGCGGCTCGATCGTAAGAGAAAAGCCAGATGGAACTGTGACAGTGGGTCCGGATTCGGTAGGGTTTGAGCTTACTGATAAGGCACTTGTGTTTGGCGGAGATGTTCTGACTGCAACGGATATAGCTGTGAGACTTGGCAAGGCGGATATTGGTGATGCTTCGCTGGTAAAGGATGTTCCAATTGAACTTGCTGAAAAAGCACAGGATGCCATCAGAGTCCTTACGGAAGATGCGATAGATGCGATGAAACTGTCAAGTGATGACAGCGATGTAATACTGGTAGGAGGCGGATCGGTAATACTTCCGGATACTCTTGCCGGCGCCGCACAGACGATCAAACCGGAACACTTCGGATGTGCCAATGCTATCGGATCTGCTATATCCAAGGTCAGTGGTACACTTGAGACTCTGATCAATTATGATGAGATCCCGCGTGACCAGGCTCTTGCGGATGCAAAGAATGCGGCTATAGAGATGGCTGTGGAAGCCGGTGCAAAACGTGACACTGTAGAGATCATAGATGTTGAGGATGTTCCGCTGCAGTACTATCCTGGAAATACCAACCGCGTTAAGGTAAAGGCTGCAGGTGAACTGATCTCCTGATCCTTCAGGAGTGATAGTTGATAGCAAAGACCGCGATTATCCTCGCGGTCTTTGCCTGTTTGTTATATTTAGACTAAGCTACTCTTATTTTATTCCGCTGTATTACTCTTTTCCCAGCATGCTACCGCATTCGTTATACGCTCGTCTTTAAGTGGAGTATAGTAAGGGTCTTCCATCATGTTCACGAGCCCTTGCTTTGAGAGGATGTTTATTGCAAACCCCTCGAAAAGTTCGCCTGCCTCATCCCAGTATTCATCCATATCTACTTTGTAGTAGAGATAGCTGATGAGCCCAATCGGATCATCAATTGGCAGATTGGCTGCCTCATAGTAGATATAAAGGTTTACGAAATTGATAACGTCTTCTGGTGTTGGGCAGTTTTCATGGAGATGCTTTACCCAGACAGGGTAGATGTCCTCCCAAGTGTAGTGTTCAAATAGCTCCCATGACGTTTTCAGATGCTCCTCGTGATCTTCAGGATCAAAGGAATCATCAGAGAAGGAGCAGTTAAACAGATAGTCCGTGTATTCTTCTATAGATTTCATCATTATCATTGTCCTTTCTTCTTCTTAAAGAGTATAGATGGAAGCTTTCCGAAGGCCTCGTCAGCCACCTGCATAGACTTTGCATTCGGCTTATAATGACCGCTCTGGTTATCGTATGAGGCGATCTTTCCACCGTGAATATGTACGATTCCAGCCATTTGCACCTGTGGATCTTTTCCACCGACCAATGTTGGATGCGGCGTTGGCGCGCCATCTCTACCATTTCCGTTTCGTCTGCCGAGAATGATATTTCCATCCATGTCAATGACATATGGCATGTCAATATTTGTATGTTTGCTACCGACATAATTGCCGTTTATCATATCATTGATGTTTTGAGCGGTTGGATTCTTGTCATAATGCCCGTCGTGGTAAGTGCCGTTTTTAATATCCTGTTCGTGCATGTTCTTTACAACATGGTATGAAGGGGCATAAGGCTGGGAACCACTTCCTCCACCACCATAGCTACCACTTGCTCCGCTACCCATTATCGATCACCCCCTTTAACACGAGTGATCCAGTCTGGGTATGCAACAAACTGTGCTGAGTTCAGATAAGCACCAAAGACCTTTTCATCCATGGATCCGTAAACCAGTACGACTTCCGGTTCCAACGTCTCCATCATTGCTGCCAGCCCGGCTTCAAAATGATACTTATCGTCGCGGGTTCTAAAGCATCCATAAGTGCCTACTGCGACGATGCTGTGCTTTTCTACTCCCAGAAAAGCAACTCGTTCCGGCAGGAGCCTTGTGGTATATGTAAGCTCATTCCCCCATCGAATCTGAGGTATCACATAGGCTCCATTATGCTGATAATAGAAGCCTATTACTCTGTTGCGATAAACATTGGAAATCTGTACCGCAAGAGGAGCGTTTCGATAGAGGGAGCAGTCCGGAGAAATGAACAGCTTGACGTTTTCAGGTGTTACCAGAACTGTTTGCCGAAACTCTTCCAGATAATCCTCCGGAGAAATCAGTATATCTGCGAATTCATTGTCCATTTCATAGAAGCCGACAGCAATGTTATTGCCTTCAATACGGTTCCTTTTTGTGAATGGTACAATGTCAGACGGGATAATGAGCTTGTCAGGTTTGCGAATTGTTGGAATGCCAAGATAGCCATCGAAATCCGCACCGATAACAAGCTCTGGATTCATGCCATCATCAATTATGGCTTTTCTTTTACGCTTATTCATTGTAGCATATTCCTCCGTATATTATTTTTCCTAACTTTGAATGTTTGTGTACATTATTACTTCCCCTGAAATAGCAATACCGCTCAGACGTGCGCAGACTGGTGCCGTGGTTACGGGTACAGCTCTGCAATTTAGCACGTCAGGGCGGCTTGTTTGCAAGTAATTGGTATTTAGTTGTAGTAGCATTATCAAGGGGGACGCGGTCCGCCGATAGTGACCTCGATATCACTCTTGCTGGCAATGCATTTCAGCAGTACTGTCAGGGGATGCTCAATTCTTTCCGGGACTTTGATCACGAAGCAGTTCTTGCCGATTGGGCACTTTTTCGGGCATCGGTATATGTATCCTTGCTTGTTCATTCTCTCCTCCAAACCTGTTAGATGTTCGCTATTTTCTAACATGATAATTATTTTTTTGGAGTGCGATGTGCACTCCTTGAAATACATATGTTGTTATATGAAGTAATTGAATTCATCTTCCAATAATCCCAATGTTTGTAGACGGAAGACCATAGGCGAATAGTTTACACCGAATTTACGGCCAAGCTCTCTTATGTCATCTTTGATGCCATAACCGAAAGGGATAGGATGGTCCCTGTAGTATAGGAGCCTACGGGCTCCGTATATAACAGCTTCGCGCGGCATAAGAAACGCAGCCGCTGCATAGTTTGCCTGATGCTCGATCCAATAGAGGGCATCCTTCTTATTCGTTTGTTTTTGTCCGTAGCCTGTGAATGATTGGGACATATGTCCACTGTGTTTGAACGAAGCCTGATGCTTATCAAAATGGAAGCATTCATGCATTACTGTAAAATTCTCGGAAAAACTGTCCTGCTCGCAGGTGCTCTCATTCAGATCCCGGTCAATGATTATCGTACCCCCGTAAAACAGCTTTTCAGTCGGCATCATCCCATCAATATATGGATTGCCAGGCCATACATGCAGAACTCCGTCACGAAAGATCGTAGCGCCAAGGTAAGTTCGATCAGGTGACAGGTATTCGAAGGCCAGTCTGGCTCCCAGTAGATCGACAATATCATATACATCGACCTGAGAAGGCTTCTTAAGCCTACTGGCATCATAACGCCGATTCAAATCGTCGGCGAGAGCATCAAGCTGTTTATTGGAATATCGATAGTAAATCAATGGCTTTCTCCTTAGTCCTTTTTACTTTCTTCAAGAATTCTGATGATTTTTTCCCATTCTTTCTCGCCCGCACCGGAATCGCGTGCAAGGCGAAGGGCAACACGGGACTTATCCTGTTCCATAATATAGTCAGCTATATCCGGTGATACTGAGTTTTTCTTGTTCCCGGCGGCAAGATCAAAGAGATGGTCAGTCTCTTCCTGGCTTAGGTTCAATGCCTCTGCAATCTTATATATCTTTTCTTTTTCCGGCGGATAACGATGATCGTTCTCTATATCACTCATGTAAGCAGGGGCTATTTCCAGTATCCCTGCAAGCTTGCGCAAATTGATCTTTGCTGCAAGACGCTTTTCTCTGACATAACTGCCAAATGTCTGTCCACTCTCCATTGCTGATCTCCTTTCCTCCTGATGCTAGATGTAAGCGTGTTCGCTATTTTCTAACACGCTTATTGTAATCCTATATAAAAGAGCTGTCAAGAACATGTTCACAGAAATCTAACGCAATCATTCGTAAACAATATATGTTATATTCAAATCGATGATTCGATTTTGAAATATTTTATTTCGTGTTGGAGGAAAGCGTAATGTCTGTATCATATAAGAAGCTTTGGAAGCTCCTGATCGACAGAGATATGACCAAAACTCAGCTTAGAAAAGATGCCAAAATAAGTACGGGTGCGCTTGCTAAACTGGGGAAGAATGAAAATGTTAATACAGAAGTTCTGGTAAAAATCTGTAATACACTACATTGTGATATTTCAGATATTATGGAACTTACGGAGGAAGAGGTGGAGAATTAATGGATAAAGCTAATTTCGGGCAGCTTGTGTCTTTTATTTTCGGAATAGCAAACGACTGCCTTGTAGACGTATATGATGTCGGTGATTATCGTAAAATCATATTACCAATGATAGTCCTCCGCCGCTTTGATGCTGTGCTGGAGCCATCCAAGCAGGCTGTTCTTACTATGAAAAAACAGCTTGATGATGCGGGTATCACTGATCAGGATGAAGCACTTTGTGCTGCAGCCGGTGAAGCCTTTTGCAACAGCTCTCCTTATGTTCTTTCTGATCTGAAGTCCCGGACGAATCAGCAGCAGTTGAAGGCTGATTTTATTCTATATCTTGATGGCTTTTCGAAAAACGTGCAGGATATTATCAAAAAGTTTGAGTTCCGTAATCAGATCGACAAGCTTTCGGAACATGATATTCTCGGCCTTCTGATAAGCAAATTCACGGATCCATCTATTAATCTTTCAGCTCGGCCGGTGACTAATGCCGCAGGAGTAACACTTCCTGCTTTGGACAATCACACTATGGGTACTGTATTCGAGGAAGTGATCAGGAAGTTCAACGAAGAAACAAATATAACTGATGCAGGACGTCATTTCACTCCTCGCGATATAGTGGAACTGATTACTGATCTGGCTTTTGTCCCAATCAAGGATCAGATCCAGAATACAACTTATCGTATTTATGATGGAGCTTGCGGTACCGGCGGGATGCTCACTGTTGCAGAACAGCGAATCAGAGAGATCGCTGAAGAAAATGACAAGCGTGTGTCCATACATCTGTATGGTCAGGAGAATGCTGATGAGACTTATGCCATCGCTAAAAGTGATATGCTGCTCAAAGGCGAGGGCACTCAGTCAAATAACATTTTCTTCGGTTCGACAATCTCTAATGATGGTTTTGCCGGAGAGACGTTCGATTTCTGCCTAAGCAATCCGCCATTTGGTACTCCATGGAAGACCGACCTTAAAGCCTGGGGAGATATCAAGAAATCTGACATCACTGACAGCCGCTTTATAGTCAGTTACAATGGTCAGAATTTCTCCCTTGTACCTGATATTGGAGATCCGCAGATGCTATTTCTTGCCAATAACATTAGCAAAATGAAGAAGGATACCAAATTAGGTACTCGTATCGTTGAAGTTCATAATGGATCCTCCTTGTTCACAGGCAAAGCAGGGCAGGGGCCCTCAAATCTGCGGCAGTATATCATTGAACAGGATCTGCTGGAGTGCATAGTTGCCGTACCAGAAAAGATGTTTTACAACACTGGAATCGGAACATATCTATGGGTGCTTTCAAACAAAAAGGAAGCCCGACGTAAAGGTAAAATTCAGTTGATTGATGCCACATCCTTTAAAAGCCCGCTTCGTAAGAATCTGGGTGAGAAGAACTGCGAGATCACAGAACCGATCCGCAGGAGGATCCTTGACCTATATATGGCATTTGAAGATGCTGACCCAAAATACAGCAAGGTGTTCGATAATAGTGAGTTTGGTTATTGGGAAGTGCCGGTATATACTCCGCAGCTGGACGAAAACGACCAGCCTATCGTGGATAAGAAAGGTAAGCCTGTAAAGCCTAATGTCGATAAAGAGCAGGTGCCTTTCGGTTATGAAGGTGGTATAGAGGCTTTCATAGATAACGAGGTGAAGCCATATGCTCCGCTGGCATTTATAGTTCCCGGCACGGAAAAAATCGGATACGAGTTATCCTTCACCAAATACTTCTATGAACCAGTACAGCTGCGAACACTGGAAGAAATCACAGCTGATATTCGAGCTATAGAAGCCGAGACAGACGGCCTGCTAGATGAAATAATAGGAGGCCGAAGATGAGGTACAATCAGTATCAGCAAACACAAATACCATGGGTGGAAGAAATACCATGTCATTGGCAACAAATCCGTAATGGAGGACTGTTTGACTACCATCAAGATGTGGTCGGCGAGAAGTATAGAGAGTATGAGCTCCTTTCTCTGAGCACGCAAGGTATAAAGCATAAGGATATTTCAGACGTGTCTGGAAAAGTTCCTAAGTCATATGATAGTTACCAAGCGGTACAACCAGGAGATATGGTTTTTTGCCTATTTGATTTGGATTGCTCGGCGGTCTTCTCGGGGTTATCAATGTATCGCGGCATGATAACATCTGCATATGATGTGATGACCCCGAAAACTGATATAGTTAACCCTCGATATCTTGACTATTGGTTTAAATCTGTTTTTGCTGGAAGATACTATAAGTTATTTGCAAAATCTATTCGATATACAATTAACTACGATATTTTCAAAGCATTAAAAACGCCGGTTCCACCTTACGATGAGCAGAATCAAATAGTACGTTTTCTTGATTGGCAGACCTCGCGAATTAACAAGCTGATTCATGGCTTTCAGCGGGAGATACTTTTGATTCGAGAGCGTACAGATAGTGCGATTTCTTCTGCTGTATTGCGCGGTCTGAATAAAGATGTAAAGCTGAAACCAACAGGACTACAGAATATAGAGTTTATCCCTGAACATTGGAGGATACTCCAGAATAAAAGGATTTTTGAAGAACGCTCTGAATACTCCACGACAGGAAACGAAACCTTGCTTAGTGTTTCGAAGCATTATGGGGTAAAACCATATGCTGAACTAACAGATAGTGAGCAGTATGCAACAATAAAACCTGCTGAGTCACTGGTCGGTTATAAGAAGGTCAAGCGATATGATGTAGCCATGAATATCATGCGTGCAAGGAACGGAAGCTATGGTGTCTCAGAGTACGATGGTATTGTAAGTTCCGCGTATGCAGTGTTTAAGCCAATTATCGAGTGTAATCCGAGATATATGCATTATTTGCTGAAGACCCCTCATGTAATAGGGATCTTCGAGTCATACTCTTATGGTATAGCAGAGCATCGGAGAAGACTGTATGCGGTAGATTTTCTGAGATTGCATCTTCCGGTTCCACCTGTTGAGGAACAGAATGAGATCGCTCACTATGTGGAGGGACTGCAGGAGCAGGCGCAAAGCGCGATTCAGAAAATACAGAAGGAGATAAATCTTCTCCGTGAATATCGCACACGCTTGATATCCGATGTTGTTACCGGGCAGATGGATGTGCGAGGAATAGAGATCCCGGAATACACTATGGAAGAAGATGCAGAAGACATCACCGAAATTGACGATATTGTAGATGGGGAGGCGGATACAGATGACGAGTAATACAAAAGAGAATGGTTTTGAGACTCTGATTGTGACTAGCCTTGTCAACGAGGCGGGCTACGAGCAGGGCTTTTCGTCTGAATATAATAAGGATTATGCGATAGATGAAGGCCGTCTGTTCCGGTTTCTGCAGGATACCCAGCCGGAAAAAATGTCGGAACTTCGAATTCTGGATAGCGCCTTGGAGAAGGAGCGGTTTTTCAGACAGCTGGATAAGAAGCTGAAGTCCGATGGTGTAATTGAATTGCTTCGCAAAGGTTTGAGATACAAACATTTGAAGCTGGACCTGTTTTACGTGAGACCATCTGAGGACAACCCTGATGCGGCGCTGTTATATGAGAAGAATATATTCAGCGTTACTCGTCAGCTTCAGTATTCGAAGCTTAATCCCAAACTGGCACTGGATGTCTGCATCTTCCTGAATGGGCTGCCGATCATAACTATGGAGCTGAAAAACCAGCTTACGAAACAGAATTATAAGGATGCTATCAAACAATACAAAGATGATCGGGGTCCTTCGGAAATACTGTTCTCTTTCAAGAGATGCATAGTTCATTTTGCGGTCGATGACAGTGAAGTGTGGATGTGTACTGAACTGAAGGGCAATAAATCATGGTTCCTTCCGTTTAATAAGGGGCATAATGACGGGGCGGGGAATCCGCCGAATCCTGATGGAATTAAAACGGATTACCTCTGGAAAGATATTCTGACAAAGGACACACTATCAAATATCATAGAGAATTATGCTCAGGTAATTGAAGAAGTAGATGAAGATACTGGTGTAAAACGGTATAAGCAGGTGTTCCCTCGCTATCATCAGCTTAAAGTGGTCACATCTCTGTTGGCTGATTCCAAGAACGACGGTGTTGGCGGGCGTTATCTCATACAGCATTCTGCCGGATCGGGAAAGTCAAATTCCATTGCATGGCTTGCACACCAGCTGGTCGGATTGAAAGATAATACCGGAAAAGAGATCTTCGATACAGTGATCGTTGTGACAGATCGTATCAATCTGGACAAGCAGATTAAGAATACGATCCGCCAGTTCATGCAGGTCTCTTCAACGGTCGGCTGGGCAAAAAGTTCCGGGGAATTGAAGACGCTGCTGGATGAAGGAAAAAAGGTTATTGTTACCATCGTTCATAAGTTCCAGTTCATTCTTGATGATATATCCACACGCTACAAGGATAGAAACTTTGCCATTCTTATTGATGAGGCACATTCCAGCCAGAATGGAAGTCTGTCCGCCAAAATGAATATGGTTCTTTCAGGCAGTGTATATGACGATGACGATGACCTGGAAGATAAGATAAATACGATCATCGAAGGCCGGAAAATGGTAAAGAATGCGAGCTATTTCGCATTTACAGCTACACCGAAGAACAAGACATTGGAGATGTTCGGAAAAAAGGTGCCGCAATCAGATGGTACAGTCAAACCGGAGCCTCATTATGTCTACACTATGAAACAGGCTGTTGAGGAAGGCTTTATACTGGATGTGTTGAAATACTATACTCCGGTGCAGAGTTATTATAAACTGGCAAAGACGGTAGAAGACGATCCAAGATTTGATAAACGCCGCGCGCAGTCGATCCTGAGATACTATGTTGAATCAAATAGTTATGCGATCCATGAAAAAGCAGCCATAATGGTGGAACACTTCCACAGTGAAGTGATTGCAAAAGGAAAGGTTGGCGGCAAGGCCAGGGCTATGGTAGTAGCAAGTTCCATAAAGCGGGCGGTCGAGTATTATAAGGCAATTAACCAACTCTTGGAAGAGCGGCACAGCCCATTCAAGGCTATAGTTGCTTTTTCAGGTACTGCGGAGTGGCAGGGGCATCAAGCTACAGAGGCAGATATCAATGGCTTCCCGAGCGCAAAGATAGAAAAAACGTTCCGATCAGATCCATACCGTATTTTGGTAGTAGCCAATAAGTTCCAGACAGGATTTGATGAGCCGTTATTGCATACCATGTATGTTGATAAAGGATTGTCAGATATAAAGGTAGTGCAAACACTGTCCAGGTTGAATCGGAGCCATCCAGACAAAAAAGATACTTTCATTCTGGACTTCGTTAATGAACCGGGGATTATCAAACAGGCATTTGATCGCTATTACAAGACAACGATTCTGTCCGGAGAAACAGATGTTAATAAGCTGAATGATCTGATCGATACGATGGAATCCATTCAGGTATACAGGACCGAAGATATCGACCGCTTTGTCGAGTTATACTTGAATGGGGCGGAAAGAGATGAACTTGATCCAATTCTGGACCACTGCGTAGAAGTATATAGGGATTTAACAATTGAGGAACAGATCGAATTCAAGTCATGTGCAAAGAGTTTCGTACGCACATATAATTTCCTGGCTGCGATTCTGCCATATGGCAGTGTGCAATGGGAAAAGCTTGTTATCTTCCTCAATCTGCTGGTTCCAAAGCTGCCATCTCCTGAAGGTGAGGACTATACTGAAGGCCTGCTTGATGACGTAGATCTTGAAAGTTATAGGGCTGAGGCTAAGGAAACAATGCAGATCAGGCTGGAGAATGAAAATGGTGAAATAAATCCTATTCCGGTCAGTTCAGACGTTGGGATAGATGTGCCGGAGCTTGATACACTATCCAATATTTTGAAAGAATTTCATGACATTTTCGGTAATATAGAGTGGACTGATGAGGACAAGATCCGCAAGCAAATAGCAGAACTTCCTGAAATCGTAAGCAAGGATGAAACCTATCAGAACGCAATGCGATATTCTGATATCCAAAATGCTCGTGCAGAGAGTGACAGGGCGACAAGGCAAGCCATTTTGGATACTATGAGCAGTGGCGTAGAACTGTATCGTGAAGTCCATGCCAATGAATCTCTGCGTAAATGGATATTGGATATGGTATTTAATGCTACATACACGCCACCAATAGCTGCGAGAACGATCAGACAGAAAGCGGACGTTTATACTGTTCCTGACAGTGACTCGACTCTAATGGTAGCTGAGTCACCTGCTCATTACGGAAGAAGGGACGGAGAGTAATATGTCTCTAAAAAATACCAGCAAATACATTTCATTGATTCTGCGTCATAAGCCGGAGACCATAGGAATCACTCTTGATGAACATGGGTGGGCAAATGTGGCAGAATTGATAGAAGGAGTAAACAGGACCCATCCGCTTACTATGGATGTACTGGAAGAAATAGTCAGTACAGACGAGAAGCAACGGTATTCTTTCAATGAAGATAAAACCTTGATTCGCGCAAATCAGGGACATTCTATAGCTGTCGATGTTGAGCTTGAGGAGGTCAAACCGCCTAAGTATCTGTTTCATGGCACTGGAGAAAAATATGTCTCCTCAATCGATAGACAGGGATTGATACCAAAATCGCGATTATATGTGCATCTTTCCGGAGATATTAAAACTGCTGTAAAGGTTGGTTCACGCCATGGGAGACCTGCTGTATATCGGATTCTGGCAGAGCGGATGTCAGCAGATGGCATGGTTTTCTACAAATCTGTTAATGGAGTCTGGCTGACAAAATCAGTTCCGATAGAGTATCTCAGGAAAGAAGACAGCTTTGACAATTGCGGAATCACAACCGATTAATCAATATTATTCAGGGGAGGCATGAACATAATTAATGAAGGCAATGGTTAGATACAGAAAGCGAAGAAGAAATGATCAATATCAGTAATTATAATGAGATGGATTGCCCCATTTGCGGAGAGTTTCATTTCTCTGAACTGGACGATAGTGACATTGAAATATATGATTACATTCAATGCCCTAAATGCGGTTGGAAATGTGACAATAAGCAGGCAGATAATCCTGATTGCAGTGAAGGACTTAATGAATTATCGCTAAATGAATACAAAGCAAAATATGAAGAGCGTATTGAGCAGGATTCGACATACAATTATAGAGATGACAATTATTCTGCGATCCCTCACATGTGTCCAATCTGCGGTAGGCATGAGTTTTCTGATGAAGATTCATTTGAGATATGCCCAGTCTGCGGATGGCAAGACGACGGTTTAATGGAAGAGGAACCTGACGCTTGGGCTGGCACATCAAATGATTTATGTTTCAATGATTACAAGAAGCGATATGAGCAGCAAAATGGTCATAAATAAGAACAACCATGGTTGGTCAAGAATAATTATCCTTATAACAGCATCCATACTGTTACACTTACTGTTACACCCGCTGGAGTAGAGTGAGCTGCCTTCTTTCATTTCAACGGGTTGAGGGATCTCGTCCTCGATTCGAGTCCCATACGATAGAAAGAAGTGCAAAATTGTAAGGAGTAAAAAGGGATGGCGTAGTTATCCTCCTTTCTATCAGTTGATTACACTTTTGATTCTATCGAAGGCACTTGACGCCATAGATCAATCATTTCTTCCTTGCGGCAAAGCCGAGTTTTGATTACAGAAATGATTACACATTGATTACAGGATGATGAACGTCAGTAATTGCAACGCTTTCAAAACGTGCGTGTCGTTCAAATCCCCCTCTTTCCGCCACCGAATCCCTTGAAAAATCAAGGGATTCTTACTTTTTTTGCTTTGATTACACCTGATACCCTCATTGGATGGTCAGTAATCTATTCTGATATCCGGAAGATAAAAATTCCCGGGGTTTTTGTATTTGGAGGTAGGAATATTTAAAAAACATATTGACATAGTAGGCGAATAGTAGTACATTATCGTCAATGCAAATCTGAAGGAGGCACAGATGGTTCTAAGAAATATAGCAGCAAGAAGAAATAACATCATGAGCTGTCGAATGCTTAACTCCCGGGCATACAGTATGGCCGGGGCGCTTTGTTGCGACGGCGCGCGCCTCAATATAACGCGATGTTGAAAGACATACATCAGTTTGTGCCATTTGCCCGGGAGCTAGAATCAAAGCTTCCGGTATTTTTTTACCAACTGATTAAATCACATACCAGATATGCAGATAAAAAAGGAGAAAGACAATGAGTGACTACAGATTTGAAACATTACAGATACACGTAGGACAGGAGCAGGCCGATCCGGCAACAGACGCAAGGGCTGTCCCTATCTATCAGACAACATCTTACGTATTCCATAACTCTGAACATGCAGCTGCGAGATTTGGGCTGAGAGATGCAGGAAATATTTATGGAAGACTGACGAACTCCACACAGGATGTGCTTGAAAAGAGGCTGGCTGCTTTGGAAGGCGGGGTTGCGGCACTTGCGTTGGCATCAGGTGCTGCAGCGGTGACCTACACTATACAGGCACTTGCGAAGCGGGGAGATAACATTGTGGCACAGAAGACCATATACGGCGGAAGTTACAATCTGCTGGCACATACTCTTCCGGAATTTGGTGTGAGTACGTATTTCGTCGATATCCATGATTTGGATGAGGTAAAGGCTGCAATCAATGAAAAGACCAAAGCGATATATATCGAAACTCTCGGAAATCCGAACAGCGATATTCCAGATATAGACGCGATTGCGGAAATAGCTCACTCCCATGGGATCCCGGTCGTAGTGGATAACACTTTCGGAACTCCTTACCTGATCAGGCCGATAGACCACGGGGCAGATATAGTCGTTCATTCAGCAACTAAGTTCATCGGAGGACACGGTACCACTCTCGGGGGCATAATAGTTGACTCCGGAAAATTTGAATGGGATCCAGAAAAGTATCCGGGGATCGCAGCGCCTAACCCAAGTTATCACGGTGTATCTTTTACAGCTGCTGCAGGCCCGGCTGCGTTCGTGACATATGTAAGAGCCATATTACTGAGAGATACAGGTGCAGCTATAGCGCCATTTAATGCATTCCTGTTGCTTCAGGGCGTTGAGACATTGTCGCTGAGGCTTGACAGACACGCAGAGAACACAGCGAAGGTCGTAGAGTATCTGGTAAATCACCCGCTTGTCAAAAAAGTCAATCATCCATCGCTGCCAGACCACCCACAGCATAATCTGTATGAAAAATATTTTCCAAATGGAGGAGCATCCATATTCACTTTTGATATTAAGGGTGGACAGGAGGAAGCATGGAAATTCATTGACAATCTGGAGATCTTTTCATTGCTGGCTAACGTTGCTGATGTAAAGAGTCTCGTCATCCATCCGGCATCAACAACACACTCTCAGCTGTCTGCTGAAGAGCTGGAGGATCAGGATATTCATCCAAGTACGATTAGACTTTCTATAGGTACTGAGCATATAGATGATATAATCGCTGATCTTGAGAAGGGATTTGCAGCGCTGAAATAGTCTGAAATCAGTATTATCCAATGGGGGGATATAAATGGGTAATTTATTAACATTGCTGGACAATTTCTTTAACACAGGAACCGGATTCCTGTTCGGACCAATCATGCTGTGTGTGTTCTTTGGTACAGGAATACTGATGACCATTGTGACACGCGGAATTCAGTTCCGAAAGTTCGGAGTTGCCATACGTACAGTATTTGGAGCATTAAGGAAAAAGGGCGGTGCAGGTGACGGTCAGCTCAAACCATACCAGGCATTGGCTACAGCACTTTCATCGTGCATAGGAAACGGCAACGTAGTCGGCGTATCAGCAGCGCTGGTATCCGGTGGTCCGGGAGCGATCTTTTGGATGTGGATCGCGGCGATCACCGGCATGGCAACAAAATATGCAGAGATCCTTTTGGCGATGCATTTCCGTGAAAAAGACGAAAACGGTGTCTGGCGTGGTGGTGTAATGTACATACTCACACGCGGCATGAGTGCGAACTGGAAATGGCTCGCTAAAATCCTCGGCGGATTATTCGCGGTCTGTTGCGTAATGGTCTCTTACATTTCATGTAACGCTGTACAGGCAAGTTCAGTAGCAGGTGTTATGGGAACAACATTCCCGACTGTTCCTTCCTGGGTCTGGGGCCTTATCATCTGCGCTTTGTCTGCACTTTGTATCATGGGCGGTATCCAGAAGATCGGTAAAGTCTGTACATTTCTGACACCGATCATGGCATGCATCTATGTGTTCTTTGGACTTATCATCCTGGCGATGAACTTCAGCGCGATTCCTGCAGCGCTTGGACTCATTTTCAAGAGCGCGTTCAGCAATCAGGCTGCATGGGGCGGCATCACCGGTATCACGATCAAGACAGCTATTTCAAAGGGTGTTACGCGCGGCATCTTCTCCAATGAGGCAGGTGTCGGCGGAGCTCCGCTGGTACACGTTACATCCGACATCGAGGTTCCTGCACACCAGAGCCTCTATGGCATCGTAGAAGTATTCTTTGACACGATCGTCATCTGCACATTCACTGCTCTGGTCATTCTCTGCTCCGGCGTGGGTAATCTGGTAGCGGATGGAACACTTGATGTGGCTCAGACAGCTGTTATTTCCAACACTGCATGGAAGCTGGCTCTCGGCAGCATAGGCGACATAGTTGTGACACTGTGTCTCGCACTGTTCTGCTTCTCAACTATTATCGGATGGTGCACATATGGCGAGACATCGTGGGAGTACCTTTTCGGTGCTAAGTCACTGATAGTTTTCCGTGTGCTACACGTGGTTATGACATTCGTAGGATGCGTAGTATCTGCTCAGGTGCTGTGGGATGCAGCGGATTTCTGCAATGGGGTGATGTGCATTCCTAACCTGTTCTCGCTGATCATTTTCTCAAATATCATAGCCGAAGACACCAGAAAATATATCGATCCGCTGCATAAGTGAAAGGATAAGACACGAAAATGAGAACGGATACGCAAAAGCTTGCACTGACATCGCTTATGACAGCGCTGATCCTGGCGGCCACCATTGCGATCAGGATCCCTATACCGCTCACACAGGGATATATCCATCTTGGAGATGCAATGGTCTACTTTGGGGTTATCGTTCTGGGGCGAAGGAACGGATCAATCGCGGCAGGCCTGGGATCATCCTTAGCAGATGTCCTTGGAGGATTCGCCGTATGGGCGCCGTGGTCACTGGTAATAAAGTCGGGCATGGCATTCATAGCCGGATCGATTATGCTCAGGACTGAAGCAGACCATAGGTTTGATATACCCGGGAAAATCATCGGCATGGCTGCAGGAGGCCTGTTTATGACAGCAGGCTATTTTGCTGCCGAGACTGTCATGTATGGCAATCCTGCGGTTGCTTTGATTGGGATACCATGGAATGTTGCACAGTTTGCAGCCGGCACAGCAATCTCGCTCATGCTGTCGGCTGCAGTCAAAGGGAAGGTAGTTTGGTAGGGAAAAATGGATTTCATTGTAGAAGATAAAGTGCTTGATATCGGTGTAAAAATACTGTTTGCTGTCGTCCGTGATATCGATAATCATGGTGTCAGCAAGGAATGGGAAGAGTACAGGAATAACAGGATAATGGATTTGCTTGGCGAATACAAAGGACTTGATTTGCATTCGGATCCGATTCTTGAAGGCTTTAACATCCTGCATGACAGAAGCGGAGTAAAGCGCAGGAAGAACATCCCGGCAAGTGAGAACCTGATAAAGCTTCTGGTGAAACATGAAGGGATGCCATTTATCAATCAGGCGGTGGATATCTACAATATCATTTCGCTCGAAAGCAAGCTTGCTCTCGGAGCGCATGATATAGACAAAACAGATGGAAATGTAACGCTGCGTTTCACGAAAGGTACAGAGAGGTTCCAGCCGATTGGACAAAGCGAACCGGGTCTTTCAAACCCTGGCGAATACTCATATTGTGATGACTCCAGTGAAGTGCTTTGCAGGCTTGAGGTCAGACAGGTCGAAAAAACCAAGGTAACGGAAGAGGCAGAAAATATATTCTATATAGTCCAGGGTAATGCCGCGACAGAGGAGTCTCTTTTACAGGAGACGGCAGAGAGGATAATACAGCTTACCACAAAATACTGCGGTGGCAGTGGAGAAGTCATTATTCCACGGACAGTCAGCTTTGAATAAAAAAGGAACATCACGAAAAGGATAAACATAAGAAATGCTTAATCAATTTTCTCGGACACAGCTCCTTATAGGACAGGAAGGGATCGATAAACTCATGCAGTCAAGGGTCGCAGTCTTCGGTATTGGTGGCGTGGGAGGATATGCTGTAGAAGCACTGATAAGAAGCGGGGTCGGAGCAATAGACCTGATCGATGATGATCGGGTCTGCCTGACTAATCTCAACCGTCAGATATATGCGACCAGAAAGACTGTCGGGGAGTATAAGGTGGATGTTGCGGAGGAAAGGATACATGAGATCAACCCGGACTGTGTAGTCAAAAAGCACAAGACTTTTTTCATGCCGGATACCGCATCGCAGTTTGATTTCAGCGAATATGATTATATCGTTGATGCTATCGATACCGTTACGGGGAAAATCGAACTGGTAATGAAGGCAAATGCTGCCGGAACCCCTGTAATAAGCAGCATGGGTGCGGGAAATAAAATGGATCCAACTGCTTTTGAAGTTGCGGACATTTATCAGACCTCGATCTGTCCGCTGGCTAAGGTGATGCGCAAGGAATGCAGGAAAAGAGGCATCGAATCGCTCAAGGTCGTATATTCCAGAGAAGTGCCCACAAGACCGTTGGAAGATATGTCCATCAGCTGCAGGCAGCACTGTATCTGCCCTCCGGGAACAGCAAGAAAGTGCACAGAGCGCAGGGACATTCCGGGTTCGACCGCCTTTGTACCTTCAGTAGTCGGCCTCATTATAGCCGGAGAAGTAATAAAAGACCTCACAGCAGAAATATTACACGATGATTAAAGAAATATTAGATAAAGGTGCTGAACTTATCGCAGCGCTTATTGCAGAACGCGGACGGAGTTTACGGAATCAGAGGGAAGGATAAACCGATATGAAATCTATTCTGATAAAGGATACGACAAAAGAAGAGCGTGAACAGATAGTGAAGTCTTCACTTGACTGCGGAGGCGGATGTGAAAACTGTTCATCATGCTGGCTTGGCGGTGGAAATCCATGGAGTATATACCAGGACTATATTGATGGCAAAAAAGAGATCCGTGAGATAAATATGGAATACATGGGGAAATACCGTCAGGACAGGCAGATCCTGTGAGTGCTGTTTGAGAAATGATTTGAATAATGGACAGGAAAATGGAAAAAAGTGAAAAACCAAATGATTTGCTGACAGAAAAGTACGAGGAACTGAAAGAATATCTGCGCTCTCTTGGAAGCGTGGCGATCGCTTTCTCCGGTGGAGTGGACTCCACTTTATTGTTGTATTCCGCAAAAGAAGCATTGGGTGATAATGTCCTTGCGGTTACGGCATCATCCTGTTCATTCCCTGCACGGGAATTAAACGAGGCGAAAGAATTCTGTGTAAAGCACAGGATCCGGCACGAGGTAGTGACATCAGAGGAACTGAATATAGAGGGGTTTTCACATAATCCGAAAAACCGCTGCTATCTGTGCAAGCGTGAACTGTTTGAAAAAATAAGGGGCATTGCCGAAGGGGAAGGGATCAGAGAAGTTGCGGAAGGCTCCAATCTTGACGACAACGGAGATTATCGGCCCGGACTTATTGCAGTCGCAGAACTCGGTGTGAAAAGCCCTCTTAGAGAGATCGGGTTTTCAAAAGAACAGATCCGCATACTGTCGAAATATCTCGGACTGCCTACATGGAACAAGCAATCATTTGCGTGCCTGTCAAGCAGGTTCCCGTATGGTGAAGAGATAACCGAAAAGAAGCTCGGAATGGTGGATAAATCAGAGCAGCTGCTTCTGGATCTCGGATTTCATCAGGTGCGCGTGCGTATCCATGGAACTATCGCCCGTATAGAGATCATCCCGTCTGAATTTGAAAAGCTGATCAGTGACGATATTCGAAGTGAGATAAACCGGATGTTAAAGAGCCTTGGATTTGATTATATAACGATGGATCTGGGCGGTTACAGGACAGGGAGCATGAACGAAGTGCTATGAGCAGTATCGAGTGTGATCATAATCATTGCGGTAGCTGCTGCCGCGGTTCATGTCAGGGCTGCCTGACAGATATCGTCCTCACAGAGGATGAGGTAACAGTGCTGGGAAAATTTGCTCAGATACCTTTTTTGCCTGTCGCTTCGGATGGTAATGGCGATCCGGTGTATCTGGAGAATGATCTATATACAAATGTTCCGTGTGCTGTCGTTTTCTCTGTGTTACAGCAAAAACATCTGATCAGCATCGACTATGACATACCGCTTTCAAATTATGATTATCAACTGTATAGAGACTACCGGTATCATGGCAGCATGGCCCTTACATCGTTCGGGCAATATGTGATTGATAAGTGCAACCTATAAGTCAGAGCCTGCAGAGATCATGATTTTTGCAGGTCTTTTAAATGCATTTTTATACCGTGAACTGATAGGAACGTCATCCTAATAACCAATTGACATAGTAGGCAAATATATAATATTATAATGCCGGAAACTGATATTACAATTGCCGTTTACGAACGATCGAAAGATGTCAGATACCAAAAACACAAATAAGGAAATCAGGCGATATAGATATGACAACATGCGTGAACTGGCGGCACATGCTGCGGAATGCTTCCCGGACACGCAGTTCTTTTTATGCAATGACGATCATCTTCCGTATATAAGCGGAGAAAAGCTGTATGAGATGTGCGGCAAAGCTCCGGATTATTTTTCTTCGCTGCCTCCACACAGTCATATAGCGTTACTCGGACCCGGCAGCGCAGTGTGGATAACCGCGTACTTCGGAATTATATCATCTGGCCATGTCGCAGTGCCCCTGCATGATGGTATGAATCCAGATGAGCTTACGGAATGCATCAGACAGGCGGACTGCGCGATGTTGCTTTATGACGAAAGGTGCGGCGATACAGCAAGACGCATAGCAAAAGCGATACCGTGCATCCGCATTACAGAGCTGCATGATTTTTTTGAGGGCGAAGATGCATCAGTCAGTCTTTCATATCCTGTGCTACAGTCCGATGACACGGCTGCTCTGTACTTCACTTCAGGTACCACAGCAAGGAGCCGCTGTGTGAAACTGACCAATCGCAACATGGGCAGTCAGCTCAGTGCGGTATTTGAGGCACTGCCACTTAAGCAGTCGGATGTCGGCCTTTCGATCCTGCCTTTGAGCCACACTTTTGAGATGATGACCAATGTCGCAGGCGCTCTGCACTGCGGGGGGACACTGTACCTGAACGAGAGCATACGCACAGTAAAAAACAATCTGAAAGACAAACAGCCGACAATACTTGTCGCGGTGCCACTTGTGCTTCAGACCCTGCAGAAAGAGATAGTCAGGACTGCACGCAGGCAGG
The DNA here is from genome assembly GCA_045115935.1 of Anaerovoracaceae bacterium. Taxonomy (GTDB): domain Bacteria; phylum Bacillota; class Clostridia; order Peptostreptococcales; family Anaerovoracaceae; genus Crickella. The sequence continues at coordinate 52,046 of JBGULF010000055.1, forward strand.
GACGTATGGAGCAGCTTGAAAAAGCGATCAGGCTGAATCGCATGGCGCGTAAGGTCAACATAGACCTTAGTGGCATGCTGCTCAAAGAAGTACGTGATGTCATGGGAGGAAGACTCAGGACCATTATCTGCGGAGGTGCGTCGCTTGACCCTGAACTGATATCATTCTTCAGCGCCCTTGGAATCGAGGTGCTGCAGGGCTATGGTATTACGGAATGCTCCCCTGTGGTCTCGACAAACAGCCCCGGACATAATATTGCAGGTTCGATAGGGCGCGTGCTTTCATGCTGTGAAGTCAAACTGATCGATGGGGAGATATGTGTCAGGGGAGACAGTGTGTCACCGGGCTACTATAAAGGTGAAGACGCTGACAGGACCGCCTTCAGGGACGGATGGTTCCATACGGGCGATCTCGGATACATGGATGCAAAAGGATTTCTGTATTTTTCGGGCAGAAAGAAGAACCTGATAATACTTTCGAACGGCGAGAACGTATCGCCTGAGGAACTTGAAGAGCACCTCTACAGAGAAGACGGAGTCATAGATGCCATAGTCTATGAAAAAGCAGGCAGGATCACGGCGGAAATGTTTGTGGACAGGGAAGTGATACCAGACAAAGCCGCCGCGTGGGGAACAGTTAGCCGTGTCAACAGGAGACTTGCGTCTTTCAAGCAGATAAGCGACATCATACTGAGAGAAAGCGAGTTTGAGAAAACAGCTACCAGAAAGATAAAACGCTACAGTGCAGCAGAATAACGATAAGGAGCGGATGAAATGGAGGAAAAAATAATAAGCATCTTGGCAGAAGTTGCGGGGGTGCCGGCTGAAAGCATAGGAGTCGACACAAGGCTCACAGCAGATCTTGGTCTCAGCTCATTTGATGTTGCAGACGCTGCCGTTATGGTAGAACAGGAATATGGGATACGCATACCCGATGAACGTTTCCGGGAGATGGAGACTGTCGCGGATGTTCTGAGAATAGCAGTGGAGGTGAGTGGTTAATGGAACTTACAGCAATACCAGGGATAGATCCGAAAGAGATAGAGAAGGATCACGGATTGGTATTTGATGCCCACAATCATGATATGAAGCAGCTTATTACCCGCTACCGAGGCACTGTCATTCAGAAGACTGAAGCTGGACAGATAATAACCGGATGGCAGAAGAGCATATATCATTTCGGAGGGATGAACCGCGAAGTGCCTATTGTTGTGACAATTACTCTCGACTCGGACGGAATAATTAAAAAGACAGAAATTGATGAGCAGAGCAGGGGAAGCCAGGGAAAGCGCTGCGATTTCCCGTGCCTTGAAACCCTATGCAATGAAAAGCTCGGCGGGATACGGATCAGTGAGCTTAGGACCAGAGTGAATTCAGCTCCGGATGTGAAGTGCCTGCATCTGTTCGAGATACTGAGTGCATGCGCATCGTTTTATACATACCTTGAGAGTCAGGGCTTGCAGGAGGGCACCGAGCAGGAATATATCGCAATAGTTCCTGATAAACAGGGTCTTACAGCACGCACGACCCATGAGATACTCAGCAGGACGGATGAGGCGCGTATAAGACTGGATCACAATAAAGCTCCTGTGCTGAATGGAGAAAACCTTGCGGAAAGCATAGATGCCGTGGTGAAGGTCAATCACAACGGTGAGATCGCAATTACAGAGGAGCTTAAAGCTTCGGATTTTGAGGGGGTCTATGCGCAGCTCAACAGACTGTTCTCAAAATGCCAGCATGAAGAGAAGGCATATTACGGACTCGTGGGGAGGATCAGATTTTCCAACTGGCCTTCGATGACGGGCTTGTTTTTGTTGAGCTTCAGCCATGCCGGCCTCAAAGGCGGAGTGACGCGTGCGCTGAAGATAGAAAAGATACTGCATTACCTGCAGACAGGGTACGGAAAGAATCCTTGCAAGGGATTCGGAGGATAGCGACAGCAGACAGAAAAGAGCCGGGTGACCGGCTCTTTGATGTTTACCAGCTTTCATCGTCGTCGAATTCTACAAGCGATACATCAAGCGGATCAGCTTTCATGACAGTCTGCATAAAACGATTGACCTCATCGCGCATATCCTTTCGGGATATCGATGTAGGATCCAGCAGATCCTGATGCACTATGCACATCGGTATGCCGCGTTCGCGAGCTCCCTCCTGAAAGAGTCCGTTTATGGCTCCCACGCCTTTGCATGATATCTGGTCGAACAGGATTATCATGTCCGCTCTGTATTCACGGTATTTCTCCCACAGATCGTACAGTATTATTTCATAGCCGCCTTTGGTATGCGCGCGCATGGTAGATGTCTCATACATATCCGCAATGCCGAGCAGCATGCTCTCACGCGACGAGGTGTCGATCAGTCCTGTGCCATGGATATCGAACATCTCACAGACAGAATCCACGCCCCAGCAGTCAAGAAGCCAGTTGTTGAAGTTCGCAAAATTATTTGCAGGCGTATTCCATATGACTGCACGGTAGCGTATGTCCTTGGGACATTTGCCGGCCGCGACCTGCTTTTGAAGAATCCTGTTTACTTTGCGGCTGTTTTTCAGTGTTTTAGGATCACCGCATGCGGCCTGATGCTCATAGACTCGGTACATCCATACGGATGCTCCTGTGTGAGGAGGTATATCTGTCAAATTCATTTCCCATTTCTCGAATTTGGACTCGTTCTGTCCATTCCATACCTCGCAAGCTTCTCTGAGAGCATCCCAGTCGCACTTTGTTCCGGTCTGTTTCTCTATGAACTCTATTGCGGAAAGAATCTCGTCAACAGCATAGCTCTGGACTTCCGGACGTTTCCAGCGGAGAGGAACATTCAGAGGATGAGTCGGCAGCCCTATGCGGCGGTCCTGCAGCATCGTTGTCATTATGCTTCCATCACACGGCATGTTTGACGTTACCATACAGCAGCCGATTTTCGGATAATCGTCATCTATAGCGAGCCCTGCCTCAAATGAAGGCAGAGGGCATACATCGGCCGGGAGTCCGTACGATTCGGTCTGGGTGATGTAGTGTACCGGTGTGTGCTGATTGATGAGCGAAGGTATGAACATAGGGTACATCTGAAGCAGGATCGTTTTGTGACCCGGAAATCCTTTACCGATAAGCGCTGGGAGAAGTTCATCGAAGAGTATGATCTTCTGACTGAGATCTGCTGCCTTGCGGCTGCCCGGGTGCAGATGAAGATCAGCGGAGAATATTGTAGTGAGGACGTCTGTGACGCTCGAAGCCATGTGATTCAGATTGCAGCGGGATGCCTTAAGGCCTGCGCCTTTCTGACCGGCGCAGAGCCTGTCAAAAAAGGCAGGCACAGTCACATATGTGAACATCCAGCGGTATCTGAGCAATGCTTTTGAGTTCTGCAGGGGGTGTCTGATGAACCATCTTATGAGTATGCCCCACAGCTCTGCCCACTTTGTATAGTCGTAAAGAGTGTCGGCCGGTCCGCGCCACTCTCTGTGGCGCAACAAAGCTGTGCCCGGCATAAGATTATCCGCGGCTCCTTTATTATTTGACTTGCCTGAAGGCGCACTGGCTTGCTTTATTTTCATGCTGATCCGGTCCTTCTGATCTTCTTGATCTCAAGGCTTTCCATGAATGCCTGTATCCTAGTGGACAACTGTCCCGAGCCGCTGACCACATATTCACGGTCGATGCCCAGAGTAGGTATGCCATATTCCTCATTCATCACCTGTACTGCTAAAGTGCGCTCATATCCCCAGAAATCGCAGAATTTGGGCTGTTCATACAGTATCCCGTCCGCTTTGTATTCCCTTACCAGATCTCTTACCGTTTCCCTGCGCTGTATTATCTTGTCCTGTGACATGAAACGCGGACATTGATTGCTTTCAAGATAGAAATCACAGACCTGATCCAGGGCAGGAGTGCTGTCAGTCAAAGGGATCTGCTGCCTGCCGGGGAATGATCCGAAACAGTAGCGGTCTGCTGCGACATAGCAGCGGCAGTTCTCGAGGATCTCAGAAAAAATATAGTCATCCAGCTCGCCGCCAACTACAACTATCCTTGCGCGCCAGGGCGATACGGCATCCGGTCTGCGCTGCCTGAGATCCTCAAGCGTTTCCCTCAGATACGGGAGTATAAGCGAGGAAGGGCAGGCATAGCTGACAAGACACAATATGTGGAATTCCCTTGGTGTGATGATCGGATTTTCAGACTTTCTGAAGTTGCTGATCTCCTCGAATAAAGCACACATTTCATTGTGCTCAAGGACTGCTCTGCGTATACTCTCGTCACTGATATCTATGCCGTATCTTTCGTGCAGCGGACTGAGTATATGATCCCTAATCTGCTGAGAGTACAGCTTTCTGCCGTGTTCGGACACCTTTAACGGGGCGTCGATAATGCCGTATGAGAATCCGGGGCTGGATATAAGATCCAGTTCACGGATGTTCTCAATTACACGCACCATTTGCTGACATGTATCAGAAGATGCATAAAAGTCAAGGAAGTTGAAGCCGCCTTCAAAGGCTCGTTCAAAAATAGCCCGGGCATATCCGCAGACGAAGCTGGACATGTAATACTGGCTGATATCAAGAGAACCAGTGCCGGGCGCACGCAGGCGTACTGAAAAAGCACTGTCAAGATTCAGGAGCGGCTCCGGCAGATAGTAGCATGTGAAGCCGACAGCGATACCGCCTTCTTCTTTTGCTTTTTGCACCAGCTCGTTATTGGCCTGCTCCAGCAGTTTTTCATAGTATCGGATGTGAAGCAGATCTTTCATAATCAGGATTCTTTACAGGAAAAGTCAGTGATTGGAAAATTTAATCCCAATTAACCTACTATGTTTATATGCTTATATTTTTAATTTGTCAATAATATACAAAGTGATAGATAACATAGGAGAACCGGGAAATGAAGCAGGATATCGATCAGATATAGTATACAGGTGAGCGGTCTACGAGAAGATCACTCAGTTTTTTATTGTAGAAAAAATCATGGATGAGCTGGTAGTACTCTTTCCAGAGAGGTAGAGTGAGACAGTTTTCCGAACGTGAACATGCGGCAGCGTCATCTGCAAGACATGCGACTGGAGCAAGAGGACCCTCCATGAGTTCAATTATCTCGCCAATCGGATAGTCTTCTGGATCGCGAGAAAGGCGGTAACCGCCGCCCTTGCCGCTGACAGCGGTAAGCAGTCCGCCACGGACAAGATCCTTTACTATTATTTCAAGGTATTTTTTAGATATCTCCTGTCTTTCAGCAATGCCCTTCAGAGGAATATAAGATCCGTTGTCATTCTCTGCCAGATCCAGCATCACTCTGAGCGCGTATCTTCCTCTTGTTGAGATCATATTCCTGCCCCCCGCCTATCAAATGAGTGTTTATGCTAATAGAATAATACTATAAATCCTTTAACCTATCAATAAAATAGGCGAATATACATAAAACCTATTGACAAAGTAGGTGAATATGATTAATATACATTTTAACAAGGAGAAAAGACGAAAATGACAATCGATTTACATATTGAAAAAGAAATAATGAGCGATGAATACATTGCGAAAGGCATGCGCACACGATGTCGATGTATGACGGGGAACTATCAGGAGTGACACGTTCCCCTTAAGAAATATCAAAATCGAACATACAGCAATATTCGCATAAAATGCAGAAAGAAGGTAAATACAATGGCAAATATCTATAAAGGAACACTCGGACTTATCGGAAATACGCCGCTCGTAGAGGTAACTAATATCGAGAAGGATCTCGGACTTGAAGCGACAGTGCTTGTCAAGCTTGAATACTTCAACCCGGCAGGCAGCGTAAAGGACAGAATCGCCAAGGCGATGATAGAGGATGCGGAGGAAAAGGGCTTGCTGAAGGAAGGGTCAGTCATCATAGAGCCTACATCGGGCAATACTGGGATCGGTCTTGCATCAATAGCAGCTGCCAAGGGCTATAGGACCATCCTGACAATGCCTGAGACGATGAGCGTGGAGAGAAGGAATATCCTCAAGGCATACGGCGCAGAGATAGTCCTGACCGAAGGAGCGAAGGGAATGAAGGGCGCGATCGCAAAAGCTGAAGAGCTCGCAAAGGAGATCCCGGGCGGCTTCATTCCGGGACAGTTCGTGAATCCTGCAAATCCGGCGATACATAAGGCAACTACAGGTCCGGAAATCTGGAACGATACTGACGGTGCTGTAGACATCTTCATCGCAGGCGTCGGAACAGGAGGCACAGTGACCGGAACAGGCGAGTATCTTAAGGAACAGAAGCCTGAAGTAAAGGTGGTGGCGCTTGAGCCAGATGATTCACCTGTACTCTCAGAAGGAAAGTCGGGATCACATAAGATCCAGGGTATTGGCGCAGGATTTGTACCTGATGTGCTCGATACGGCAGTATATGACGAGGTGTTCAGAGCGACCAACCAGGATGCGTTCGATACAGCTAAGTATCTGGCAAAGAAAGAAGGTATCTCGGTAGGCATCTCATCCGGAGCGGCGCTTTACGCAGCGATCGAATATGCAAAGAAGCCTGAGAACAAAGGAAAGACTATAGTGGCGCTGCTCCCTGACAGCGGAGACAGATACTATTCGACAGCTCTCTTTACAGACTGATCAAGAGCCTGAAAACAGTTTACATACAGGGCAAGGCGGGGGACAGCCATAACCGCTTTGCCCTGTACTGATGTACAGGGAACTGAAATGGATCATTTTGAACTGGCCGATAAACTCGAAAAGGAAAAGAATCTGACCGACGATGAATTCGCTGGCATTTTGCTGTGCGAAGAGCCTGAGTTCGGTGAATATCTGGCAGCAAAAGCACGCGCTGTCCGCGAGCAGTATTACGGGAAGGATGTTTACCTGCGGGGGCTGATCGAATTTACAAATTACTGCAAAAATAACTGCCGCTACTGCGGGATCCGAAGGGATAATAAGAAAGCTGACCGTTACAGACTAAGAGAAGAAGACATCCTGTCCTGCAGCGATATAGGATATGGACTTGGATTCAGGACATTCGTGCTGCAAGGCGGAGAAGATCCTTATTTTACAGATGACAGAATCGTATCTATCGTAAGCGGGATAAAAGAAAGACACCCGGACTGCGCTGTTACCCTGTCGATCGGAGAATATGAAAAAGAAAGCTATAAAAGATTTTTCGAAGCCGGAGCAGACAGGTATCTTCTGCGCCACGAGACTGCGGATAAGGGACATTATGAGGTGCTCCATCCTGCAGAAATGTCATATGATCACAGGATGAAGTGTCTGAGTGATCTCAGGGAGATAGGGTACCAGGTCGGTTGCGGAATGATGATCGGCTCTCCGGGACAGACAATAGAGCACTTGATAAAAGATCTGAGGTTCATGCAGGAATTCAAACCGGAAATGGCAGGAATAGGGCCATTTATCCCTCATCACGATACTGAGTACGCTGATCATGAGCCGGGAACTGTTGACCTAACACTTAGGCTTCTCTCTGTCATCCGTCTTATTTTGCCAGATGTACTTCTTCCTGCTACGACAGCGCTTGGGACGATAGACCCGTTTGGCCGCGAAAAAGGCATAGCCGCAGGAGCCAATGTAGTGATGCCAAATCTCTCACCAACGGATGTAAGGGGCAAATATCTTCTTTATGATAATAAGATCTGCACAGGCGATGAAGCTGCGGAATGCATACGATGTATGTCGATGAGAGTTGAAAGGACGGGATATAAGGTAGTGGAAAGTCGCGGCGACCATATAAGGCACGCAGCACATTGCTGAAATGAGTGCTGTCAGACCGTTTTGAGGAAAAGGATCATGAAATAAAATGAAAGATTCAGGAAAGCATTTCTATAATGTTATTGAGGAGATCGATCACGATGCTGACAACTGGATGATCACAGTCCTGAGCGGAGCTCATTCCGGGGAAAAGGCGCTGATCTCATCAGGCGAGCTCAAGTGGACAAGCGATGACGATGGATTCATTCCCGCAAATGCTGAGAAACTGATCAAAGTAATAGAATGCGGTATAACAGAAGTATGTGGCACTGAAGTATATGCAGAGCTGCTGAGCAGCGAAAAACAGATCGTTGTCTGTGGCGCCGGGCACATCTCAATTCCGATCATCACGATTGGGAAAATGACCGGATTCAGGGTCGTTGTCGTCGATGACAGGCTTCATTTCGTCAACAACGCCATCGATGCAGGAGCCGACGAGGTGATATTCAGGGAATTCGGGGAAGCTCTGGATGGGATTTCCGGAGGAAAGAATACTTTCTTTGTTATTGTTACAAGAGGTCACAGATATGACAAGGACTGTCTGCGCAAAATAGTGAAGAAACCTCATGCATATATTGGCATGATAGGGAGCCGACGAAGGGCAGCCATAGTAAGGAGTGATCTTATTAATGAGGGCATTTCGGATGATATTCTTGATTCGATATATTCGCCGATAGGACTGGATATAGGAGCGAGAACCCCGGAAGAGATCGCTGTAGCAATAATGGCTGAGATCATTCAGGTCAGTAATGAGGGAAATGAATTTCGGAGTATTCCCAAAGACATACTGGAGACGCTGAGGTCAGACAATAGAGAAAGGATTACGTTAGCTACCATTGTTTCAAGACAAGGCTCGGCACCAAGAGATATAGGAACCAAAATGTTGATCATGAGAGATGGGAGTATCATCGGAACTATTGGCGGTGGCTGTGTAGAAGGAAATGTAATAGCAAAGGGAAGAAGGATGCTTCTGAACGACCACCATGAACCGGTAATCATGGAAATAGATATGAGCGGTCGGACAGCTGAAGACGAAGGCATGGTCTGCGGTGGAAAGGTAAGAGTTTTGCTAGAAGTAGTGTGATTGGGGGATGGTGTAGCATTCCTCCTTTCTATCCGATGATTACACTTTTGATTACACTTTGATAATGGGGTGCTGAACATAAGTAATTGCAACGCTTTCAAAACGTGCATGCCGTTCAAATCCCTCTCTCTCCGCCATGCATGCCCTGCTGACGCAGGGCTTTTTTGTTGAGAGAGGGGATTCGCACCCTACGGGTTTCCCTAAACTTTTTTTGTTTGCAATAAAATGCTGAATTTATAAACCTGTCTGTGATATATTGTATGCAAGTTATTTACGGGAGATGTAAAAATCTCCCTTTTTTATGGAAAAGAGGTTTTTATGAATTTATTTCAGAGATGGATGAATATCAGCCTGGTACTGAGAATCTTCATCGGACTCATCATCGGAGCTATCCTGGGATTCCTTATCCCTTCACAGCAGTGGATCTCGATCTTCGGTGACGTATTCGTCGGAGCACTCAAGGGTATCGCACCTGTACTGGTATTCGTACTGGTCGCATCGTCGCTTGCCAACGCAAAAGGCGGCAATGCAGACAGATTCAAAGTAGTTTTTCCTGTACATGCTCAGTACACTCATCGCTGCATTCGTCGCAGTATGCATGAACTTCACTTTCAGAGTGAAGGTTCCTCTGACAGGCATGGAGAACGTTGCTGAAGACCTGACTCCTCCGGGATCTGTATTTGAGGTTCTCAAGAACCTGTGCCTGAGCTTTGTAAACAACCCGATCAACGCCATCGCGAACGCCAACTACATTGCCATCCTGTTCTGGGCAGTAGTTATCGGCCTTGCTCTTAAGGCAGCTACACCGGGAACAAAGAGGGTATTCAGCGATCTGGCAGAAGCACTTTCGGTAGTCGTACGCTGGGTCATCAACTGTGCACCGTTCGGAATCATGGGTCTCGTATTCAACGCAGTTTCAACAAGCGGACTCGCGATCTTCAAGAACTATGGTCAGCTCGTTGCTCTCCTGGTATGCACAATGTGCCTTACATCGCTCGGCATCAACGCTATCATCGTAGCTCTGGTACTCAGACGCAACCCGTATCCGCTCATGTGGTATTGCATCAAGAGAAGTGCTCTTACAGCATTCTTCACAAGAAGCTCGGCTGCGAACATCCCTGTAAACATGGAGCTCTGCAAGGATCTCGGTCTTGACGAGGACATGTACTCCGTATCGATCCCTCTCGGTTCGACAATCAACATGGACGGAGCAGCAGTAACGATCACAACTCTTACACTCGTTGCATGCTGGACAACAGGCGTTGACGTAACATTCCCTATGGCAATCCTGCTGAGTATCGTAGCTACACTTTCCGCATGCGGAACTTCCGGCGTTGCAGGCGGATCCCTGCTGCTGGTACCTCTCGGATGCTCGATGTTCGGAATCCCTCAGGACATCGCAATGCAGATGGTAGGAATCGGATTCATCATCAGTGTTATCCAGGATTCCGTAGAGACAGCGCTGAACTCCTCCGGAGACGCTATCTTTACTGCAACAGCAGAATTCTATTCATGGAAGAAAGAAGGACGCGAACTGCCGCTGTAGTTCGCAGCTGCTTATAACAAATAAGAGCCGTTCGCAGGAACGGCTCTTTTTTATTTCTTATTTGAGTTTCCCGCATGCGGAGACGCGGAATTATTTTTTTATTCTCAGGATCGGCCTGAATATGTACTTGTTCAGGATCTCTACAACGATGAAGCCGAGGGCGATTCCCAGGCATGTGACAACAAGTGTAAGCGCTTCCGATACGGCCATGTCATGTTCTTCCATTACTATGCAGTACATCATGTAATACAGGTTCGGTCCCGGCACGAGAGGGAAGACACATATTGTCTGGAATATGGTCGCAGGAGCTTTGTTGACTCTTGCCATTACCTGTGCATAGGCAGCCACAAATATCGATCCGACGAGTGTAGCCATGAAATTGCTGTAGCCGGCGTTATACAGCAGAGCATATGCAAGCCAGGTGAAGAAAGCTCCGATGCCTGCATACATTACCTGTATGCCTTTTACATTGAACCAGTAGGCAAAACCCACGCACGCCGCTGTACATGATACGAGCTGAACGGTGAGGCTTGGGGAGAGTTCCATCATGCTACATCACCCCCTTCAGAAGCAGTATAGGGAGGGCGATCCCTATGGCGATGCCGGTTGCACCAAGCACGGCCTTGGATATGTTGATGATCCCAGATAAAGTGTCCCTGTGCAGCAGATCGCTGATGCCGTTGGTGAAACCGATCCCGGAGATCAGAAGCATCACTACACCGACCGTAATATTACCGGAGTGGTGCCCAAGTCCGAGACTTACAGCCAGAAGAATAAATATTTCCACTATAAACGAAATGATAGCGTTAAAAATCAGCGGGTTGGTTTCGATCTTGCCAAGTGCATCACCGAGCGCAACTATAATAAGAGAAGCGATCACAGCGACTATGCTGTCTGCCGGATCGCAGTTGAAAAACACAGCGAATCCGGCACCGCCGAGGACACCTGCCAGGTAGTGCACCCATTTCGGCTGTGCAGGTCTGGCGAGTACCTCATCAAGCCTCCGTCTCAGCTCAGGCGCATCCGGCGTTTCTCTGCAGATCTTACGGGAGATGCTGTTGAGATAATCAAGCCTGTCGAAATTCATTTCACCGCCCGGTACATGGCGTATCTGAGTGAAGATATCACCTTCCGGCGTTTCTACCGTTGCCTGTATATTTGAAGAGATGACCCAGCAGTTTACCCTGGTGAACCCATAGCTGCGGCACAGCCTGTACATGCTGTCCTCAACACGGCTGATCTCAGCTCCGCTGTTGATCATCTGTTCGCCTATGTCAAGTATGACTTTCAGTATCTGTTTATAGTCCACAATGACCCCTCCCAAAATACAAATGGAATGAACGGCAGATAGACTATCACAAAGATTTCAGGCTTTCAATATCTGATAATTATTAAACAGCTTCTTTCTGAGTTTTTATAATAAAGTCCCTGATCAGTCATCCGGCAGGAGCTTTTGAAAAAACAACATAATTTAGAAAATATTTAGTATTTTCATGTAAGGGTGCAATTGTTAAAATAATATTGTGTAAATAGGCATTTCGCATGCATACCGGTGTGCCTGCATTACAGATGCCGTATAGTATGGATCTTTAATCATGAGATCTGATTACCGGATAAGGAGATTTTTATGACTGCATCAGAAAAAAAGGAATTGATGAAGATTGCCTGCAAGGTGAGGATGGGGATAATCGAAGGTACCCATGCCGCCAAGTCAGGTCATCCGGGCGGAAGCCTGTCCGCAGCAGATATGTATACATATCTGTATTTCAAAGAGATGAATATCGATCCGGAGAATCCGAAGTGCCCGGACAGAGACAGGTTCGTTCTGTCTAAGGGACATACTGCACCGGGACTTTATTCTGTACTGGCTCAGAGAGGATTCTTCCCTGTAGAAGAACTGAAGACTCTGAGACACATCGGAAGCCGTCTCCAGGGACATCCTAACATGAATGAAACTCCGGGAGTCGACATGTCGACAGGTTCACTCGGCCAGGGCGTTTCCGCAGCTGCGGGCATGGCACTGGCTGCCAAAAAGCAGGGCAAGGATCTGAGAGTATATACACTTCTCGGAGACGGCGAGATCGAAGAAGGCCAGGTATGGGAAGCCATGATGTTTGCACATCATTATGAACTGGACAATCTTTGCGTTATCGTAGATAACAATGACCTGCAGATCGACGGAAGGATCGCCGATGTAATCGATCCGTATCCTATCCCTGAAAAATTCAAGGCATTCGGTCTCCATGTCGAGGAGATAGACGGCCATGACTTTGATCAGATTGAAGCTGCTCTTAACAAAGCTAAAGAGACTAAAGGCGTTCCGACTGCGATCATCATGAAAACCCTGAAGGGCAAGGGCGTCAGCTTCATGGAAGACCAGGCCGGATGGCATGGCAAGGCGCCTAACGATGAGCAGTATGAACAGGCGATGGCAGAACTCGGAAAGCAGCTCGAAGAAGTGGAGGCGATGTAATATGGCAGATATCAAGAAGATCGCAACAAGAGAAAGTTACGGCAATGCCCTTGTAGAATTGGGACGTGAGCATGCGGACGTGGTCGTTCTTGACGCTGACCTTGCGGGAGCTACCAAGACGAGCACATTCAAGAAGGAATTTCCGGACAGACATTTTGACTGCGGTATCGCAGAAGGAAACATGATGGCTGTAGCTGCCGGCATTGCATCCATGGGCATGGTGCCTTTCGCATCGACATTCGCAATGTTTGCCGCCGGAAGAGCTTTTGAACAGGTCCGCAACTCGATCGGATATCCTCATCTGAACGTAAAGATCGGCGCTACACACGGCGGTATCTCGGTAGGTGAGGACGGAGCATCCCATCAGTGCTGTGAGGACTTCGCTCTGATGCGCAGCATTCCGGGCATGACTGTCATTTGCCCTGCTGATGATGTTGAAGCGCGCGCTGCCGTAAAGGCTGCATATGAGTTTGAGGGACCGGTTTACCTGAGATTCGGACGTTCCGGAGTTCCTGTTTTCCATGATGAAGATTACAAATTTGAGATCGGCAAGGGAGAAGTCCTTCAGGACGGAAACGATATAGCTATCATTGCTACAGGTATCATGGTAGGTGAAGCCATCAAGGCCGGCGAAGAGCTGCGCAGCGAAGGCATCAATGCCAGAGTCATCAACATGAGCACGATCAAGCCTCTTGACGAGGAGCTTGTCCTTAAGGCAGCTGAAGAATGCGGAAAGATCGTAACATGTGAAGAGCACTCGATCATCGGCGGCCTCGGCGAGGCTGTCAGCGCACTGCTCAGCGAGAAGCTGCCGACTCCTGTATGCCGTATAGGCGTAAATGACGAGTTCGGTCATTCGGGTCCTGCAGCAGATCTGCTCAGGGATTTCGGACTCTCGGCAGAGAATATTGTCGCTAAAGTCAAAGCATGGCTGTAATATACTGATTCATAGTACAAGGAGGAGTTGCAATGAGGTTTTTCATTGATACAGCGAAGGTAGAGGACATCAGAAAAGCAAATGAAATGGGAATCATCTGCGGTGTTACTACAAATCCGTCGCTGATCGCCAAAGAGGGAAGGGACTTCAAAGAGGTTATCAGGGAAATCACGGAAATAGTCGACGGACCGATCAGCGGAGAGGTAAAGGCTACGACTACCGACGCTGAGGGCATGATCGCAGAAGGACGTGAGATAGCAGCTATCCACCCTAATATGGTCGTAAAGATCCCTATGACAGCAGAAGGCCTTAAGGCAGTCAAAGTGCTGTCAGCCGAAGGCATCAAGACTAACGTGACTCTGATCTTTACTGCTAACCAGGCGCTGCTTGCTGCAAGAGCCGGAGCAACCTATGTATCGCCGTTCCTCGGAAGACTTGATGATATCTCGGTCAGAGGAACAGATCTGATCAGAGAGATCGCAGATATATTTGCTGTCGCAGGCATTGAAACACAGATAATCTGCGCAAGTGTCAGAAATCCGATGCATGTCACGGACTGCGCTCTTGCCGGAGGTGACATCGCAACAGTACCTTTCGGAGTGCTGATGAAGATGATCAATCATCCTCTGACGGACATCGGCATTGAGAAGTTCAAGGCTGATTACATAGCAGTATTCGGCGAATAAGAAACTTTGTTACAGGAGGCGCCCTGATTCGTCAGGGCGTCTCTTTAATTATGTTATACAAACATATTTTCATCACAAAAGAATGTATAATTGAATGCGGTAGGACCGGAGACCGCAGTATGAAAAAGACACTGGGAATAAAAGAATTGATGGTAATGGGAGGGGCCTTGTTTTCCATGCATTTCGGGGCGGCATGCATGCTGTTCCCCGTGCAGTGGGGAAAGGACGCAGGTTCAGCGCTCTGGCCGGTTTTTGCGGGAGTGCTGCTGTCCGGCGTGATCCTCCCGTATTCAGGTTACCTTGCTCTGGCGCGAGGTGACGGTACTTTTCTTGAACTGACCAGACGCCTTTCACCGGGATTCGGCACCTTCTTTGTGGCCCTGACGATATTCGTCATCGGACCGCTTTATATGGTTCCCCGCATGAGTGCAGCCGCATGGGCGGGCATAGTACAGATCACCGGACTGGAGACAGAGAGCATGCTGCCTGTCATATTATTCTCGGTGGTCTATTACCTGATCACCTACTGGTTCGTCGTAAACCCGGGCGAGGTGGTCAACAAGATCGGTAAGATACTGTTCCCTATACTCATCGTCGTAGTGACAGCGGTCATAGTGAAGAGCCTTGTAAGTCCGATAAGCAATGTATGGGCGGCTCCATCATTCAATCAGAACCCTGTCATTTACGGTTTCCTTGAGGGATACGCGACAGCAGACCTTCAATGCGCGCTGCTTTTCGGAATAATAGTCATCCAGGGTATACGGAGCGCCGGCATCGGGGAAAAGGACGTGAACAGCAGCCTTGTAAAGATCGGCTTCATCGGACTGGGTCTTCTTGCGGTAACGATACTGGGGCACATGATAGCCGGTGCAAATACAGGCGGCACCATAGATCTGACCCTTTCTGCGCTTTACACTGAGATGGTCAGAGTGCTGTGGGGCAGGGCCGGAGGCATTATTTTCAATGTAGCTCTTGTAACGGCAGCCCTTACGACAGCAGTCGGAGCCGTATCCTCAACATCGGAGATATGGGAAGAGATCCTTACTGACAAAAACCCGGGTCTTTTCACATACAGAAACTTCTGTATAATTTCATGCGTGCTTTCAGCAATAGTCTCATTTGCTGATCTGGACACGATCGTAAAGGTCATAGGGCCGATACTTGACGCATGCTATCCGCCTGCGATAGTGATCGCGCTGTATTACTGCTTCTGCAGGAATACCGGTGATAAATCAAACAGGACCGCCGCAAAGTGGGCGGTGATCAGCTCTCTTATAATAAGCGTGCTTCAGCTCATCGTGCGCTACAGCGACATGTTCGGTCTGGGCTGGGGCCGTTTTGCAGACATGTACAACAGGCTGCCTCTTGCCGGATACAGCCTTTCATGGCTCCCGGTAAGCATATTGATATATGCAATCATCAAACTGATACTGCATGGCAGTTCAAACCACAGCAAGTCCGTGATATAATTAACATCTAGGACATTGCTTTCGGAGGTTACCCGGATGGGAATGATAAGACTTAAAAACGTCTCAAAATATTACTATAGCAAAGGAATCATCGCCAGCGGCATATCAAGGGTCAATCTGGATCTTGACGCAGGCGAGTTTGTAGTGATCACAGGAGAGTCGGGCAGCGGCAAATCCACTCTGCTGAACGTCATATCAGGCCTCGATACATATGAAGAAGGTGAGATGTATATAGAGGGCAAGGAGACGAGCCACTATACAGCATCGGACTTTGAGGGATACAGACAGCAGTACATTTCATGCATATTCCAGAGCTTTAATCTCGTATCGAGTTACACGGTCTATCAGAACGTTGCGCTTGCAATGGAGATAGACGGCTGTGAGCCGGCGGAGATCAGGCGGAAGGTAAACGATATCATTAAAAAAGTGGGACTTTACGATTTCAGGAACCGTAAGGTATCCAAGCTTTCCGGAGGACAGAAGCAGCGTGTCGCGATAGCGCGTGCGCTGGCAAAGGATACTAAGATCCTGGTTGCAGATGAACCGACCGGCAACCTGGACAGCGAGTCGGCTGAAGGCATCGTTGAGCTTCTGACAGATATCGCTTCAGACAAACTGGTCATAGTGGTCACCCATAACTATGAACAGTTCAAGGATCACGCCACCCGTATCATCAAGATGCATGACGGAAAGATCGTAGAAGATACAGGCGCGGCATCCGTTCAGAACAAACCGGAATCACCTTCTGCATACGGACACAGAAGCTCCAGATCAGAACACAGAACAAAGAAGAAAAAAGGAATAACTTACGGCACACAGCTTAAGCTTGGAATACGCAACACCTTCAATCTCCCTGCGAAGTTCCTGCTCCTTCTTCTGGTGTTCATTTTTGTGGTCGGTGCTGTCAGCGCGCAGTACGTGGCAGTCAAAAAGCAAAAGGATACTGTGGCGGAAGTAGGCTGGAACAATTACTTCGCCAACTATGATCCTAAACGTATCGTCGTGGAAAAGCAGGACAGGAGCGCATTCACCAAGGCTGATTTCGAAGCGCTGGAGAATGCACCGCACGTGGAAAAGCTGATCCGCGAAGACATCATGTACGATTCATCGGTATATATCGAGAACAATGATTTCTCTTTCTACGGATATGTTCTGAATATAAAGAACCTTGACAAAACTCCGGATATCGGCGACATGCCGAAAGCGGACGATGAAGTCGTGCTCTCGGGCTACGATGACGGATGGACCTTCGGAGAAAACCCGAAAGATCTTATAGGCAGGCAGTTCACCGTGTCGACTGACGGAGGAACTGAACACAAAGTCAGGGTCAGCGGGATCATTCTTCTGCAGCCGGATAATAACGAAGACGCCATGTATGCAGAGAACAGCATGATCTACTTCTCTGACCGTCTTATCTCTGAGGTGCGTAAGGGCATGTACGCGTCAAACAGCACGACGACCATGCGCATAAACGGTACTGAACAGACAGTGTATCCGGGCACCGGAGGACTGAATATCAATGAAAACGTACCGGAAGGTTACATACTGCTTCCTACCAGCTACGACTCGATGTTCAAGGAAGGCTATGCGGCAGGCAAGGAAATCGAGCTCCGTGCGGAGTCCCTGTATTACTATCAGGAACTGAATCTCATGATAATGGGTACCTACGGAGAAAAGACCTTTGAGAAGAAGACCGGTCTCACGAACCTTGGTGAACATGACGGAGAGATATACATAAATGAGATGGATTTCAGGAGACTTTACGAGAAGGGAACCTTCCAGACTTCTGTATTCGTTGACGATACAAAAAACATGGAGGGCATGAAAGACATGCTCGAGAGGGGCGGCTACCACACGCTGGTCCTGAAAGATCACATCAACAACTTCATGAATGAGGAACTTGTGAGCATCATCCAGCTTCCTATGGCCGTGATCGTCTGTCTTGCGGTGTTCTTCATAGCATATTTCGTTATAAGGCTCATACTCAAATCCAGAGGAGTATACTTTGCCACTCTGAGGATGCTTGGACTGGGCAGGGAGCCGGCCCGCCGCATCATGAGAGTCGAGCTCGTTCTGGACTGCATGATCTCCTATGCGCTGTTCATACTGTTCATATACCTGAACCGCATAGGCGTTGTAAATTCGGATAAACTCATGGATCACCTCACGTATCTGACTACGAGGGACTATGTAATAATGGCGGCGATACTGCTTGTAATGGCAGTGCTTATTTCAGGCCGCTTCATGAGATCCATATTCAAGAGTTCAGCCATGGGAACATACAGAGAGGAGGCGTAGGGCATGGTAACATTGCAGAATGTAGACAAATACTTTTACCGCCGCAAGTCCAACCAGATCCACGTCATCAACAACACCTCACTGGAGTTCGGAGAAACAGGACTGACCGCGCTGCTCGGACCTTCGGGATGCGGTAAGACGACACTGCTGAATGTCATAGGCGGACTGGATAAGGCCGACAAGGGCAGGATATATATCAACGGACAGAGGATCACCGGCAGAACAGCACGTTCCGTCGACAGGATTCGTAACCTCAACATCGGTTACATTTTCCAGAACTACAATCTCATCAACACCATGACGGTATTCGAAAATGTTGCCATGGTGCTGAGGATGGTCGGCATCAAGAATGAAAAAGAGATAAAGGAAAAAGTAGAGTACGCGCTCGAACTTGTAGGAATGTACAGATACAGAAAGCGTTACGCTGACATGCTGTCCGGAGGAGAAAGACAGCGTGTCGGTATCGCGCGTGCCATCGTAAAGAATCCGTCCATAATCATAGCTGATGAGCCGACCGGCAACCTCGACAGTGCCAACACTCTTGAGGTTATGAACATCATAAAGTCCATATCAAGAGAAAAGCTGGTCATACTTGTTACTCACGAGGAGAACCTGGCTGAATTCTATGCGGACAGGATCATCCGTCTCAGAGACGGAAAGGTGATCTCCGATGAGATCAACAGCAACGTAGAGGGCCTCGACTACAAGATCGAGAACAGAATATACCTGAAAGACATCAAGGATCAGAGAACATTCGGAGATGGCGATAACAGAATACGCGTCTTCAATGAAAGCGGCGGAAAAATGGACATCGATATCGTGATCAGCCGCGGAAATCTGTTCATCCAGACGCATGACGCTTCCAGCAGAATGGAGATCGTCGACGAAAACTCAAGCATCGAGCTCGTTGACGATCACTACAGGGCTCTGACTGCAGAAGAGGCTGAAGCCCGCAGGTTCCATGCGGAACGTTTTGTATCATCCAGACCGCTGCGCCACTCATCGATATTCAATGTTTTTTCGATGATCGCTTCGGGATTCAAAACAGTCAGCAACTACCATATACTGAAAAAAATACTGCTGGTGGGATTTCTTGTCTCCGCAATGTTCATTACATATGCGGTCTCAAACATTGCCGGTATCCTTAATATGCCGGATGAAAGATTCATACAGGATGACAAGTCATATGTAGGAGTAGTGCAGAAAAAGATACCGGTAGGTGATTATCTGGAGATCGAGTCGGATCCGACAGTCGAATATGCTTTGCCGGGTTCAGGTAAGATCAGCATGCGCATGAAGTTTGACGAATACTGGCAGACATCATGGAGCGGCACGATCCTCAAAGGATCCCTGAGCTCGTTTGAGAACCTGACGGAAGAAGATATAAAGTACGGAAGGCTGCCGGAGAGCAGATATGAGGTCGCCGTCGATGCTCTGCTGATAAAGAGAGCCCAGGAGGAGAATCCGGATATGATACATGCCGGATACAAGGAGCCTGAGGAACTCATCGGCCGTCATCTTACGCTTAAAGAACTGCCGGAATTTACCATAGTGGGTATCACTGACATGGAGAGCCCTTGCATCTATGCTTCAAAGTCCCTGTTCATCAACATGCTTGCAAATAACAGCAACGATGACTATTACGATGGGGACTTCGAATCTGAAGAAGACGGATCTGAGGTCGCTTTCGAGACATACAACGAGGATGGCAGCATCACCGCTACGGCTCCTCCTGCATCAAAACTGGTAGACTATGCCCTTTACAGGGAAAAAATACAGCTGACAGACGGAAGCAGCTGGCCTGAGAATGACTACGAGGTGCTTGTTGACAGCGATTACTCGAAGTCGATGAAGCTTGGAAAAACCATAAAGACCAAGGTCAACGGTCACCGGCTTACTGTTATCGGCTATTACGACAGTGACGAGGTACAGGGCAAGTTTTTCGTAAACAACAACATGATCAAATACCGCCTTATAAGAGAGTCTGAGAACATGACTGTAAAGGCGGCCGGCGAGAAAGAGGAAACGGTCGAAGCTCTGCAGGGATACGGTGTAAAGGCCAGAGACCTGTACAAGTATCAGAAGAGCAAATACAGGAAGAGCCAGCTTTCGACAGTACGTGCATTCCTGCTTGTAGGATGCATTATCATCATCATATCGCTTATAGAAGTGTTCCTGATGATGAGGGCGTCATTCCTGTCGCGTATAAAGGAAGTGGGCACTCTCAGGGCTATCGGAGTAAAGAAATCCGATATCTACAGGATGTTTACGGGAGAAATAATAGCGATCACAACAATGGCTTCGATACCGGGGTGGCTCCTGATGAATTATGTCACCAGCAAGCTGCAGAACGTATCATATCTGTCGAATATGTTCACCTGCACCCCGCAGACAGTGCTCGCGTCACTTGTGCTGATTTTTGCATTCAACCTGCTGTTCGGACTTATGCCGGTATTCCACACACTGATAAAGAGACCGGCAGCTATACTTGCCCGTACAGATGTGAACTGATGAATGAAAGGTGATGTCATGGTCAAGGAAAATGAAAAAACATACAGGCTGGGGACTGCCTTAATAAGACTTGCGTGCATAATGCTCATGCTCGTGACGATGACGGTGATGCTCGCACCGCCTTCCTTTGCGTACGCTGCAACAGAAAAAGAAAAGGACAAGGGAACGGACAAAGAGCAGGAAAAAGAAGAGCCTATACGTGAAGTCCATGACGTAGTGGTAGGCGATGAGATGTACTGCTTCTTCGTGACTCATAATGTTGTGCTGACTCCTGCTGAAGTGGCGGAAATGACAGATGAAGAGCTCACTGCGGCGATATTTGAGCGCGCGGGGCTCTATATGAAAAAGACCAACTGCAAAAAAGCATCGCACAAGGAGATCACGATAAAGCAGTGGAACCAGAAGAAAAAGGGAGATCTTCAGCTGGATGCAGCGTACATCGAAGATATGCGTCTGGCCGAGCCTGAAGACGGAGATCCTTTCAAGTTTTACATGGATCTCACTATCACCAGGAAGACCGGGGAGACGGTGATCAATGACGAAGGAGAAGAAGAGGAAGAAATAGTCGAGTATTCGACTTTCAAGAGAACAAGCCCGAGGCTGCTTTTCGCGGTCATTGCGACTGAGGAAGATGCCAAATACGGTGAAGATATCTGTGTAGATGATAAAAAACCGGGAAAGAAGCAGAAAACCAAGACTAAGACAAAAAAGACCAAAACTCCGCATGTGAGCGAACCGAAGGAACCTCCTGAAGAGATGCTGCCTGAGTACAGAACAATAAATCTGGCTGACAGATCGGGAGAACCTATAGAAGAAACTCTGAAAGACGGAAGTCCGGTCGACCTTGAATGGGTAGAACCTAAGGATATTGTCACAGAAGAAGAGCCGACTTTCTTCGACCGCATACCGGGTGGAAAGACAGGCCTCGCGATCATGGCTGCTGTGCTCGTTGCCGCCATTGCTGCAGTTATCGCCGCCCTTAAGAGAAAGAGGACAGACGAATAGAGGAGAGTCCGTAAATGAGATACAGGATCAATAAGACGAACTATTGTGATTTCAATATTTTCGAGGACAATAAGCTGGCTCCGAGGAGCTACTTCATTCCTTATCCCGACAGGAAGTCAGCTGATGAAGTGTCCGGCAGGGATAAAAGGTACAAGTCGCCGAAAGTCGTTTGCCTGAATGGCGAATGGGATTTCAGGTTCTTTCCGAGACCTGCGGAGCTTCCTGACATACTTGACACCGATGTGTTGAAATTCGATAAGATAGATGTGCCTTCGTGCTGGCAGTTCCGCGGCTACGACAGGCCTTTTTATGTGAATCTCAGGTATCAGTTCCCGTATGATCCTCCTAAGATCCCGGAGCTCGACAAAGCCGGAAGGGTATTCAGCCTTCAGGGCTCGGATTACGGAATCGGACCGAGATGGAAGGATCCGGGCGAAGAGTATAACTTTGCGGGGGTCTACCGCACCTTTTTCAATACTGACGGACCGGATGCTCCTGAAAGGCGATACATTCTGTCTTTCCTTGGTGTGGCAAGCTGTGCGGATGTTTATGTGAACAGTCACTATGTCGGATATACCGAAGGATCACACAACACAGCTGAATTCGATGTGACTCCGTATCTGCATGACTGGATCAATGAGGTCGTTGTGATAGTGCGCAGATGGTGCAACGGAACATACCTGGAAGATCAGGACATGTTCCGCAACAACGGCATCTTCCGTGACGTTCTGCTCAGGATATCCGAAGGCAATGATTTCACGGACGTGGACATCATCACCAGAAAGGTCAGCGGAACGTGGTTCGCGACTGCAAGAGCCTGCCTTATGGAAGACGCGGAAGTTACATTCACTCTGGAAGGCCGCGGCATTCGCGAGAAAAAGACCGTCAGGAGCGAGGGGAAAAGGGCGGAAGTTACATTCAGAAGCCTGTCTCCGATAGAGTGGAGCGATGAGACTCCTGAACTCTACAATATGTACTACGAGATCGAAGGAAGCTGCGTAAAGCAGAGAGTAGGTTTCAGGTCTGTTGAGATCAGAGGAGATAAATTCCTTGTAAACGGGCAGCTCATCAAATTCCATGGCGTAAACCACCACGACACGTCTGCAGAGAACGGCTATACGCTGACTCCTGAAGAGATAGAGCGCGACATGCGTCTCTGCAAGGAATATAACATTGACACCGTAAGAACATCGCATTATCCGCCGGATCCGTATCTGCTGGAGGTCTGCGATGAACTCGGGATATATGTGGTCGATGAAGCCGATCTCGAGACACACGGCACATATGTCCACAAATTCCCTCCTAGCTATAACCGCATAAGCGATGACCCGAAGTGGGAAGCGCACTATGTAGACCGCGCTGCAAGGATGTATCAGAGAGACAAAATGCATCCGTGTATCGTGATGTGGAGCCTGGGCAACGAAGCGGGAGGAACACACAATACAGACAAAGAGTACGACTATCTGAAGAGATTTTCCACTCTTCCGGTGCACTATGAAAGCGCGGTACATACCAGAAAGAAGGCATATGACGTTGCCAGCGAAATGTATCCGCCTTCGGAACGCGTGCATGAGATAGGCGAGAAAAAATACAAGGTAAAACAGTTCTGCGACAGGCCGTATTTCCTTTGTGAATACTCGCATGCCATGGGCGTGGGCCCGGGCGGCATGGAGGATTACTGGAAGGAGATATACTCATATGACAACCTTATCGGAGGCTGCGTATGGGAGATGGCCGATCACGCGGTGCTGCATGAAGACGGAAGCTACACATACGGCGGAGATCACGGCGAGTGGGAGCATGACAGGAACTTCTGCGTGGACGGCATGTTCTATCCTGACCGCAGTCCGTCGACAGGCGCGAAGATAACCAGATTCATCTATCGTCCGATCCGTGTCAGCTGGCTTGGGGGAGACGACTTTGAGATTTTCAACACCAGGGCGTTCACACCGGGATTCAGGTATGAGCTGAGATGCAGGTGGAGCGACGGAAGTGAATTCTCACTGATCCCTGACTGCGATCCGCTTAAGAAGGTCACCGTGAAGATCGATACCGCTGAGCATATAAAGTCTGCTGAAGAAGCGGGAACAGACTGCACGCTGATGATCACAGCCTTTGACAGGAAGACGAAAAAGGAAGTATCGCGCGAACAGCTTATTATCAGGGAACATATACCGGGCAGACCGGCCGGTGCCGGTAAATATCCTATCGGGAACATAGCCGATGACAGTTCGGACAATGTATCGTTCGTTATAGGCGGCGAAGTCATAGCGCCGGCTGATCCCGCTACAATAGTCTTCCGCGCACCGACTGACAATGACTTTATATTCTTCGGAGTAGGCGATGCGATGAAGGATTTCACCGGTCAGAGGACAGAGGTGATCTCGATCGAAAAGACCGAAAACAGGCTGACAGTAGTGTCGAAGATAGTATGCAAAAAGAACGAGTTCGAGTGTACCGACGTTTACGAGAAAGTCGATGAAGAAGGATCCGTGCTTGTTACCAGCAGGCTGCACTGCACTAAGGGCAAAGGCACTGTTCCGAGATTCGGAAAAGCCTTCAGATTTGATTCATCATTCGACTATGTTGAATACTACGGAAGAAGCGGAGAGTCATATGCTGACATGAAAGACCAGTTCCCGATCGAGGAAGTGAGCTGCAGGGTCGCTGATATGACCGAGCCTAACATAAAGCCTCAGGAGAGCGGAAGCCGCTTCGATACAAGATGGGCGAGCGTGAGCAACGGCAGCACGACAGTTAAGTTCAGCGCCGTAGACAAGGCTTTTGAGCTGGGTATCAAGCCATACAGTGATATCGAGCTTCTCGGCATGAATCACCGTGAAGACGAAAAGAGAACAGGCACATACGTCACCATATCCGCGTTCCAGCAGGGAATAGGTACGGGTATTTGCGGACCTCAGACAAAAGAGGAGTTCAGGTATCCGGTGAACAGGGATTATGAACTGAGATTCGTTATATCCTGCAGCAAGTAAAATCCGCTTCGGAACTTACGGTGATACAATAAGACAAAAAGAAATGCAGCTGCTCAGAAGAGCAGCTGCTGTTTTTTGTGATCGGTGTTTTAGAGTCCGCACTTGGCAACGTATGTCACGTCTGCAGGGAGACCGAGGTCGCGGTCTGTAACAGGCTCGAAGCTCCATCTTGGTGCGGTCGGCCTTATAGCCCACATTACGGCATAGAAGTTGAACATAACGATGCCGTAGTTGAGGAGTCTGTCTGCTTCGGATGTCATGTCATCAGGAAGACCTATCAGTGAGATCTGGTCGTTGTCGACGATGATCTTGTACGGCTGGAGGTTCTGGAACGACTGTGCGTGAGCGATGGCTCTGAGACCGTCCTCGAGTTCGTTGTACCAGAGATCGGTGTCTATGTCCTGACCGAATCTGTAGCCGTCAGTCATCTCATCGAGGGACTTCTTAGGGGCTTTCTTCTCATCGTTCTCAGGATCCCTGTATCCGAACGCTACTACGCAGGCAACTACCTTGTCTGTATCTTCACCAAGAGCCTTCTTAGCCTCGTCAGCGTCATTGATAGTCTGCCAGCAAGCTGCAAGACCCAGCTCTGTCATCTTGAGTGTGAGACCCTGGGCTATGTATCCGGCATTCTCAAGATAGTGATCTGCTACTTCAGAGTAGATGACCATATACGCAGGAGCCTTGATGCAGAATCCGTTGTATCCTACGCTCTTCTTGAGCTCTTCCCAGACTGTTCCGATGTAGAACTTCAGCTCGGTCTGTATCTCATCGACGAGATCGCTTTCGTCATCTTCATAATATGTCAGCAGCTCGTTAAGTACACTGTCTTCAACTTTCCTTCCGGAGAAGCCTCTGCAGGAATTTCTCTTTTTTACTATATCCTCGTAATACTCCATTATTACACCTCGTCCGCATTTTTATACCGCTGTTTAAAAATTACACAAAGATTGTACCATTCGTCTTATTGATTTTCAATCCATACTATATTTATGTAATTTTACAAGTGTGCTACAATATATGTTGATAAATAACGGTATTTGCAGTACCGCATACATAAAGCTATTAGTGGGAGGATAGTTATGCTTAAGAATTTCAAAGAGATGGCTGAACTGGTAAAGGCAAACCCTGTAAAGAAGAGAATCGTTCTCTGCTGCGCTCATGATGAGCATTCGCTCGATGCAGTCTATGAAGCGTTCAAAGAGGGTATCGTTGAGCCTGTATTCGTAGGTAAAGAGGACGAGATCAAGGCTATCTGTGCAGAGCACGGATTTGACTTCGGCGATGTTACTATCTACAACGAAGACGATGATGTAGAGGCTGCAAAGAAGGCAGTAGCACTCATCCGCGAGGGAAAGGGCGATTTCCTGATGAAGGGCCGCATGCAGACAGCAGACCTTCTGAGACAGGTAGTAAACAAGGAGACAGGTCTTCAGGTAGGAAAGATCATGTCGCACGTAGGACTCTTCCAGGTGCCGAATTATCATAAGGTAGTAGTTCTGACTGACGGCGGAATGCTTCTGCAGCCGGATCTCGAACAGAAGGTCAAGATCATAAACAACGCAGTAGACGTGCTTCACGCTCTCGGCTATGAAGATCCTAAGGTCGGCGTTATGTGCGGAGCAGAGGTCCTCAACAAGAAGGCTCAGGAGTCAGTTGACGCTGCAGCTCTCAAAGAGATGAACCAGAACGGCGAGATCACAGGCTGCACAGTTGAAGGCCCTATCTCTTACGATATAGCTCTAAGCAAGGAGATCGCAGAGTTCAAGAAGTTTGACAGCCCTGTTGCAGGCGAGGTAGACGCCATGATAATGCCATCGATGGCAACCGGAAACATGGTAGGCAAGTCCTGGACTGTCAGCAGCAACGGAATGATGGCCGGCATCATAGTAGGAGCAAAGGCACCGATCGTTCTTACATCCAGAGGATCCAGCGCAGAAGAAAAATTCTACTCCATCGTTCTTGCAGCAGCAGCTTCTGTTTAAAAAGTAAAGAAAACTTTACATAATCCGTTATAACACGTAAAGAAAACTTTACATAGGGTATTGAAATGATGACGAAATGGAAAGACGCATATCCGAGGCCGCAGCTCGTAAGAGATAAATGGCTGAGCCTCGACGGAGAATGGACCATCAGCATCAAAAAGACAAACGAGGCAGGTCTTCCTCCGGGACCGAGGAAGATCAATGTACCGTTCTGCCCTGAAAGCATGCTTTCGGGACTCAACAGGATCACGCGTCCGGATGA
Source organism: Anaerovoracaceae bacterium (assembly GCA_045115935.1). Lineage (GTDB taxonomy): Bacteria > Bacillota > Clostridia > Peptostreptococcales > Anaerovoracaceae > Crickella. Next base: position 79,022 of record JBGULF010000055.1, read on the forward strand.
GCTTCTGCTGTATGGCCGCAGTTTTAAGGTTCCTGAGGAATGGAACGGTATGAGGCTGATACTTCATCTCGGTGCCGTAGACCAGACTGCGAAAGTTTACATCGACGGTAAGTATGCAGGCTCGCACGAAGGCGGTTATCTGCCGTTCAGTTTTGACATTACGGATCTGCTCAACGAGGGCGAGGAAAAACACAGCGTCATAGTAGAAGCGCGCGACAGCCTCGATCACAAATACCCGTGGGGCAAGCAGAAGTATAAGAACGGAGGCATGTGGTATACACCGGTATCGGGCATATGGCAGAGCGTCTGGCTCGAACCTGTACCTGAAAGGCATATCACATCTCTGCGGATCGATACCGGACTGGACTGGGCGGAGATCAGGGCATATGGTGTCAGTGAAGGCACGCTCGAGCTGTGCGGAAAGACCTATGAGCTTTCAGAGGTGACAGAAGGGGAGGAGACATTCGCTTCGGTACATATAGATATCGAAGAGCCTGAACTCTGGACGCCTGAGGATCCGTACCTTTACGACTTCACTGTTTCCTGCGGTGAAGACAGCGTCAGCTCCTATTTTGCGCTGCGTACTCTCTCGATAGAGGACAAAGGCGGCTGCACGAGACTCTGCCTCAACGGCATTCCTTATTTCTTCAACGGAGTGCTGGATCAGGGCTACTGGCACGATGGAATATACACACCGTCATCGCCTGACAAATATGCCGAAGACATACTCGCCATGAAGTCGCTCGGGTATAACACGCTCAGAAAGCATATAAAGATCGAGCCTGAAATATTCTATTACGAGTGCGACAGGCTCGGAATGGTCGTGTTCCAGGACATGGTGAACAACTCGGATTATTCCTTCATCATGGATACAGTGCTTCCGACTGTCGGAAGGAATAAGGTCGACGATAAAAACTTACATGATGATCCTGAAAGCAGGATGCTGTTCATGGAGTCCATGGAAGGAACAGTGAAGGCTCTTTACAATCATCCGTCGGTCTGCTACTGGACTATCTTCAATGAAGGGTGGGGTCAGTTCGAAGCCGATGCTGTATACGACAGGCTGAAGGAACTCGACAGCTCGAGGTTCGTCGACAGCACTTCCGGATGGTTCTGGCAGAGCAAGAGCGATGTCGACAGCTATCATGTTTACTTCAGAAAGATCGACCTGACACCGGGTGACAGGCCGCTGGTCCTGAGCGAGTTCGGAGGATACGCCTGCAAGCTTCCGGGGTATTATTACGGCGGAAGGAGAGACTACGGATACAGGAAATGCCCTGACAGATCCGCACTGCAGAAAGACATAACCCGTCTTTATAAAGAGGAGATCGAGCCGCTTGTGGCAAAAGGTCTGAGCGCGGCGATCTATACACAGCTCTCCGATGTTGAAGATGAGACGAACGGACTGCTCACATATGACCGCGAGATAAAGAAAGTGGAAACAATAATGTAAAGGACACTTTACACAATGAAGTAAAAAAGTTGATGCCCTGAGGCATCAACTTTTTGTTTCCAATCAAGCTTGAATTGTTTGATTACAGAACTCTTGTCCTGATGACGCAGTCGCAGCTGAATGGCTCTGTGCCTGCCGGAACGTCAACAATGAAGTATCCGAAATCATTTGCTCTGTTCTTAGCACCTGCGATTCCTGCAAGTTTGTCACCATAGAACTCTTTGAGCTTTTCCTTGATCTCGTCTCCGGATTTCTCAGCCTTTACGAGGAAGCATTGTCTCTCATCAGCGCTCTTCTCAAGAGTGACTCTTGGGAAGTTGACCGAGTTGACGATGTTTCCGGATTCGAGGTAATCCATGAGCTGATCTGTAGCCATGATAGCGCAGTTCTCTTCAGCCTCTGCTGTGGAAGCTCCGAGATGCGGTGTTGCAACGATGCCCTTCTTGCCGATGTACTCAGGCTCGAGAAGGTCTGTCATGTACTTTCTCATCTTGCCGGACTCGAGAGCCTCAACAACATCGTCAACTACGATGAGGTCAGGTCTTGCGTAGTTCATGAAGATGACGCCGTCCTTCATCTTTGCGATGAGATCCTTGTTTACCATGCCCTTTGTTGTTGGCAGGGAAGGAACGTGGATGGTGATGAAGTCGCACTCAGGTACCATCTCTTCAGTGCTGTCCTTGAGCTCTACAGGAGCTGTCAGGCAAGGATGCGGTGTGAATGCTTCGTATCCGACTACTTTCATGCCGAGAGCATAAGCAGCATTTGCGATCTTGGCGCCGATGGCTCCGAGGCCGATGACTCCGAGAGTCTTGCCTGCGATCTCTGTGCCGGCGAACTGCTTTTTGCCTTTTTCAACGTTAGTTGCTACATCGCCTTCGAGTGTCTGTCCCCATGCAATACCTTCATAGATGTTGCGGGCACCCATGATCATACCTGCTACTGCGAGTTCCTTTACGGCGTTCGAGTTGGCACCAGGAGTGTTGAATACAACGATGCCCTTCTCAGCGCACTTATCAAGAGGAATGTTATTGACGCCGGCTCCGGCTCTTCCGACAGCAAGAAGGTTGTCAGAGAGTTCCATGTCATGCATCTTGAAGGATCTTAAGATGATTCCGTTAGCCTTATCAACGTCGTCGGTAAGCTCAAACTTATCAGTGAGTCTGCAAAGACCCTTAGGGGAAATGTTGTTAAGAGTACCGATATAATACTTGTCCATTATGTCCTCCGTTTTGAAACAAAAAGATTTAAATATATAAAATTTATAGGTTGTCGTCGGGCGTTTTTTGCGCTGAAAAAGCGGCCGCCCATACATCATTAGTATATCACCAAGGATTGTTTACATCAACATTGGAGACCGGGTGTTATTGACAAATACAAGTTGAAACATTGACCTGAAATGAATAATATTATATTGAGAAAAATTTGGTTTTCATCAAGAAAATAACTGTAATTTATACAAAACAGGAGGTATCTAAATGGCAAAAGTTGATCTGACAAAGTATGGGATCACCGGTACTACGGAGCTGGTCTACAATCCATCATTTGAGATGCTTTTCGAGGAGGAAATGAAGCCTGAACTCGAAGGGTTTGACAAGGGACAGCTCACCGAACTCGATGCAGTGAACGTAATGACCGGTATCTATACTGGACGTTCGCCTAAAGACAAATACATCGTCATGGATGAGAATTCCAAGGACACTGTATGGTGGACAACAGAAGGCTATAAAAACGACAACCACCCGATGTCAGAGGAAGTATGGGCAGAGGTAAAGAAGATCGCTATCGAAGAGCTCTGCAACAAGAGACTGTTCGTAGTAGACGGATTCTGCGGCACAAACCCTGATACACGCATGGCTATCCGTTTCATCATGGAGGTTGCATGGCAGGCACACTTCGTAAAGAACATGTTCATCATCCCTACAGAAGAGGAACTTGAAAACTTCGAGCCTGACTTCGTTATCTTCAACGCTTCCAAGGCTAAGGTCGAGAACTACAAAGAACTCGGCATGAACAGCGAAACATGCGCAGCATTCAACATCACAAGCCGTGAGCAGGTCATCATCAACACATGGTACGGCGGCGAGATGAAGAAGGGCATGTTCTCGATGATGAACTACTATCTCCCGCTCAAGGGCATCGCTTCGATGCACTGCTCCGCAAATACCGATATGGAAGGCAAGAACACAGCCATCTTCTTCGGACTTTCCGGAACAGGCAAGACCACACTCTCGACAGACCCTAAGAGACTCCTCATCGGAGACGATGAGCACGGCTGGGATGATGAGGGCGTATTCAACTTCGAGGGCGGCTGCTATGCTAAGGTAATCAACCTCGACAAGGAGTCAGAGCCTGATATCTATAACGCTATCAAGAGAGACGCTCTCCTCGAGAACGTAACTGTTGATGCTGACGGCAAGATCGACTTTGCTGACAAGAGCGTTACAGAGAATACACGTGTATCGTATCCTATCGAGCACATTCAGAACATCGCAAAGAAGGTCAACGGCAAGTCCGCAGGCCCACAGGCAGACAATGTAATCTTCCTCTCGGCAGACGCATTCGGAGTACTGCCTCCAGTATCGATCCTGACACCGGAGCAGACACAGTACTACTTCCTCAGCGGCTTCACTGCTAAGCTGGCAGGTACAGAAAGAGGCATCACTGAGCCTACACCTACATTCTCCGCTTGCTTTGGACAGGCATTCCTCGAGCTGCACCCTACAAAGTATGCTGAGGAGCTGGTAAAGAGAATGGAGAAGAGCGGTGCCAAGGCTTATCTGGTCAACACAGGCTGGAACGGAACAGGCAAGCGTATCTCCATCAAGGATACAAGAGGCATCATCGATGCTATCCTGAACGGCGATGTACTCAAGGCACCTACAAAGAAGATCCCTTACTTCGACTTCGAGGTACCTACAGAGCTTCCTGGCGTAGATCCTGGAATCCTCGATCCTAGAGATACATATGCTGATCCTGCAGAGTGGGAAGAGAAGGCTAAGGATCTCGCAGGCAGATTCATCAAGAACTTCGACAAGTACACATCGAATGAGGCGGGTAAGGCTCTCGTTGCAGCGGGACCTGCTCTCTAGTATAATTTAACCAATAACCCTTTTACTTTTTACATTTACGGAGGTATAGACCAATGGCTGATGAATATCGCGTATTTAACTTTTCTGCTGGACCATCTGTTCTTCCAGAACCAGTACTCAGAAAGTGTGCAGCTGAGATGCTCAACTACGAGGGAACAGGCGAATCTGTAATGGAGATGAGCCACAGATCCCCTGAGTTCCAGAAGATCATCGATGATGCAGAAGCTAATCTGCGCAAACTCATGAATATCCCTGATGATTACTATGTAATGTTCCTGCAGGGCGGAGCTACACTCCAGTTCTCAATGATTCCTATCAACCTGATGACAGGAACAGGCAAGGCTGACTACATCGTAGCTGGTCAGTGGGGCAAGAAGGCATGGGAAGAAGCCCGCAAGTTCGGTGATGCCCGCTGCGTAGCTTCATCCGAGGCTGATAAGTATACATACATTCCAAAGGTAAGCAAGGAAGACATCAGAGATGACGTTGACTATGTTTACATCTGCTACAACAACACTGTATTCGGAACTCACTACAATGAGCTCCCTGACTTCGGTGATCACATGCTCGTAGCTGACATGTCGTCCTGCATCCTCTCCGAGGAAGTTGATGTAACAAAGTTCGGTGTTATCTATGCCGGCGCTCAGAAGAACGTTGCTCCTGCTGGTATGACGATCGTTATTATCAGAAAGGATCTCGTAGGCAAGGCTCCTGCTAACACTCCGATCTACCTCGACTATAAGACACATGCTGAAAAGGGATCGATGTATAACACTCCTCCTTGCTACACAATCTATGTAGCAGGCGAAGTATTCAAGTATCTGCTTGCAAACGGCGGAATCCCTGCAATGCACGAGAAGGACGTACGCAAGGCTCAGAAGATCTATGATTATCTCGATTCTTCAGAGCTCTTCAGAGGAACTGTTGCCAAGGAAGACAGATCTCTCATGAACATTCCGTTTGTTACAGGCGATCCTGACCTCGATAAGGAGTTCATCGCCGGAGCAAAGGAGAGAGGCATGATCAACCTTAAGGGACACAGAATTGCAGGCGGAATGAGAGCTTCTGTTTACAATGCATTCCCTGAAGAAGGTGTTGACGCACTCATCGACTACATGAAGGAATTTGAGGCTGCACATAAGTAAGGCTTTTATGATCCGGAGGGGCTTTGCCCCTCCGGCAGAATCAATTTTGCGGAGAAGTTAAAAGTGTTGAAAAACAGCAACACAGCACGCATAAGAAGACAAATGGTGGCCATCATATCGGTGTTCCTGATACTGGTGACCACCATTGGTTATTTTGCTCTTTTTGAAGTATTTGCAGAGGGCGAGACTGTTGTAGTGCCTAAAAAGGCGCCGGCGGTCACCGCGAGCTCATACATGGTCATGTCCGGATCAACCAGCGAGAAGGTAGCCTCCAAGCATTCCGACCGCAAGATGCAGCCGGGCAAGATCACCATGCTCATGACGGCGATGGTAGTGCTTGACAACATGTACGACGAAGGGGAGCTGAAAAACACTGTTGAAACGGGAGATATCATCGCCGGATACGGTGATACTTTCAAAGAAGGCGAGTGCGCAAGTGTCGGAGATCTTCTGAACGCCATGCTGGTGGGCGGGGATGTCCAGGCTGCGGAGCTTCTCGCCAAATACAGCGCGTCATCAAGAGATATCTTTGTCAATGAGATGAATTCCAAGTGCATGGAACTCGGCCTCATGGACACGCTGTTCACAAACGCAAGCGGACGCTATGACATAGGGGCATATTCCACTGCGGCGGATCTGGCAGTCATTACACAGGCTGCATACAGATATCAGCAGGTCAAGGATGCGCTGGCGAAAAAAAGCGTGACGATAGCGGTCGCTGAAAAGAAGAAAAAACAGCCGAGAGAGATAAGTTTCAGGAGTACGAATCCTCTTCTCACGGGCAATGAGAAGATAGATTATAAGTATATCAAGGGCGGTATACTGGGACTCGTTGATGAGTCAGTCAATTCCGCGCAGTTCGCTGCTATATCCACAAAGGATGACATGCAGATGGTAGTCGTCCTGATGGATTCGGCCAAGGAGAACGCCGGAAGAGAGGCGGCATCGCTGTTCGATTACGCCGATCTCAAGGTCACGAAAAACACGATCGTGAAGAAAGGCAAGTTCGTGGGGCGTGCAAGAGTCAGAGGAGGGGCTGTTACGAGAGTACCTGCTTATACCGAGACAAAGGGCTTTGCATATGTGCCTCCTGAAGGCAGCGATTCGCTTATACAGACACAGGCAGTAATGTTCGACGACCTGAATGCACCTCTGCAGAAAGGTGACAAGGTCGGAGAATTCAGGATATACGTTGCGGATGAGCTGAAGGGAACTGTTGACCTCATAATAAAAGAGGATGTTCCGGTAGGCTGGTATCCGTCAAAGTTTTATATTTCCAACATGGGAACCGTTGTTTTAGGAGCGGTCCTGCTTCTTCTGTTGATATTCCTCTTGAGGGTGGGGCATGTAAAGCGCCGCCGCGCAAAGAGACGTGAGGCAATACGCAGACAGAAGATACGTGAGCTTGCAAGGATGCAGCTCGAAATAGACGAAGACAGAAAGCGCCGTGAGTGGGATGCGACTGGTTATGAGGCGATGCCTCCGCGTACCACTGACATACGCAGAGAATCAATAGACGAAAGAGCAGGTAAAAGCGGCAGATCGCAACGCAGATAGCAAGGCATGTTCGATATCGGGGAAGAGCTGAAAAAACTGCCGAAAACACCCGGCGTGTATATGCATAAGGACAGCCTCGGCGAGGTGATATATGTTGGCAAGGCGATAAACCTCAGAAACCGCGTCAGCAGTTACTTCAGAAAGACTTCGCAGGCAGATCCCAAGGTGAGAGCGATGGTCTCCAATATAGCAGAGTTTGAATACATCAGCTGTGCTACGGAGATGGAAGCTCTCCTTTTGGAATGCAATCTTATCAAGAAATACATGCCGCGATACAACATCCTGCTGAAGGATGACAAGTCATATCCGTTCATCGAAGTGACGACAAATGAGGAATACCCGAGAGTCATCAGCACCAGAAGGCTCAGGCGTGACGGAAACCGTTACTTCGGACCTTACACGGATGCCGGAGCAGTCAGGCGTATCCTCGGGATGATCGATGAGATGTATCAGTTCAAGAAGTGCCGCCAGCAGGAATTCCGCAAGGGCGTGAGACCGTGTCTTAACTACTTCATAGGCAAGTGCCCGGGAGTATGTACGGGAGAGGCGGATAAAGCCGCATACAGGGAGAAAACCGATGAGGTGATCGATATCCTCTCGGGGAAAGATTCGGCCGTCACAGCGAAATTAAAGGCCGAGATGGAGAAGGCTTCCGAAGAGCTGAGATTTGAGGATGCCGCAAGATACAGGGATTATATCAGGTCGCTGAAAGCGCTTGGAGAGACACAGCGCGCAACCATGATAAAGGAAAGGGATGCGGACGTGCTCATCCCTGTCATCACGAAAAAAACAGGAGTTGTCGCCAGATACAAAGTTGAGGGCGGCAGGATGAGCGGACGTGAGATCACGTACATCAGAAGTGATCATGCGGGTCATGCCATGCCGGATTCCGAGAAGGAGATGAAGACCCTAGGCGCAGAGATGATATCCTCGTTCATAAAGCAGTACTACCCGGAACTTTCGATACTGCCGAGGGAGATAATCCTTCCTGTGCATATAGAGGATGAAGCCCTGCTTGAGGAATACCTCGATAATATAAACGCTGCGAATGCAGAGGGCAGGACCGATGTGATGCATAAGACTCACTTCATCGTACCTGAGAGGGGCGAGAAAAGAGCCGTGCTGAAAATGGCAATGGAAGACGCGGTGAAGCTTGCCGGAACGCTCGATGAAAAGGCTGAGAGGGAGGCTGAGAGAAGGGATGCTCTGAAGAAGGAGATCGCCGGACTCATAGAATACGCTTCATCGATAAGCGGAAATGCTCCTCTGCTCATACCGGAAGACGACGACAGGGAATACAGGGTGGAGGCGTATGACATCTCCAATTTCAACGGTCTTGATACTGTCGGCGGAATGGTTGTGTATGAGGGCAGAAAGCCTGTAAAGAATGATTACAGAAAATTCAAGGTAAGGACTGCGGAAGGCGATGACTACGGCAGCCTGCGTGAAGTCATATACAGAAGATTAAAGCGTGCGCGAAAAGGCGACGAAGGCTTCAGTACATATCCGGACATTATGTTCATAGACGGAGGTCTGGGGCAGGTAAGGGCAGTCAAAGCCGTCGTCGATGCGTTCCGCATCGCGATCCCGGTCGTCGGGCTCGCGAAAGACGATGCGCACAGGACCCGCGCGATCGTCTTTGACGACGGCCGCGAGATCGACCTGCGCGACAACCGCCTGCTGTTCAGCTACTGCGGAAACATCCAGGAAGAGGTCCATCGCTTCGCGATCACCTACATGTCGGGAGTAAAGGGCAAAAAGATGATCAGGTCAGCTCTCGAGGACATTCCTGGAATCGGTCCGAAGAGGAGAAGCGAGCTCCTCAACAGATTCGGCAGCATCAAGGCGATCAGGAACGCAACATATGAGGAACTCATGGAAGTCGACGGCATGAACGGCAAGGCTGCTGAAAGCATTATCGAATTCTTTGCGGATTCAGAAAAATAGGTGTTTGCCGCCTACTTGCGAAATGCGGCGCCTCGTGTTATATTGATATAGCATTTCAGGAAAGGAGAATTGCGTTATGGCAGAAGATATCAAGAACGTAAACGTCGAAGAAGAGGAAGAAGATATCATCACTCTGGAATTTGATGACGACACTGCAGTTGACTGCTATGTACTTGGCACATTCGAACTGAACGATAAAGAGTATATCGCTCTTGAACCTGAAGACGGCACTGACGATGTATACATTTATGGATACAAGCAGATCAGCGATGAAGAATTCGAGATCATCGAGATCGAATCCGAAGAGGAGTTCGATGCCGCTGCAGCAGAGTTCGATGCTATTATGGCAGAAGAATAAAAAAACGGGAAAATTTTTCTCGACAAGTACTTCAAGATAGTGTATACTATGTGGCGTGCCATGAGGTGCGCCATACATGTGCGGATGTGGCGGAATTGGCAGACGCGCACGGTTCAGGTCCGTGTGAGTAACATCGTGAAGGTTCGAATCCTTTCATCCGCACCAACAATGGCAGCCGTAAAAGGCTGCCTTAATGCTATGGGGCGTTAGCGCAGCTGGGAGCGCGTCTGACTGGCAGTCAGGAGGTCACGAGTTCGAGCCTCGTACGCTCCACCATCGAAAAACCCGAAGATTTCAACGTCTTCGGGCTTTTTCTTGTCTCGAGTGATCCGAGCTATTATCCCAAAAAGGAGCACATTAGGAGCACAAATTCAAAAAAATTCTGTTTTTACTGTCGATTAACTGTCGAAAGTGTCTCCCTGATCGAGTCGATCCTGAACCATCCGGAGAGCTCGATCGTGTATTCTGAAAACTCCTGTCCACGAATAGTGGATCCCTTCACAGATCTCCTCCCAGTTCTCTCTATGCACATAGCGACGAGTCAGGACTTCTCCCTCGAGTCCCGGGATCTCTGTGATCAGGTCGAGGATCTTCTTCCTTGTGTCTGACACTTCGACGAGTCTCTTCTCCCAGACAGTCAGCTTCTCTTCGATGTTAGCTCGATCTTTTTTCATCTTTGGAGTTGTCTGTGTGGTTATACGATCCAGAGAGTCGAGCTTGTTCCTCGTCCACAGGATCTCCGACTTCAGTCTCTCTTCCTGTCGATCATAGTTGTCATATTGAAGTAATGGTATTTATCCTATGTGATATTTGTATGCCTAGAAGAGGGATTTTCTGTAGTAGGTTAGGCATGTGCGTAGAAAAACAACCTCTATAAGCTAGCCGTCATAGAGACGCAGGATCTCGTCGGCGAGCTTTTCTTGTGACCTCATAAGGCAAACTTTGTTTTAATTGATTTATAAAAAATTTATCGTAAAACATTAAAAAACTGTTGACATACATTAATTCATATGTATAATGGGCATTGTAAGGATCCTAAATAACATATTTCACAGATCAAAACAACAAACACAGAAAGGACATTATCATGAATAAAGATACCAAGTTAGCAAATCTTCAGAAAACAAGCAAAGTCTTCGCAGTGATCGCAAAGATCATTGAGGTCGTAAACTATGTAGGAGCCGCGATCTGCGCAGCTGCCATTCCGGTGCTCTTCATAAACCAGGACAAGCTGAAATACTTCATAAGCGGACAGGAAGACGATCAGTTCTTCCAGATGCTTTCAGAGAACATGGAATTCAGGAGCGCTATGACAGTCTTTCTCGTGTTCCTGATCGTGCTCACACTCGCCAGCGCTTATCTTTTCAGAAAGATCGGTACGCTCTTCAGAAACATCAACGAAGACTATTCACCTTTCATTCCTGAGAATGTAAAACTCATCAAGATCATAGCAGTATTCGTCGCAGTGTTCATGCTGCTTGAAACAAGTATAGTCCCTGCTGTTATGAGTGGATTGATGATCTGGGCTGTGGCTCTTCTCTTTGACTACGGCTGCGAGCTCCAGACCGAATCCGACGAGATACTATAAAGGAGGGCACTATGGCGATAATACTCAGACTCGACAGAATGATGGCTGACCGCAAGATGTCCCTGAACGAGCTTGCAGAAAAAGTCGGCATCTCCAATGTCAATCTCTCAAAAATAAAGACCGGTAAGGTAAACGGGGTGAGGTTCTCCACACTGGATGGCATTTGCAAAGCGCTGGATTGCCAGCCTGGAGATATTCTGGAATACAGAAAAGACGAAGAATAATCGGAATTTAAGCTATACTACGAGCAGAAAAAGCCGTACAGTATAACATAACACAACCAGTACGAGCGAGTGATTGGATGAGTGGTTGGATGGAAAAAGATGGCGTGCTGTCCTCCTTTCATTTCAACGTGTTCAG
>JBGULF010000056.1:0-2190 GCA_045115935.1 Anaerovoracaceae bacterium
TTTTCGTAATCGGAGGGATAACCGAATAACTTATCCGTCATTTTTTTCTCCTCCGGGCTGAAGATAGCTGTAGAGCCCTCCTTCATAGTTTTCAAAGACGATCTTATTTCCGTCGACTTCTTTTACATATTCATAATTTATAGGTACCTTGCCGCCTCCTCCGGGAGCATCGATAACGTATTTCGGTACAGCAAAGCCGGAGATACGGCCCTGAAGCTGATGTATGATATCGATACCCTTGTCAACTGTGGTGCGGAAATGCCCGATCCCCTCGGCCAGATCGCACTGATAGAGATAATAAGGACGGATGCGGTTGTGAACGAGGCGGAGAAGAAGCGCCTTCATTGTCTCCGCGTCATCGTTGATCCCGTTTAAAAGTACAGACTGATTTCCGAGAGGAATCCCGGCGTCGGCAAGCTTCCTGCACGCCTCTTCGCTTTCGGGAGTAAGCTCCCTTACATGGTTGAACTGAATATTCATCCATAAAGGATGGTATTTCTTAAGCATCGATACGAGCTCATCATCGATACGCATCGGAAGAACGCAGGGAACGCGGGTCCCGATACGGATTATGTCGACATGCTCTATTTCGCGGAGACGCTTTATTATCGCCTCGAGTCTGTCCGTAGGAAGAGTAAGCGGGTCTCCTCCGGAGATCAGAACATCGCGGACCTCCTTGTGGGCGCGGATATAATCCAGTTCTTTATCGAGTTCTTCGATAGTCGGACTGCAGTCGCGCTCGCCTACGATGCGCCTTCTCGTGCAGTGGCGGCAGTACATTGCGCACTGCGTCGTTACAAGAAGGAGGACCCTGTCGGGGTACCGGTGAACTATGTGCGGCGTTACCGAGGAACCGCCTTCATTTAAGGGGTCATGCATATCACCGGGGCAGAGCTCGAGCTCCTTTGATGATACTATACACTGCTTTCTGATCGGGTCATCGGGATCGTCCGGATCAATCAGAGAAAGAAAGTAAGGAGTGGCAGCCATACGGAAGCGGACCGTGCAGCTTTCTATCTCGCTTCTGAGCTCATCGCTGACTGGTATCCATTTTGACAGCTGCTGTGCATTGAACACCCTGTTTCGCATCTGCCAGTGCCAGTCATTCCATTGAGGATATTCTTCTTCGTAATTTGTCATTTTGTCCTTCTCGAATAGTTTATTTTTCAATACGTGAGAGAGCACTTTCCGCAACGGCTGCTATGAGATCGTCGTAGGAAAGCCCGACCGCCTCGGCTGCCATCGGAAAATCGCTGTAATTCGGAGCAAGCCCGGGCAGCGGGTTTATCTCAAGAAAACAGGGGCATCCGTCCTTATCCATGCGGAAATCGACCCTTGCGAGGTCACGGCAGCCGAGAGCATTGAAGATCGTTCTTGCCGCTTCAGTCATTTCGGTGAGCGCCTCCGGTATGTCCGACGGACATTCATAATGCACGTGCTTTCTGAATTCTTTTTTTATTTTGTAGCTGTAGACGCAGTAATCGCCCTGCGTGGGATGCTCGTAAACTATCTCCATAGGGGGAAATACCTGAACATCATCGCCCGTTCCCAGGAGACCTACCGTAAATTCACGGCCGGATAAAAATGTTTCCACGAGCATATCCTGTTTGTAATCGGCGAAAAGTCTCTTCAGCATAGCTGTGAGCTCATCGCGGTCCTGTGCTATGCAGTCCTCGGAGATACCTTTGCCCGAGCCTTCCGCATTGGGCTTTACGATCACCGGATAGTCCATTTCCGGTATATCGTTCTCGTGTCCGGGGGATACGAGACAGAACGGTGACGTCCTCACCCCGAAGGACATAGCAAAACGCTTACACATGGCCTTATCCAGTGTAAGCGACATAACAAGGGCATCGCTGCCCGAATATGGAATATCAAGTAGTGATAAAAGCGCGGGAACCTGAGCCTCGCGGTCACGTCCGCCGCGGCCCTCGGCTATATTGAATACAAAACGGATATCCTCCGCCTTCAGTTTTTCGGGAAGATCGCGTCCGGCCTCTATGACCGTCACATCAAGCCCGCTCTTTCTCAGGGAAGCAGCTATCGCCTCCACTGTTTCGGGGCTGTCAAATTCAGCCTCTTCGTCTATTACTCCAGTGCCGTCACCATGATCTATGTTGGCGACAAGAGCCGTTTTTCCTTCAAAAGAAACAGCCATTTTCGTACACCTTTCTATCAGAGTCTGTGACC
>JBGULF010000057.1:0-55721 GCA_045115935.1 Anaerovoracaceae bacterium
ATGATCAAAGGTAATGGCTTTTTTATTCCGACTGAAATTGGCGATTTTCACCCGACTCTAATTGGCGATTATCGCCCGACGCTAACAATGCAGAAAAAACCGGACAGCCCGATGATTATTCGGTCTACAACTCGTACAGGAACGTGCTGCTTGAGAACGAGTATGATATCAGGGATTATTACTGGCAGATGGACAGCAACGGCGAGTTCGTCGATGAATATGAATTTGACGGGAACGGCAACAGGATCCTTCCTGAAGAGAACACAAACCAGTGTATAGCTTTCACAGACATAAATGATGACGGGATCGATGAGTTGCTCTTCATGTCAGCAGAGAACGAATCGATCGCAAATCTGCACATATACAGGTATGATGCTGATCTGGATGAGGCGGTCGAGATCGAATATGACTGTAAGACTAAAACCAGCAGCGAGAAGGGATATCTGTGCGATGCTGCGGTTGCCGGCGGGTCCAGATACATGGTCTTCAAGGGTACAGAACCGGGGACTCTGTACATGGCGTATATCATCACCGACGAGACGGCATACAGCGATATGACCGAGTTCACATGCACTCCGGATGGTGAAATGATAAGGAACTGGCACGCGAGGAACAGATATTCCTACTATGATAAAAGCGATGAGTACTATCTGAATGACGAAGAAGTGTCCGCAGATGAGGGAAGCAGCTACTTCATACAGGCCAGAAAGAACTATGGCGAGCTGATCATGTTCAGCTCATATACGGACATAATGAGCGTGTTTGAGCATGTCAAGAGCGACAGCCCGGCGGCTATGTGCTTTGATGACGCCATCGACTGGCTCGACAGCAAAATAGAAGATTAATATTTAGTATGAGCGACAGATCCACCAGCAAATACATAAGCCTCATATTACGACATAAACCTGAAGTCATTGGCATCACTCTCGATGAGCATGGCTGGGCTGTTGTCGATGATTTGATCAGAGGCGTGAATAAGACGCATCCGCTGGACATGGAGTCCCTTGAGAGAATAGTCGCTCAGGATGAAAAGCAGCGGTATTCCTTCAATGAGGACAAGACTCTCATCAGAGCCAATCAGGGGCATTCGATCCCGGTCGATGTTGAACTGCCTGAAGTGATACCTCCGGCGGTCCTTTATCATGGGACGGGACAGAAGTATAAGGAATCAATAGATGCGCAGGGGCTCATACCGAAGTCCAGACTGTATGTACATCTCTCAGGAGATGCAGATACTGCAAGAAAAGTGGGCCAGAGACACGGCAAGCCGGTGGTCTATACTGTCGATGCAGCCGCAATGCATGCTGACGGTTACATATTCTACCGGTCTGTGAACGGAGTCTGGCTGACTGAGAAAGTTCCTGCAAAGTACTTATCTGTAAATAAATGAGAAGGTAATAGTTATGATCGATGCAAAGGAAGCGAAACAGAGGCTCATAGACGGCAATAAGAAATACATGGCGGCACTTACGCCTCACGGGGATATCTCGAGTGAGATACGTAAAGAAACCGCTGAAAACGGCCAGCATCCGTATGCGATAGTGATCACATGCTCGGATTCGCGTGTCATACCTGAGAGCATTTTCTCCGCAGGGATAGGCGAGCTGTTCATAGTCAGAGTAGCCGGAAATGTAATAGATGACCACCAGCTCGGAAGCATCGAGTACGCGGCGGATCATCTGGGCACCAAGCTCATACTGGTGCTTGGTCATACGAGGTGCGGCGCAGTCGATTCTGCCATAAAAGGCCATGCCGGCGGATTCATAGACTCGATCATCAAAGATATTGAGCTTGCTATAGGCGACGAGAAGGATCCGTTCAAAGCAAGCTGCCTCAACGTGAAGCACGGAGTGGAAGTCATAAGGCATGAGCTGGAGATCCATCCGGTGCATGATCCTGAGGGCCTGGTAGTCGCGGGAGCGATCTATCATATAGAAGACGGCAGAGTGGAATTCCTCGACTGAGGCAACTGGAGAACTGGATAAATGAAATATACCGGAACTACATACAGGCCTCCGTTTGAGGCAAATTCATTGCTCCTGCAGGTCACGACAGGCTGTTCTCATAACAAGTGCTCGTTCTGCACCATGTACAGGGACACACCTTTCCAGGTGGAACCAATGGAGCAGATAGAGAAGGATCTGGCTGAAGCCAGGTCATTTGCACCGCACGCGAGGAGAGTGTTTCTGGAGAACGGCGATCCGTTTGCACTGAGCGCAAATAAGCTGGAGGAGATAGCTCTGAAGATACATGAGTATCTTCCGGATGTGCAGACAATAGCGATGTATGCGTCGATCAACAACATCCGCACCAAGACAGATGCGGAGCTCATCCGGCTGAGAGAGCTTGGGATAGATCAGCTTAATATAGGCATAGAGAGCGGACTTGATGAGGCTCTCGAGCTTATGAACAAAGGTTATGACAGCAGGGAAGCTCTGTATGAGCTCGGAAGACTGAGAGCCGCGGGCATGGATTACGGAGCCAATGTCATTTTCGGAGGTGCGGGACTGGGCAGGCTGAGAGATAACGCAGCAGCTACTGCAGAGATCCTCAATAAGACGACTCCGTATCTCATTTTCACAGGCACGATACATGCGGACCCGGGCTGTCCGCTTTACGACGATATACAGGCAGGCAGATTCATCGAACCGACGATCGGCGAACACATAGATGAGGAAGAGCTTTTCCTTGAGCTGCTCGAGCTGGATAACTGCCTGTACTTTGGACTGCATCCATCCAATGTAGTCAGGATGCAGGGCTGGCTTCCAAGGGACAAGGAAGCCATGCTGTATGAAGTAAGGCAGACCAGGACACGCCTTGCGAAGCGTCTCAATGAGAGGCCGGTGAGGTATGGCGAAGGCGCGATCCTGCTGTGAAGATACTGGTATTGAGGAATAGGGGGCTGTCATGTGCGATACGATAGGAAGAAGGATCAGCGAGAATCACTCGATATTTGCGAAGAACTCCGACAGGAGTCCGAACGAGCCGCAGATCATCGAATTCATTGAGCATAAGAAGCACGCTGAGGATACTCTCAAGTGCACATACATAAGCATCGATCAGGTGGAAGAGACCAATGCGATGGTGATCTCGCGACCTGTCTGGCTATGGGGATCTGAGATGGGAGTAAATGAGCACGGCGTCTGCATCGGCAATGAGGCTGTGTTCACCAAAGGGAAATACGGACCGGATTCGCTGATTGGAATGGATTATGTCAGGCTCGGCCTGGAGCGTGGCAATACCGCTTTTGAAGCGGTAAAGGTCATAACGGATCTACTGGAACTGCACGGTCAGGGCGGCAACTGCGGTTACGACAAAACCTTCAAATATGACAACTCCTACCTCATAATGGACCGGCAGGAGATATATGTGCTCGAGACGGCAGGCAGGGAATGGGCATACAAGAAGTACGAGCATGCATCCATCTCTAACCGCCTGACGCTCGGCGATGACTGCGACGCGTATTCCGGAGAGCCCTGCGATTTCAGCAAGGAACACTCGGACTTCCTGTACTCGACCTTCTCGGCCGCTGCAAACCGCAGAAAAATGACATGCAGCAGCAAGCTGGACAACATATACGACGCGTTTGCAGCGCTGAGACAGCATACTGTAAAGGACCCGATGTGCAGGGCAAGCGTCTCTTCAGTCTGCATGCACGCAGGCGATATGTTCGCGGATCAGACCACTTCATCGATGGTAGTCGATCTCACCGATGACATAAAGATCTATGTAACGGGAAGCAGCAGGCCTTGCATGTCCATATTCAAGCCGCATGGCTTCTGCGCAGGAGGCATCATAAAGCCGGAGAATGCGAAGCATGCAGATGAGTACTGGAAGAGAGTCGAGCTCCGCCAGAGAGGACTGCTGGGCATGATAATACCGGATGAGTTCTTCGCTGAAAAGAATGCGCTTGAGCGGTATATCATAAGTCATCCTGAGGCTGATTTCCTTGCGATGGAAAGAGATTTTTATGATCATTTTGAGATCCATCCGTTTGAAGAGGGAAATCCTTCCAGAGCATTCATGAAATACTGGGAGAAGAAAAACGGAAAGCTGATGCAGGGCAGATGAAGCAGATAATCATTCATGTGGATATGGACGCGTTTTACGCGTCGGTCGAGGTTCGTGATGATCCGTCGCTGGCAGGAAAGCCGCTTATCATAGGTGCACTGCCGACTGAGCGTGGTGTGGTCGCGACCTGCAGCTATGAGGCGAGGAAGTACGGTGTCCATTCTGCCATGAATATAAAGGAGGCGTACAGAAGATGCCCGCATGGGCTGTACATGCATCCGGACTTCGAGAAATACAGGAATGTCTCCGCCCAACTGCGAAAAATCTGGTACGACTACGCGGTAAAGATGGAGCCCATAGCACTGGACGAAGCCTATCTGGACGTGACATACAGTGCCGGCAACTTTGAGCGCGCCGGGGAGATGGCGCGGGAGATCAAAGCCCGCACCCGAAGCGAACTCGGGCTCACGTGCTCGGTAGGAGTCGCGTATTCCAAGACAGCCGCCAAGACTGCCAGCGAAGAGAAGAAGCCCGATGGATACTTTGAGATCAGGACGCCCAAGGACTTTGTGGACCTCATGCTCGACCGCGATGTTAAGTCGCTTTACACGGTGGGCGCTAAGACTGCGGAGAAGCTGAACAGGATAGGCATATACACCGTGCGTGACATCCGTGAGCGCAAGGACGATATACTGGAACGCTTCGGCAAGCACGGTCAGCTCATCACGGAGCTCGCTTTCGGCATCGACGACCGCAAGGTGATCGAATACAAGCCGGAGGATGCCAAGTCGATAAGCCGTGAGGTCACATTCCAGGAGGACACGGACAATTACCGGATGCTTGACGACGTGCTGGTACTGCTGGCTCTCTCAGTAGAAGACAGGGCAAGGCGGCATAACCTGCACGGGAAGGGAGTCACGCTCAAGCTGACATACGCCGACATGCAGAGCATCACGCGGTCGAGAGCCATCACGGCAGACGACGATGCCGCGGCCATATACAGCGAGACGTCGAAGCTGCTGGAACAGGTGGAGAAGCGCCCGGTCAGGCTTATCGGAGCCGGCCTTTACAATATGTCTCCGGACGAAGGCCGCCAGCTGACCCTCGACGACTACCTTCAGGAGACAGGGGACGGTTCTCTGTCTCCTTCGGATAAACCGGGAGTCATCGGGAAGAGACTGCAGGAGCTCCAACAGAGATACGGGCTGGATTTCGCCGGGCATATGGATGACATATTACACGGCAGGGTCCTGTACCGCACGATAGAATACATGCGCAAACACTATAATGACTAACATAAACGAGAGGAAATGACGATGGGCAAGTTTAATGAGTTTTTAGAGAGAGCTAAAGACATTGCAGATGACGCAAGCGAAGGCGCCAGGGATGTATTTGGCGAGTTCAAGAGCAGGGCAAAGGAAGTTGCCGAGGAAGGCAGCGAGGCTAGAAAGATCGTGGAGAACGCGAAGGAGCAGACGACTACTATCGCGATGGGCGCAAAGGAGAAAGTGCAGGGAATACTGCAGGATGCCAGGGCTGTCAAAGATATCAAGCAGGGTATCGCCGAGCTGGAGGCGCTGCCTGAGGTCGAGGGCTCCATCATATATTCGATGGAGATCCAGACACTTGTGAACAATCTGCGCGCACTGTATCTGCTGATCAACGATGAGCGTCTGGACGATGAGACCGTAGCCGGCGAGATCAAGAAGACAATGGTCAAGCTGGAGACAGGGGACGGTTCTCTGTCTCCTGAAGGCGGGCAGAAGACAGAAGAAGATCTGGCGATTGAAAACGCTAAAAGCATTGCATACAACGCCTGCATCAGAGCGCTGGATTCACTCAGCAAGGACAAGTAAATGGAGCCGGATCGATTCAAATGGACAAGAGAACCTGCAGCGTTTGAGATCGCAGGTGATAAGATATATTTAACGACTGCGCCGCGCACGGATCTCTGGCAGCGCACGTATTACCATTTCCGCAATGACAACGCGCCTGTGCTGCAGATGGAGACGGACGAGAAGTTTTTCAGCTTCACGGTGAAGACATCGTTCGAGGAGAGCCATCACCGCTTCGACCAGTGCGGCATCGTCATGTATCTCGACAGTGAGAACTGGCTGAAAGGCTCCATCGAATACGAAAATGAGGAGTTCCAGCACCTCGGGAGCGTGGTCACGAACCGCGGCTGGTCGGACTGGGCGACTACGGAGATACCGGCGGACATCAAGGAGATGTGGTACCGGCTGAGCAGGAGGGAGGATGACTACCGTATCGAGTGCTCAGCGGACGGTTGCCACTGGAAGCAGATGAGGATCTGCCACATGCATGAAGGCGCCGGCAAGGTGAGTTTCGGCATTTATGCGTGCTCGCCTGAGGACTCATCATTTACAGCGGTTTTCAGCGACATGGAGCTGACCGGCTGCGCGTGGCAGGCACATGACGGCCAGCAGCCGGATCAGGAATAAACAAATGAGGCAGGAGACAGAGAACCGTCCCCTGTCTCCAAAGACGATGCGGCGCGAACTTGAGCATTTCATGATAGGTTATTCATATGGCGGCAATCAGGACTGGTTCCGGACTTTTATGATGCGCCTGGGCGGCTGCGGGGCTGAGACTGCCTGCGACAGCAGCCTGTATTTTGCGATCCATAAAGGCGTTGAGGGTATTTATCCATTCGACCATAAAAACCTCACAAAGGGCGAATATGTGGATTTCGCGCATATGATGGAGAAGTACCTGTGGCCCAGACTGTCCGGAATAGACAAGCTTAGTATATATACAGAAGGGTATGCAAAGTATCTGAGTGACAGAGGAGTGACCTGCATCAGCATGGACACCCTGGACGGCAGCGAGCCTTATGAGACTGCTTCAGCAACTGTAAAGAAACAGATAGATGCAGGATATCCGATCCCGACCCTGATACTCAACCACAAGGATCGCTCGCTTAAGGACTACGTATGGCACTGGTTCCTGATCAACGGATACGATGAGACTGACGGCGAAATGATGGTCAAAACCGTTACATACAGCGGATTTCAGTGGTTTGACCTCAGAAAAATGTGGGATACGGGGTATAATAATAAGGGCGGATTCGTCCTTTACAGACTAGAGCAATAAAACATTATTGGTAAATAATATGGGCAATCCTATAATAACTATAGACCTCCACGGGATGTTCCGCGATGAGGCGATAAAAACCATAGATAAAGCGCTGAAAAACGCAGATAACAGCACATATCAGATCAGGCTGGTACACGGCTACAACCGGGGTACCAGCCTCAAAAGCATGATAATGGAGGAGTACAGGTATCATCCTAAGGTGCTGCGCGTCCAGCCGGGCGACAACCTCGGGACGACCATACTTGTCTTACGCGAATTATGACAGAGTCATGCAAATGTAACATGCATATCAGGTAGTGACAGAATGTATAAAAAACAGCTTAGAACATCGATCATTATAGGAACAATTGAAATAATTACGTTTTTAGCAATAATTGCGATACGCCATTTTGATACAGCAAAAACAATGTTCCTGCCGCTATGGTTTCTTTTTACCATATTGATTCTGGAACTGGGGTTGTTATTTGTTTTCAGGGGTACTGATGAAAGATGGAGAAGGAGATGGAAAACTCCAAAATGGCAAGTATTGCTGTGGATGGCTTTCTTTATAGGCGGAGTTGTTCTTATTTTTAAGTACCCGGAGTCTTGGGATTCATATGATGCCTGCTACATTTTCATCTTCCTTCTGGGCAGCAACTATTGCAGGAATATTGCACGTTATCTGATAGTTAAACGGTATGACTTTGATAAATACAAGTCAGTTGATCAATTGCTTTCAGAACATCCGGAAGCAGGAAAATATATAAAGTAGTTTTACAACGGTAAGAAACCCGCGGCTTTAGCCGTGCTGAGTACGTCAGGTACATCAAACAAATGAAACCGAATTACGAAGAATTAGAAAAGAGTATATGTTATGTGATCAAGGAGCAGCACATCAAGCTGGGCTTCAGCGACAACAGCAGATGGCTGTATTACCCTTTGAGCGCTCTCAACCACATGATGGGCACGGACTGTGACATCGCCGGGATGGAGCAGACGCTTGAGGGGTTCTTTGATTATGCTGAGGACAGGCTTGGTCCCGGCAAGGCGACCCACAAGGGTGAGAGATTCTGCCTGCACATGGACCCGAAAGCATCTGTATACGTGCGCGATAATGTTCCTGAGGAACCGTTCCTCGTGGAGCTGATCGACACGCTGGAGAAGCATGGAACGACTATGGAGCAGGTGGTGGACGTGTTCCGCAAGTACTCGGACAAGGTCCACGCAGAGCCGGCGGACAGCGAAGAGTTCGACATGCTCGTGTACTTCGAGGACGGCGAGCCGGATCCTTTCGTGTACTGTCTTGCTGATGAAATGGGACACGTGACTTATCACCGGATGATAATGTCAGAACTGAAAGAGAGACTTTGAAAAGAGGTGCAGTATGCAGTTTATAGTCAAAGCTTATGACGGAGCAAATATGCTGGACAAGAGGATGGAGGTGCGTCCGCAGCATCTCGAGGGCATGGCGAAACTTGGCGAACACGTGGTGTGCGCAGGCGGCCTTACTGATGAGGAAGGCAAGCTCAAAGGCTCCGTGCTTGTGCTCGACTTCGAAGACAGATCCGGAGTTGACGAGTATCTCAACAACGAGCCATATGTTATTAACAAGGTCTGGGAGAAGATCGAGGTCGAGCCTATAAATGTCGTCATCCTGAACGGCAAAAAGGTCGGCAAGTAGGGAGCGCGTGACATGAGCTTCAGGGATTTCAACGACGAAGGTCCGGGAACGTTTGAATGGGACTTCGTGCTTGGCGGTAATACGACCGGACTTTTTCCGGACGAAAAGTATATCGAAGTGGACGGAGATACCGTGACCGAGGTGACGTATGCGCACACTGGCGGCGGCAAGTACGAGCCGGTGCGGATCGAGACGTACGGGACTGATCCGGAAAAGGAAGATGATGAATAGAGCTAAGTACGCGATACTTATTCCGTGGATAAAAACAGACTCCGGGGATGCGCTGCTGCTTGAGTTGCGCTCACAGCTTGTGAAGCAGCCGGGAGAGGTTTGCTTTCCGGGCGGGAGAGCAGAACCCGGTGAGTCGGTCATTGATGCGGCAGTCAGGGAGACCTGTGAAGAGCTTGGCATCGGGCCGGACGATATTGGAGTGATCGAAGAGCTCGAACCGCTGATCATGGGCGATGGCAGAAAGGTCTGTCCGGTATCTGCCAGGCTGCATATTGAGGACATGGAGGACCTCAAATTATCTGAGGATGAAGTCGCGGAGGTATTCATGCTTCCGGCAAAGTGGCTGAAAGAGAATCCTCCGACGCATTATGACCTTGCCTCAACAGCGGATGAGGAGCTTCCTGAAAAGCTTCGCGCTTACCTGGCGCATTATGGCGATTACAGGAAGACCGGCCAGACGGACTATTCCGAGTATGACGGCCATGGGATATGGGGACTGACGGCAAGGATCCTTAAAAACTTGGACATATAGGGTATGGGACTGTTTTTCTGAAGGAGAAACAGTGCAAAATGGATAACGTAAAACTGATCAATGAAAGGCTGGAAGCCGGCCTTGCGCTCCTGCGCAAGTATTATGACGTTGAAGAGCAGCCTGTGGATGCGGTGCTTGCGAACCCGGTGATCGGCGGGAGGCCACACCACGCAAGACGTTTTGATATCAAGGGCGTCGGCAATCTTCTTGTGATGACGGTCACGGAGGCTGAGGAGAACCAGCTCAGCTCGTTCGTAATAATGCCGTATTTCAAAAATCTGCCGCTCTTTTCAACGGACTATGTATATTCCGGAGAAAAGCGCTTCTTTCTGCTTGAGATATACGATCTGTCGGTCAGACACGACAGTATATTTGAGGCAGGGATCGAAAGCTTCGGGGCGTTCGGAACTGAGATGACGGACATGCGTAACATCCCGACGAGACCTGCATGGTACGATGACATCCGTCCGGTATGCCATGCGAAGGCACCGGATGCTAGCCAGGATGAGCTGGCTATTGAGCGTTTTTTAGCGTTTTTACAGCTGTTCGTCGACATGGAACAGGCGTCGCCGAATCTGGGTGCAGACGACCTGAAGACAAAGTGCAGAAGAACAAAGCGTATGCTGACAGGCTCATAGACGAGGGCGGAGTGTCGACCGACCTGTTCACGGCAGCACTCGGAGCAGAGAACACCCGCAGGTTCTTCCACGAGCTGTTCTTCGGCGCAGACTGCTACAGACCGCTCTGTCTTGAGGGCATCGACAGATTTCTAGGTCATGCGGATGCAGAGGGGATCACAAACCGCGAGAAGATCCGCACAAAACAGCACATAATCCGCAGGGTCGCGACGACAGATAAATCAAAAAGCTACGAGGATTCCGATCAGGACGGTCAGACTGGTGAATACCCTGCAGGAGTGGTTCTTCAGGAAGGCAAGCTGATCGGCTTCGGCATACACATTTTCAACGAAGACATTTATCCGCTGCAGAGCTTCGAGATCTATCTGAGGAACTGCGGGCTGTGCGGTCCACTCGACCTCTCGGGGCAGAAAGACCTTCTTTTCGTGGACATTTACCACAACAATGTGGATGCCATCGATGTGAGAGGCGACAGGGCACTCAGGATACTGGGGATCCAGGACAATGACATCAGCGAGCTTGACGTGACTGATCTGGAGGCTTGTCAGGGCATAGATGCCGGCATGAACAGGCTCAGCAGCCTGGACGTTAGCCGTAACAGCGAACTCGTTGAGCTGTATATAAACGACAACAGCTTCACTGAGATCGAACTCAGCGCGAATCCGAAGCTCAGGTATTT
Source organism: Anaerovoracaceae bacterium (assembly GCA_045115935.1). Taxonomy (GTDB): domain Bacteria; phylum Bacillota; class Clostridia; order Peptostreptococcales; family Anaerovoracaceae; genus Crickella. The sequence goes on from JBGULF010000057.1 coordinate 10,869, forward strand.
CTACTGCCACAACAACGGCATCACAGAATTGGATACGACAGCAAATCCGCTCCTCAGGCACCTGAACGCGACCGGAAATCCAATGCGCAGCATCAAGGCGCTCGCTCCTCAGAGAGATGAGCAGCTGCCTCTAGAGCTGACAGCCGAAGGCGAGGGATGTGTGGGACTTAAGTTCAACCCGGTGTATAATGCTCAATGGAAGGAGACCGGCGAGTGGCAGCAGTCGTACTACGCATATCCGGCTGAAGGGCACGTCTTCGAAGGCTGGTACGACGAGACCGGCGCAAAGGTATCTGAAGAAACTGAATGGCTGGATGAGTACGGCACAAGCCGCGTGCTCACTGCCAGATTCATATAACAGGAGCTGGAATGGAAGCTTATATATTATTATTTATTGCCTTAGCGGCTTTGTTAGTTTATATCAACCTTAAGAATCAGAGATACAGAAGCCCGGGAGAGGGCGTTGATGCAAGAAATCTGGAAGAATTCGGGGAACCGGTGAAAAGCCTTTACACATCCACGAAGGTGTTCACGCTTCATCACCACATCGAGATCACAGATGCAGAGGGCAACGTGGCGTACCGCGCCGAGACTCAGTTCCCGTCGATCCACGACAAGACAGACATTTACACAGCGGATGACAGGCACGTCGCGCACATCGAGCGCAAGCTCATCACGCTCCGCGAGATCCATTACGTGGACATGGACAACGGAAACAGCTTCACGCTTTCAAACGAGATCATGCATCTCATAAAGGATGTCACCAACATCGAAGGGCTCGGGTGGAGGCTGGACGGAAACATAATCCAGCTCAATTTCACAATAAGAGATGCGGAAGGCGGGCTCATAGCTGTTGTGAGTCAGAAGGCTTTCTCCCTGCACGACATGTTCTCCGTAGACATCTATAAACCGGAGTTTGAGGAGGAAATAGTATCCATTCTCGTGACACTCCAGCACATGATAAACGACAGGGAGAGTGCAGCAGCATCAGGTGGCTCATCATCTTCATCAGGACAGTAGACATGAAACAGGAAACGATCGACAGAATAAGAAGATTCACATCGGATAGGGAGTGGGAGCAGTATCACACGCCGGCGAACCTGGCAAAGAGCATTTCGATCGAGGCGAATGAGCTCCTCGAGTGCTTCCAGTGGAGCGATACGGACTTTGATATCGAGCACGTGAAGGAAGAACTGGCGGATGTCATGGTATACTGCCGCAATATGCTGGATGAGCTCGGACTCGATGAGGATGAGATCATCAACAGCAAAATGGATAAGAACGAGGCCAAATATCCGGTGGAGCTGGCGAAAGGCAGCGCGGAGAAATATACTGAACTGAAAAGCAGAGGTAAAGAACAGTAATGGATCTATTGATAAATATAGCTTTAAACCTGCTCCTTATTCTGGGGTTCTATATCGTAAGCTGGTGCAGGAACCATAAACAGGCAACACTGGCGATATTCGTCGTTATTATGATGGTCATCGATGTTGTCTTCATACTCTGGCGCTTCGGCGTTATACAACTATAGACAATTAAAATACATATATTATCAGGAGGATAGAGATGGAAAAGATAACAACACCTGCAACTGAAGCACTTGATGCAGTCAATGCGAAGTACGAGTTCCTTGAAGCACCGGGAGCTATCAGCGGCGAGGACTATTCGAGAGCGATTGGCGCAGAGAAGGCAGCAAGGCTGTTCAAGACGCTGGTCATGAAGGGTGATACCACGGAGAGCGTATATGTATTCGTGGTGCCGGCGCTGGCAAAGCTGTCGCAGAGACAGACGGCAAGGGCTCTTGGCGAGCATGCGCTGGAGATGATCAAGCCTATAGATCTCAAGCATCTGACCGGCTATACGCACGGAGGTACTTCACCTCTCGGAATGAAGAACCAGTTCAGAGTCATCTTCGACGAATGTGCAGGTGATATGGATAAAGTCATAATCAACGGCGGAGGCGGCGGATATCTCGTGGAGCTCTCGCTTGATGAGTTTGCGAAGGTGCAGCCGTACGAACTCATGCCGCTCAAGAAATAGGATGGAGTATTGAGGAGGAAAACAATGGAATTCAGGGAAGTAGTAAAGAACCGTTATTCGTGCAAGAAGTTCAGCGGCGACAAGGTAGCGCCTGAAAAGATCGAGGCGATACTGGAAGCAGGACGCGTTGCGCCTACCGCTAAAAATCTCCAGGAACAGCACGTCTATGTTGTTCAGTCGGAGGAGATGCTCGCGAAGATCGATGCTATCACACCGTGCCGCTATAATGCGCCGACCGTGCTTGTCGTAGCATTTGACAAGAACAACGTATTCACATATCCGGGCGAGAAGAGGGATTCCGGAGTTGAGGATGCGACCATCGTTGCAACACACATGATACTTGCTGCCGAGGACGAAGGCGTGGACAGCTGCTGGGTCAATTTCTTCGATCCTGACAAGGCTGCGGAGGCTCTCGGTCTGCCTGAGAATGAAGAGGTCCTCATGCTGATGGATCTCGGATATGCGGCTGAAGGAGCAGGTCCTCTTCCGAATCATGCTTCGAGGAAGCCGCTGGAAGAGACCGTTACATATCTTTAGAGATGAGCAATCTGATCACCAGAACAACTGAACTTGCGATGTCGGTAACACTGACATATATAAAACCGGGCGATACGGTCATCGACGCGACCTGCGGTACCGGGCAGGATACTGTGATGCTTGCGCGCGCTGTTGGCGATGAGGGCAGTGTCTATGCGTTCGACATACAGAAGAGCGCGCATCTGCTCACGGAGGCCCGCCTAAAATCGCACGGAATAACAAACGTGCATCTTGTCATGCAGTCGTTCGTGTCGATGAGCGATCACATACCTGAAAGGAGCGCTTCAGCTGTCGTGTTCAACCTCGGATATCTGCCGGGAGGCGACCACAGCGTCACGACCGTTGCAGATACGACGCTTGAGGGACTGGAGGCTGCGCTCAGGACCATCAGACCGGGCGGCATAGTGACGGTCGTCATGTATGACGGTCATGAAGAAGGGGCAGAGGAAAAGAAGGCTGTTCTCGAGTGGGCGGAGAAACTAGATCAGAGCAGATATCACGTGGCATACGTAAGCCTGCTCAATCAGAAGAAACATCCGCCTGAAATACTCTGGATAACAAGGAAATAGGAGGTCACATTATGTTTGGAGCACTTACCGCGAAGGCGAGCGCATTTGAGACAAAGCTCATGCTGTACATCGTACTGGGTGTCGCAGCATTGGTTATCGTTAACTTGCTTCTTGATGGAATCAGGAGGTATATCAGAGGACTGGACAGCGCAGCACTGGGCGCGCTGCTTATCTTTCTGGGGTACAAGGCTTCGGAATTCAAGCTGGTTGCTGTTCTGACCAACCTGCTGTATCTGATAGGAGGCACGCTCTTCGTGCTTGGAGTTCTGATCTTTATCATAATGCTCACGGTCAAGCGGAAACGTGCTGTAAAGAGAAGCGGACCTCCGATGCCTAAGGACATGACGCCAAAAGAACCTGAAGAGGAAGGACCAAAGCACGAAGAGACTAAGACGGAAGGCCCTAAGCACGCAGCCAAGGAATAGGAGGAGCCATGAAAATACTGGTACTCGAAAGCAGCGGGAACTTCAGGGGTTCCTCAAATATGCTTGCGGACGAATTCATCCGCGGGGCGGAAGAGAACGGTCACGAAGTAACCGTCTATAACGTCATAAGAAAGAACATCAAGCCGTGCCTGGGATGCGGAAACTGCGGAATGTCCGGAATGTGTGTCCTGCAGGATGACTACGAGAACGAACTGAAACCGCTTATAATCGCCAGCGACATGATCGTCTTCGTGATGCCTGTCTATTACTACAACTGGCCGGCACCGCTCAAGGCATGCGTGGACCGCTTCTACAGCTTTACCGTGGAACTGACGGCGATGCACAAGAAGGCCGCGTTCCTGACTGTGGCATGGGATGACACGGACACAGTCTTCGACATCCCGAAGGCATATTACAAGCAGGTCTGCAATTACATGCAGTTTGAAGACTGCGGAATGGTGCTCGGAAGGGCATGCGGAACTCCGTCGATGACGAGGAGCAGCGTTTATCCGCAGCAGGCATACGAACTGGGAAAGAGTATCTAAAAGGAGCGCTTTAATGCGCTTCTTTTTGCACTGAAAGCAAAGGGGGAGACTATGAAGATCAATGTAAACGGAATCGAGATGTACTACGAGAAGTACGGCGAGGGCAGACCGCTCGTACTGGTGCATGGCAACAGCCTTGACCACACTGAATTCAAGGATTCCATCTGGCTGCTCAGAAGGAACTTCGCCGTATATGCGGTAGATTCGCGCGGACACGGCCTCAGCACAAAAGTAGATGAGCTGCACTACTCGGATATGGCGGATGACATGGTCGCTTTCCTGGACCAGCTTGACCTCAGGGACGTCGTGTACTTCGGACACAGCGACGGTGCGATCATAGGACTGCTTGCAGCCATGAGGACTGACAGGATCGGTCTGCTGCTTTCCGGCAGCGCCAACATGACGCCGAATGGGGTAGCTCCTTGGCTCAAAGCAGGGGTCAAGGCTGCTTATGCACTCACCAAAGATCCGAAGATGCAGATGATGCTGACGGAGCCGAACATCGCGCCGGAAGAACTTGAAGCAGTCAAGGTTCCGACTGTGGTGATAGCCGGAAGCAAGGACCTCGTTGATGAGAAGGAGACCAGGCTCATCGCTGAGTCGATACCTGGCGCAAAACTGCGCATTCTTGAGGGTGAGGGACACATGAGTTATGCCACAACAGGCAGCCATCTTGCAGACATCATCATGGAAGAGACGGGGCTGAAGGAACCTGGCGAAGGCGGCACGCTTACAGAGCCTCAGAAGAAGATCCTCAAGGGAGCTCAGCAGGGCGAAGTCGATGCTGCGTACATGTATGAGAAGCTGGCCGAAGTGGTGGATGACGAAGAGGATAAGAAAGCTTTCGAAAGACTTGCAAAAGACGAGGCAAGGCATGCGGACGTTTTCTTCCGCTACACAAAGCAGACTCTCAAGCCTAATCCTACAAAGGCGATCCTGATCCCGGCGATGTACAAGACTGTCGGCAAGGAGAAGCTGTATCCGATCATCGCTAAGGCGGAGTACGAAGCGGCTGAAAAGTATAAAAATATTATCGCGGATTTCCCTGAAGTGGTCGAAGTAATGAACGATGAGGTGCACCACGGGGATGCCGTGATGGGATTACTGAAATAACGAAATGAAGATAAAAATGGAATCGATGTCTCCGGAGATCAACGGATTCAACGGAGCGTATTATCCTAACAGCAGGCCGACGGACAAGGCCGTTATTCTGATGCTTGGCGACAGCTCGGACGACAGGCTGGCGAAAAGTGGCGCAAAGTGGATACACGGGCTTGGGTGCCACGCGCTTGCGATGTCGCCGGCCAGAAAGGATTACGGCCATCATAATTATCCGCTCGAGAGATTCGGCGCCGCGATCAGCTTTCTGAAGGGCCGCGGCATAAAGAAGATCGGCATTGCCGGCGCTTCCACGACCGGGATGCTGGCTCTTGTGGCTGCGTCATATTACCCGGACATAACGCTTACGATCGCGATGTCGCCGTCGGACTTTATCATGGAAGGCTTTTACCGTGACAACAGGGACGGCATGCGCGAGAGGCCGGGCGACGGCGAGTCGACTTGCTCCTGGAACGGCGAACCGCTCCCGTATCTGCCGTTTGCCTACAGGCATCCGGAATACTGGCAGATGATAGAGAAGGAGTCCAAAGAGGGCAAGGACATGATCGCCTCGAGGAAGCTTTTCGACGAGTCGGAGCGCAGGCACCCTCTGCAGGAAGAGGAGAAGATCAAGGTCGAGAATATCAAAGGCCGGATCGTATTCGTAGGCGCCGAGGATGACGTGCTCTGGGATACCTGCAAATACATCCGCAGGATGGAGAACAGGCTCGCTGAGAAACCGCATGACTGCACGTACCTGTCGCTGATTTATGAGCACGGCACGCACTTCGTTTTCCCTGAGTCGCTCCTGAACATCATGCTTCCTGGGCTTGGGAACCTCATGCCGCTGATCTTCAGCGCGGGAAGGAAATATCCGAAGGAGTGCAAGGCTGTAAGGGAAGACATCGACAACAAGCTGAGCGAGATCATCCGCGAGTGGTAAAGGCGCGCAAAAAAGCGCCAAAAACCGCAAAGTGCTGAACATTAGAACGCGGCGCGTAACGAAAAACGCGTAACGAAATGGGACCAGAGATGTATACAAACGAAGATCTTAAAAGGGACTGCCTGGAAATCTTCAGGCAGACCGACGGCAATATAGTGGACATTCCCGGGATCGGCGAAACTCTTATTTATGATGAGCCGATCTTCGGCTTTGCGTCTGCCGCAGACGACATATTTGAGACCTACAGACGCAAGGAAGTCATAGGCGCGAACTACCTCAGCCCAGGTGAATGGCTCCCCGGGGCACAGTCGGTAGTGGCATTTTTCCTGCCTTTCTCGGAAACAGTGCGCAAGAGCAACAAGGCGGACAGGACCGATCCGTCGAAGGAATGGCTGTACGCAAGGATCGAAGGTCAGGAATTCATCAGCAAATTCACGGCAGCAATCAGGCAGTTTCTGGAGGAAAAAGGGATCGCCGCCTGCGTCCCTGCGCTGGACGAGAGGTTCGCTGTGAAGATTGAGCCGACAATAACAGCTTTTAAGCCGGACTTCCACGCGGACAGCAAGTGGTCGGAAAGACATGCCGCCTATGCGTGCGGACTTGGAACTTTCGGTCTCTCAAAAGGGCTGATAACCGAGAAGGGCATGGCAGGACGCTTTGCCAGCATCATAGTTTCGGCGGAGTTCGAGCCGACCGAAAGGAAATATACCGGCATAGATGACTATTGCATAAAGTGCGGTGTATGCGCCAAAAACTGCCCGGCAAAGGCGATCTCCCTGAAGAACGGCAAGAACAACCTGAAATGCCACAGGCATGTCCAGGCGATGAAAAAAAAGTACTCGCCGCGCTACGGATGCGGCAAGTGCCAGGTTGGAGTACCGTGCGAATTCCGCTCACCGGCCCGCCCGTCAGACAAAAAGTAACCGCACAAATCTAAGATCGATGGACCGAACCGGCATCAGAAAAATCGTAAATATTATTATTGTGATAGCGGTAGCAGGCTCGTGGGTCGCCATTTTCGTTTCCGCCTCGGGAACACTGATGCACAACGGGATCAACAGCCTGAAATACTTTACCGTGCTGTCAAATCTCTTCGAAGGAGCGGCATCGGTCATCTGGCTGGTCAGCACTCGAAAGAATGGCAAGGCAAGCTATCGTGCAGAACTGCTGAAATACATAGCTGCTGCAGCGGTCGGTCTGACATGTGTAACGGTGCTCGTATTCCTGGGACCGCTCTACGGATACCCGGCGATGTTCGCAGGAGGAAGCCTGTACATGCATCTGCTGACGCCTCTGGCCGCGATCGCCGAGATCATCTTCCTCTCGGATCACACATACACACGCAAAGACAACAGGCTGGTGATATTATCGCCGCTCATTTACGGGGCCGTCTATCTTTGCAACAATCTGATCAACGGCATAGGGGAGTGGCCCGACACAAACGACTGGTACCTCTTTCTTACATGGGGCTACCCGGTCGGAATACTCATATTTGCAGTCATATGCGCTGTGACCTGGCTGCTGGGCCTGGCAATGCGCAAACTCCATTTCCAAAAGGTCAAACCATAATAAATTAGCCAGATACAGAATCAAAACAACCGATAATAAACCAGACCCAATATCACAACAGCCTGAAATCAAATCCTCTCAATACGTACTCCCGCTAGTCGCCGCCCCGGCGGCTTTTTTAATGAAACCATTCCTTAAAAATATTCTCTGAAAGCTTTCTCTGAAAGCGTTTTTTAAAAGCGCTTAATAAGATGCATAAAGATGTATTTGGCAGTTCGTCTCTAACCTGGCGAAATCCATATTGAAGCACGAACTATTTAGTTCCTGCTCTGCATTATCGATAGCACAGTAACGAACATACTCATTCTGAAGCAGACGAACGACGGTTATTTTCATTGCTCAGGCAAGATGTTTGCTTTTTCTTTCCGGATTCATCATGAAAAAGCTTCATTTTTATGAATTTTTATACTTATTTGATGATTATCAGTTAACTAAATGGGAGCACTCTGAAAGACGATTCGTGTGAAATCTCTGATTATGGCGGCGAGGCACGAATTTCTTCGTACTTTGGCTTCATATTTTGGAGGAGAAGCACCAACGTGCGAAACAAGGATGGAGGAAGGAGAAGCCCCAACGTACGAAACAAGGATGGAAGAAGGTGAAACACCAACGCACGAGACAAGGATGGAGGAAGGTGAAGCACCAACGTGCGAGTAGAATAAAGATATGTGACATAAAAGCGGTGGCAATATGTGATATCATATAATGTAAGGTTTCTGGATGGCTGCGTGGTTTGCAGCCGCGAAAACAAACTCATTGCGAGAATATTATTGGGATAAGCAAGGGAAGATGAGCAAAGGACAAAGAGAAAGAAAACCTGTTGTGGCGATCTGCTACGATTTCGATAAAACGCTCTCGCCTGACAACATGCAGGCGCAGGGCTATCTTCAGGCGATCCAGTATGAGAACCAGGACGAGTTCTGGAAGGAGACCATGGACCTGGCGCGCGCCAACTGCATGGACTCGAACCTCGCCTGGATGTACCTGATGCTCAAGGGCGCGCGCGGCAAGGAGATCTTCAGGCGCGACATGCTGGCGCGTTATGGCGCAAAGGTCAAGCTCTACGATGGAGTCGCCGAGTGGTTCGACCGCATCTGCCGCTACGGCGAAGAGCACGGCGTTACGGTCGAGCATTACATTCTGTCTTCGGGCCTCAAGGAGATGATCGAGGGAACATGCATCGGCGATAAGTTCGAAATGATCTACGCGAGCGCGTTCTACTACGACGAGGACGGCGTGGCGATATGGCCGGCGCAGGTCGTCAACTACACCAGCAAGACGCAGTACCTTTTCAGGATCTCCAAGGGGGTCCTTGATGTGAATGACCCGGCCGTGAACGATTACTTCCCGCCGGAAGAGATCCGCGTGCCGTTCACCAACATGGTGTACATCGGGGATAGCGAGACGGACATCCCGTGCATGAAGCTGGTCAACACCTACGGCGGCTACTCGATCGGAGTGTACGACCCGCAGACCGGCGACAAGCGCAGGGTGCTCAAGCTGATGGATGAGAACAGAATAGGTTATTATGCTCCGGCTGACTATACGGAAGGCTCCGATATGGATCAGCTGATCAGGAGCATCATCGATAAAACTGCGGATAAATACAAGGCGGCAGAATAAAAAATGAAAAGACGGATAACATTCAATTCACCGGTGGTCCTGAACTTCGTTATCATAAGCTTCGGCGCCATGATCGCGAACTACCTGACGGCCGGAGTCAGCAACCAGCTGCTGTTCGTGACGTATCACTCGTCGCTGGCTTCGCCGATGACATATGTCAGGTTCTTCACGCACGTGCTCGGACACGCGGGGTGGAGCCACTATATAAGTAATATGACATACATGCTGCTTCTCGGACCGATGCTCGAGGAGAAGTACGGCTCGAGGGCGCTCATCGAGGTGATCCTCATTACAGGACTGATGGCGGGGCTCGTCAACTGGCTGCTGTTCCCGGGCGTAGCGCTCTGCGGAGCCAGCTCGGTGGTGTTTGCGTTCATTCTGATGACGTCGTTCACGAGCTTCAAGGAGGGCGAGATACCTCTGACGGTCATACTGGTCGCGATCATATTCATCGGTCAGCAGGTCTATGAGGGACTGCTGGTGCCGGACAACATCTCGAATATGGCGCACATCGTCGGCGGAATCGTCGGCGCCATCGCAGGCTACACCTTAAACAAGAAAGCGTAGAGGATAAATAATCATGTCACCTTTACTGATGAAGGCTGTAATAGCCATAACACTTGCACTGATTTTCTATACGATAGGCGTCTGGTCGGAGCACAGAGCAAAACTGCTCAAGCCGGTACACCTGGCGTTCTTCTGGCTCGGCCTGTGCGCTGACACGGCAGGCACCATGATGATGTCGAAGCTGGCAGACGGCTCCGGCGGCGGGCTCATGGGAGCTCACGGGATCACCGGAATGATCGCGATCGTTCTCATGATGATCCACGCGGTATGGGCGACCGTCGTGCTGGTGCGCAAAGATGAGAAGGCAATGCACACCTTCCACAGATTCAGCATTCTGGTATGGGTCATCTGGCTCATCCCGTTCGTGCTGGGAATGATGATGGGCATGCGTTGAACGGCGATGGGAGTGCTTTAATGGAAAACAGATTCAAACCGGGAGATATAGTGCAGCATTTCAAGCGGGAGATGCTGAGCGACGAGGAGCGTGCGGCCAACAAGTATCTGTACGAGATCGTTGGGGTCGCAACACATAGCGAGACGCGCGAGCCGATGATGGTCTACAGACCGCTCTACGACGACGGCGGCATGTATGTGCGCCCGCTGGAGATGTTCCTCAGCGAGGTCGACCGCGGGAAATATCCCGACGTGAAGCAAAAATACAGATTCGAGAAGACGGAGCGCTGATTTGAGACTGTTCATTGCGATAAATCTGAATGAGGAGATGAAGGATGCGCTGATCGACATCCAGGATACCATGAGGACCTACGGCGTTCGCGGCAAGGATACGCCGCCTGAGAACATGCATCTGACTCTGGCGTTTATCGGGGAGTATGATGACCCGGAGCGCGTGAAGGAAGTCGTGGAAAGCATTGAGATCAGGCCGTTTGAGATGACACTCAAGGGGATTGGTGCCTTCAGGGACCTCTGGTGGGTCGGGACGGAAAACAGCGCGCCGCTTATGGCGATCAGCAGGAGGCTGAGGCGCGCGCTTGCGGAGGCGGATATTCCTTTTGATAAAAAGAAGTTCTCGCCGCATATAACAATAATCCGGAGAGCCAATGGTACGCTCTCGAGGAAGGCGGCGGACGAGATAGCCGAAAGTGCAATCACGGAGCAAGGCGGAGTTTCGATGACCGTCGATCATATTTCGCTGATGCGCTCTGACCGCGGCAAATACGGAATGATTTACACGGAGCTGTGATTTGGAAAAGAGGGTAGTAATATGAGTAACATCGACATCAGGCTTATAGGTATAACCGATCTGGACACGGACTGCATAGTGAATGCGGCCAACAGCGGACTTGTGATGGGAAGCGGAGTGTGCGGAGCGATTTTCCGTGCGGCAGGACCTCGCGAGATGCAGGCTGCGTGCAATTCGATAGGCGGCTGTCCGACAGGCGGAGCGGTCATCACACCGGGATTCGCGCTGAAGGCAAAGCATGTTATCCATGCGGTCGGACCGATCTGGAAAGGCGGCTCGAACAACGAGGCAAAGAACCTTTACAACTGCTACAGGGAATCGCTTAACAGAGCGAAAGAGAACGGATGCCATTCCATCGGGTTCCCTCTGATCTCGGCAGGCATCTTCGGCTATCCGAAGACCGAAGCCTGGCAGGTGGCGATAAGAGCCTGCCGCGACTGGATCAGAGAGAATCCTGATTACGACATGGATATCGTCTTCGCGGTGCTCGACAGAAAGATAAAAGAGATAGGCCAGGGCGTTCTGGGACTTGCAGGCACAGGCTGGTAGAATGGCGCAGGAAAACGCTGAAAGAGGGCGGTTAATGGAGAGCATGAAAACACAGATAGGCGGAAAGATTTGTTACATATATGACTGCGGATCGCGCGATGTGCTGCTGATACAGCCGGTAGATGATCATGATATCGAGGTGCTCGACAGCGAGGTCGCGGAGATCGAGAGGCTCGCGGGCACCGGCTTCACTTTGGCTGCGTTCAAGGTAGATGACTGGAACGCGGATCTGTCTCCGTGGGAGGCGCCTCCCGTTTTCGGGGATGAGGCATTTGCCGGAGGCGCAGAAGCGACATTGCGCTACGTCATTGAGGAATTGATCACGGAGCTGACCGGTGCAAAAAGTGCGGTGGAGCGAAAGATATATATCGGCGGTTATTCGCTGGCAGGTTTCTTTGCTCTGTGGGCGGTGTATCAGACGGATCTGTTCAGCGGAGCAGCGGCCGCATCGCCGTCAGTATGGTTCCCGGGCTGGATCGAATATGCCGGAAGCCATGCCGTCAAGGCGGAAAAAATATATCTGAGCCTTGGCGACAAAGAGGAGAAGACGCGCAATCCTGTGATGCGGACAGTAGGCGACAACATCCGCAAGCAGTACGAGCTTCTGCAGGCTGACGGGTCCTGCAAGGGGTGCACCTTGGAGATGAATCAGGGCAACCACTTCAAGGAACCGGATATACGCACAGCGAAAGGCTTAGCCTGGCTGCTGAGCTAACAAAAGTAAGCGAAATGGAGAAAGAATGATGAACAGTATTCCAAAAGATCCGTACATGCTTTACAGTTTTGTAAACATGGCGCTCAGAGACAAATTTGACTCTTTTGAGGAGTTCTGCAATGTCAATGACGCTGATCCGGATGAGATCATCGAAAAGCTCAGATCCGTCGGCTTTGAATATGATGCAGAGACTAATCAGTTCGGATAAAGGGGCCGGAAGGGACATGAGGATCATAAGAGACGAAGCAATGAATGAGAGCAGCCATATGGCTGTGATGGAGGTCAGGTATCCGGACCGCAGCGAATGGGACATTTCCGCATTCGAGCAGCTGCGCGACAGGGAGCTCGACGCCATTCGCAAAGAAGGGGAAGAGTACGACCGCGAGACCTGGTTCAGGCAGGACGCGTACTTCAGATACTTCCGCAAGTTCAAGAAAACATATCCGGTCATGATGCAGGTGGAGTCGTTCCTGCTGAAGGGACGGCCGTTCCCGGAAGGAAAGTATATCAACGCGGTAGCTTTCCTGACGGAGCTCAGGACCAGAATACTGATGGGAACGCATGACGCAGAGCGCGTTGAGGGCGATATTGTCATCTATACCGAGACCGAAAAGGTGCCGTTTCCGAGCATCCACGGATCGGAAGGACACAGCTATCCGGGCGATACTACCGGACGCGATGACATCGGAGTGATCATCAGCATGATCGCCGGAGCGGACAGCAGGACCTGCCTGCAGGATGACAGCTCGCACGTGTTGTATCTGGCTTTCGGAACGCCGAGCACTTCGCCTGAGGTGCTGGACGAGTGCCTGGATCAGGCGGAGGTATACGTCAGGACGCTTGCTCCGACTGCGGAGATACAGAGGCATTTCATATAAGCGTTAAAAATGCGGGGGTTGGGGACATGACAGTCAGACTTGCGACATTAGAGGATATTGAAGGCGTAAAGGCGCTTCTCAGGAAGTACCACCGCGACACCATCTCCGATGAGGACCGCCCGGACGGTTTTGTCACTACTGCTATCACTGATGAGCAGCTGACGGAGCTGATAGAGAAAGAAAAAGGCGTAACCATAATTGCCGAGCCTGTGGAGGGAGGACCCGACAGAGTGCTGGGCTTTTGCTTTGCTGCTCCGTGGGAGTTCTGGGAAGCATGGCCTCTGTTCAGGCACATGATCGATATTATCCCGGACTATGAGTTCGAGGGCAAAAGACTCGTTCTGAGCGACAGTTATCAGTACGGACCTATGTGCGTGGACAGGTCGATCCGCGGAACAGGCGCTTTTGAAGCGCTGTTTTTCGCCAGCCTGGCGCAGTTTAAGGACAGATTCCCGCTGATGCTCACATTCGTGAACCAGATCAACAAGAGGTCGGAAAATGCGCACAACAACAAGGCCCACATGGAGACTATAGGGACCTTCGATTTCGGAGATAATCACTACTTCCTGATGGGCATTCGCACGGATGCAGCCGATGAATACAAAGGAAACGACGGATATACAGTGGAATGAAATATATCGTCGCATATATAGTTATCGTTAATATAATTGCGTTTTGCCTGTATGGCATCGATAAATCCGCCGCGATAAAGCAGAAGCAGCGCATCCCGAACCGCGTATTGCTGTTAATAGCGGCTTTTGGCGGTTCACTGGGGGCTTTGGCAGGAATGTACACTTTCAGACATAAGACTAAAAAATGGTATTATACAGTCACAGTTCCTGCGCTGCTTATAATTCAGATCGCGGCGGCTGTAATACTGTTGAAACGGAGCTGAAAAGCTATTTAAGGAGAAAGTTCAGATGACAGGAAAGTTCTGCAGAGAGTGCGGCACGAAGCTCGTGCCGAGAGAACTTGAAAATGAAGGGATCGTGCCGTATTGTCCGAACTGCGGACAGTACAGGTTCCCGCAGTATAATGTGGCGGTCAGCATGATCGTAGTAAACGAAGAGAAAGACGAGATCCTGCTGATCCAGCAGTACGGAAGACCGTCATATATCCTGGTCGCGGGATATGTAGGCAGAGGCGAATCGCTCGAGGATGCCGTGGTGAGAGAGGTGAAGGAAGAGACCAGAATGACGGTCTCGCACATGAAGTTCAACCGCACGCAGTTCTTCGAGAAATCTGACACGCTGATGTGCAATTTCACGGCATTCGTGAAGGATTCGTCCGAGCTGCACACGAACTATGAGGTGGACAGGTATTCGTGGTTCACACGCGACGGGGCGAGAGAGAATATCCGCCCGAACAGCCTCGCGGAGTATTTCCTCGTATCGTATCTGGACGAATAATGTAAACAAAGGATGTTCTATTAATAAAAGGAGGCAGACTATGAGTAAAGTTAATGATTTTCTGACAGAAGCAGGCGTATTCTATCTTGCAACTGTTGACGGCGATCAGCCAAAAGTAAGACCGCTCGGCGCTCATCTCGAGATGGACGGCAAGGTGCTCTTCGGAGTAGGAGATTTCAAGGACGTATATAAGCAGCTCGTCGCTAATCCGAAGGTCGAGATCGCATGCGCAAAGCCTGACGGACACTGGCTCCGTTACACAGGAAAGGCTGTATTTGAGACGGATCCGAAGTACGCAGAGGCGAATCTCGAGGCTATGCCAGTCCTGAAAAACATCTATAACGAGGAGACCGGCAACAAGCTGATGATGTTCCACCTCGAGGACGCGACAGCTGTTGACATCCCTATGATGGGACCGGGAGAGGATCTTCTGAAGTAAAGTCTGGAGGACTTTTGAAATGAGAAAGATACTTGTAGTAGTAGACATGCAGAACGACTTCATAGACGGAGCTCTCGGCACGCCTGAAGCCGTAGCCATAGTTGAGAATGTGAAGGCCAGGATACGCGAGTATGATCAGGACGACATTTTCGTGACAATGGACACACATGCGCCGAACTATCTTGAGACGCAGGAGGGCAGAAATCTTCCTGTTGAGCACTGCATCAAGGGAACAGAAGGATGGCGTATCAGGAAAGATATCGACAAGCTGCTGCCGGACTGGCACATCTATGAGAAGCCGACATTCGGCAGCGTGGCGCTCGCAAAAGACATCGCGGAGATCGCTGCGAACGAAGAGCTGGAGATCGAGGTGCTTGGACTCTGCACGGATATTTGCGTGGTGTCCAACGCGCTCATGCTGAAGGCACACATGCCTGAAGTGAAGATCTCGGTAGATCCTTCGTGCTGCGCGGGAGTAACACCGGAATCGCACGAGGCGGCTCTGAAGACAATGCAGATGTGCCAGATCGCAATAATGGAATAAGGAGAAGGACATGAAGACTTTAGTGGCATATTTCTCGGCCAGCGGATACACAGCTTCGCTTGCAAAGAGAGTGGCTCAGGCTGCAAAGGCTGATCTGTTCGAGATCAAGCCTGTCGAGCCTTACACTGACGCGGACCTCAGATGGACCAATCCGCTTGCAAGATGCAATAAGGAGAAGATCGGCAGAAAGAACGTTCCGATCGCGGACAGGGTCGAGGACTTTGATGAGTACGATCTGGTGCTCATCGGCTTCCCGGTATGGTACTATGCAGCACCGAATATCATCGAGACATTCGTAAAGAGCTACGATTTCAGCGGCAAGAAAGTCGCACTTTTCGCAACGTCGGGAGGCAGCGACATCACGAAGGCTCCGGGCAAGCTCCAGCCGCTTATGAAGGGCGAGATCATCGGAGCTAAACTGTTTGCGCCTGACGCAAGCTTTGCTGAAGTCAACGTGTGGGTAAGCGGACTGAAATAAAATATGTTGTACATTATCAGACACGGAAAGACCGATATGAATGCGAAGATGCTCATGCAGGGCAGGAGCGATCATCCGCTGAATGAGACCGGCTTTGCTCAGGCTCAGGAAGCAGCGGAGCGTTTTGCCGGGATGGGCGTCAGGATCGACAAGGTATATACGAGCCCGCTTTTACGGGCAAGGCAGACTGCAGAGAAGATAGCTCCCGATGCTGAGATCTCAGTTGACGAGAGACTGATCGAGATGGACTACGGCCCGTACGAGGGAATGGATCTCAGAGACCCGGCGCCGGAGGTCATCAGCTTTTTCATGGACTTTGTAAATGTGCCGGCTCCGGAAGGCATGGAGCCGCTGCCGGCAATAGTCAAAAGGCTCGGCGAGTTCCTCGAGGAGATCATCAGAGAAGCTGAGAGCAAAAACGTCCTTATCTCGACTCATGCGATAGCGATGAAGGGCGCGCTCGAATACCTGACACCGGAATCAAAGGGAAGCTATTGGGCAAAGAATATAGGAAATTGTGATATCTATGCTTCTGAGGTCAGGGACGGGAAGTATTCTGTCCCGGTATGTATCGAAGACGGGAAAAACCGCTGGGAAGGTGCGGAATAAAAGGTAATGGAATACAGGAAACTCGGAAATACGGGACTTGAGGTAAGTGTGATAGCCCTTGGATGCGAGGCGTTCGTCGAAGACAACAGCAATGCGAAGTCGTTTCTCGACATGGCTGAAGAGGCGGGGGTCAACTACTTTGACCTGTTCTCGCCTGATCCTGCAGCGAGATCAGCGCTCGGCGAGGCGCTCAAGGGAAGACGCGAAAAGTACATCATACAGTCGCACATTTCTTCCGTCTGGAAGAACGGTCAGTATGAGAGGAGCCGTAATCTTAATGATGTTAAGGCGGCCTTCGAGGACTCGCTTGAGAGGCTCGGTACTGACTATATCGACGTGGGAATGATCCACTACTGCGATGCTGACAGCGACTGGCAGACAATAAAGGACAACGGCATCGTCGAGTACGCAAAGCAGCTGAAGGCTGAGGGGAAGATCCGCCACATCGGACTCTCATCGCATAACCCTAAGGTCGCCATCAAGGCGATCGAAGAGGGCGATATCGAGGTGCTGATGTTCAGCATCAATCCGGTGTACGACATGCTTCCGGGCACGGAGGTCGTCGACGATCTCTGGGCGGACGAGGTATATGAAGGCGGATTCGTCAACATGGACCCTGAGCGTCAGAGACTGTATGAGCTCTGCGAGAGCATGGGCGTCGGCATCACGGTAATGAAGGCGTTTGCGGGCGGAGACCTGCTCACGGCTGAGATGTCTCCTGCAGGAGCCGCGCTGACACCGGTGCAGTGCATCAGTTACTGCCTTTCGAGACCGGCCGTGGCGACAGTATGCTCAGGCGCGAGAAATGACGAGCAGCTTGCCGAAAGCATTGCTTACTGCGACGCTACGGAAGCTGAGCGCGACTATGCAGAGGCCTTCGCGAACTTCCCTAAAGTTAGCTGGAGCGGACACTGCATGTACTGCACGCACTGCCATCCATGTCCGGCTGAGATAGACATAGCATTCGTTACGAAGCTGCTCAACCTGGTCATCGCACACAACGAGTCAAACGGCATAAAAGAAGGCTCAGAGGAGTTCCGGGTACCGGATACGGAGAGAATGCACTACGAAGTGCTGGAGAAACACGCGGGAGATTGCCTGCAGTGCGGCATGTGCGAGACAAGATGCCCGTTTGATGTTAAAATACGCGAGAATATGAAACACGCTGAAAGGATCTTCGGACTATGAAGCAATACATTGTAGATGCGTTCACGGACAAGCCGTTTGCCGGGAATCCGGCAGCGGTCTGCGTGATGGACAAGTGGCCGTCAGAGGCTTCGATGATGAAGCTGGCCATGGAGAACAATCTGTCGGAGACGGCATTCATTGTAAAGGAAGAGGAAGGCTATCATCTGCGCTGGTTCACGCCGGGAAAAGAGGTGGAGCTGTGCGGACACGCTACCCTGGCTTCGTCTTACGTTATTCTGAACTTCGTTGAGCCTGAGAGCTCATCGGTAAGCTTCAATACGATGAGCGGAGTGCTGACGGTGAAGCGCAGCGGCGACCTCTACGAGATGGATTTCCCGACATATGAGCTCAAAGAGATCCCTGTCACTGACGACATGGAGAAAGCTTTCGGCGTCCGTCCGGTAAAGGCGGTTCTGGGGCTTGACCTTGTATGCGTGTTTGAGTCAGAGGAGCAGGTAAGGAACATGACACCTGACCAGAATCTGCTCACGAAGATAGAAGGACGTATCCAGAATGCTACAGCATCCGGAAGCGAAACAGATTGCGTATCGAGGAGCTTCTGCCCAAAGCTTTCCATTGCTGAAGATCCGGTTTGCGGGTCGGCGCACTGCCAGATAGCGGATTACTGGTCGCAGGTGCTTGGGAAGAAGGACATACTGGCTTATCAGGCATCGAAGCGCGGCGGTTATCTGTACTGCAGACTGAAAGGAAACGGCAGGATCTCCATAAGCGGAAAAGCCGCTCTCGTAGCGGTATCTGAGATAATGGCGGAGCTGTAGCCGGCAGGAGGTGCGTATGAAAGACCTTGAAAAAAAGACATGCCGCATAGGACTGGTGCAGGCTGAACCCGTGCTGTTCGATAAGCAGGCAAGCCTTGAAAAATCTCTGGAATATATAGATGAGGCAGCTGCAAACGGTGCAGAGTTTATCGTATTCCCGGAGCTCTTCATACCGGGATATCCTGTAGGCATGAATTTCGGATTCAGTGTCGGCAAAAGGACTGAACAGGGCCGTGATGACTGGAAGCGGTATTACGACGCCTCGATCGTTGCCGGAGAAGATGAATTCAGACAGCTTGCCGAAGCAGCAGTGAGGACGGGCGCATATATAAGCATAGGCTTCTCCGAGAGAGATGCTGTTGGCGGGACCCTGTATAACAGCAATGCCATATTTGAGCCGGACGGATCATATAAGGTTCACCGCAAGCTCAAACCGACGGGCTCGGAAAGACTCGTATGGGGAGACGCTGATAAGCATTACTTCCCGGTCACGGAGACACCGTGGGGACCGGTCGGCAGCCTGATCTGCTGGGAGAGCTACATGCCTCTTGCAAGGGTGGCTCTTTATCAGAAGGGGATAACTATTTACATTTCGCCTAATACGAACGATAATCCGGAGTGGCAGGCGACGATACAGCATATCGCCATAGAGGGCAAATGCTATTTTATAAACGCGGACATGATAATCCGCAAGGATTCGTACCCGGCTGACCTGAAGACAGATGATACGGACAAACTGCCGTACTGGGTCTGCCGCGGAGGAAGCTGCATAATAGATCCGTTCGGACACTATTTAACGGATCCGGTATGGGACGAGGAGACTGTAATATATGCAGATCTCGATATGGAACTGCCGGCGGCGTGCAAGATGGAACACGATGCAGTCGGGCATTATGCAAGGCCTGACGTGCTGAAGCTGGTGGTTGAAGATAAATAAAACAGTTAGGAAGCAAAGAAATGATCACAGGAAAACAGAGAAGTGAACTGAAGAGACTGGCTCAGGAGATAAAGCCGACCGTAATGATAGGCAAGGAAGACATCACTCCGTCCGTCATCGCGGCTATCGACGATTATCTGAGTGCGCACGAGCTTGTCAAAGTACAGATCCAGGAAGGCTCGCTCATGGAGCCGAAGGAGGCTGCAAACGAGATAGCTCAGGAGCTTGGTGCGGAATTCGTGCAGGCTATCGGCAGAAGATTTGTTCTGTACAGAAGAGCAGCAGATCCGGACAAGAGAAAGATCTATATTTAAATTTAAAAGGGGACTAAGACCATGAAATTCAGGATGATCCATGAGAACTTCAATGTAGCGGATCTTGACGTGTCGATGGCTTTCTACGAGAAAGCGCTCGGCCTTAAGGAGATCAGGAGAAAGACTGCGAAAGACGGTTCGTTCATAATCGTATATATCGGCAATGAGGAGTCGGATTTTGAGCTCGAACTCACATGGCTCGAGGAGCATCCTCAGAAATACGATCTGGGCGAGGAGGAGTTCCATCTCGCGTTCAGAACGGATGACTTTGAAGCTGCACACGCTCTTCATAAGAGCATGGGCTGCATTGCCTTTGAGAACCACGACATGGGCATATACTTCATAACAGACCCGGACGGGTACTGGCTTGAGATACTGCCGCCGATCGATGAAGAAGCTTAACTGGATAGAGATAACAAGTCTGTATATAGGCATAATAATGGGCGCGGGCTTCGCGTCGGGCAGGGAGTGCTGGCAGTTCTTCGGAGTATTCGGAACGAAGGGATACGCGGGAGCTGCGGCGAGCACGGTCTGCTTCGTGCTTCTGGCGTGCATGCTGACGTATATAGCACGCAGCAAGGGCACGGCAGACCTGGGCCGGCTCATCTGCCCGGTGGAGAGCCGGCCGGCCTATGAGGTAATAGGCTGGGTGCTCGCCGCCATCTACTATTCCATGATAATCGCCATGACCGCTGCAGGCGGATCGCTGCTCAACCAGCAATTCGGCATCCACAAGGCAGTCGGCGGAGTGATCATAGCGATCCTCTGCATCGTCACCGTGCTTGGCGATTTTGAGCGGGTATCAAAGGTCTTCAGACTGATGGTGCCGGTTCTGTTCGTTGTCGGCATTATCACGATCCTGCTTACCATAAATGCGGATTTCCCTCAGAGCGGTGCAACATCGGGATATACTCCGGGACGCATGTCGCCTAACTGGCCGGTATCTGCGCTTGTTTTCATGGCCTACAACACAACAGGCATGATAGCGATGTCAGGCAATTCGGCACTAAACGCAAAAGATGCAAAGAACGCATATGCGGGCGCTATTACGGGCACGCTATGCCTCGGAGCACTCACGATCCTGCTCCTGCGCGCGCTCCTTTCAGACATGGCTTTCAGCTCGGGACTCGACCTTCCGATGCTGGGATTCGCCGGGAGACTGTCTCCGGTGCTCAGCATGATTTACGCAGTTATCCTTTACGGAGCGGTATATTCGACAGGCGCAAGCACGTACTACGGCTTCAGCACCAAGCTTAAAAACGGTCCGTACAAGAGATGGATCATAGTCGGCGGAGCGGTAGCAGGTTTCCTGCTGGGACTCACGGGATTCAAGAAACTGGTGGAATTCCTTTATCCTGCGCAGGGATACATCGGGATCGTGTTCATAATTTTGATAATAATCAATTTCTGCAGAGAGCTCATGAAGCCTTCCGCAGAGAACGGAGAACTGAAATGATAAATGATACCAGAACCACACTTGAGGCTCTCGAAAGGGGCGAGATAAGCGTTGATGAGGCTCTTACCCACATCAAGACAGAACCTTTCGAGGACATAGGATATGCCATGGTCGACCTGCACAGAAAGGTGATGCAGGGTGCGCCTGAAGTGATCTACGGAGAAAGCAAATCACCCGAACAGATCATCGGCATAGTTGAAGTGATGGTAGAAAGAGGCCAGACACCTATACTCGTTACGAGGATAGATGAGGCTAAGGCTGAAGCTCTGGCTGCGCGTATCGATACCTTCTACAGCAAAGAAGCGCGTATTGCCGTGATAGGCGATAAGCCCGAACCGGACGGCATTGGTCCGATCGTCATTGCGACAGGAGGCACTAGCGACATACCTGTAGCCGAAGAGGCAGCGATAACAGCGGAGACTCTCGGCAACGAGGTGATACGTCTTTACGATGTCGGTGTTGCCGGCATCCACAGGCTGCTTGCTCATCAGGAGTACCTGGCGAAGGCTTCCGTGATAATCGCCATTGCGGGCATGGAAGGAGCTCTCGCGAGCGTAGTCGGCGGTCTGGCTGACTGCCCGGTGATCGCAGTCCCTACAAGCGTAGGCTACGGAGCGGCATTCGGAGGACTTTCGGCTCTTCTGTCGATGCTCAATTCGTGTGCGAGCGGAGTCGCATGCGTCAATATAGACAACGGATTCGGCGCAGGCTATATGGCCAGCATGATCAACCACATGGAGGTCAAAAAATGAAGCTGATGTATATAGACTGCGGAATGGGTGCGGCAGGAGACATGCTGACAGGAGCTCTTCTGGACCTTCTGGATGAAGATTCGCGTGTTGCATTCGTTGAGGGATTCAACGCTCTGGGCATTCCGGATGTCGTCATGGAGACCGAGCCGTCGGTCAAGTGCGGTGTAAAAGGCACTCACGTACACATAAAGGTGCACGGCGTTGAAGAAACTGAGCACATGCATGATCATCACCATGAGCACCACCATGAGCATCACGGGCACAGCCACAGCCACAACGGAATTGCCGGTATCAGGCACATCGTTGCAGACCATCTCGACCTGCCTGAGAACGTAAGGGAAGACGTGCTGAAGGTGTACGATATAATCGCCTATGCGGAAAGCAAGGCGCACGGAGTCCCTGTTACGGAAGTCCACTTCCACGAAGTGGGCACTATGGATGCCATAGCTGACGTGACAGCCGTCTGCCTTCTCATGGACCGCATAAAACCTCAGAAAACATTAGCTTCGCCTGTAAACGTAGGCGGAGGAACTGTCAAATGTGCGCACGGGATCATTCCTGTTCCGGCTCCGGCAACAGCAAACATACTCGAGGGGATCCCGTCATATTCAGGAGACATAAAGAGCGAACTCTGCACTCCTACAGGGGCAGCTCTCCTGAAATACTTCGTTGACGAATTCGCAGACATGCCTGAAATGAGCGTTGAAAAATGCGGATACGGCATGGGAACAAAGGATTTTGACCGCGCCAACTGCGTGAAGATCATGCTGGGCGAGGTTGACAAATTACCGAATGGCATTGACCGCAGAGAGAGCGGAGGAATATAATTGATGCGTTAAATATTACCTGCAGGCCGTATGGCCGCTCGAAAAAGAAAAGAGGTGTAGAATGGGAATTTTTGACAAGATCACAGGTAAGGAAGCAAAAGCTAAAGCAGCAGAAGAAGCTGCTAAGTTAGAAGCAGAAGCAGCAGCTCTGAAGGCTAAGGCAGAAGCAGAAGCAGCAGCTGTAAAAGAAGCAGCAGCTAAAGCAAGAGAAGCAGCATTCAACAAGGCAAATGAAGACGTAAAGGCTGCTCTGAATGCAAAGGCAGAAGCAGAAGAGGCTGCAAAGAAGGAAGCAGAAGAGCTGAAAGCTAAGGCAGAAGCTGAGGCTGTAAAGGTTGCGGAAGCTGCAAAGAAGAAAGCAAACGAGGCATTCAAGCTGGCAGTTGACGGTGACTTCGGCCCTAAGTCGATCAAGACAGTTCAGCACCTCCTCGGATGCAAAGAGGACGGTATCTGCGGAACAGAGACCATCAAGGCTATCCAGAAGCTGGTAGGCGCAGATGTTGACGGAATCTGGGGAACACAGACTTCGAAGGCACTTCAGAAGTTCCTCGGCGTAACAGTCGACGGAGTTGCAGGCCCTGAGACATTCAAGGCATTCCAGAAGTGGGCAAACAAGGAGCTCGGATTCTAGATCATAATCAAATAAGATGACAAAATGGTCCCTGCATAACTGCAGGGACTTTTTTAGCTCCAAAGGCTGTGATAAAATACGGAAGATGTTGTTTCAGCGAAGTTGAGGTGGCGATATTTCAAGAGTAGTAGTAGGACTCTCCGGCGGAGTCGACAGCGCAGTTGCTGCATATTTACTGAAAAAGCAGGGCTATCAGGTGATAGGCGTTACGCTGAGGACCTGGGAGGCTGAAAGCGGTGCGTACAGCCGCTGCTGCGAGATAAGCGATGCCCGCAGGGTAGCCGCTCAGCTTGAGATACCGTTTTATAACATAAACAGCCTGCCTGAATTCAGAGAGCATGTCACGGGACCGTTTGTCGAAGCGTATATCAAAGGACTTACGCCTAATCCATGCGTCGCCTGCAACAGGTACATCAAGTGGGAGAGACTGCTTGCGTTCGCTGACGAGATCAACGCTGAGTATGTGGCTACCGGCCATTATGCACGTATAGAAAAGACAGAAAACGGCAGGTACACTGTAAGGCAGGCGGCATCGTCTGCAAAAGACCAGACTTACATGCTTTACCAGCTCACACAGGAGCAGCTGTCCCGCACGCTTATGCCGCTTTCGGAGCTTACGAAGGACGAAGTAAGGAAGATCGCAGAAGAAGCAGGGCTGGCGGTAGCCGGAAAGAAGGATTCGCAGGAGATCTGCTTCGTGCTGGACGGCGGCTATGCGGAGTATATCGACTCCTATGTGGAAGGAGCGCTTCCGCCTCCGGGCGATTTCGTGGATGAGGACGGAAAAGTGCTCGGCCGTCACAAAGGAATAGTGCATTACACTGTGGGACAGAGAAAAGGCCTCGGACTTGCACTCGGTTATCCGGCTTATGTAAAGCGCATCGATGCCGACAGTAATACCGTGGTTATAGGGGACCTCGGATCAGTGTATGAAAGCCGCATACTGTGCAGGGAAGTCAATTTCATGTCCGTGGAAGACATAAAACCGGGCGAAAAACTGAAGGCTTTCGTGAAAATAAGATATCATCACGCTGCGGCACCGGCGGTGCTGGAACGTGTTGACGACAATACAATATCCGCTATATTCGATGAGCCGGTCAAGGCGCCGGCACCGGGTCAGTCCGCGGTATTCTACGACAGCGAAAACCGTGTGATCGGCGGCGGCATAATACAGCAATACCAGTAAATGGAGGTTACTATGGATATATATGATGAGATCGAATTGATGGGTTGCCCTTTCTGCGGAGGAGCAGGTTTACTCGATGACGGAAACGGCTGGTGCTGGACTGTTACATGCATGGACTGCGGCTCCCAGACCGGCGAGTTTGCTTATGACAGCCCGGAAGAAAGGCCGGCAGCTGCCCGCAGGGCGGCTTACGTCTGGAACATAGGCAAGGTGATCAGAAGTGATCTGGGCGAATAAAGAATTTCTTTTCTTTATTTAGTTCATATCGTTGTTAACTTAGCGTATTAATGGTAAAATTAATGCGCAAATGTGCTTAATCCGAAGCACAATAAATAATATCATCTTAAGTGATGGGAGATTTAGCGGTCGTGTGATCGCAGGGGATCGAAATGATCCAGAGGAGGAATTACTAATGAAAGTAGCTATTAACGGATTTGGACGTATCGGAAGACTGGCATTCAGAAAGATCTATGCTGACAAGGACATTGATATCGTAGCTATCAACGACCTTACAAGCCCTAAGATGCTTGCACACCTGCTCAAGTATGACAGTGTTCAGAAGAGATTCGACGCTGCAGTAGAAGCAGCTGAGGACGGCATCGTAGTAGACGGCAAGTTCATCAAGATTTACGCAGAGGCAGATGCTTCGAAGCTCCCATGGGGCGACCTCGATGTTGACATCGTTCTCGAGTGCACAGGATTCTACACATCAAAGGCTAAGAGCCAGGCTCACATCGATGCCGGCGCTAAGAAGGTTCTCATTTCGGCTCCTGCAGGCAATGATCTGCCAACGATCGTATTCGGAACAAACGATGACATCCTGACAAAGGAAGACACAATCGTATCCGGAGCTTCCTGCACAACAAACTGCCTTGCTCCAATGACAAAGGCACTCAACGATTACAAGCCGATCCAGACAGGATTCATGACAACCATCCACGCTTACACAGGTGACCAGATGATCCTCGACGGACCACAGAGAAAGGGTGACCTCAGAAGAGCAAGAGCAGGCGCTGTTAACATCGTTCCTAACAGCACAGGTGCTGCTAAGGCTATCGGCCTGGTAATCCCAGAACTCGCCGGCAAGCTGACAGGAAACGCTATGAGAGTTCCAGTTCCATCAGGCTCCATCACAATCCTCGACGCTATCGTAAAGGACGACACAGACTCCGTAACAGTAGAGGCAATCAACGCAGCTATGAAGGCAGCAGTTACAGATTCCTTCGGCTACACAGAGGACGAGATCGTTTCCAGCGATATCATCGGAATGAGCTATGGTTCACTCTTCGACGCAACTCAGACAGTAGTTATGCAGTGCGCTGAGCACCTCTTCGAGGTAAGAGTAACTTCGTGGTATGACAACGAGATGAGCTATGTAAGCCAGCTCGTAAGAACACTGAAGCACATGGTAGAACTCGGCTAATCGAATTCAAAACTTTTAAGATAAACTCCGGTTCAATACCGGAGTTTTCTTATGCCCGAAATGTGGTATTATTAGCGGTGAAAGATATTTGGCAATCAAAGAGGTAAGGACTATGTATTACAGTGAAACAGAAGCAAGAAAACTCGTCGTCGAGGCGGGACTGAGACTTCTCGAAAACAAGCTCATCGCCCGTACCTGGGGTAATATCAGCGCAAGGATCAGCAAGGATGAGTTCATCATCACTCCGAGCGGAAAGGCGTACGACAGACTGACTCCGGCCGATCTGGTGAAGGTCAGGGTGAGCGACTGCTCGTATTCGGGCAATATCAAACCGAGCAGCGAGAAGGGCGTCCATGCCGCGGCATATGCGCTGAGAAATCATGTAGGATTCATCATCCACACGCATCAGTACTACGCATCGGCAGTAGCAGCTGAGTGCAGGAATATCAGAACAGCACCATGTGCGGCTTATGCTCTGCCGGGTACGACCAGACTCAAAAAGTATGTCGCAGATTGCATAAGAAGCAACCCTTACGAGAACATGTTCCTGATGGCAAGACACGGCACACTCATTCTCGGAAACGACATGGAGGAAGCTTTCGCAAAAGCGGAGGCGCTCGAGGAGAAGTGCAGGGGCCTCGTTGAAGCGAGAGTCAACCTCAATGCTGCTGAAGCTGACAGGGCGTTCGACACATCGAAGATCAACATAAAGGCGCTGCCTTTCGTTACTGTAGTGAGTGATCCGTACATAATGAAGTGCTGCGAAAAGGGTAAAACAGTCGGTTCATACATCGATGACTTTGCCCAGATAGTCGGACCTGACATGCAGGTGATCGACTGTGACGAATGGGCTGCCGAGAGAGTGCTCCTCGGATACTCGACCAATCAGAGGGCGAGAGGCTTTGCCGGCAAGATGCCTATGACCGGAGCTCTCGACCGCATGGGCGGCCAGCAGCCGGCACTGAATTCCGCGATCGGCCGCAATGCAGTGCTCGTGAAAGGCGTCGGAGCAGTCTGCGCAGGCAAGACAAAATCTGATGCTGAAGCTATCGCCATGATAGTCAGCAAGAACTGTGCTGCTGCATGCTATACAAAGTATGCGAAGCCGCTTGGCAATATCGACTCGAGGCTCCAGAGGTACATCTACCTCACAAAGTATTCGAAACAGATGGATGCATAAGCCCCATACCGGACCGGAAGGGTAAGGGACTGATACCGGAAAAGGCAAAGGATATTTTGAGACAATGAAAAACAAGGAAGTCATCAGGGCGATAAAATTCGCTCTGATTTCCGCGTCTGCGGGAATAATCGAGATAGGACTCTTTACGGTCCTGAATGAATTCACCGGCCTGAGATACTGGCCGTGCTATCTGACTGCGCTGATCGCATCTGTGCTGTGGAACTTCACGATCAACAGGCGTTATACCTTCAAGTCGACAAAGAACGTTCCGCGTGCGATGGCGATGGTATTCGCGTTCTATCTGGTATTCACTCCGGCTACGACGATACTGGGCGATTATCTGGCTGAGACTGCCGGCTGGAACGAGTATCTCGTGACCGGTCTTAACATGGCTCTCAACCTGACTCTCGAGTATCTGTACGACACTTTCGTAGTCTACAGGGGCGACATGGACAACAATGACATCGCGAAGAAGGACGCTGAGAAAGAGAAAGAGAAGAATCAATGAATCTGGTCAAATACATAGACAGAAAGAACACTGACTGTGCAAAGTGGGATGGACTTGAAAAGTCGTTCAGCAGGGGTGACCTGCTTGCGATGTGGGTCGCGGACATGGATTTTCAGGTACCTGAATGCGTAAGAGATGCGCTGAAAGAGTATGTCGATATGGGCGCTTTCGGCTACTACGTCCCGCCTGCAGCTTACTTTGATGCATTCATTGAATGGGAGAAAAAGTATCACGGCTACGAAGTGAAGCGTGAATGGATGCGCTTTGCACCGGGCGTCGTTCCGGCATTCAACTGGCTCGTTCAGCTTCTGGCCGGAGAAGGCGAGGCTGTAGCGGTGATGCAGCCGGTCTACTATCCGTTCATGATGGCGGTAGAAAACAACGGCAGGCGTCTGGTTAACTGCCCGCTGCTGAGCACGGAACACGGATATGAGATGGACTACGAGTCCTTCGAGGAGACGATCGTCCGCGAAGACGTCAAGGCATTCATATTCTGCTCTCCGCACAACCCTGTAGGGCGCGTATGGAAGAGGGACGAGATCCGCCGCGTGCTGGATATCTGCAAAAGGCATAATGTGTATGTGATCTCAGATGAGATCCATCATGACATCATCATGAGCGGCCACGAGCACGTACCTTCGGCAACGGCAGGGGAAACAGCAGGTGCTTACGATGACATCATGGTCACTCTGACCGCAGCAACAAAGACCTTCAATCTTGCTGCCGTACAGAATTCCATAGTGATAATCCCGGACGAAAAGCTCCGTGAGATGTGGGACAGATTCACTACAGGCATCAGGATCTCCGGGGGCAACGCATTCGGATACGTCGCCGTGAAAGCAGCATACGAGAACGGCAGACCGTGGTTCGATGAGCTCCTCGGGATAATCGAGGGGAACTTCAGATATCTGCGCGACAGACTCAAGGCTGAACTGCCTGAAGTGAAAGTAGCTGATCTTGAGGGCACTTACCTGATGTGGATCGACCTCAGCGCGTATGTGAACGAAGCGGAAGCTATGCAGCATCTTATGGAGGACGAATGCGGGATCGCGGTCGACTACGGAGCATGGTTCGGCGGCGATGAATATGCAGGCTGCATAAGAGTGAACCTGGCGACATGCCGCGAAAACATCGAGACCGCCGCCAACCGAATAATTACAGCACTGAAGAAATAAAAGAAATGAAATGGGGCTGTCACATTATGATACGCTCCCTTTATGAGAGACAGTGAAAAAGGAAATCACTGTTAATCATGAAGGGAGCTATTTTTATGGCAGAAAAGCAGAAATTGTCACCAGCCGAGAAGATTCGTATAGCTAAACTTTGTATCGAGGGGAAAATTGGACCACGAGCTGCGGCGAGGCAGGTTGGTGTTGGAATGAGCACAATCCAGCAGTGGGTCAGCCTGTATGAGTTTCAGGGTGAAGACGGCTTTAGAGAACTTGAAAAATACACAACTTATTCAAGCGAGTTGAAAACAAAAGCAGTTAATGACTATCTTGCTGGTAAGGGATCCCAACAGACAATAGCAGCCTTATATGGATTAAGATCAAAGACGCAACTTCAAAAGTGGATCAAGATGTATAATGAAGGCAAAGACTTCTTGAACAAAATGTCAGGAGGAAGCCGTATGACTACATCAAGAAAAACCACCAAAGAAGAGCGCATCAAAATCGTCAAGGAATGTCTAGAGAGTGGTTGCAACTATGGCGAATGCGCCATCAAATACAACGTCAGCTACCAGCAAGTCTATGGCTGGGTCAAACGTTTCAAAGAATTAGGCGAAGCAGGCCTTGAAGACCGTCGCGGCAGGCGCAAAGCAGATCAGGAGCCTCGCAGCGAGATAGAGAAGCTTCAGATAGAAAATGAGCGGCTGAAGCATGAACTATATATGATGAAGATGGAGCGCGACCTGTTAAAAAAAGTCAAGGAACTGGAGAGGAAGGATCTCTATCGCAAGTAAGGCAGTCACACCTCTACAGTTCCATCAAGTACTGCACCGAAACATATCGCTATCCGGTCGAGCCATGCTGCCGGATACTGCATGTCTCAAGGTCAGCATATTACAAGTGGCTGCGCGGTGATGTCGGTGAAAGAATCATACAGAATAGATTGATTGCCGAAAAGATAGAAAAGATCCATATGATGGACTCAGCAAAAGGTTACCGCAGAATAAATGATGACCTGTATCGCGACTATGGCATAAAGGTCAATGACAAGCGAGTTCTCAGAATCTGCAGAGCAAAGGACATCAAGTCTACGATCAAGTATGCGAACCACGGTTGCACACGCCAGGCAGATAATCCGCAGTTCATAGCGGAAAACATCCTGAACAGAGAGTTCACGGCAAACAAGCCAAACGAGAAATGGCTCACAGATGTCACTGAATTCAAATGGTACGACGAAAACAAGGACAAGCATAAAGTCTATCTCAGTGCGATCCTGGATCTCTATGACCGACGGATCGTGTCATATGTGATCAGTGACCGCAACGATAATCCACTTGTTTTCACTACATTCGATCAGGCTATAGCCGCCAATCCGGGAGCTACTCCTCTTTGCCACAGCGACCGTGGATTCCAGTACACCAACCGGACGTTCCACAACAAGCTTGAGAAGGCTGGAATGACACAGAGCATGTCGCGCGTAGCCAAGTGCATCGACAATGGGCCAATGGAAGGGTTCTGGGGGATCCTTAAAAGAGAACGATACTATGGCAACCGCTTCAGTAGCCGTGAAGAACTCGTGTCTATGATTGAAAACTATATTTATTACTACAACAACAAGAGATACCAGAGAAGATTCGGAGTTCTGACACCAATTGAGAAGTATAACTCATATCTGCTCGCAGCATAATCACATCCCGTTTCCGCATCATGTTTCAACAAACACAGGGAGTGGGAACGGAGTCAAGTGACAGTACGCTGGCCGAAGGCCGGGCAGCACTTGACGTAGTGACACGGAATATCCTTACCCGCACCAGCGGGCGTGGATACACGCTTGCTGGCTGCCTTCCGGCGAGGAACAATATTGATCGTCTCTGGCGAAGCCTGAGACACATCTTTCATTGCAGACTCTGTGAAACAGTGTCTGCTTTCCACAAAAAACAACAAGCAACATTTCTGTTACTGGTTGCCAAAATCTTTTGATTTTTCACTGTCCTCTTGACGGGTAGCGGTTCATTAGAATAAATGTGGCAGCCTCTTTTACATGCACCTCTGTTGTTGATGGAAATCAGCGGAAATTTTGAAAATCAATCACTTTATTGGTAGAAAAAAGAAACATGGCTCCATTTACAACAACGAATTTTGGAAATCTTAGCATTAGATGAATATTTTTCATTTCAGTGGATGGTTATTCATTTGAAATGACTCCGAACTGATCATTGCCGATAAAATGCAGCTGAAAATGGAGTGGAGATGGCCGTGGATCCTGCTTTGACAGAGAAAACAGGATCATTAGCGAAGATGAAAGGGTCTGATAGGTTTTCTGTTGACTGAAAACCTTATGGAAAAATGGAATTCAATCAAAATATTGATAGAATTTGCGAAATCTTCTGAAAATCAGTCAATTATAATTATTCGTGTAGAAGAATTGCCCGGATTCCTGTCCGGGAAAGTTTTTTTCAAATAAAAAAAGCTGCCGCACTGTTTTAGTGCGACAGTCCCTGCTTTGTTATGTTATGTCTGCTTATTCGCAGATCTCGGTAAGGGCTTTGATGGCCGCGTCGACGTCATCTTCTGTATTGAAATTGCCGAAGCTGAAGCGGATGGTACCGGTAGGGAATGTGCCGAGCGTCTTATGTGCGTTTGGCGCGCAATGAAGTCCGACTCTTGTCTCTATGCCATATTCAAAGTCCAGGCGGAAAGCTGCATCAGCGCAGTCGACATTGAGAGTCTGCACGGATACTACTCCCGTACGTCCTTCGATCCCCTTGAGTCCGATTATCTTCAGCTTGCCGGCCTCTTCGAGAGGGAGCAGCCCGTCAAGGAACCGCTTGGTCAGTCCGAGCTCGTGTGCCGCAATGGCATCAAGTCCTTTTTCCTTTATCCACTTAAGGCTCGCGTGAAGTCCGACTATTCCAGGAATGTTCATCGTGCCCGGTTCGAATCTGTCAGGCATGAAATCAGGGATCTCTTCGGTATGGCTTATGGAGCCCGTGCCTCCGGAAAGGAGAGGATCGATAAGGCTGATCATGCCTTCGTCAAGTATGAATCCGCCTATGCCCTGAGGACCGAGCAGCGACTTGTGTCCGGTGAAGCAAAGCGCGTCTATATGCATTTCCTTCATGTCTATAGGTATGATGCCTGCGCTCTGTGCCGAGTCAACGATGAACTTCAACCCGTGCTTCTGACATATCTCGCCGACTTCCTTGAGCGGATTCAGAGTGCCGACCAGGTTGCTGGCATGAGTCATTACGATAGCAACAGTGTTGTCCTTTATCATGCCTTCGACTGCATCCAGAACGAGCTCGCCGCATTCGGTACCCGGGATCCTGTCGAATTCTATGCCTCTCTTCTGAAGCTGGACGAGCGGTCTCATCACAGCGTTGTGTTCCATTGAGGAGCAGAGGATGTGGTCGCCCGGTTTCAGCAGTCCCTTGAGCACCACGTTCAGCGACTCCGTGACATTCTTCGTGAAGACCACGTTCTTGCAGTCCGAACCTCCGAACATCTCCATGAGCATCTCACGTGTCTCAAAGACTGTGCCTTCCAGATCGTATGCCACCTGATAGCCGCCGCGGTTGATATTGGCGCCTATGCTCGTCATGTATTCGTAAACAGCATCTGCGACTTCTCTCGGTTTAGGGAACGAAGTCGCTCCGTTATCAAGATATATCTTTTCCATTTACAGAACCTCACACATACAGGTTAGATAAGTACGGTTTTACCCTATTACATTATAATACAAGTTATCATGTTTATGTGATTTAAAGATGTTTATAGATAATCTCAATAATTGGCAAAGGGTAACACTTTGCACTTTATTTAAAGGAATTGATAACTAATAGATTTGTTGAAACTCCGCGCTTCATCTTCTATAATGATACCAGTGAAAATAGCGTCTTTGCCGTGTTATCGGCAAGATTAATCGCGAAATCAGGAGACGATCGATTTATGGATTTCAGCAAATATAAACGCGTACATTGCCTGGGAATAGGCGGTATTGGATTGTCTGCAGTTGCCGAGATACTCCGTGACAGAGGGTATATCGTCAGCGGTACTGACATACATCCGTCTAAAGTCACCAGGCATCTTGAATATTTGGGAATAAAAGTATTCACAGAGCACAAACCGGAGAATGTTGAGGGTGTTGATGCCATCGTTTATTCGGCGGCAGTTTCCGAAGAGAATCCTGAGGTAGTAAAAGCTCATGAGCTCGGTATACCTCTGTTTTCGAGAGCGGAAGTCCTCGGCATGATCATGGACGACTATGAGAATTCCGTAGCTATCTGCGGCACTCACGGCAAAACGACAGTTACTTCGATGACTTCGCTCATTCTGAGGAATGCTGATTACAAGCCTACCATTCTGGTAGGAGGCAATCTGCCTCAGATCAACGGCAACGTAGAGATCGGCGGCACCGAGTACTTCGTTACTGAAGCCTGTGAGTACATGGACAGCTTCCTTCAGCTGAAGCCGAGCATCGGGGTCATTCTCAATATCGATTCCGACCACCTCGACTACTTCAAGGACATGGAGCACATCGTAAAGTCGTTCAGCACTTTCGTAGAGCAGATCCCGCCGCACGGCATCATCATCGCGTTCGGAGACAATCCGTTCGTAAGGGAGATACTCAGGGATCACAACAACAAGATCACATACGGCTACAGCGAGAGCAACGACTTCTATGCAGAGAACATCAGGTTCGACGAGAACGGACATCCGACTTTCGATATCTGTCATAAGCGCAATAAAGTTGCTACTCTGGAGCTCAATGTACCGGGCGAGCACAACGTGCTCAACGCAATGGCATCGTTCGTGACAGCGTCATATCTCGGAGTGGACATCCCTGTTATCCAGAAGACTCTCAAGGATTACAGCGGAACGAACCGCAGATTCGACCTCCGCGGCACCACTGAAAACGGCGTTAAGGTCATCGATGATTACGCACACCATCCGACAGAGATAAAGGCTACACTTTCGGCAGCAAAAAACGTGAAGCACAATAAGCTCTGGCTCATTTTCCAGCCGCACACCTACACAAGGACAAAAGCTCTGTTCGACGAGTTCGTGGACGCGTTCCTTGATGCAGATGTAGTTATCATGACAGACATCTATGCGGCCCGTGAAAAGGATATCTACAATATTTCATCGTACAAGCTTGTGTCTGCCATGAAGGCAAAGCATCCGGACAAACCGGTCTATTATGTGAAGGACTTTGAGGATATCGTGAGATATATCGAGAAGTTTGCCGGCAAGGACGACATAGTCATGACGATGGGCGCAGGAGATGTCTATAAAGTAGGAGACATGCTGCTGCACAAAGAAGAACAGTAATTCAGGACGCATAAGAAGGGAGATTTAGCGCCATGATACGTAATATGACAAGCGAAGCTTTTTCTAATCTCAAACTGTTTTCATGCAATTCCCATCCGGAACTTGCGCAGGAGATAGCTGAGCACATGGGTATTGAACTGGGGAAATCAACAGTAACTAGATTCAGTGATGGTGAGACTAGCGTAAGCATCTGGGAATCGGTCAGAGGCAAGGATTGTTTCATTGTGCAGTCAACATGTGAACCTGTAAATGACAATCTCATGGAACTTCTGATCATGACAGATGCCCTTAAGAGAGCTTCGTGCAACAGCGTTACTGCTGTAATGCCGTATTACGGATATGCAAGGCAGGACCGTAAAGCGAAAGCCAGAGATCCGATCACAGCGAAGCTGGTCGCAAACATGATGACAGCTGCCGGGATCGACAGAGTTATCACCATGGACCTTCACGCGTCGCAGGAGCAGGGATACTTCGACATTCCTGTAGATCACATGCTCGGACAGCCGATGCTGACTGACTACTTCAAGCTCAAAGATCTCGATGACCTCGTCATCGTATCGCCTGACCACGGATCGGTAACAAGAGCGCGCAACATGGCTAAGCCTTTCAACTGCCCGATCGCCATCATCGACAAGAGACGTCCTGAGCCTAATAAGAGCGAGATCATGAACATCATCGGTGAAGTAAAGGGCAAAAACTGCATCATCCTCGACGACCTGATCGACACTGCCGGCACTATCTGCAACGCAGCAAAGGCTCTTGATGATCTCGGAGCAAAGAGCGTATATGCATGTGCTACACACGCAGTTCTTTCCGGACCTGCGATCGAGCGCATCGAGGCCAGCCCTATCAAGGAGATGGTACTGCTCAACACGATCCCTATTCCGGAGGACAAGATGCTGAAGAAGTTCACGGTTCTCTCTGTAGGACATATTTTCGCGGAGACGATCTCGAGAGTTTACAGCAACAAGCCGATCTCCGTAATGTTCGGAAACTAAGGAAATTAATGGGACTTTTCAGAAAAAGTAAAGATGAGCCGGGATTCGCAAAAGACACCTATGTAATAGCGGGTCTGGGGAATCCCGGCAGAGAATACGAAGATACAAGGCACAATATGGGGTACAAAGCCATAGATGTGCTTTCTTCGAATGAGAATATTGAGGTAAGGCGCAGCAAATTCCACTCGCTTTTCGGCCGCGGCACTATTGCCGGAAAGAAGGCGATCCTTGTAAAGCCTGAGACTTACATGAACAGAAGCGGCATCGCCGTCAGGGAAGCGGCGATGTATTTTGATGTTGCGCCGCAGAACCTCATCGTTATATACGACGACATCGATCTGCCGGCAGGCTCTATCCGCATAAGAAAGTCGGGCGGAGCCGGTACGCATAACGGCATGAAGAGCGTCGTTCAGGAACTGGGCACGAAGGACTTCATAAGGATAAGGATAGGCGTCGGCGCAGCCGAGGCCGGTGAAGACCTGGTCGACAGAGTGATCGGCAAGGTGCCTCAGGCAGAGAAAGAGATGCTGCAGAAGGCGGCAGCCGAAGCGGCGGACGCGGTGAGAGACATCATCGCAATAGGTGTTGATAACGCCATGAACAGGCACAATCACGTCATTACAAAAGGAAACGAATGATAACCAACCACAGCGGCATAAGCGGCAGCAGAACAGCATACATGCTGGCCGAAGGCATAAAGGAGAAGCACAAGCTTCTGGCGGTGGTCCCGTCCGGACAGGCAGTAGCCCGTCTGGCCGACGACCTCGTTTTTTATATGCCTGACCTAAATGTGATAGTGCTTCCTGAGGAAGAGGACGTGCATGTGCTCTATGAAGCGCGCGACAGAAGTGCCCTCGTAAAGAGGATACAGGCGCTCGCTGCCCTGGCGGGCAGCTCTCCGGATGGCGATCCGGAGACGGGCGCCGGCATGACCGCCGTTGTGGCGCCCGTGAGCGCCGCGTTAAAGCTTACCGAAAGCCCGGAGAGGTTCTCGCGTTCTATCATACGCGTTGCAGTGGGCAAGAGGGTGGATCCTCTCGAACTGAGAAAGCATCTTTCCGAAGCCGGTTACATGGCTGCCGCAGTAACGGAGTCGCCGGGTGAATTCACATCCCGCGGAGGGATACTCGATGTATTCTCGCCGGCAATGGAGACAGCCGTAAGGATCGAGTTCTTCGACGATGAGATAGATTCCATCAGGACCTTTGATGTTGAGACTCAGAGGTCCATAGATACGCTGAACGAAATAGTCATAGTCCCTGCGGCTGAGTTCATCCCGAACAACGAAGAGAAAGAAAAAGCTCTTGCAGCCGTGATGAAGGAATACGACCGCATGATACGCCGCTACAAAAAGGAGCATGCGCATCCGGACGTAGCAGACGGGCGTATTGATGCAGTCGAATCCAACAGGGGCAGGATCAAAGATATTTTTGAGACCAGCACGGGCTCTCAGCTCTATGCAGACCTGCTCGGATATTTCGACGTGGAGAAATGCAGGCTGTGGGACTATGCGTCCGGAGCTTTCATTGCGGTCAGCGACCCTGCAGCCATAAAGAGCTCCATGCCTGAGTCTGCCAAAGACGAAGATTTCTATGATATCTACAGCAACGCTTTCGGCATAACTGCGAAACGTAGCGTAGACGTTTATACACCATTCCCGGAGACCGTGCCGGGAGTCGAGAGGTTCGACCGCATCGACAATGTGAGGAGCCGTCAGATAGCTCCTTTCAACGGACACATCGAGCTTTTTGCCTCGGAAGTAGGCAGGATGACAGACAACGGCTTCAAGGTGATCATCGCCGCAGGCTCGGAGGAAAGAAACGAGCGCGTGCGCGAATACCTTGAGATCGCTGAGGTCGGCGGAGATATCTCGTACAGGACAGGCAGCCTTTCGGGCGGCTTCATAATGGATGACGAGAAGATCTGCTTCATTTCCGAGCACGATATCTTCACGGGCGCAGTCAGGCCGCCGCGCAGAAAGACAAAGCGCAAGAGTTCAAAGGACAGCATCCGCTTCTCGGATCTCCACAAGGGAGACTACGTCGTTCACGAGGCTCACGGAATCGGAAGGTTCGAAGGCATCAAGCCTGTCACGGCTGACGGAACAACGCGTGACTACCTGCTTATCCGCTACGCCGGAACAGACATGCTGTACATACCGACTGAACAGCTCGACGTAATACAGAAATACATCGGCAATTCGGGCAATCCGCCTGCGCTGTCGAGGCTTTCGGGCACGAGCTGGAAACGCACCAGGGAACGCGCCAGAAAGGCCGCAATGGAGATCGCCGAAGATCTCATCAAGCTCTACGCTAAGAGACAGGCGGAGGGCGGTTACGCGTTTGGCCCTGATACGGTCTGGCAGACAGAGTTCGAGGAGGCATTTCCGCACGTTGAGACGGACGACCAGCTGAGAGCGACGGCCGAGATAAAGGAAGACATGGAGAAGCCTCTGCCGATGGACAGGCTCCTCTGCGGAGACGTCGGCTACGGAAAAACGGAGGTAGCCGCCAGAGCTGTCTTCAAGTGCATCTCCGAGGGCAAGCAGGCTGCGATACTCGCACCGACTACACTGCTGGTAGACCAGCATTACCACAATCTGAGGAGCCGTTTCGACAAGTTCCCGTTTGAGATAGAAGAACTTTCAAGGTTCAGATCCAAGACCGCTGTAACGAAGACCGTCAAGGGAATCAAAAGCGGCAGGGTGGATCTGGTAATTGGCACTCACAGGCTTTTGTCTGATGACGTGAGGTTCAAGGATCTCGGACTCCTGGTAGTCGACGAGGAGCAGAGGTTCGGCGTGCGCCACAAGGAAAAGATAAAGGAACTCAAGAGCAACATAGACGTGCTCACGCTTTCGGCGACACCGATCCCGCGTACGCTCAACATGTCGCTCACGGGCATAAAGGATATAAGCCTCATAGAGGAGCCGCCGGGAGACCGCTTCCCGGTCCATACCTACGTAACGCCATATGAAGAAGAGATACTGCGCAACGCGATCGCACGCGAGCTCGCAAGAGGCGGGCAGGTGTTCGTCGTCAACAACAGGATCACCGGCATCAATCAGGTTGCAGAGACGGTAAGCAGGCTGGTGCCTCAGGCGATAGTGGGAATAGGACACGGGCGCATGCACGAGGAGGACCTCGAGAACACGATGCTCGACTTCATCGAAGGACGCATCAACGTGCTCGTTGCAACCACGATAATCGAAAACGGCATCGATATACCGAATGCCAACACCATAATAATACTCAACGCTGACAGGCTCGGTCTGGCGCAGCTCTACCAGCTGAGAGGCAGGGTAGGACGCTCGAACAGACTGGCTTACGCGTATCTGATGTATCAGCCGGGCAAGGTGCTCACTGAGATCGCCCGCAAGAGGCTGGCTGCTATCAGGGAATTCACGGAATTCGGTGCGGGCTTCAAGCTGGCGATGCGCGATCTCGAACTAAGAGGCGCGGGCAACATCCTCGGCGAGGCTCAGAGCGGCCACATCGAGAGCATAGGATACGAGCTTTACTGCAAGGAGATCGACAGGGCTGTAAGACAGCTGAAGGGTGAAGATGTAGGCGAGGCCAGGTCTGAAATCTCGATCGATCTGCCTGTACGCGCTTCGATCCCAGCGGATTACATTCCTGACGAATCGCTCAGGCTCGAGGCATACCGCCGCATAGCGGGAATACTTGACAGCGATGACGCAATGGATGTCATAGACGAGCTCACCGACAGATACGGCGATGTCCCTGAAGAAGCGCTTGAGCTCATCAACGTGGCTGAGATAAGGGCTCATGCCGAATACCTCGGAGTTTCGATGATCAATAAAACCGACAGATGGGCCAATATAAAGTTCGCTTCGGGCGTCAGAGTCCATCCTTACGTGTTCGTCATGGCGAAATCCGAATACGGCGACAAGGTCATACTGACAGACGGAAGGGCAACTATACTGAAGTACAATATCGGAAAGGACATGAATATAACTGCGATCCTGGGACTCATGAGGTTCCTCAGGGCTTCCGCCGAAGATACAAAGCAGTTTGAATCGTAAATCAGGCCGTTCTGATTGAAACTCTGTTTAGGATTCTTCACATTGCATGGCCTTTACTGTACAATTAACTGATTTTAAAAGAAAAGGAGCCGGATCATGCTTTTCAAAAACATTGGTCTTATTGACGAGAACTTCGAATATCGCGAAAACATGTACGTCGGCACGAACTGCCACCGCATCGTATACATAGACAGCAAACCGCCTGAAAACGAGGAGGCGTTCTTTGAGACATATGACGGAAAGGGCAAGGTGCTCATGCCTGCGTTCTACAATGCGCACGGCCACTCGCCTATGAGCCTCATGAGGGGTTATGGCGAAAACCTGCCGCTCGACAGATGGCTCAACGAGAGGATCTTCCCGTTCGAAGATAAGCTCTACAGCGAGGCTGTATACTGGGCAACAATGCTGACGATGGCAGAGTCCATCAGATTCGGCATTGTGTCGACAACAGACATGTACTATTTCACCGATGACATGGTAAGAGCCATCGTTCATTCGGGTGTCAAGACAAACATCTCACGTGCGGTGACCAACTTCGGCACACCTGTATCCGAGAGCTGCTCATTCAAGGAAGCTGCTCAGGCGATAGAGATGTATTACGGACTGGAAGACGGCCGCATTCTTGTTGACGCGAGCGCCCATGCGGAGTACACTAATGACTTCGAAATGATAAAGGCTATCGCGGACATGGCTAAACACTACGATGTAAGGACTCACATCCACCTGTCCGAAACCGAATCAGAACACAAAAACTGCATCGCAAAATACGGAAAGACGCCGGCAGAGGTATTCCTCGAAGCCGGAATGTTCGACAAGCCGTGTACGGCTGCCCACTGCATCTGGGTCGCTGACAGCGATCTCGACATTTTCGCAGAGAAGGGCGTGACCGTGGCAAGCAATCCATGCAGCAACATGAAGCTTTCAAGCGGGCTGTGCCATGTTCCTCCGATGTATGAAAAAGGCATCAACGTTGCGATCGGTACGGACAGCGTAGCCAGCAACAACAGCCTCAACTTCTTCGAGGAGATGAAGATATTCGCGCTTACGGGAAAAATCACTTCGATGGATCCTGCAAGCATGACCCCGCAGCAGGTGCTGAGAAGCGCAACGAGAGCCGGAGCTGTATCACAGGGACGTGAGGACTGCGGACTCGTGAAGGAAGGCTACAAGGCTGACCTCATCGTCGTAGATATCAGCGGACCTAACTGGACTGCCTGCGATGATATCTCGAACGGACTTATCTACTCGGCTGACGGAAAGGACGTATGCCTCACGATGTGCGACGGCATGACGCTCTACAGGGACGGCGAGTACACATTCCTGGATGTTGAAAAGATCAATGCTGAAGCAGTCAAAGCCAAGACAGAGATATTAAAGAGACTTTAAATGACTGAAGACGAAAAAAGAGATATTGAAAAGACAGAGGATAAGGGGCAGCAGACATCTGCGCTGATGATGAAAGGTGCAACAATACTGGTGATCGCCGGTATCGTGAGCAAGATTTTCGGTGCGATATTCAGGATCCCGCTGACCAACATGATAGGCGCCGAGGGCCAGGCTTATTACAGCGCGGCCTATGCTCTTTACATGCTTCTGTTCACTATCGCAACAGCGGGCTTCCCGGTAGCTATCTCAAGGATGGTCTCATCAAGAGTAGCCGAAGGGGACTTTATAAATGCTCATAAGTCGTACAGGCTTGCGATGAAGGTGTCGCTGGCTCTCGGAATCGTTTCGTTCCTGATAATGTACTTCGGAGCGGGAGTGATAGCGGGTCTCTATAAGAACCCGGGATCCGAGGCCTCGATGAAGGCCATATCCGTTGCGCTGCTGTTCACTCCTATGGTCGCTTCGATGAGAGGCTACTACCAGGGCAGACAGAACATGAAGCCTACGGGTATCACTGAGGTCATCGAGCAGATGGTAAGAGTGGCGGCAGGTCTTTCACTTGCCTACATGTTCTACAAGACCAGCCTTGTTAAGGCGGCTGCCGGAGCAACATTCGGCGCTTCCGCAGGTATCATCGCGGCATTCGTTGCAATGATGGTCATCTATGCCCGCGACAAGGATGCGCGCACAAAGCTGTATGAAAACTCTGTGTTAAGGGAGGAGACCGACAGCAGCAGGCTGAAGGAGCTTCTGGCGTTCCTCATTCCTATTACGATAGGTTCGGCGGTAATGCCTATAATGTTCAATATAGATGCTGCCATCATTCCGAGGAGACTGCTCGAAGCGGGATTTGACCGTGTGATGACTGACAAACTCTACGGTCTCATGGGCGGTTTCTGCGATCCTATAATCAATCTGCCTAACATCTTCATCGATGCGATCTGCATCAGCCTGATGCCGGCGGTTACTACAGCATATACGCTCAAAATAAAAAAGGATCTCGATGAGCACATCAAGACCGGTCTCAAGACCATGATGATCATCACTTATCCGTGCGCGATCGGCCTTATAGTACTGGCAAAGCCTATCCTCACCATGCTCTTCTATAAGAAGTACGATGAGGCGGTAATGGCTGTTCCGGCGCTTCAGATCCTGGCTGTTTCCATCATCACGCTCGCCATAATGCGTACATTCTCGACGAGCCTGCAGGGAATAGGCAAGATGATGCTGCCTGTATGGAACCTGTTCATCGGTGCCATAGTCAAGGCTATCGTTTCGTACATACTTCTGGGGATCCCGGCTATCAACATAAACGGAGCCGCATTCGGTTCGGTTATGGCGTATGTTACGGCAGGCATACTCAACTACAGAGCGCTCAAAAAGTACACGGATGTATCGCTTGACGTAAAGAGCATCTTCTTCAAGCCTCTGGGTGCTGCGCTGATCATGGGTGTCGCCGCATTCGTCTCCTACAAGGTCATCTTCATGATATTATCGAGCAATTCCATCTCGACTCTTGTCTCCATAATGTTTGCTGCAGTGGTCTATTTTGTGGCAGCATTCAAGACCGGAGCGGTAACTAAAGATGAGATAGAACTCATACCGAAAGGGGATCTCTTATACAGACTGGCGGTAAAACTCAGGGTTGCAAAATAGGAACAAAACTGTACGAAAACAAGTTCAAAAAACGGAAAAAAGCTTTAAATTTCAACGATTATTAGGGTTGACATATTGTAAACTCATCCCTATAATAGGCATAGTATGTGATACTACTTTTTAAGGAGGAATAATTATGAATAAAGCAGATCTGGTTGCAAAGGTTGCAGATAAGACCGGTTTCAAGAAGAAAGATGCTGAGATGGCACTTGATGCTGTTCTCGAGACAATAGAAGAGGCTCTCGTAGCTGGTGACAGCGTAAGACTGATCGGTTTCGGAACATTCGAGACAAGAAGCAGAAAGGCCAGAACAGGCAGAAATCCTCAGAAGCCAGATAAGGTTATCTCAATCCCGGCTTCCAAGGCTCCTGTATTCAAGGCAGGCAAGTCCCTCAAGGATGCTGTCAATAAGTAATTAAGGAAAACAAGGAGATGCGGATAGCCCAGGCTATCCGCTCTTTTTGATGTTTGGAGACATTAATGAGGTTAGATAAGTTTCTTAAGAATTCGAGAATAATAAAAAGACGCACCGTGGCCAAGGATGCCTGCGAGCAGGAGAGGGTAGAAGTCAACGGAAAGATCGCGAAGCCGGGACTTGATCTCAAGATAGGCGACGTGATACAGGTGACCTTCGGATCCAACGTGCTCAAGGTGCGTGTGCTGGCGATGCCTGAATCGGTCCGCAAGGATGACGCAGACTCGCTCTACGAAGTGATCAACTGAAAAAGGAGCTCCGCCGGGAGCTCCTTTTAAAATGCTATTCTGCAGCCTGCACTGGCTGGCTGTTTCCTTTTATGCGTTTCAGTACCGATTTGTCGATCGCGACTATGAGCACTGCCATGATCGGGATCGCGACTAACTCCTTTACGGCTCTTGAGGCAATGAGCACATTGAAGCCTTTGCCTATTATGAATGTAAGCCACCAGGTGTTGAGCAGCAGATTGACTATAAGGCATACGAGAGCCGATGCAATAAGCGCTCTTACAAATGTCACTTCCTTCTTATATAATACCCAGCCGAATATGAGACCTGTAAGCACTGCCGATACGGTGAATCCCGGGAAGAAGGTGCCGGTAGGGAAAAGCCAGGCTCCGAGCAGGTCCGCGACTCCGTAACCTATGGCAGCTACGTAAGGCCCGTAGAGTATGGCCAGCACTGCTATAGGCAGAAAACCGAAGCCGATCCTGAGAAACGAGATATTGATGGAAACCAGTTTCGAAAGCACTACAGCTAGTGCGATCATGAAGCCCGTAAAGACGAGCATCTCTGTCGTAAATTTTGTTTTTTTCATTATAAAAACCTCCGGAACACAGTAATTGCAATGTAATAACGGAAAACGCCCGACTGCAGCAATCACGTCCCAAGAGGTTCACCCTTGCTTATTATTGATCTGCAGTAGCGGATGCAATATCAAACCGCAACTCTGAAAGTTTTCGTTCCCGGGCAACATCCCATCCCAGGACACTTGACGCTTGATATTTACTCTACGCCTGAAATTGTAGCATAGTTTACAATTTGTTTTCAATATATATATGTAGCGTTAAACTGCGTCTTTTTGCCTTATTTTCCCCCTCAGCACTTATGTAATCTGTGCCATATTATGTAGTACCGAAGTATCCCCGGGGATACTGCTAAAACACACGTATAGATATATAAGGAGGAAAACATGCAGAAGTACGATTATCAGAGGAAGCGGAAAACGGCTCTTCCGGAATATATCTCTGTCATCAGCTCCAACAAATGCGCAAAGATAAAGATAGAAGATATAGAGGTGATAGAGCAGGAAGGACGGAAGGTACATGTTATCACCGCGGCAAAGGATTACTCTTTTTACGGATGCATCAATACGCTGGCCAACTCTCTGGCAGAGAGAGCGTTTTACAGACCGATAAAGAGGCTTATAATAAACCTTGATCACATAAGCGACATCAGCAGCTATTCGATCAACTTTACATCCGGCCAGTCAGTTGCACTCGGGAAAAATGCTCTTCTAAGCACAAAAAGAGCATACAAAAGGTATCTTTTAAGGTATCCTCCATATACCATCTGGGAGCCCATGGAGCTGTCAGGCGGGTCGGTTTCGGAGCCGTACGCCAGTGAGGAGAAGCTTTCCGCGGATTTCGATCAGGCCGAAAAAAGCCGGGAAAAATTGCCTGTTTAGAAGGTAACAATTTGTTTCGAAATCAAAGCAAAAAAAATTAAATTTCTTGTTGACAGACCATGCGGGTCTATATATAATAATGAAGCTGTCGCTGAGAGGCACAGCGGAACCTTGAAAACTTCATAGTGCAGAACAGGTCTTGAATTAACAGGGCGAAAGTCCTGAAAATGAAAGACTTTGAAAGA
>JBGULF010000058.1:0-102394 GCA_045115935.1 Anaerovoracaceae bacterium
ACCTCTTTGCCGTCCTTTTTGATCACGCCTTCTTCGGCCTGGTAAAGACCGAACAGAACGGACATAAGAGTGGATT
The DNA here is from genome assembly GCA_045115935.1 of Anaerovoracaceae bacterium. GTDB lineage: Bacteria > Bacillota > Clostridia > Peptostreptococcales > Anaerovoracaceae > Crickella. The sequence continues at coordinate 77 of JBGULF010000058.1, forward strand.
TGCCGGCACCATTCTCCCCAAGCAAGGCGTGTATCTCGCCTCTTTTGAGCTGCAACGTGATGTTGTCATTAGCGATGATGCCGGGGAATCGCTTGGTGATGTTCACCATTTCTATGGCATAAGGTGCATCCATATTCCATTCCCTCCATATCATTTCAAAGTGATACCTATACAAGGTTATATTACCAAAAAACAGCATAAGAAAAAAGGCGGTTCACGATGGAACCGCCTTTTATTATAGGAACAATTTTTACGGATCTAATTAACCCTTGATAGCTCCCTGATCGTCAAGCTTAACAGCCTTTACAGCCGGCAGAGCCTCTGTGTCTGCGGAAACTTCTCTTGTTCCGTCGAAGAGCTCCTTAACGAGTGTCTCGTAATCAGCCTGCTGGAATCCGTCATTCCACTGTGTCGAATCCGGCAGCTGTACGTAGTTGTCAGCAGGAGTCTCGGAAACGAGACCGAGGTTCTGGATCTGGCCTGCATACTGATCCCAGTTGCCTGCCTGGATAGCGCCGAGCAGTGTGTTAACTGTTGCGCCAAGACCCTTCATAGCCGATGTAACTGTCATGCCTTCGCCATAAGCGCCGTCGATTGTTGCAGCCTGGTCAACGTCAACGCCGATAACCTTGCCGCCAACCTTTGCAGCAGCTTCAGCAGCAGATGTGTAGATTCCGCCGCCGCATGCGAATACGACTTCTGTGCCCTTGCCATACCATGTGTCCATAGCAGCTGTGATATCAGCATCGCCGAAGAACTGTCCGCCGTAAACATACTTGATCTCTACGTCGTCCTTGCCGAGCTCTGCTGCTGCAGCATCAGCACCCTGAACGAATCCGCCGCCGTATCTCTGTACAGCAGGAACTGCCATTCCGCCGAGGAATCCGAGCTTTGTGAAGCCCATCTTAACTGCTGCATAACCAGCCATGTAGCCAGCGAGCTCTTCCTGGTATACTGCACTGTAGACATTAGGTCCGTCGAATTCTCTCTCGCCGTATGCTGTGAGGTCTCCCTCGGAAACGTCGAGTGCAACGAACTTTGTGTCAGGATAGAGAGGTGCTACCTCATAGATAGCGTTTGCAAAAGCATAACCAGGCATTACGATTACATTGTAGCCTTCCTCGATAGCTTCTTCGATTGAAGAAACACGGTCAGCGTCAGCATCGGATGCAGGTTTCTTATATGTGAAGTCTACGCCGTTCTCTTCACAGAATGCCTTGCAAGCCTCATAAGTTGTCTGGTTGAAGGACTGGTCAGTGATGTCACCATAGTCAGTAACCATTGCCACCTTCATAGAGTCATCGGCTGCAGCATCATCTCCGCCACCGCCGCCCCCGCAAGCTGCAAATGAGAATACCATCAGAGCTGCGAGGAGTAAAACAAGAAATTTCTTCATTACGATCCTCCTAAAGTACTTTAGAGTGATATAGGTAATTCGGGATCCGTCGATCCCATCGAAATAATTATAGTATAACGACCGGAAAAACAAAATATTTTTATAAAATTACACGCACTTCCGTAGAGGTTTACAATTATTTTTTTGCTCAATTATTTATCAATTATTTTGAAACTCCTTTTCTGGAGATATATGTTTTATTGTATTATTAATATGTATGTAAAGCTGTCATTCGGGACGGTTTTCACCGATACATTTCGGGAGGTGCGGCATGGCAAAGCTGTATTTCAAGTACGGAGCAATGGGTTCTTCAAAATCCGCCCAGGCTCTTACTACAAAATTTAATTATGAAGAGAAAGGCATGACTGTCTGGCTCATAAAACCGGGCACCGACACGCGTGACGGAGCAGACATCATAAGGAGCCGCATAGGCCTCCAGCATAAGGCCCAGGTCATCCATCCTGATGATGACATCGTGAAGGCATATCATGAGGCGGGAGATTTTGACGTTGTGATCGCAGATGAAGCACAGTTCCTGTCTCCGGAGCAGATCGACGGGCTGAGATGGCTTGTCGACGAAAAGAATATCCCGGTGCTCTGCTTCGGACTTCGCACCGACTTTCAGACTCATTTCTTCCCGGGGGCACAGAGACTCATGGAACTCGCGGACTCCATCACTGAGATCAAGACCATATGCGAATGCGGCCGCAAAGCGACTGTAAATGCGAGGTTTGACGACAACGGCCGCATAATCACAGAAGGCGACCAGGTGGTGCTCGGCGGAAACGACAGATACACCGCAATGTGCCACAAGTGCTGGAAGCAACGCATCAAAGAGCAGAAATAAAGGAGACAGGGGACGGTTCTATGTCTCCTAAAAACAATCATGGATAATAAAGGATATGCAGTAGTTATAGGGGCGGCCAACATAGATATAGGCGGTACCCCGTATAAGCCTCTCATCCCGGGTGACTCGAATCCGGGCGTGATCAAAATGAGCTACGGCGGCGTTGCAAGAAACATAGCTCACAATCTCACATTGCTGGGATTCAATGTTGAGCTTATCACCGCCGCAGGTGATGACACTCTCGGAATGGAAATGATGAGAAGGTGCGAAGCCATCGGCCTTGACACCAGCCTTTCCGTCGTTGTGCCGGGAGGATCCTCTTCGATTTACCTCTTCATAAATGATGAAAAAGGAGAGATGGATCTGGCTCTTTCACACGTAGACATAGTAAAGAAGATAACTCCTGAATATATCGAATCAAACATCGATGTGATCAATGCAGCTGAAGTAGTTGTTGCGGACTGCAACCTTTCGCAGGAGTCACTGCTTAAGCTCATTGATATCTGTGAAGTTCCTCTGTATGTAGATACGGTATCCGTAACGCATGCCGATAAGATAAAAGGTCATCTCAAGGGAATAGATACTCTGAAGCCAAACCTGCTCGAGGCGGAATTCCTTACCGACATGATAATAGAAAGCGAATACGACTGCCTTGAGGCGGCCCGTGCTCTTATAGATCAGGGAGTCAGAAGAGTATTCATCTCAATGGGACCTCACGGAATGATAGCTGCAGACAAGGATCACGCGATCCAGGTGGACAGATATCCGGCAACAGTCAAAAGCACCACCGGGGCAGGCGATTCAGCGATGGCTGCAATAATATGGTCTACCCTTAATGAAGAGGGAGACGGACTTACTGCTCCTGCAATGGCTGCAAATGCCGCAGCTTCCGCCACCATCTCAGTGGATCCGACCATCCATCCGGGCATGGGCATTGATCTCATCAGGAAAATAATCAAAGAACATGATGTAACTATTCGCGAAATCAGTGAATATAAAGAAGGAGAAATATAAATGAACAAATATCTGGATATCAGCAAGGAAGTAAAGGCAGCTCTCAGCGCCGGCAAGCCTGTAGTTGCTCTCGAGTCCACCATCATCTCACACGGAATGCCTTATCCACAGAACGTTGAGACAGCGCTCGCAGTTGAAAAGATCGTAAGAGAAAACGGAGCAGTTCCTGCAACTATCGCTATCATCGGCGGAAGACTCAAGGCCGGACTTACACCGGATGAAATCGAATATTTCGGAAAGAAAGGTCCTGAGATCGCAAAAGCTTCAAGACGCGACCTCGCAATGCTCTGCGCAAAGGGCCTCGACGGAGCCTGCACGGTTACGACGACCATGATGATAGCTCACATGGCAGGCATCAATATATTTGCGACAGGCGGCATCGGCGGAGTCCACAGGGGAGCTGAAGTCACCATGGACATAAGCGCAGATCTCGAGGAGCTCGCACAGACACCTGTTATGGTCGTATGCGCAGGATGCAAATCCATCCTCGACATAGGACTCACACTCGAATACCTCGAAACAAAGGGAGTTCCTGTGATAGGAATGGGAACCGAAGACATGCCTGCATTCTACACGAGCAAGAGCGGTTTCAAGGTAGATTACAAAGTGGATTCACCGGCAGAGCTCGCGCACTTCTTTAAGACACACATGGAGCTCGGCATGAAGGGCGGCATCCTCGTAGGAAATCCTATCCCTGAAGAATACGCAATGGATCCTGAAGTGATCAATCCGGCGATAGATAAAGCGATCGAGGAATGCAACAGACTCGGTATAAAAGGAAAAGAAACGACACCTTTCCTGCTCGCCAAGGTAAAAGAAATCACAGGCGGAGACAGCCTAGATTCAAATATACAGCTTGTATTCAACAATGCAAAAGTTGCATCACAGACAGCCTGCGAATTATGTAAATCAAACCATTTCATACCTAAAAAATACAAAAATAATAAATAATTAGGTATAATTAACCTGGGTATTGAGATTATTATTTTTATCTTTATTTAAAGGAGGTTTTTTATATGAAGAAAAGAATAATAAGTTTAATGCTCTCTATCGCCGTAGTCTTCAGCTGCTTTCCTCTTTTTACACTTCAGGCAGATGCATTTTCTACAGGAGCAAAATATTTATTAAAAACCAGAACAGTTACGATCAAACCGGGAAAGACATATAAATCGCCAAAGTTCAGGGCTTCTTCAAAGATGACTTTTCAGGTTCCTGTAAAAATCAGACTTGGCGGAAAAACAAATACCGGCAAATACTATAATTTAAGTTATGCTCTGACTCTTAAAACATCCGGAGGCACAAAAAAGGCAACTTTTAAGCAAGATCCTATAAGATATTTTGATTCTGTCGGAAGCGACATTATATATGATGACTGGGTTTATTTTTACAAAACAAAAACAAACCCATGCTTTGCAAAAGGCAGATACTACTTCACAATAAAAAATACTTCAAAAAGAACTCTCAAATTTAAATATTGTGTAAAAGGATATACTAAGTTTGCTACTAAAGCAGAGTTTAAGAAAACTATAACTGCTAATGCTGACGTAAATAGTATAAAAGCAGGAAATATAGGTCCCGGATTGCCGGCAATAAAATCTATAAAAAGCAGTAATGATGACGTATATTTTGACTGGTTTATTTCAGCCGGCGGTGTTCTGAGACTCTATCCTGATATATACGATAATAGTAAGGATATGAAAACAACTGTAACAGTTACCTTAATGAGTGGTAAAAAATATACAATTAAAATTAATCTCAAAGCAGTATGATAATTGATTTAAAAATACAACCCCGCTTAAAACGCGGGGTTTTGTGATAAAAAAAAGGCTGTCGCACTGATATGCGTGCGGCAGCCTTCTAACATGCGCCGTTTGCTGATTATGTAAATCAGTGGGTGCCTCGACGTGCCTATAAGACGTGCCTATAAATTGACGGAAAAACAGCGGATACTTTGAAAACAGTCACTTTATTGGCAGAAAAATGAAAATATGGCTTAATTTCTATCACCGGCTTTTGGATATCACAGATTCTGATGAATAATTTTCATTTCAATGGATGGTTATTCATCAGAAATGATGCAACCTTTATCATTGCAGACAAAATGCAGCCGAAAACGGAATAGAGACGGCTGTTTGATCTGTTTTGACAGAGAAAAGCAGTATCATTATCGAAGATAAAAGGCTCCTTGCAGATTTTTCGGTGATTGAAAAACTGATGGAAAATATGAATTCTATCAATAAATTGATAGAATCTGTGAAACTTCCTTAAAAGCCGTCAATTATAATTATTAGTGTAGAAGAATTCGTCAGATTTCTTTCTTAAATAAAATAGACTGCCACACACTTTTGTGAAGCAGCCTATTTTTTATTTATTATTTATTAATTCATTCTTATAGGAAGGATCAGATATGTATATTTATCTCCCTTAAGAGGCTTGATGATCACAGGACTTACGCTGTCTTTGAAGTTGATATTGATTTCCTCATCTTCTATTACACTAAGAGCATCCTTGAGATATCTCGAGTTGATACCTATATTGAGATCCTCTCCGTCTTTTATTATCTCAACCTTTTCTTCAATGTTTCCTTCTTCATTGAGAGAAGTGATATATATCATATCCTTTAAAATATTGAATCTGATGAGATTGTTGTTCTGTACAGAAGCCAGGAGGGATGCTCTTTCACTGCTCTTTAAAAGATCATCTTTCTTGACTCTTACATTGATGTTTCCTTCTTTATTGAGGATCCTCTCGTAATCGATGAATTTTCCTGAATAAGTATTGATGATTACCTTATTGTTGTTGAACTTGAGGATCACTTTGTTATCTGCTACTTCGAAGCTCATCTTTGAATCACCGTCATCATCGATGAACTTGGCAACTTCGATGATAAGTTTCGCCGGAATGATTACACTTATGTTTTCCTTGTTTTCAACTTCTATCTTATAAGTAGCTATGCGGTAAGGATCTACTCCTACCATCTTCATGTGTCCGTCCTTGATCTCAAGGAGAACACCTGTGATTATCCTGTTGAATTCATCTGTTGAAGCACTGAAAGCAGTCTTCTTTATGAGCTTCTTTACATCTTCTTTATCAAGGAAGATCTCATTATTGCCTTCTTCCGGAATAAAGATCTTCGGATATTCATCACCCTTGAAGCATATGATCTCAGAGCTGGATCCTGCGCATTTGATATTGATTTTCGATTTGCTGCTGTCATAATCGAGCATCATCTCATCTTCAGGAAGCTTTGAAATGATAGCGCTGAAAAGCTTTGCAGGAACAACGAAATCACATACACCTTCTGCATTTACATTTATGACCGTTTCAGTAGTCATATTAGTATCAGTTGCAGTAAGGAACATTTTTCCATTCTCAACTTCAATAAGAATACCTTCCAGAATATTAGAAGTAGTTCTTACAGGAACTGAATGAGATACATTATTGAGAGCCTTATTCAGTTCAGTTCTGTTGCAATAGATTTTCATTTATGATGCCTCCTCAGCCCCATTATATTTATATATTTATATTAGTATTAGTAGTATATCCTGTTGATAATGTGGATAACTTCCGGATAAGTTGATTTTTGAGCCTTTCAATACATTTTATTATTGATGAAAAGTGTATTTAAAAGTGATTTTTCAAATGTTGAAAGATTTTTAGGGCGCACGCCGGATCATGTTTCATCCGGAATGTGCGGAGTATAACGAAGTCATTACCTATCGCACTATTATATATTTACGGCCCTTAAGCTTAAACCAGCTTTCGCAAGCTTATGAGCAATCTGACTCCGGATGAAATATGTCCGGGTAAGATGCGCCCATTCTTTTATCTTTTTCTGGATTGGAGCTTAGCTCTGATGGTTTCTACATTCTCATACAGGATTTCATCATATTTGAGCTGCTCTTCTATCTTCTCAACAGCATGTATAACCGTTGAATAATGCCTGTTTCCGAAGATTTTACCTATTTTAGGAAGTGAAAGATTGGTTTCTTCCCTGCAGAGATACATAGCTATCTGTCTCGGAAGTGTTATTTCTGCATTTCTCTTAGGCGAATCCATGTCTGCAATCTTAATTTTATAGTGATTTGCGACTATGGATCTTATTCTTTCAGGAGCAACGGCCTGCTCATTATCCTTGATGATGTCTTTTAATATGCTGCGCGCATTATCAACAGTTATAGGCTCATTGAGAAGCTGTGAAAGACCGACAACTCTGTTGTAAGCTCCTTCAAGTTCACGGATATTATCCTTTACCTGGTCGGCAATAAGACTCAGAACATCACTTACTTCACCTGTAATTTCAATGTCGGATTTTTCAGCGAGATTCCTTAAAATAGCAACTCTTGTCTCATAATCAGGCGGCTGGATATCAGCTATCATGTTCCAGCTGAATCTCGTACGGAGTCTTTCATCGAGACCCTTGAGACTTACCGGCGGGCAGTCGCTCGTGATTACGATCTGCTTATTATTATGGTAAAGAGATTCGAAAGTATGGAAGAATTCTTCCTGAGTCTGCTCTTTTCCTTCAATAAACTGTATATCATCTATGAGAAGAACGTCGAGTTTGCGGTATTTGTTTCTGAATACTCTCGTTTTATTCTCTTTAATCGCAGTGATATATTCATTTGTGAACATTTCCGAGGAAACGTAAAGTACCTTTGTTGAAGGATTATTGCGGATTATCTGAACTCCGATTGACTGCATAAGATGAGTCTTTCCGAGACCGGATCCTCCGTAAATGAAAAGAGGATTGTAGATATCTCCAGGAGATTCAGCAACTGCAACGGATACGGCGTGAGCATACTTATTGGAATTTCCAACGATAAAATTCTCAAAGTTAAAGCGAGGATTGAAAAGCTTCTCCTGATTGAAGGTGTTTTTCATCCTTGAAGTGTCTATTTTAGCTATCTCGTATTCCTTGTCAGGCTTTATTACTACCTTATATTTCTTATCGGTGCTGCTGTTTAGGGCATTTTCTATCTGCGGGAGATAGTGATCATTGATATGAGTTATAAGTTTTGCCTGGTTAGGCCATGCAAGATAAATAATACCCGCATCCTCCTCTATGTGATGTATCGTCAGAGGAGCCAGCCAGGTATTGTAGCTCAGACTCGTATTATTATCTTTCAGAAAATTGAGGGTGGTCCCCCATATCTTGTTCTTGTCCAAAATCGTATTCCGTCCTTCTTGAACATATTTTACATAAAGTTTTCCACACATGCAAAGAGCAAAATACGGTTAAAATCAGCTAATTTGAGGCCTTCAAAAAAGAAGTTTTCCACATATTGTTGATAAAGTTGTTAATAACTAAACCCCTATACAAGATATTGTGTATAACCCATTTTTTGAAAAAAATTGTATTAAATTTAGACAATGGAAAAGTCTTAAAAACCTATAAAAAGTTATCCTTATCATTTTGGAAGTAATTTATAAAAATTATTCATATAAAAATAAGCTGCGTGCCTGTAATTCCGTATTTTGTTGACATTTCAAGGCCTATAGTCTATAATTCATTGGTCTATGTGCTCATGGAATTCAGAGGGCACACATAATAATCTACATTAGTATTAAGAAATAAAGGAGACGGAAATGAAAAGAACTTACCAGCCTAAGAAAAGGCAGAGACTTAAAGAGCACGGATTCCGCAAGAGAATGGCAACAGCTAACGGACGTAAGGTACTCAAGAGAAGAAGAGCAAGAGGCAGAAAATCTCTTACTGTTTAATTTGTTGTAATTGAATTGGTGTCTGAATGAGAGATCACAGCGAGCTCACATTGCGAAAACAGAGTGACTTTGCCCGGGTTTATAAACAGGGTAAGTCCAAAGGCGGCAGATTTGCGGTGATCCTTTACAGAAGGAACGGACTTAAATATACAAGGACTGCATTCGTATCCAGTAAGAAAGTCGGTAATTCTGTGGAAAGAAACAGATCCCGCAGACTCATGAGGGCAGCTTACAGGGCTGTCGAGTCAAACATTAAAAGCGGGTACGACATAGTATTTGTGGCACGTGCCTCAATTGTCGGATGCAAAGAACCCGAGGTAGAAAGGCAGCTTAAAAAATCGCTAGAAAGCGCCGGGATCCTCACAGGCAACAGTAATGAAAAGTAATAAGACTATCATCCAAAGAATACTTATAGCCTTTGTAAGGGCATACCAGGTCGGCATATCTCCGTACATCGGAGCTCATTGCCGTTACACTCCTACATGCAGCGCGTACTTCATACAGGCAGTAGAAAAGTACGGTGCGCTCAAAGGGAGCTGGCTGGGAATAAAAAGGATATTAAGATGTCACCCGGGCAGACCGGGCGGCTATGATCCCGTGCCTTAAAGGTTAAGTTTAAAAAAAGAACGGAGAATTAAACCAATATGGGACTTATTGCAAAACCTATCGGATATCTGCTTGCGTTTATCTACAGACTGGTGGGCAATTACGGAATATCTCTCATCATCCTTACTGTCATAGTTAAGCTGGTTCTCTATCCAATGTATGCTAAGCAGATCAAATCGACTGCCAACATGTCCGACATGTCTGAAAAGTCGAAGGAGATCCAGAAGAGATACGCCAACGACAAAGAGAAGATGAACGAAGAGATGCAGAAGCTGTACGCTGAAAGCGGATTCAATCCGATGAGCGGCTGCCTTCCGATGCTCATTCAGTTCCCTATCATCATGGGACTGTTCGCGCTTCTCAGAAACCCGATGAAGTATATGCCGAATGATCCGACACTTATGTTCGCGAACCACGAGTCTTTCCTCTGGATCAAGGACCTCGCACAGCCGGATCTCTGGATACTGCCGATCGCGGCAGGTCTTGCAACATTCTTTGCTTTCAGCATGAACAGTGCAATGCAGATGCAGCAGCCGGGAGCTAATCCGGGTCAGCAGAAGGCAATGAATGCAATCATGAAATATTTCTTCCCGTTGAGCATCCTCTGGCTGGCAAGATCGTATCCGGCAGGACTTGCGATCTACTGGGCCGGCGGTCAGTTCATGCAGATTTTCTTTAACCTGAGAATCAACAAGATCAAAGATCAGATGAACGCCGAGAAAGAAAAGAAAAAGCTCGTTGAGAGAGCAGAGAAGGAGCTCGCAAGGAAGAAGAGAGCCAGAATGAAAGGAAGTTATTAATAAATGAGATCTTCAGAAAAATGGGGAGTCGATGTCGACACTGCCGTAGATCTCGCGCTTAAGGAACTCAAGATCAACAGAGAGGACGCAGAGATCGAGGTGCTCGAAGAATCATCGAACGGATTCCTCGGAATAGGCTCCAAACTGGCGAGAGTAAGGGTAACCGCCAGAGAAGCAGAGCCTGCTACCACTAAGAAATCGAGTTTTGACGATCTGGATGCCATACTTGCAGGACTGCCGGAGAATTCAGCTCTGACACTTCCTGACGAAGTAAGAGCAGACTACGACAAGTTCGAAGCAGAAGAAAGGGAAGACGCAAGAGCAAGAGAGAAAGCGTCCCGCAAAGAGAAGAGCCGCAAGTCGAAAAAGAGATACAACCTGTCGCTCGAAGACACTATGCTTTATGAAGTAAAGAAGCTCGAGCCGGCAAAGGATCATCCGCTTGAAGGATTCCTGAGAGATATCGCCACACAGATGGGCATCGATCTCGACTTCAGCGTAAAGGCAAATGATGAGCTGGTGTTCGTGGAGATCACCGGCAAGGATACAGGAACGATCATTGGCAAGAGAGGATCCACACTCGACGCAGTTCAGTGCCTCGCAAGCTACGTGGTCAACAAGGACTCCGACAAGTACATCAGAGTCATTCTCGATGCAGAGAACTACAGAGCGAAGAGAGAGAAAACTCTCGTGAACCTTGCAAACCGCCTCGCGGGCAAGGTTGAGAGAAGCGGAAGACCGACAACGCTCGAACCGATGAACCCTTATGAGAGAAAGGTGATCCACTGCACACTGCAGAATCATCCGAATGTAAAGACCAGAAGCGAAGGAAAAGATCCTTACCGCAAGGTCATCATCGAAAGCAAATAATCAGGTCAAACGAAAACGGCTGCGCATCGGCGCAGCCGTCTTTTGTTTGTTGATGTTTGGCCGTTTATAGCTATTTATAGCTTATTACTCCGCAGTGTCCTCTACGGCATCCGCTGAAGTGAAGCTCTTTGTTATGAGCACTTCATCTTCCCATGTATAGTTGACTGTGGTCGTTATGCCTTTGACCTTGGTCTGTTCTTCCAGCTGCTTTGAAATACCGCCGAAGGTAGGACCGGACGAGATAAGAGAGGTTTCAAGTGAGGAGATAACCTCCTCGTCTTTTACGATATCTTCAGAGTATCCGTCCATTTTGGAAAGATCAAATATATAGGTGATCTCATTGCCTTCAATTTTTATTTCAACATTTGAACCTTCCTTTGCAGAATCGATGCTTTCCTGCATTTCAGGATTATCCGCAACGTACTGTTCAAGTGACTTGCTGCCGCCGCATGCTGTGAGGACCATTGTGCTGAAAACAGCCAGGATCAGCATTAATATAAAAGCTTTCTTTTTCAATTTATATTCCTCCTGACTTTAGTTTCCGCTTGCACCGCTGGTCATGCCGCCGATCAGGCTGTTCAGAAATCCGCCGTTGTCTTCTTCCTGATCCTGACCGTTGGTAAGATCGTTGCTCTTGTAGTTGCCGCTGTTGTCGGCGTTGTTAGAGTTATCAGTATTGTTTGTGTTGTCTGCCGGTTGCTCGGTGCTGAACGGCAGCTCTGTGCCCTGGTTATTGTTGCTGTTGTTGTACTTCTGCTTGGCTTCTTCAGCAGCCCTGAGAGCTTCCTCGAGTTTCTTCTCGTTGCTGGTCTTCACCTTTGCAACATCAGCGATGAACTCGCTGATTACCTCGTAGACCTCTTTACGTGTCTGCGCTGTCTCGAGATCCTTCTTTGCAGTGTCGATATAACCCTGGATCACAGCCTGCTCTTCTTCGTCATAGTCTGAGATGTCGACATTTTCAACAGCCTTCAGTGCATCGCGACCAGCGAGCTTGCCATCGAGAACGCGGAATCCGTAAGCACCGCATACAGCCGAAGCGATCATCAGTATGAGAACAAGCAGGATCTTTGCACCTATTCCGCCTCTTTTGTTTTTCATAGTTTTTCTCCTAATCCGTAACCTGAAAGATTAAGTTATTACCGTAAAAGTATAACACATAATCGCAAAGAAGTAATATGTTATAATGGTCTCAACGATTAAAACGGCTTCGCCGTAAGGAAGAGACCATTGATCTCCGGAGGCCGTGCTCCTCCGATAAAATGGCTCAATGATTAAACCGGAGCTGCCGCAGGGATACATATATGAAGATAAACAGCATCATACTTGAAAATTTCAGAAACTATAAAAACCTCGAGCTCGACTTCGACGAAAGCCGCAACATCATCGTCGGCGAGAACGCGCAGGGCAAGACCAACCTCATCGAGGCAATCTACCTGACCGCATTCGCGAGGAGCTTCCGCACGAGCAACTCCGCCGACCTCATCAGCTTCGGAGAGAGCTCCGCGAGGGTCAGTACATACATAACTTCTGAAGATATTGATAAAAATATTAATATTGTTATAAGATCCGACGGCAAAAAGATGATCAAGAAGGACGGCAAGCTCATCCGCAAGACGACCGAGTTGCTGAATAACGTCGTTGTAATTATCTTTTCGCCGGACGATTTACGCATAATCAAGGACAGTCCGGACAGGCGCCGCACCTTCATCAATCGCGAACTTTCACAGATGAGACCGATGTATTACGACGCGCTGCGCAGATACAACGAGGCGCTCCGCGAGAAGAACGCGCTGCTCAAGGGCTACTTTAATATAAAGAAGAAAACTTTCACCCGCGCCGACAACATCAGCCTGAACGACGCGCGCACCGCCGACTTCCTCGAGCGCAGTCCGTATGACAACAGCCGCCAGTTCAACGAGGAGATGATGGACATCTACGACCGCCAGCTGGCAGACTCCGGCTACGAGATCATCAGGTTCCGCAAGGAGTTCGCCGAGATGCTCAGCTCCGAGGCCGGCGAGATAATGAACAAGATCTCCGGCGGCAGGGAAGTGCTGAAAATCGAGTACAAGACGGCCTGCGATTTCGTGACCGGCACCGAAGGCCGCGACATCCTCTACAGCCAGATCTACCACAACCGCGACCGTGATATCTACAACGGCTATGCCAGCCTGGGCCCGCACCGCGACGACATAGAATTCTACATCAACGGCAAGGACGCCAAGAAGTACGGCTCGCAGGGACAGCAGCGCACGATCGCGCTGTCGCTCAAGCTCGCTGAGATCCGCATCGCAAAGCAGATGCTCGACGAACCGCCGGTGCTGCTCCTCGACGACGTGCTGTCGGAGCTCGACCTCGACAGACAGAAATTCCTCGTCAGCGAAATCGACGACGTGCAGCTCTTCATCACCTCGGCCGAGCTGAACGAAGAAGTCATAAAAGACCTGCGCGGCGGCACACTCTTCAGGATCGAAGAAGGCACCGTGACCCGCGTCGACAAATACTGATCGGCAATACATCATCGCTCCTACGCATTGCCGCATCGCAATACTGCTTTGCAATACTGCTTCGCACTACCAAACCGCAATTGAACCGCATTATGTATGGCTATCTTAGCCGGCTGGTGTCTGAAATTGCATATCGGCAATACAAAGTATTGCAAAGTCTGTAGAAAATACATCTAAACTTCCTGATCAGCCATACATTGTATGGCTGATTCTTTTATTTCTCTAAACTTTTCCCGGAGAAGCAATACACTTTTTCCCAAAACCAGGAAAGTGCGCATTGCAGGAAGATGATAGACATTAAAGTGCATGCTGCGGGGCGTTAAAGTGCATGTTGTGGGGAGATACTGGCTCGTGCTTGAAGAACCTGTTTTCGGGTAGAAGTACGAAGAAATTCGTATCTTACCGGCAATTGAGGCATATGGCACACTAACCGATGCTTGATCCTGCCTGGTCGGAGCCTTAGAAAGCGCCCGCTTTTGAATAAAGATGTATTGAAATGAATAAACATCTGCGATGAAAAGAGTGATCATCTACTTTATCTGGGAAAGCGCAGGAAAAACTAAAGATTTTGAGTCGTTAAGCAGCCTTTCACGTCGGTTTGGAGAGAGTGCGCGGCAGAATGGTTCGTTATCGAAGAGCCGTTTTCAATATAGAGGTACGAAAAAGTTCGTACTTAGGAAAGATATAGAGCAATCAGGTACGAACAATAGAAATGAATACTCGTGAATGAAGAAAGTAGAGAAAGAAGAATGAAGAAAAGAGAGAAAAAGAAGAAAGAAGAATGAAGAAAAGAGAGAAAAGGAAAGAAGAAAGGGTGGTAAAAGGATGAAAATGGACGGAAAATGTAGTCTGTATTGAACCGAGAAAGGTTTATTTTGAGGTATAAATTGAGGTACAAAAGGGCCTGTTTTTGGGCTTGGTTCTGAACTCGAGTATAGGAGTAAAAGAATGCTTGTTTGGAAAGCGCTGGAGAACTTGAAATTACTGCGTTTCAGGCGGTGGGTGTAAAATATTAGGCGAAAATCTGCGATTTAAGCGATTTTTTTAAAAACACAACATATAGTGCAAAAAGTTGCAATAAAATCGCTTATATGGTAAAATTTGAGCGAAAACACAGGGGTGCGATGCCCGTTTTTTCATGTAAGGGCTTTTAGATCCGCGGGGCGGATTCCATGGGCAGAAACAACATGGTCTCTGCAGGAAAAGCTAGGAAGCATTTGCGGAAAGAAAGGCAGCCTTTGTGAGGAGGAACAAAGCATCCTCTGCAGGCAGAAAAAATAAAAGCGGCTGCAGGATATAGCGGCTGCAACAAACAAGACTCAGGATAATAAAAGATAACTACTAATCTTTAAAAGGATAAAAAGCAAGGAAAGAGATAATGGCAAAACAGCAGGAATACGGCGCAAGTCAGATCGAGGTTCTCGAGGGTCTCAAACCGGTTCGTTTAAGACCGGGTATGTATATCGGAAGTACGGGTCCGGCGGGACTCCACCATCTGGTATATGAAATAGTAGATAACTCAGTTGACGAAGCGCTCGCAGGATATTGTAAGAATATCAGCGTCAGCATCGAGCCGGACAACTCGATAATCGTGCAGGACGACGGACGCGGTATGCCGGTGGACATCCACCCGAAGATGGGCATACCGGCAGTTGAGGTCATCCATACTCAACTGCACGCCGGCGGCAAGTTCGGCGGCGGAGGATACAAGGTATCCGGAGGTCTGCACGGCGTCGGCGCGTCCGTCGTAAATGCGCTGTCGACACACATGGTCGTACAGGTCAGACGCAACAACAAGATATATCAGCAGGAGTACTTCAAGGGCGAGCGCTCCACAGAGCTCACCGTGGTAGGCGAATACAAGAGCGGCAAGACCGGATCCAAGACACAGTTCTGGCCGGACCCGGAGATCTTCGACGAGACAGTCTACGATTACGGCACACTCCAGCGCAGGCTCCGCGAGATGGCCTTCCTCAACAAAGGCCTTTCGATCGACCTCGTCGACAGAAGAGTCAGCCCGCAGACAAAAGACCACTTCTGCTTCGAAGGCGGAATCAAGGAGTTCGTCGAGTACCTCAACCACAACAAGGACACGATCAACCCGACCATCTTCTACTATGAAGCAGAGAAGAAGGGCTACTCAGTAGAGGTCGCGCTGCAGTACACCGACAGATACAGCGAAAACATCCTCTCGTTCGCAAACAACATCCATACGAACGAAGGCGGATTCCACGAAGTAGGCTTCAAGTCCGCGCTCACAAGAACGATCAACGACTACGCAAAGCGCAACAAGTTCATCAAGGAGAACGAGGACGCGCTGCTGGGCGATGACGTCAGAGAAGGACTCACGGCAGTCGTTTCGGTCAAGCTCACAAATCCGCAGTTCGAGGGCCAGACCAAGGCCAAGCTCGGAAACGCAGAGGTCAAGGGCTTCGTAGAGACCAACACCACAGAGCAGCTGACATACTTCCTCGAGGAGAACCCGAAGCAGGCGAGAGTCATCATCGACAAGTGCCTCAAGGCCCAGCGCGCGCGTGAAGCCGCACGCAAGGCCCGCGAGATAACACGTAAGACATCCGTGCTCGAGACCACATCGCTCCCGGGCAAGCTCGCAGACTGCTCCGAGAAAGACCCGGCACTCAGCGAGATCTTCCTCGTAGAGGGTGACTCCGCAGGCGGATCCGCAAAGCAGGGACGCGACAGAAAGCGCCAGGCAGTTCTGCCGCTGAGAGGTAAGATCCTCAACGTTGAGAAGGCAAGACTCGACAGAGTCCTCAGCTCAGAAGAGATCAAGAACATGATCACGGCATTCGGATGCAACGTCGGCAAGGACTTCGACCTCGACAAGCTCCGCTACCACAAGATCATCATCATGACAGATGCCGACGTCGACGGAGCACATATCAGAACGCTTCTGCTGACATTCTTCTTCAGATACATGACACCGCTGGTAGAAGGCGGATACGTGTACGCGGCACAGCCGCCGCTGTTCAGGGTCAAGCAGGGCAAGAAGATCTGGTACACATACTCCGACGCAGAGCAGGAGAAACTGCTCGCCGAGCTCAAGGGCAAGGGCGGCAACAACAAGATAGAGATCCAGCGTTACAAAGGTCTCGGCGAGATGGACTTCAACCAGCTCTGGGAGACCACGATGGACTACGACCACCGCACACTCGTGCGCATCACGGTCGAGGACGCGCAGGCAGCCGATGAGATCTTCACGACACTCATGGGCGACAAAGTCCCGCCGCGCAAGCAGTTCATCGAAGAGAACGCAAGATACGTAAAGAATTTAGACATTTAAAGGAGAGAAGATGGCGAATCTACTCGACAACAGCACGATAATCGAGCACGAGATATACGACGAGATGAAAAACTCGTACATCGACTACGCGATGAGCGTAATCGTAGGACGTGCTCTCCCGGACGTGCGCGACGGACTCAAGCCGGTACACAGGCGTATCCTGTACGGCATGCACTCCCTCGGCATCACGCCGGACAAACCACATAAGAAATCCGCGCGTATCGTCGGAGAAGTAATGGGTAAATATCACCCGCACGGCGACAGTTCCATCTACGACGCAATGGTCAAGATGGCGCAGGACTTCTCCACGAGATACCCGCTCGTTGACGGACACGGAAACTTCGGTTCGGTCGACGGCGACGGCGCAGCGGCTTCGAGATACACCGAAGCCAGGATGTCACCGTTCTCGCTGCAAATGGTACGCGACATCGAAAAAGACACGGTCGACTTCGTTGACAACTACGACGGCGAGGAGAAGGAGCCGGCGGTACTTCCGTCGAGAGTTCCTAACCTGCTGATCAACGGCAGCAACGGAATCGCGGTCGGCATGGCCACATCGATCCCGCCACACAATCTCGGCGAAACGATCGACGCCTGCGTAAAGCTCATCGACGAGCCGTCAGCCTCCATCGAAGACCTCGCGCACATCATCAAAGGACCTGACTTCCCGACGGGAGCCATCATCCTGGGCAAGAACGCAGCGCGCGAAGCCTACATGACAGGCCAGGGCAAGGTCAATGTCCGCTCGGTCTGCGAGATCGAAGAGGACAAGCGCGGCCGCATGCGCATCATCGTCAGCGAGATCCCGTTCCAGGTCAACAAGGCCAGACTCATCGAGTCGATGGCGGAGCTCGTCAAGGACAAGAAGCTCGAAGGCATCTCGGCGATCCGCGACGAGTCGAACCGCGAAGGAACGCGCATCGTGATCGAGCTCAAGAAGGACACGAACCCGAACGTGATCCTCAACAGACTCTACAAGCACACATCGCTGCAGACCTCGTTCAGCATGATCATGCTGGCACTGGTCGACGGCGAGCCGAAGATCCTCAACCTGAAGCAGATCCTCGAGGAGTACCTCAAGCATCAGAAGATAGTCGTTACACGCAGGACGCGCTTCGACCTCGCGAAGGCAGAGGCGAGAGCCCACATCTTAGAGGGATTGATCATCGCGCTCGACAACATCGACGAAGTCATCGCGACGATCCGCTCATCCTACAACGACGCCAAGGAAAAACTGATGATCCGCTTCGGACTTTCCGAGATCCAGGCACAGGCGATACTCGACATGAGACTCGCCAAGCTGCAGGGACTCGAACGCGAGAAGATCCAGGCAGAGTACAATGAGCTCCTCAAGAGGATCGCTTACTACAAGAGCCTGCTCGCAGACGAGCACAAGCTGATGGGCGTAATCAAGGACGAGCTGCTCGAGATCAAGGGCAAGTGGGGAGACCCGCGCCGCACCAAGATCGTTGCAGACGAGGGCGAGCTCGATGAAGAGGCACTGATCGATGAAGAGGATGTAGCGATCACGCTGACACACCTCGGATACGTCAAGAGAGTGCCGGCCGACACATATAAGGCGCAGCGCCGCGGAGGCAAGGGCATAGTCGGACTCACCACACGCGAGAGCGACTTCGTCCGCGACCTCATAATCACCAGCACGCACGACTACCTCATGTTCTTCACCGACATGGGCCGCGTCTACAAGATAAAAGCCTACGAGATTCCGGAAGCATCCAGGACGGCCAAGGGCACGCCTGTCATCAACTTCCTCAACCTCAACAGCACCGAACGCGTCACCGCGATGATACCGGTGAGAGAGTTCAACGCGAACGAGTGCCTCGTGATGGTCACCAAGCAGGGAACCATCAAGAAGACACCGATGAGCGAATTCGACACCAACCGCAAGACGGGCCTCATCGCGATAACCCTCAAGGAAGGCGACAAGCTGATCAGCGTCGCGCTGGCTAACGGAGACGAGAACGTGCTCGTAGTCACCAAGCAGGGCAAGGCGATCGCGTTCAGCGAGGAAGACGTCAGACCGATGGGACGCAACGCAGGCGGAGTCAGGGCGATCCTGCTCGAGAAGGGCGATGAAGTAGTTTCGATGGAACTCGACATCGACCAGAAGCGCAAGATGCTCGTCATCACCGAGAACGGCTTCGGAAAGAGAACACCGCTCGAGGAGTACAGGCTGCAGGCACGCGGAGGCAAGGGCGTAGCGACATACGACAAGACCAAGTTCAGCAAGACAGGTCTGCTCGTGGGAGCGACCCTCGTGAGCGAGGATGACGAAGTGATGGTGATCAACTCCAACGGCGTAATCATAAGGATACGCGCAGACGAGGTCAGCACACTCGGCCGCACCACACAGGGCGTCAAGATAATGAAGGTCGAGAAGGGCAACCGCATCGTGTCGTTCGCGAAGGTGGTGGATGAAGATTCCGCCAAGAAGCCGAGCGAAAAGCCGAAAGCTTCGAAAAAGGACCCTAACGTGGGCGCAGACGGAAGCGAACAGCTGACACTGGTATAAAAGGAGACAGGGGACGGTTCTCTGTCTCCCCAAAAAACAGGTGTTCCTGACAGGGGTGCCGCAATCAGAGCGGCACCTCTTTTAGTTTGTTAAAAGAGTATTTAAATGCACTTTTGGAGCGTTTTCGTTGAAACCCAAAGCTTCATTAAAGTAAAATAACCTTAATAAATGTTAATCTTGAGTACTGCAGAGCAGATCCGCGCGGGTCTGCTTCAGTATGTAAAGAATATTAAAAAAGATGTTTAGGAGGGAATTTATGAAGTACAGGAACAGAGCACTGGCCCTTTTACTGTCGATGGTGATGGTGCTCACATTCATGCCTGCCATAGCGTTTGCAGATGCGGAAGATGAAGCTCAGGCTCCTGCAAACGAAGCAGCGGCAGAAGTTGAAACACCAGCAGAAGCAGAAGCACCTGCCGATGTCGAAGAGCCTGCAGAAGCCGAAGCACCTGCAGAAGCCGAGGCACCTGCTGATGTTGAAGAGGCAGCTGCAAAAGAGCCGAAAGCTGCACCGGCCAAAGCACCGGAGACAGAGGCAGGAACCAGGGGAGAGCAGACATATACACTCACCTTTGATCCTAATGGAGGATATTACGAAGAATACGACGATGATTATAACTGCAGTTATAATTATTCAAGTGTTACTCAGGAATATGAAGGCGGTGAAGTCTGGATCGATGCTGATACGCCGCTGAGAGAAGGATACAGATTCCTCGGCTGGGCAAAAAGTGAGAACAGCAGCGATATCATCGATTTCGATGCAGAGCAGTATAACGTTACCGCAAATGAGACTTTCTATGCACAGTGGACAAAAAACAGTGATCAGTTCATTGTTACCTTTGATGCAGTAGACGGAACATTTGATGACGGATCACACACAAAGGAAATAGCGGTCTGGCAAAATGACGGTGAGGCCTGGCTCGATTCCGACTACTATTATGAACCGAGTAAAGCCGGATACGTGCTTTCGTACTGGACCGATCCGAGCGGCAAAACATTCGATGACGATGATTTCGAAGAAGGATTCTATATCAAAAAAGACACTACTTTCACCGCTCATTATGAAACAGCATTCAAACTGACTTTCAAGCCGGACAAGAATGATGACAGCAAGAAATTCGTCAATAACGACGGAGAAGTTCTCTCTGAATATGTGACCTATGTACGTAAAAGTTCATATCTCGGCATGACACCTGATTTCTATTCAGAAGACGGAACAGAGAGCGTAATAGGCTGGACTGATAAAAACGGCAACACAGCCGAAGAAGGCGAGTATAAAATAACCGCTGATACAGTTCTGTATGCGGTCTGGGGAAAGAGAGTCAAGGTTGTTCTCCATGGCAATGGCGGCCTTTTCGACAACGAAGAGGAAACAAGGGAGGACCTTATAAGCGCGAACAGCAGTTTTGAATATGCTGCTGATTTTACAGAAGGCGGTATTCAGATAGCACCTATCAACAAGACTCAGCCGCATCTGGAGGGCAGCATCTTCACCGGATGGTATACGGATGAAGCATGTAACAATTTGTTTACACAGAAAGAGGCAACAGCAGACTATATCAGCACACTCGAAAACAATAACTATACACTTGATCTTTATGCAGGATTTACACAGGACTACAGCACGGTAACTATCTACGCAGACGGAGGTTATTTCCTGAACCCACCGGAAGATGATGAGTACGCCGACGTAAATCCGATGAAACTCGTTGACGGAACTGCGATCAACCTGGGACAGGAGGTTTACAAGCAGAACGAATACGGCGAGAACCTCAGAGTAGCTCATGTTTACAGCGATGCTGAACATACCAGCGAGGTCGAGCTGACAGCTGACGGATATTATGTGGTAAATGGAGATGCGGACCTTTACATTGAGTGGGGCGAGGAACTTCCGGAAGTAGATCTCGATCTTGACGGAGAATTCTCTGATTTCTATCTTGACGGAAATCTGGAGCTGTATGCTTATGTCGATTACTATGATGATGAAAAGATGAATAAATCCGCCATTATCAAAGTATATGACACAACAAACGGCGGAGGAGATCTTGATACATTAACCCCGATCACAGTCCTGACAGACAGCAAGTACATCGAATGGGAGGATGATATGATCACCCTCTACGGTCCGGAAGTAGAAAAAGCACTCAAGGGCCTTTCTGTAGACATGGAAAATATAACTCTCGGTGTTTATGCTGAGATATCAGCAAAGACCGGTGAAAGCCTCGCAACAGATGATTACATCGCTTTCCCGAAAGTTTCGTACTATGACTACAAATTTGAAGACGTCTTTGAAGACTACAACGAAGAATTAGAAAAAACCTTCCCGGCAAAGGACAATAAATTCGAAATCCTGCTCGGCGGCGGCAAGTATATCGATTTCACACAGGGAGGAGTTCAATACTCCAGCGAATATCCTGAAGGCTCATGGTTCAATTACAAGATTACGGGAATCACTTCAAGCAAAACCGGCGTTGTAAAAGTTTTAAAATCTGAAGATGGATATGAACTCGTGCCGGTAAGCCTGGGCACTGCGGATATTACAGTCAATTACTATAATAAGAACATCAAAGCACAGGATACTGTGACATACACAGCAACAGTAGTCAACAGCAAGTACTACGTATGGTTCGAGAGCAAAGTTCATAATGATGATGATGAGATGTTCGTTCTGAGGGCCGTTCCGGGCGGAAGCGCAGTCTTCAAAGCAAAGGGCAGCAGAGTCGATGTCAACGGTGCTCATACCGACGGAATAACATATAACTGGAGCTTTGTCGATGAAGAAGCCGGCGATTTCGCGACTATCAGTGCAGATGGCTCCTCAGCGACAGTTACTGTAAACGAAAATGTCGATCTCGATAACGAAGCTCTGAGCGAAGGAATCAAGGTCAAAGTCGACGTAGTTGCGGATGAAGACGGACAGGTTAAGGCTTCGGAAACAGCACTGCTTCGCATAGTAAGCGAGTACTATGAGATCGCCAACCTTCCTGAGGTCGATCCATGGATGCGCAGAGGCGAGACAGTCGAGTTCAACCCGGAGGTAAGACACTTCAGCCCTGAAACCAGGACTCTGCCTGGCGGATATGAAGTATCCAGCAAGCCTGTGACCCTCTCTTTCCCGGAGGACCGGGAAGATTTTGATCCGGTTCAGTCAATAAAGATCACAGCAAACGGTGAAGAGGTCCACTCCGGAACTGAGGTCAGCGGAGCCTTTACACTCGAGAGAACCGCTGATCCATACACATACCTCGAGCTGATAGTCAACACCGGCAGCGGTGACGATGACGAAGACGATGAGGACTACGGCGCAGGATACTGCATCATTGACCTCGACGACATCCTCAATATGAAGTACGTTAAAGTCGGAGGTATCAAAGCACAGACTTACACAGGCAAGGCACGTAAGCCGGTACCGACCTACGTATATGGGACAACTGTGCGCTTTGATGAGATAGATGCAGATAGATCAGAAGGCGATTACACGATCAGCTACAAGAATAATACTAAAGTCGGTAAAGCCTCGATCACACTCACAGGTCACAACAGGTTCTACGGAACGAAGACCATATACTTCGACATCAACCCGAAGAAAGCCGTCATTTCAGGCGCCACACCTGGCAAGGGAAAACTGACTGTCAAGGCGAAAACAAAAGTTTCAAGCACAGGCGGAACCACCTATCAGATCTGGTACAAGGTAAAAGGAAGCTCTTCGTGGAAGAAGAAATCAACAACGAAGCAGACTTACGTTATCAAGAGCCTTAAGAAAGGCAAGCAATATTATGTCAAGATCCGCGCTATAAAGAAGGTTGGAACAAAAATATACTACGGCGCATGGAGCACGACCAAGACAACCGGTAAGATCAAATAACAAACACCAGATCAGGTAAAATCAAGCAAAACACCTGATCAAGGGCTATTGAGCAGACAAGAAGGCGGGACCCACTACGGATCCCGCCCTCTTTTCGTATTGTACGTTTTTCTCATTTTCTAAACTAGTTCCCCTTCGCAGCCAAGTTGCTGAAAATGCCCGGAATTAAGCATTTTTTCCACCGCAAAACATATACAGTTTTTTCTAATTATTTATGGGACAATGATTACCCGTCAAAGTATCGCCTCAATCGATCTAAAAAGGAGTTTTTTCAAAAAAGTTACATATACGATAAAAAAATCAATATATGTAACTTTTCGCTGACACACACGGATGATTGCGAGGTTCTTCGTCCGATAGAGTTTACGATAACCTGCTTTTGAAGGCTTATTGTCAAATCAGAACGACAGAACCTTCCGGAAAAACGACCAGAAGACAGAGAAGCTGCTTAGAAAGTTACATATACAAAAAATATTTCCATATATGTAACTAAATCAAAAAAACTCCTCACCGGAAGAGGGCAATAGAGAAAAACTACCGGTTGTGAACAGCTGCCGGCAGTACATCCGAAAGAAGAAAAAAGAAATAGTGGCAGGAGGAGATGACATGGTTCTTAAAAATGACC
The DNA here is from genome assembly GCA_045115935.1 of Anaerovoracaceae bacterium. Taxonomy (GTDB): domain Bacteria; phylum Bacillota; class Clostridia; order Peptostreptococcales; family Anaerovoracaceae; genus Crickella. The sequence continues at coordinate 24,171 of JBGULF010000058.1, forward strand.
TGGAAAGGATAAGGACAGAATTATATGAAAGAAAAGCGGATCTTACTGAAGAACTGAAGGGGTTGCCCGATGGAGAAATAATGTGTGTGGATCAGGATGGCCTTCGCAAGTATCTTCAGCGAATCCCTGCAAAGGGAAATAGGAAGAAAGAGCATCGTTATGGTATCAAAAATCAGCCGGATGTCTTAAACGGGTTAGTACGCAAAGAGTACGTAACAAACGCTATAAAGATTCTGGATAAGGATATACATACTCTGGAAATGGCGGTCAAAAGGTATATCCCCGCAGATGAAAAATCTGTCATGGAGAAGTTCCTGAAGAAATATCCCGAACTGACGTCGGATATCTACAGCATGCCTTTTGATGTTGAAGAATGGAAGACTGCGTTCGGAAGGATAGAGGGCTATCATCCGGAGAATCTGAAGCATACCGCTGCTGACGGAACTGCCAGCAGGTCAAAGAATGAGATCTATATAGCATCGCGGCTCGATCACCACGGCATCATATACAGATGGGACTGTCCGACAGGCATCCCCGGCCTGCACCGTGTTCCCGACTTCACCATACTAAGGATGAGAGACTTAAAGATACTCTACTGGGAGCATATGGGAATGATGTTCGATCTTGAAAGCCGCATTGATAACAAGCGTAAACTCGAGGAATATGAAGAATTTGGGATAGTTCCCTGGGACAATTTGATCCTGACCTATGACACTCCAGACGGGGGACTGCGCGCGAACCTGATAGAAGCGATGATCTACGGCTGGCTTCTTTAACGAGACAATAGAAATATCATAGCAGGGGCTGTCGCATCTGTTCTAACGCGGCCGCCCCGTTTTTCTTATTGCAAGGATAATATGCATTGTACGGATAAGATACAGAATCGCCGTGATTAACAATGGTATAATCCAGTCAACGAGACATTAACAATTGTTAAGAAAAGTTGGAAATATAAATAGCAGGAAGGGGGATTTATGAACGGAGTCATGAAAAAACTGGCGGCATTGATCCTTGCTGTCGCTATGATAACGACATTCACACCTTTGTACGGCGCGGGAGCGATCGCGTATGCAGAGGATGAAACTGTCGCAGCACAGCAGGACAACGCAGCAGCAGAAAATGAGGATCCGGCGGAAACCGCTGCTGGAGATGAAAACCTTGCGCCGGCAGAAGGCACCGAAGTGACCGGCACAGAAGGCGCTGAAGAGGATGTCTCCTCCGGAGATGACGGGGAAGGGGTCGTTCAGGAAGATCCGGCCGTCGAAGACAGCGGGAATGATGAAGAGGTAAACGACGGGGAGGTTCCGGAAGTCGATACTGAGGAAAAACTGCCTGCTATGGAAGGGGCAGAAGGGAATCTCAGAGGCGATGACGATGATCCGTTTGCGGACGTTTATCAGACCGGACTTGAAGGACCGAACATCATCTTCAATGACGGACTCGCTGAATATAGGCTCACCGACCAGGAAGCTCTGAATGTCGAAGGCGTCACTCACTACGAGGCATTCGTCGGCGTTCCGGGTCCGGACGGATGGGATGCGGTCGATCCTGCATGCTACAGCTATGATGACAGCACAAAGACCGTGACGGTCGACGGCAGAGTCCTCGAGCAGAAGCATCCTGATTACATGATAGATAAGAGACTCGCGGTCCAGATAATAGGCCTGGATGATGAGGACAACTTCAAGATGATCGCTTCGAAGATGGACGTCGACTTCTGGCCTACCTACAGCCGGTACGATCTCCCTGAAGACCGCGAGGTCCTTCCGGGATGGGACGGCTCCATCGACGGCAGAGTCCATTACTATGTTGAGAACAGTGAATACCCGGATGGCTATGACACGAATCTGAATGTCGAAGATGTTGAAGTCATCGAGGGCGGAGACCTCCTCGAAGAATGGCACTACGATGAGGATGACAATAATCACTGGTGGTATTACAGAGCCGGCAGGAATTTGGGCAATGTCACATTCAGGATGACATACAGAGATGTTGACGGATCAACCAAGACTCACGATGTCCATGTGTCGATAGGCGGCGACGTATACAGAGTAGATCTGTACGTTGACGGCAACATCGACAAGCTTCTCCCGGGACAGGAGGTGACACTCCATGCATGGCCGGGTCACGAATTCTGGACCGGTGAAAATGGAGGCTACACCAGTGAAGGAATGAAACTTGACTGGTCGCTGATCCGCAATGACAATGATGCCGGTGAACTGATCGTAGATGAAAATGATCCGGGAACAGCAAGGCTCCGCATACGCGAGCCGGAGGACGGAGAGGAGATCCTCGCAGGAATACGTGTAAAAGTCGCGGTTTACGATGAGAATGATCCGGACGTTGAGAAGGCCTCGCAGGAAAGGTTCTTCGAAGCAAGTCAGGATTTCTACGATATCCATCCGACCGATTTGAACTTCAATATGCCGCTCGGGTCGTCCTTCACGCAGAAATTCGAGCTGCATCACTACACGTTCAGAGACGGCAGGCCCAACGATGACATACTTCCGGCCACAAAGGCCAGATTTGACTACAACGAGGAAGCGTTTAAGATCACAAAAGAAGGATATGCAGAGCAGCTTGCGTCGGGAGAGGAAGTCACGGATTGTGACACATTTACGATCCAGAGGACCCGCGAGTTCGGGGGCGATATCAATCTGACGCTCTGGGGCGAAGATAACATACAGTGCCACAAGAGATACTGGTTCGCAGACATGAATTATGATCTGTGGTTCGACAACCATGATCTGGAGATCTTCACAGATACACAGAATGATCCGCAGTTCCGGGTCGACATCGGCACCTTCCAGACCGGCGGGGATATAGATGAAAACTTTACGATCAACGTCAAGGCAGGCGAGTGGGACAACAATGCAGATGACTTTGCCTCGATGCTCCCGGAAGACGCTTTCAGCCAGGAGCGTGACGGCCAGTATCTTGTCCTGACTTTCGACAGAACAAAGCTCGGCCTTGATCGCGGCAAGGATATACGTATCGTGGCAGAAGCAGTTTCCAGGCAGATGGATGACTGGCGCATTGAAAGAGATGCGTGGATCCACGTAAGGGAAGCTAAATACGAGTTCCATACGGAAAATCATATGGAGATGCTTCCGGGCTGGGACAATAACCTCGACTGGATCGATGTCTACATTGAGAACGAGGATCATCCGGACGGCGAAGACTTCCACTTCCCGGTAAAGAACGTGGCGATCGTATCCGGAGCAGAGCATCTCGACGAGATGCCGACCGCTGAAAACAACTGGTACTTCAGAGTGAAGGACAGCGGACAGGTCCTGTTCGATCTGACATATGATAACGAGTACGGCGTCGAGGAGCACTTCCCGGTAGAGGTGAACATCACGGGCGACGTCTATGAGATCTGGATGGGCGAAGAGGGTCCTTTCAACCACGGACTCCCTGGCACAAGCCTGGATCTCTACGCTTACGCGGTCCACAAATACCTCGACAACAATGGCCATTATCATGAAGAGAATGAAGGGCTGATCTATGAATGGGGTTTCGAATTCGGTGAGGAATACGCGACTCTGACACAGGACAGCAAAGATCCGACACACGCGGTGCTCACTTTCAAGGACATGCCTGACGGCAGAGACCATTACCATGGTGAGATGCTTGTCGTCGTAAGGGTAAAGGATGCGAATAACGAGCCGGACGTGGAAAGAGCTTCCTCCAGACAGGACTTCTGGGTAGATGCAGAATTTAATGAGGTCTGGCCTGTAGGACAAACGAGGGCCCTCGGTATTGGCAAGAGCACCGGCGACATCAAATACGAAGTGCGCAAGTACTCAGTCTTCGGAACAGCAGAGGACGGATATGAAGACGGCTGCAAGACCTACGACATAGAGCGCACACAGTGGTTCTTCAATGAGGACGACCTTACGATCACCGGTAAAGATGGACAGGTCCATGACGGAAACGAAGTGGCAGGCGACACATTCGATATCTTCAGGAAAACAGCGAATGAAACAAATGCACATCTTCACGTCCGCTTCACTGACGACAACGGCCATACAGAAGACTGCGACGGAAATGTCCACTTCGATCACATGAACTACGACATGTGGCTCGACAGCATCGATGACGGCGTCTATGTTGACAAGGACTGCGTCGTTGAGCTCCGGACAGATGAAAACCTCGACTACAGCGCTCTGGATATAAGATACGTAGTCGGATACGATGAATGGAACGAGGAAGAGCAGGAAGACCACTGGTTCGATGCTCCTCAGGACTGCTACAGCGTGAGCGATGACCGCATGTCCATAACGATATTCGGTGCAGCCATGTCAGAACATGGTATCGAAGAACTCAGGATCAGACCTGAAGCGTGGTACGACGGTGAAAAGATAAGAGAAGGCGATGAGCGCTCAGTATGGCGGCGCGATTCCTGCCAGGATTGGGGCGAAGAGCACCTGTGGCTGACCTCGCCGCCTGAGTATGAGGACTGCGAGTCCGAAGGCACACAGAGGATGATGTGCTGGAACTGCCACCAGAAGAAGATAGTCACAGTTCCGCCAAGAGGGCATGTAGCGAAAGCGGTCAAGGAAAAGGCAGCGACTGCAACGGCCGAAGGAAACATCAAGTACTGGAAGTGCAGCTTCTGCGGCAAGTGCTTCACCGACTCGAAGTGCACAAAGGAGATCAGCGAGGACGGCACGAAGATCCCAAAAGGCATGAGCCTGTCCAAGGTGACACCACAGAAGAAGGGCCTCACGGCAACATGGAAGGCTCCGACCGGAAAGGACCTCGCTCATACCAGCGGATACGAGATCATGATCGCGCTGAACTCCAAGTTCACATCGGGCAAGAAGACAGTCAAGATCACAAGCCCTAAGACCGCATCCAAGAAGATCACAGGACTGACGGGCGGCAAGAAGTACTATGTGAAGATCCGTAAATACAGGACCATCGCCGGCAAGAAGTACTACTCGCCATGGAGCAAGTCGAAATCGACAACCACTAAAAAGTAAAACCTAAAACGCAGCGGCACGCGCCGAAACGATCTGCGCGCACCGAAACGACCGTCGCGCACCGAAACGACCTGCGCAAAGGGAACGACCTGCGCGCACCGAAATGACCTGCGCGAAGGGAACAACCGGCGCGCACCGAAACGACCGGCGCGCGACCAAAGCTGCAAAAACAAGGAACAGGGGCTGCCACACTGAAATATGTGTGGCAGCCTCTTAACTTGCGCCGCCACTTTATAACATGCGCGCGCAGACGTTGACGGAAAAACAGAGGTTACTTCGAAATACAATCACTTTATTGGTAGAAAAAGGAAATATTGCTAAATTTCCATCACAGGCTTTTGAAAGCCATTGCATCAGATGAATAATTATCATTCTAATGTATGGTTATTCAGCAGAAATGACTGGAATCTGATTATTTCAGAGAAAATGCAGCCGAAAAAGGAGTGGAGATGTCTGCAGGCTCTGTTTTGACAGAGAAAAAAGAGATAATTAGAGAACATGAAAGGTTCCGGTAGATGTACTGTTGACGGAAAACCTTAAGGAAAAAAGGAATTCTATCAAAAAGTTGATAGAATTTACGAAATCTTCTGAAAATCCGTCAATTATAATTATTAGGTGGATCGGTGAGGACTATGCAGGTAGCAGGCAAATGGAATATAATGAAGAGGAATTTGCGGAAAGCAACATATCCGGAGGTAAATAAATGAAATTTGTTATCCAGAGAGTTAAACATGCTTCAGTTTCAGTCGAGGGCGAGGTCATCGGCAAGATCGGACGCGGATACATGGTGCTGATAGGAGCATGCGATGCAGACGACGAAGCCACCGCAGACAAGATGGTCGACAAGATGATAAAGCTGCGCATCAACAGGGATGCAGAGGGCAAGACCAATCTGTCTCTGGCTGATGTTGACGGAGGCCTGCTCCTCATATCGCAGTTCACTCTTTACGCCAACTGCAAGAAGGGCAACAGACCGTCGTTCATCGAGGCGGGTTCGCCGGAGCATGCGAACGCTCTCTACGAATATATAATCGAAAAGTGCCGCGAGCGCGTGCCGGTGGTGGAGACCGGTTCATTCGGAGCGGAGATGGCGGTCGAGCTGCTGAACGACGGCCCGTTCACCATAATCCTCGATTCCGATAAACTGTAATCGGACAAAACACAAGAGTACAAGCTGCAAACAGACATTTTTCAAGGAGGTATATAAATATGAAGACTTTGCTTACCGGCGGTGCCGGATACATCGGATCGCACACGGCAGTGGCCATGCTCGACGCAGGTCATGAGGTCGCGGTCGTAGACAATTACGTAAACAGCTCGGCAGAGGCGATCGCGCGCGTGGAGAAGATCACCGGCAAAAAAGTGGCGCTTTACGAGGCGGACGTTGCCGACAAGGCGCGCATGATGGAGATCCTGAAGGCCGAGATGCCTGACTGCATCATCCACTTCGCGGGACTCAAGGCTGTCGGCGAATCGGTCGCCATGCCTGTTGAGTATTACAGGAACAACATCGACACCACGCTGACTCTGCTCGAGTGCATGAGAGAGCTGGGGCTCACAAGCATCGTATTCTCGAGCTCCGCGACCGTTTACGGCGAGGACAATGTGCCGCCGTTCACGGAGAACGCGCCGAAGGGCATGTGCACCAACCCGTACGGCTGGACCAAGTGGATGCAGGAGCAGATGCTGACGGATGCCGCGAAGGCGAGCGCCGCGGAATGCGAGAAGCTGGCGGCAGCGGGCAAGACGGCAGAAGCCAACGAGTGGAAAGAGCCGCTGTCAGTGGTGCTGCTCAGATACTTCAATCCGGTCGGCGCGCACGAGAGCGGAATGATCGGAGAAGATCCGCAGGGCATCCCGAACAATCTGATGCCGTACATCTCGCAGGTGGCAGTCGGCAGACGCGATCATCTGACTGTTTTCGGCGATGATTACGATACGCCGGACGGCACTTGCCGCAGGGACTACATCCATGTGATGGACCTGGCGGAGGGCCACGTGAAAGCGGCGGAATACATAATTGAAAAGAGACGCGGAGCGGCAGAGAGCGGCGAGGCGGCAGGCGGGACCGAGGTGTTCAATCTCGGTACGGGCTCGCCTTACAGCGTGCTCGAGATGGTGGAGGCCTTCGGCCGCGCGTGCGGGCACGCTGTGGCCTACGAAGTAGGCCCGCGCCGAGCCGGCGACGTGCAGGACAGCTGGGCTGACGCCTCAAAGGCAAAAGCCGTGCTCGGCTGGGAGGCGAGCCGCGGCATCGACGAAATCTGCCGCGATGCCTGGAACTGGCAGAGCAACAACCCACAGGGCTACAGCAAATAAGGAGACAGGGAGACAGGGGACGGTTCTCTGTCTCCTTCTCAAACCGGGGAAATGAAATATCCTTTATGGCAAGCATTCAGAACTTTGCCAAAATGACATAATAAAGAGCCCCTTTTACAGGCTCCGTTTATGTCATTTTCTCACTATTACCTGTAATTGACATAAAAAAAGGCCTGGCTTTGAGAGAATACTTATGACAATTCATAAGGTAACTGCAGAATTGACATAAAAAAAGGCACTCCTTTAGTAGGAAAGTTATGTCAACCCTGCAGCTAAAATCGAAAATGACACAAAAGCAAAAAAGTAAAAGGTGTTAAAGAGGAAATACAAATGAAAAAGATTCGTGTAATTATCCTTACTCTTATACTGAGTATCTCGATGCTGGCGCCGGAGCTCTCTTTGATCCCGGCGGCATATGCGCAGGATGAAACTCCGGCGCTGTCGCAGTCGATCGAAAGCGCCGAAGGCGCAACCGATGCTGCAGCCGGCGCAATTGACGCCGCAACAGACAAAGTAAGCGGCGTCTCAGATGCAGAAGATCTGGCAGGCGGCAATACAGATGCAGCCGGAGCCGCCGACAGCGACAAGGGCGGCACCGGCAACAGCACCGCCTCCGGCACCGGCACCACAGCCGGAGCCGCCGACAGCGACAAGGGCGGCACCGGCACCAACGACGGAGCCGCCAACACCGACGAGGGCGGCACCGCCGGCACTCCGGCCCTCGACGCAGCTGATCCGGCCGAAGAGCCGGCTGCCGATCTGGCCGCTGACCCAGCCGCCGACCCAACCGCAGATCCGGCTGTCGAGTTCAACTCCTACGACAAGCTCTTCATGACAAAGCTCTACGACGGCGGCGTGCTCACGATCCCGGAGGAGATGCAGAGCAAGATCGAGATCACGCACGCAGCGGCCGGCAAAGGCCTGCTGTTCAAGGGCAAGGTCAGCAACCTCAACTCAACACGCATCACGATCGACAAGGCCTTCAACTTCGATGAGGGCAGCGTCGGCCGCATCTATTTCGACGGGCTGAGAGACAAAGACCTGGGCATGAAAGTCAATGTCGAGATCTACCTCGACGAAAACGAAACACCGCTCGCCACCATCCCACTCAAGAAACAGATGGGCAAAACAGAATGGTCGAACGACGGCGACAGATCCTACGGCCTGGGCAGCGAAGACATCAGCGGCGAGCATAAAGTGTCGTTCGCGCTCAAAGTCACCGGCAAGGATGAAAGCAAGAAAACGACCGTGATGCTCAGGTCGATCCAGTTCTGCAAGACGACGATCCCTGTGATGTACTTCAACATCGATGAATCCGAGGGAACCATCGATGCGATGAACAGCAGCGAGGATCATTCAGTCGAGTGCTACGGCACAGTCGACCTGGTGGTCCCTGACAGCTTCAACCAGGACGAGACGTTTCGCGACGAGTATGGAGTCCAGGAAAGCCTTTCGGGTGTGGAGCTCGAGTACATCCGCGGGCGCGGCAACTCCACATGGGGAGCAGATAAAAAACCGTACAAGGTGAAATTCGCTGAGGAGCAGGACCTCTTCGGATTCGGAAGCAACAAGCACTGGGTCCTGCTCGCAAACCGCTTCGACAACAGCCTCATCCGTAACCGCATGACCTACTGGCTCGGCCAGCAGCTGGGACAGGGCAGAGAAGACTTCACGCCGCAGTGCGTGCCGGTCGAAGTGGTCATGAACGGGGAATATTACGGAAGCTACCTCCTGTGCGAGCAGGTTAGAGTCGGCAACGGCCGCGTAGAGATCGATGACCTGGATAAGGTAAAGGACGGTCCTGCGCTGACCGATCCTGTCATCAGGACAGGCGGCTACCTGCTTTCGATGGATTACGCAGAGGACAAGGACAGGGCGTTCGGCACCGAGCACGGGATGAGCTTCTTCATCGAGAGCCCGGACGAAAAAGTCGCATACTTCAATGATTATATAAAAGCCTTCACGCAAAAGGTGGAGAACGCCATCTTCGGCGAAGGCTTCAAGGACGACCAGGGGCACCCGTACACCGACTACCTGGACATGGATGCAGCCGTGGACTACTGGTGGGTCCAGGAGTTCTCCTGCAACGGAGACGCTTTCGGCAGCGGCAGCACCTACCTCTACAAGAAAAGAGACCCGGATGCAGAAAATATCAGCAAGCTCTACTGGGGACCTCTCTGGGACTTCGACTACGTGGCCTGGGGCAACCTCGACTATGAAGGAGAAGCGTACGCGGAGCTCAACTACACGCAGACACCGTGGTTCGACAGGATGAAGGAAGATCCGGAATTCATTGAGGCGGTCACAGAGCGCTGGACCGAGCCGGGCGGCATCAGAGATAAGATGAAAGAGGTCACAAAAGAAGGCGGACGCCTCGACATGTATCTCGATCAGATGGAGACCTCATACATCTACGACCACGACGAGTGGGGCAATTACGAATCGGAAGTCACGGAGTATAAGGGCGAGATCGAGCAGCTCCGCAGATGGATCAACGAGAGAATCGAGAACGTCGACACCGCGATCGAAGAGATGAAGATCGAGGACCACACGGTGACGTTCGTGATCGACGGCAAAGTCGTAAAGACGACAGTCGTGAATGGCTTCCTGCACAGCAATGACTTCCCTGAGGTCCCTGCAAAGGCAGGCTATGTCTTCACCGGCTGGGTCAATGAGGAAACAAATGATACCTTCGAGGACGGCAGCAAGGTGAACGCCGACATCACACTTACAGCCATCTATGTAAAAGAGAGCAGCATAGTCCAGCCGAAGGCCATATACTTCAGGACCTACGAGGATTACATCGGCGCAAGTGAATACGGTGACAACTATTACAACAACAGCGGTGCAATGACATGGTATTCCATGGACTACAAAATCATGCCTGAAGATGCCTGGGATACGAACATCGTATGGACCAGCTCGGACGAAAGCATCGCGGTCGTTGATAAAGACGGAGACATAGGCGGAATAGAGGTAATGGGTTTCGGCGACGTGACCATCACAGCCACGCTCAGCAACGGCGTCTCCAACTCGTACGTACTGCACGTCCTAAATGAAGATGACATGCAGTACCCTGAAGGCATCGAGCTCAACAAAACGTCGATGACTCTGAGAACAGGCAGCTACTCGCAGATCGTCGCAAAGGTGGTCAACCCGCCGGCAGGACTGCCTGAAATCACATGGGTATCGGCGGATGAAAATATCGCAACAGTTGATGACCTCGGCATCGTCACAGGAGTGCATGCGGGAACGACATACATCCTGGCGGTCGACACGGATAACCGCAGCGTGCAGAGGTGTAAGGTGACGGTCAAGCCGAAGAGCAACTACGGCAAGGTAGTGAAGCGCAGCGGCAGCTCCTACAAGATCACATCCGACAAGAAGGGCTCGCGCACAGCCAAGCTCATAAAGGCCAAAAACGCGAGCAAAGTGACGATCCCGGCATACATTAAAATAGGAAGCAGGAAGTACAGCATCACGAGGATCCAGGAGAAGGCCTTCGCGAAATCGAAAGCGACCCGCGTGTACATAAAGACGAAAAAGCTGACGAAGAGCAGGGTAAAGGGTTCGCTGAAAAGCTCGAAAGTGAAGACGATCTATCTGAGAACAGGCAAAGCCAAAACCAATAAGATCTACGCAAAGAAGTACAGAAAGATATTCACAAAGAAAAACGCAGGCAAAACCGTAAAGGTAAGCAGCTGATAACATCAGACGGAAGTCTCTTCACAACCATCAGCTCAATTGCAATGTTATCAAGCTAAGAAGACGAAGAGATGCCCTCTCATCAGAAATGATGAGGGGGTATTTTTCCTTATATATTAGAACCGGCGAGCCCGCACCCCATTGTACACCCTCTCCAGGCGGGGGCTGCCGGCTTCACTCTTCTTTTTTCCTCTATTCATGGGTATGCATTCTTTTGATTCGTGCGCGACCGTTCTATATCGCACCGAGGTACGAGCTTTTTCGTCCTTCTGCCTCAAAACAGCCCCTCGATAACGAACACTTTTGCTTCGCTTTCTCTCATAATCGATCAGAGAGTCTGCTTAAAGGCCTGAAAACCTGTGTTTTGCCTGGCAACACGGCTGATACTCCCGGTCAGTGCAGATGATTATTCAGCTCTATGCATATCTATTCAAAATCATCGGGTATCAGGAGCTCAGACCAGGCCGTCGCAGACAACTGTTCGTTATTCAAGTGCCCATTTGAAAGGGGAGATACGATTTTTTTCGTTCTTCCGCCTCTAAAACAGCCCTTTGATAACGAACACCAAAGTCACATTCGTTTCAAAGGAGCGTGAAATGGCCTCTGAAAATGATCCGGTCTGCTCCGAGAGCCCCAGCGCTGGCCGGCGGGGACTACTAAATCCGCGCGGACAGCTATAGAGCGGGGCGATCGGCTAAGCAGACCCCGCGAGTGCACAGGAGCACGAGTGGTATTACATGAAAGATACCGGATGTATTGTTAATAGCATGCGACAGTTATTAACAATGCGGGACATTGCGCGCACGAGATATTGGTGCTCGTAATGTTCGGTGCTCTCGTGCGTGCATTGAGCGCCTCCGGCGAGTATGGCTCAAAAGAAGCTCTGGCTCTGACAGTCTAATTGTGTCAATTCATATGATTCCTACGTAATTGACATAAAAACAATCTCAGCCTTGAAAGATCAATTATGACAATTCAATAGACAGTAGCATAATTAACATAAAAATATGGGTGATTGGGACCATATTTTTATGACAATCTATTAGATAATTGCGAAATTGCTATAAAAGCAGGCCGGTTTTAGAAATGACATTTATTACAGTTCATAGATTTACTTCGAAAATGTCATAAAAACAGATCCATCCTTGATAGAAGCCTTATGACGATCTTGCGTCTAAAAACGAAAATGACACAAAAAGAGAGCAGACTGGCCTTAGCGGGTCAGTCTGCTTTGCATTTCTATTAATTGCGGTTTGCTGATTCAGGAGACAGAGAACCGTCCCCTACCTCCTACAGGGCGCCGCGGATGGTCGCCTCGATCTGCGCCTGGGCTTCCTTCTGCTCGTGCTTGTCCATCTTCTCTATGTGCACCAGCGGATGCGCGGTCACTTTGATGTGCGCAGGATTCCAGGTGCCGTGCTCCTCGAAGAAGTGGTAGGAACCGTCGATGGTCACAGGCAGGATAGGCACTTTCGCCTTTTCGGCAAACTTGAAAGCGCCGGCCTTGAACTCGCCCATCTCGTGGCACTGCGAGCGCGTGCCCTCCGGGAATATGCACATGTTGAATCCGAGGTCGAGCATCTTCTTTGCCTCGGCAAGCGCCTTGACCGCCTCCTTCGGATTATTGCGGATCAGATAGATGGAGCGCGAATACTCCACCACGTCACGCAGAATAGGGTACTTGCGCCATTCCTCCTTGGAGACATAGCCCATAGGACCGTGGTCCTTCATCAGCCAGAGAGTCGCGCAGATGTCCGCGAAGCTCTGGTGGTTGCTGTATATCATGAAAGGACCGTCCTCAGGAGCAGGAATGTTCTCCTCTCCTTTGACCTCGTAAGTGAGACCCAGTATCGGCGTCAGAGCCTCGACCCAGCGCTTCTGGCCGAAGCGTATGAGCTCCTTCTCGCCCTCGATGTCACCGGCCGCGCGCAGCTTCTCAAACTGCTTCTTCAGCGAAGTGTAGCGCAGCGTCTCGATATATCCTCTTATAAATCTCGGTCCGGTCTTGAAAATGTTCATTTCATTCCTCCGTTTATTGCCTTTAAGACATTTCTCACACGCATTGTAGCATATTTTAGCGCTTTTGTGGAAAATGCTGATTGTCGACCCGCATAAAAACATCTGTTAAGGTTTGCTGACAGAGCATATATAGAATGGTACAGTAACTTCGGAACAATATCTTGTTGCGCTATTTTTCGCTAAAAAGCGCTGACGTTGCGCAATACAAGGAAGTTACAAAGAAGATACAAATACAAAGAATGTACAAAGGAAGTTACAAAGAAGTTTTGAAGGAGTTGAAGAGATGAAAAGACTTAACAAGCATCTGGCTATCGTGCTGATGGCCGCAGTGCTGGTCTGGATGGTCCCGGCCACATCCGTAATGGCGGCCGGAGCCGGCGGAGCCAGGGGTCTGAAGGGCAACCTGACCGACAAGGATCAGGACAGCAAATCCTCAGCAGAGGCGGCGTCCAACCAGGTCGTGGTCCTGTATGAGGATGGCGAGATCCCTACAGAGTCGGCCGGATCCAAAACAGACGGAGCTGACACCGGCAAAAAAGCGCCAAAAAACGCTAAGGGCGCTTCGGATGAAGATCTTGAGAGTACGCAGGAAAGCGCTCAGGAGAAGATCCTCGAGCAGGCGATCGACGGCGATTTCACCATCGATGACACCATCGTGCTCGAGACAGCGGACGAGTCCGGCAGCGACATGGTAGTCGGAGTCGTTTCGTCCGACACTTATTCGGCTGAGCAGCTGGCGGAGACCCTGCAGGAGGCAGACGGCATCAAATACGCCGAGCCGAATTACGTCTACAAAATACTGTCAGTAGGCGACTGGAACGACACATACATTAACGACATGTGGCAGCTCGGCAGCGAGGGAGTCAATGTAGACAAGGCGCCGGCAGCTTCGGAAAGCGGCGAGCCGGTCGTGCTCGCAGTCATGGATACGGGAATCGATTATGATCATCCTGACCTGGAGAACCGCATGTGGACAGCTCCGGAAGGCTTCACCCTAAAGGGCGAGCACGGAGTCGACTGGTCGGATAAAGACGACGACCCGATGGACGAGAACGGCCACGGCACACACTGCGCCGGCATCATCGCGGCGGCAGCAAATAATAATGAAGGAATCGCAGGCGTAGCCGGCGCAACACCTAGCGTGCAGCTCATGGGAGTAAGAGTCCTCGACGCTGACGGAAGCGGCTATCTCGAGGATATCGTGAGAGGCTTCAAGTACCTGATCCGCGCGAAGAGCGAGGGCGTCAACATCAAGGCAGTCAACTGCTCATTCGGAGCAGAGACCACATCGGATATCTTCGACGAGGTCATCGAACAGGCCGGTCAGGCAGGGATCCTCACGATCGCAGCAGCCGGCAACGAGACAGCAGACAACGACTCCATCAACGTCTCGCCTGCAAACAGCAAGTCAGACTATGTCGTTGTAGTGGCGGCAACGGATGAGGACGGAGAGCTCGCTTCGTACTCGAATTACGGACATAAAAACGTAGACCTGGCAGCTCCGGGAAGCAACATCCTGTCGAGCGTCAGCTACTACAACTACGCGCCATATCTCTACGACGCGAACCGCGTGAAAGCCACGACACAGGTCTACGGCGAATTCGGAAGCGCGACAGTAGAGACGGATGATGAAACAGGAGAGCAGTCAGTCACGCCAGTGCTCGGCACAGCTTATGACGGCAGCGAGATCACGGACGTAAGCCCATTCGGCACGTCAAAGATGTATTCGATCCTGGGAAAAGGCAGCGAAGGAAAGGCAAGCCTCGAGATCACAGACGAGAATCCGTTCCTGATCGGAAACAACAGCAAGAGCCTCAGGTGGAAGATCGACGATGCAGAGCCGGGAGACACGTTCTTACTGTATTTCCCTTACGACAAGCTCCAGGGAGATCCGGATATCAACATCACGTTCAGGCCGCATACCGGCTATGAAGACAGCGATGGCTTCGGAAATCTGTACCTCGGCGACGTGAAGATAGACGATGTCGACTCGCAGGGCAATATCTCGTTCTCCACTTCCGCAGATGAAAGCATGTACGGACTCCCGGTAGATCCTACATGGAACAGCATCTGGCAGGCTTCGGGCCTCCAGCAGGCACTTTACGGCAGAGCAGATGTCAAAGACCTCGATGAGGGCATGTACGGACTCGGTTTCGTATACGAAGCAATGGCCGAGGGCGATATATATGTGGATATAAACACGATCGCCATTGCAAAGGCAGACGCCGACACGGAAGATTTCGGCGCGTACGATGTCTACTCCGGAACATCGATGGCAACACCGGCAGCCACGGGAGCAGCAGGACTCATCGCGGCAGCCGACCCAGAAATAGACGCAGAGAGCCTCAAAGGCACTCTGCTCAGCACTACAACAACTACAGCAGCCCTCTCGGGCAGCTGTTCCACCGGCGGCCGCATCGACTTCACATCCTACAGCGGCGACGCGGCGACATCCAAGCCGTCGGTCTCCTCAGTCACAGCCAATTTTGCCGACAAGACGATCACCATCAAAGGCAGAGGCTTCGGAGACACGCCGACCGTAAAGGCCTTCCGCAACGCCGCCCTCGAAGGCGAAGAAGCGGAGATCCAGATCGACGCGGCCGACATTACCGCCTCCGGCGGCAACACCATCACAATCAGCAAGGCCGACTTCGACAACTACGGCCTCATGGGCAGCGACATCAGGTTCGAGATCAGCAACGGCGACAAGACCGGCGAATCTTCCTACTATATTATTAAGGGCCTCAAACCGTACAACGAAGAATTCTCGACCCCTTATGAAGATGAAGGCTTCATCATCTGGGACAAACACGTAAAGAAGACGAGCGACAGCTCCGACGACGGCGATGATGACGGCGACGAGCCTGAGGATCCGCTCATGCCAAGCGGCCTCCACTACGTAACAGGCACCAACGACCTGTACAAATACGATGGGTCCGGCAACATCTATAAGCTCGAGCGCAACAAGAAGAACGGCAAATACTATGCATTGTTCCAGGGCAGCGAGACCATGGACATGGTGCTCAGCGACTATGCAGCGGAGGCCGGCAAGACCGTCGATTACTGGGTAACGGATCTCGGCGAGGATGAGGAGCTCAACTTCGTCCTGGCAGGCGGTCCGGCATATCTCGGCGGCGTCATATACGAGCTCATGAGCATCGACATGGTCGACAGGGACGCGTACCTGCTGATGGGCCTCGACACGATGAGCGCAGAACCTGAGTGGGAAGTCTATTACGACTCGCTCTCCGGCTTCGGCACAACGCCGGACGAGCTCAACTTCAGGGAGATCGAGAATGCGACACTCGTCGGCTATGGCGGCAGGCTCTACATGCTCGGCGGCAATTCAGATGAGTCGTACGATGAGGCGACCGAGGAGTACACGGTAGAGATCTGCAAGGACTACTTCTCGTGCGTGCCTGATACGGCCGGCACGGAGTGGAAGTACGAAGGAGAGCTGCCTGAGGGCCGCACCAACGGCAAGGCAGTCGTCTCCAACGGAAAACTCTACTATTTATTTACTAACGACGACGAAGGCGTGATCGATTACGGCGTATACGCATTCGACGGCGAATCCTGGACTAAGGCAGGCGAGATCCCTAAGGCACTCTTCTCAGACGCTGAGGAGCCGGTCATACGTGTCATCGGTGACATGATAGAGATCTTATTTGATGACAGGGAGACATTACTGTGCGGCGTCGACACGGACAGCGAGGGCATCATCTTTGCAGGCAAGTCCTTCGACGGTCCGGGAGATACGTTCAGATTCAACACGACGACCAACAAGGTGGAGCCGCTCGAGTACACACTCTGGGGCACGGTCTCCGACAGAGCAGTCGACGGAACAGCCTTCGGCAGCAAGTTCTTCGTGGAATACTCAGACGATCTCTCCGGAGACGCGGTAGGCAAGTCGTTCCCGATAAAGAGCGCGTATGTGAAACTCAACAGGTCAGTCGAGGGCGAGGGCAGCGGTCTTGTAACAGCCGGCGGATACTACACGAAGGGCGACAAGACACAGGTACTTATCAGACCTGACGAAGGCAGCTACATCTACAGCGTCCACAGCAAAGGCCTCAATAAGGATATCAACAAGGACTTCGGAAAGAAGACATCCGAGAGCGTAAAGGCCATAACGACAACATACGATGCAGCGAAGAACGCATCGCTCGAGGTATACTTCGGCCTGGTCAGCACAAAGGTGATGATCCCGAAAGCACCGGCCACAAAGCAGGTGGGCACGAGCACCATCAAGGCGCACACAGACGGCACCATCAGCGACGTGAAGTGGAAGAGCAGCAATACGAAGTACGCAAGCGTCAACAAGGACGGAAGCATCACCTTCAAGAAGGCAGGCGTCGGCAAGACAGTCACGCTCACAGCATACTCGGCCGAGAAGTCTTCCGTGAAGAAGAGCATCAAGGTGAAGATCGTCTCGCGCGAGAAGACAAAATTCACCTGGAACAGCAAAAAACTTACTTCCAAAGTAAAAGTTCAGATAGACGCACCGCTCCCGAAGGCAAAAACACCAAAGAGCTTCAAGGTGACAAAGAAGAGCGGAAATGCTGTACTGAAGTGGAAAATAGTCAGTGGCGTGAGCGGATATATCGTGTTCAGAAAGACCGGCAGCGGCAGGTTCACGCAGGTCGCGAAGCTCGGCCCGTCAAAGACTACCTATACCAACAAGTCGGTGAAGAAGGGCAAGAAGTATCAATATATAGTGGTCAGCTATAAAACAGTGTCCGGAAGCAAGGCGGTCCGCATCTCACCGGCCACCGCCGCAAAGAGACTCAAATAGAAAAAAACAATACTGATGAAGGGTAAGGCGGGCGCATGACGCCCGCCTTCAGTTACGCACGTTTTTGTTGAAACTATTGAAAAATGGGCTTTTCAGCATTTTTATCCTGTTGGAGAAAAACTGAAAAGTGTATTGAAATAAAGAGGAAAGACGAGTATAATCCATTCAATGTGTAGGGGGGATTGTCAACCTTTTGAAGTTTTTCCTCAACACAACGAAAAAGGTCCAGAGGGGAAAAACAGCATAAGATTCTTATCGCGACTCGCTCTTGACTTTTCTTTTTTTTGCACTTCGAAGCAAAATGAACAGAAACAGACGATCATCTAAAAGGAAAATAATCGTTGCTACAATAGCAGCACTCTTTGCCATACTCTTGTTTTGGCTGGTGCTGCATTTAGTCGTGTCCCGGGGACTGCTTGACGAGCAGTTCGGAGACAGCGGCGAGTGGGGCGACGAAGAAGACGAACAGATCACGCTGCTGTTCGGAGAAGATCAGGACGAAGTGTATGTGAGCGATGACAATGTCGACACATACCTCATCATCGGCACGGACGCCGGAGGCGAATTCGTAGACGAGGAGCACAGCGGAACGCTCGCGGACTTCCTGGCACTGCTGATCATAGACAATACCACCGAAAAGTACGGCATCATACAGATAGACAGAAACACCATGATGCAGATGACAGAGCTTACCGGTGAAGAAGAGCTGGACGGCGAGGTGTTCAAACAGCAGATCTGCCTGGCGCACTGGTACGGCGAAGACGACAGCCAGCGCAACGACAACACGATGGCGATGGTATCCGACCTCTTCGGATATCTCCCTATAGACAACTACTACGCCATCAACATGGAAAACATGGGCAGAGTCAACGAAGCACTCGGCGGAGTGGAAGTAACGATAGATACAGACATGACGAACGTCGATCCTGCGTTCGTGCAGGGCACCACAGTGCTGCTCACGGACGATCAGGCCGAGAAGTTCCTCAGAGCCCGCATGGATGTAGGCGAAGGAACAAACAAGGAGAGGATGAGCCGCCAGACCCAGTACATGCAGAAGGCATACAGCATGGTGATGGCACAGCTCAAGGAGAACCCTGAGTACGTGAACGACCTGTACGACTCCCTCAGCGATGTCATACAGCGCGAGGAGACAGGAAGCAATCTGTCACGCATGGCGAACCACATAGTCCAGTACGAAAGCCAGGGGATACTGCAGATAGACGGAAAAACAACAACAGCTGACACACAGGGCGACGGTGAAGAGCACGAAGAGTTCTACGCCGACCAGCAGTCGATAATAGATACACTGGGAAAGATCATGAATCTCAGAAAGTCTGAAGAATAAAAGAAAGGAACACTTCCTTAAATGAACCAGAATCAGAATACGGATATCGAGATAAGAGACAGGAACAATGAGGAGATGGAGATCGACCTGATCGAACTCTTCGGATTTTTCATAACCAAGATATGGTGGATCATAGGAGCGTTCCTGGTGGGCGCGCTGCTCGCGGGACTCATCACGCATTTCGCGATCACGCCTAAGTACACGGCCACAGCCAAGATGTACATGGTAAGCTCCAGCTCACAGTCAGTGGTAGACCTGACCGACCTCAACATCGGCCAGTCCATCTCGGGCGACTACGTAGAACTGCTGAAGACACGTCCTATTGTAGAGGGCGTAATAGAGGAGCAGAACCTGCCATATTCATATGGGAAATTGCTTAACATGATCAACCTCTCTATCGTCAACAATACCAGGATTATAAAGATAGATGTCACCAGTACAGATAATAAAGAAGCCATGCGCATAGCAAACGCGCTGGCCGAGAAGGGCGTCAGCGAGCTTCCTAAGCTGATGGAGACACCGGAGCCTCACATTGCCGAGTATGCCATAGTGCCGGTAAACAAGAGTTACCCGAGCCTCACCAAGAACACCATGATAGGAGCTCTCCTGGCGATGCTGATGATGCTGGGCATCTTCACGGTACAGTTCCTGATGGACGACACCTTCAGATACGCTGAAGACATCGAGAGAGAGTTCGGAGTAATGCCGCTCACAGTAATACCTGAAGGTAAGATCGAGGGCTTCGAGGCTTCAGAAGACAAGGTAAGCAGACGCGGCAGGTATTACAACAAGATCAGAAAGAAAAGCAAGAACAAGAAGAATAAGTAGGTAAGCTAATGGAATCAAAATACACAGACAATCTGGTCATGTTCGGCAACACGCCTCAGCTGCCGTATTCGGTAGAAGAGGCCATCAACAGACTGAGAATTAATATATCTTTCCTCGGCAGTGACGTGCGCAAGATCATGTTCATAAGCTCGGAACCTAATGAAGGAAAGTCCTTCCTGGCGCTCAACCTGTGGAACCAGATGGCAGAAGCAGGCGAGAAGGCAGTGTTCCTTGATGCCGACATGCGCAACTCCACACTGTACACAAAGTACGATCTCCACAGAGAAGACGGTAAGGAAATGAAGGGCACATCGCATCTGTTGGCAGACAACGCGAAGCTCGAGGAAGTGCTTGTGCACACCAAATACGGATACGGCGACCTCATCCCTAACGTGGAGAACATCATCAACCCATCTATGTTGCTCGAGTCAGACAAATTCATGGTGCTGCTCGACGGCCTTGCAAAGCGTTACAGATACGTATTCGTAGACGCTCCGCCGCTCGGACTGGTATCTGACGGAGAGAGGATAGGAAACCTCTGCGACGGAGCCATACTCTGCGTGCGCGCAGGAGCTACACCGAAGGGCGTAGTGAGAGAGTCCGTAAGGCAGCTCGAGAGAGCCGGCTGCCCGCTGCTCGGCATTGTGCTCAACAGAGTCAACGAGAACAAGGGCGGCTACTACGGAAAGAAGTACGGCGGCAAGTACGGCAAGTACGGTAAATACGGCGCATATTACAGTACATATTACGGGACAGGAGATAAGTAATAATAAGGATAGCAACGCGGTTCCCGGGACCGCTCAGCTATAAAGAAAATATCTAAGGAAAGGAGGAACAAAACCCATGGGCACAAAATTCATGAGAAGGATGGTCTCACTGCTTCTGGCAGCTGCAATGATCATGACATCAGGAATGTTTGTTTTCGCAGCTTCCCCGACAGTAGGTAAGGTCACAAGCGTTACTTCTGAGGGAACAAACGGCGGTAAGAACCTGAACGTATGGTGGAAATCCAGCGGAAAGGTCGACTACTACATCGTAAAATGCGGAAAGAAGACACAGAAAGTGGCAGACGGCACAAGCTGTTCTTTCAAAACAACTCCTGGCTCAACCTATACGGTCACGGTCACACCTTATTACAACGGTAAAAAGGGAAAATCCGGTACACGTTACAGATGGGCAAAGACTTCTTCGATCACAAGCGTAAAGAAGTCCGGAACCAAGAAGTTCACCGTCAAATGGAAGAAGGCCTCGGGTGCTACCAGCTACAAGGTCTATATCTACAAGAATGGTAAGTATACCTATCTGAAGACTGTTTCGAAGACCAGTACTACTGTAAAGGTTTCGAAGAAGGGTACTTACAAATTCAAGGTAAGAGCTTGCAAGGGCAAATACCTGGGAATCAAGTCCCCGGCTAAGTCCGGTAAGTGCTAGCTAAGGAGCAGCATAACCCTATGGTCACTCCAAATTATTTGAAGTTGATCAACTGATACCGCGGCGGCAGCGAAAACAAGCTGTCACCGCGGTATGGCCACATTAAAAAGGAATAATATTGATAGATTTTCACACACACATTCTGCCGGGAATCGACGACGGCAGCAGAGATATAGACATGACAGAGAAGATGCTGCGCATGGAGCAGTCCATGGGCGTGTCTCATATCTATGCTACCCCGCATTTCTATGCACACAGAAGGTCGATAGAGAGCTTTCTGGAAAGACGTGACAGAGCGCTCAGCAAGGTTCGCGCACTGCCGGGCTACGGTGACAGCCTGCCGGCAGTCACACCGGGAGCTGAGGTCTATTACTTCAGCGGAATCGGCCGCGCAGGCCAGCTCGAGAGTCTCTGCATTGGAGGCACAGACATACTGCTGCTCGAGCTGCCTTTTGCCCAGTGGCACAGCGATATCGCAAAAGACGTCAGCGAGCTTATAAGCCGCCGAGGCTTACGTATAGTGCTCGCTCACATTGAGCGCTACGAAGCCTTCCAGAAGGAGAGGCATGTATGGGAGCGTCTGCTGGAAATGCCGCTCACCATACAGCTCAACTGCGAAGACATAATTGACGCAGGATCGATCTTCAGGAGAAACAACAGGCATAAGACCTGTTTTGATCTGCTGAGCCGCCATGACAATGTCATCATCGGCTCGGACTGTCACAATCTTACAGACAGAAAACCGAACCTCGCCGATGCACGTGGAACGATTGAAAGACGCTGCGGCGCGGAGCGGCTCGCACAGATCGACGAATACACAAGGGGATTACTGGGAGAATAGAGGCAGCTGCCGGGGCACCGCCCCGCATGCTGCTTTGTGTATATTTTGCTGAATATATAGGTATATATGGAAGAAAAGACTAACAAAAATAGAATATTCGGTCTTGAGCACTGGCAGATGATAGTAATCTATTTGGTAGTGTACGATCTCATCGCGGTCACGCTGGCGTACTTCATGGCACTGTTGCTGAGGTTCGACTTTGCGTTCTCGCATATACCTGTCATCTACTTGCAGACCTGGGCAGTTTTTGCACCTCTTTATGCATTAATATGCGTATTGGTATTCTGGAGAGCAAGGCTGTACAGGAGCATATGGCGTTTTGCTAGCTTTACAGAGTTACTTAGGATCACTCAAGCTACCATAGCAACCAGCATCATCCATATACTTGGATCAACCATAACGATCAGAATGTTGGCAAAAAACACCGGGTACAACGTCGCCCGCATGCCTTTCTCGTATATCATACTGGGAGCTCTGTTACAATTCATATTTATAGTAGGCATTCGCTTTTCCTATAGATTCATACTGCTGCTCAGAGCCAGCAGAGATAAAAAAGCTTCCAGTAACATCATGCTGATAGGCGCAGGCTCTGCTGGTCAGATGATCCTGCGCGACATACGCAGGACCAGTGCAACAGACAAAAACAGTTCTATGGACGAGCGTGTTGTTTGCATAATCGATGACAACAAAAACAAGTGGAACAGGGATGTCGATGGTGTGCCCGTAGTCGGAGCTAATTGTATATTAGGGACAACTTAAGAAATGCCTGAAAAATCAATACTTTCAGCCACTTCTCAAATTGTCGGAAATTCAAAAAAGTATTTTCAGAGTCTATTCAGCTCAAATCAGCACGACTTAGAGACCAATTGCGGGTGTGTAAATGGACAATAACGATAACAGAAAACTGAATAGCATCAAGCACTGGCAGCTAGTGTCCTTCTATTTGGTGGTATATGACATACTTGCAGTGACAGCATCTTATTTCCTGGCTCTGCTCGTTAGATTTGATTTCTCTTTTTCGAGGATCCCGATAATCTACCTTCAGCCATGGCTTGTTTTTGCTCCGTTCTATGCTGCTATATGTGTGCTGGTATTCTGGAGACTGCGTCTCTACAGAAGCATCTGGAGGTTTGCAAGTTTTACTGAATTAGAGAGGCTCACATTAGCATCAATAGTTACAACGGTTATTCATATCGTTGGAGTAACAATAGCACTTCATCAGGTTGTGAAGGGTACTCAATATACCGTCACCAGAATGCCTTACTCATATTTCATTATGGGTGCTATATTCCAGTTTATCCTGATAACCGGAATCAGGTTTTCATATAGGTTTATATTGTTGCTTAGGGCAAGCAAAAGCAAGAAAGATTCCAGCAGAGTAATGCTTATCGGTGCAGGCTCGGCTGGACAGATGTTGCTTCGAGACATCCGCCGAACCAGTCGGATGAGCAATGTAAGCAACATGGACGAGGAAGTAGTCTGCTTCATTGATGATAATAAAAATAAGTGGGGGCGCGAGGTCGACGGAATAAAGGTTTATGGCGGAAGATCAGATATAATATCGACTGCAAAAGAACTGGATGTTTCCAAAATTTACGTTGCGCTGCCAAGCATCTCTGCAAAAGAACGCAAGAAGATTCTTGATATCTGTAAGCAGACAGACTGCGAGATCATGAATCTTCCGGGTATGTATCAACTGGCTTTGGGAGATGTTTCAGTGAGCTCGCTCAAGAAAGTAGATGTAGAGGATCTACTGGGACGCGAGCAGGTTAAAATGAACTCCAAAGAGGTAAGAAACTTCCTTTCGGGAAAAACCGTTCTAATCACAGGCGGAGGCGGCAGTATCGGTTCGGAACTTTGCCGGCAAGTGGCAAAGGTACCTGATCTTAAGCAACTTATTATCTTCGATGTTTACGAAAACAACGCTCATGCTATAAAGCTTGAGCTGATAGATAAATATCCGGAACTCGATTTGGTGACGCTGATAGGATCGGTGCGAAATAGCCGCAGAGTAAAGCAGGTATTTGAAGAGTATAGGCCAGATGTTGTGTTTCATGCAGCAGCACACAAACATGTACCTTTGATGGAAGATAGTCCGTGCGAAGCAATCAAGAACAACGTAATGGGTACATACTATGTAGCCTATGCAGCAATGGCTTTTAACTGCGAGAAATTCGTATTAATTTCGACAGATAAAGCAGTAAACCCTGTAAATGTAATGGGAGCTAGCAAGAGGCTTTGCGAGATGATAGTACAATCATTCGCAAAGAAGATAGCAGAAGGCAAGGCAAGAGAGCTGCCGGATATGCATACGGATAGCAATACTTTTCTTGTAGGCAATGATACAGCTCCCGCCAGCACGGATTATACTGTGATACCGCCTGAGCAGCCTCGAACAAAATTCGTAGCAGTTAGATTCGGCAACGTGCTAGGGTCAAACGGATCCGTAATACCGAGATTTAGAGAGCAGATAGCCAAAGGAGGGCCGGTCACAGTAACACATCCGGACATCATCCGCTACTTCATGACTATCCCGGAGGCAGCATCGTTGGTGTTGCAGGCCGCGACCTTCGGAGGCGACGGAACCATATTTGTACTCGACATGGGCACACCAGTAAAAATAGAAGACCTCGCCCGTAACATGATAAGACTTTCGGGACTCAAACCAAACGAGGATATCCAAATCGAGTATACTGGCCTCAGACCAGGAGAGAAACTCTTTGAAGAGAGACTGATGGATGAAGAGGGATTATCCAAAACATCTAACCAGCTGATTAACATAGGAAAGCCGATACCATTCGACGAGGATGAATTCATAGAGAGACTGCCAGCACTCTTCGACGCGGCCTACGAAGACAGAGAAGACGACATCCGCGCCCTAATAGAGACCTATGTATCCACATATAAGCCGGCCGGCAGGCACGGATCAACAAAGAAAACGCAGGCCTATGAGAAGCAGATGATGGAAATGCTTGCAAAAAGAACGGAGAAATTATGATGGAGATCAAAGCATTTGAAAAGAAGATATGGCTTTCTTCACCAACGATGCACGGCGAAGAACTCAAGTACATGCAGGAAGCATACGAGACCAACTGGATGTCAACAGTAGGAGCTAACATCAATGAGGTAGAGAGGATCACCTGCGAGAAGATCGGTTGCAAATATTCAGTTGCACTCTCATCAGGCACAGCAGCACTGCACCTGGCTGTCAAGCTTGCAGGAGAAAGACTGTACGGACAACCAAAAGCCGGTCACGGGGCACTCGAAGGCCACAAAGTGTTCTGCTCAGACATGACCTTCGATGCCACAGTAAACCCTGTATCATACGAGGGCGGCAAGGCAGTATTCATCGATACAGAATATGACACCTGGAACATGGATCCTGTTGCGCTTGATAAGGCCTTCGATATCTACCCTGAAGTAAGGCTGGTTGTTTTGGCACATCTGTACGGCACCCCGGCCAAGATGGATGAAATAAGAGCTATATGTGATAAGCACGGAGCTCTCATAGTTGAGGATGCCGCTGAATCACTTGGAGCGACATACAAAGGTATCCAGACAGGCATGTTTGGTGATTACGCTGCGATTTCATTCAACGGCAACAAGATAATCACAGGTTCATCGGGCGGAATGTTCCTTACGAATAACAAAGAAGATGCCGACAAGGTGCGTAAGTGGAGCACTCAATCCAGAGAAGACGCTGCTTGGTATCAGCATGAGGAGATGGGCTACAACTACCGCATGAGCAATGTGATCGCCGGAGTAGTGAGGGGCCAGTATCCGTATCTTGAGGAGCATATCGCTCAGAAGAAGGCCATCTACGAGAGATACAAAGAAGGCCTAAAAGACCTTCCGATAAAGATGAACTCTTTCGAGGACTACGCTGAGCCAAACTATTGGCTGTCCTGCATGATCATCAACAAGGAAGCGATGTGCAAGCAAGTTAGAGGGGAGAAGGAGGCCCTTTATATTTCCGAACCGGGAAAGAGTTGCCCAACCGAGATTCTAGAGGCAATAGCATCCATTAATGCAGAAGGTAGACCTTTCTGGAAGCCAATGCATATGCAGCCGATTTATAGAACTAATGCATTTGTAACTGCGAAGGGTAATGGCAGAGCAAGAAGTAATGCTTATATTAACGAGATGGGTGCAATAGATGTAGGCGCTGATATTTTCGAAAGAGGACTGTGCCTGCCAAGTGATAACAAGATGACAGCAGAGCAGCAGGAAGTAATTATCGCTGTAATAAGAAAGTGTTTTAAGTAATACAGAAGATTATAGGAATGAATAAACTTGTTAAGTTAGCGTTAGGAATAATTGGAGCGGATTTGGTAGTAACATCAATAGCGGCTGTGCAGAATGCTGTGGAAGAGAACAGACATACTGAAAGCAAACATCACAAAGGTTTCTATGAAAAGTATATGAAGAGGCCAATGGATTTCTTCCTTGCAAACGGAGCACTTGTAGCCCTTAGTCCAGTGCTTGCCGGAACAGCGATAGCTGTCAGAACTAAGCTGGGGTCGCCAGTATTATTTACACAGGATAGACCAGGAAAAGATGAGAAAATCTTCAAACTATACAAATTCCGTTCAATGACTGACGCAAGAGACGAGAATGGAAAGTTCCTTCCAGATGAAGAAAGACTTACAAAGTTTGGTAAACTCCTGAGAAGCACATCTTTAGATGAACTTCCGGAATTGGTGAATATCATAAAAGGAGATATGAGTATTATTGGTCCACGCCCCCTGCTTGTTCAATACCTACCATATTACACAGAAACAGAGAAGCATCGTCATGATGTAAGGCCGGGGCTTTCTGGACTTGCACAAGTAAATGGAAGGAATCTGGTCAAGTGGGATCAGCGGTTAGCTATGGATGTTGAATACGTCAAGAAGATTACGTTTATTGGAGATGTGTCTATCCTTTTGAAGACAGTAAAAAAGGTGTTTGCAAAAGAAGATATTGCAACAGATACAGTAACTGTGGAGCCTTTTCTTAATGAAGAGAGAAGGGACATGCGTGTATGAACGGAAAAATGAAAACCCCCTATTTCTTAATCAACAAAGAAAGTCTTGATGTGGGGTTAAAAAAACTTAAGGACTCACTTCAAACTGCCTGGCCAAACTATATTATTGGTTACTCATATAAAACAAATGCATTACCATGGATTATAGAGTATTTTAGGGATTGTGACTGTTATGCTGAGGTTGTGTCAGATGATGAGTATGCATTAGCAGGGGCTATCAAAGTTGATAAGACTCATATTATTTATAATGGCATTGCAAAGAGCAAAAAAACATTCTTAGAGGCCATTGAAAACCATGCAATTGTTAATATTGACGCCGAATACGAAATAGATTGGCTTGATGAGTTACCTCAAAATAGAAAAGATTCATATGAAGTTGGTTTACGAGTCAACTTTGATCTAGAAAGATTTTGTCCTGGTCAGACTCAATGTGGCGAAGACGGTGAAAGATTTGGTTTTTGCTATGAGAATGGAGAGTTAAAAAGAGCTATTGATAAAATTGAATCTAAAGGTATAAAAGTAGCGGGTTTACATCTTCATAAAAGTTCCAAGACGAGGATGCCAGACATTTATAGAGCGATCAGCAGTGTAGCTGTGGAAATAAGCAACAAATACTATTTGAACCTGTCTTATATAGATATAGGTGGAGGTTTCTTTGGTGGTCTTAACTCAAAACCACAGTTTTCAGAGTACTTCAATATGGTTGCTGGGATTTTGCGAAAGCAATTTGATCCAAATACAGTAACTCTAATTGTAGAACCGGGAATGGCTTTGATTGGTGCTCCAATAGACTATGTGACAACTGTTGTTGATGTAAAGAGGAGCACGCGAAATGTCTTTGTAATAACGGATGGAAGCAGAACTCAAATCGATCCTTTAATGACAAAAAAAAGTTATTTCCATATTATCCATAGACAAGACAATAATAGGGAAAAAGTAGATAAACAAACCATAGCTGGTTTCACTTGTATGGAACATGACAGACTTTTTGAAGTAAAGCAGGAATATGAAATATTGCCGGGTGATAAAATCGTTTATCATAAGGTCGGTGCATATACGATGTGCTTGTCTCCCTTATTTATTAAATGGTTTCCGGACATATATGTAAAAGATAAAAACGAGGTTTATAAAGTGCGCGCCAAGTGGTGTACAAAAGATTTTATAGGTGGGTGCAACAAATGAATATTTTGATTCTCGCGGCAGGTACAAGGAATAAAATTGTTCAGTATTTTAAGAGGGCTTTTTGTAGTGTAGGAAATGTTGTGGCTACTGATGCAAGCACACTTGGACCGGCTATTTATGATGCTGATAAATACTATATTGTACCTCCAATCAATCAATCAGGCTATATTGATATTATTCTTGATATTTGTAAAAAAGAGCAAATTAATGGGGTGTTAAGCCTAATTGACCCTGAGTTATCCTTACTAGCGGAAAATGAAGAGTTATTTAAGAGCATTGGTACAACCATTATCGGGAGTTCTTATGAACTTTGTGAGATGGCATTGGACAAGATGCAGATGTATGAGTGGCTGAAATCTCATGGTTACAACTGTGCCCGTTCTTGGATGAATAAGGACGAGTTCTATAAAGCCGTTGAATCAGGCGAAGTTACCTATCCAGTCTTTGTGAAACCGTATAGAGGGTCAGCATCAATCAGCATTTCCAAAGCATATGATAGTGAAACCATTGAGTTTCTCTTTTCCCATGAGGATGACTTGATGATTCAGGAATTCCTGGATGGACAAGAGATAGGAGCAGATGTGTATATTGATCTTATCAGCGGTGAGGTTGTTTCTATCTTCACTAAAAAGAAAATCAAAATGCGTGCTGGAGAAACTGACAAAGCTGTCAGTTTTAAAGATAAAACTTTGTTTGCGTTGATTGAGAAATTTGTTGTTGAAGCTGGGTTTAAGGGACAAATTGACATAGATATCTTTGAAGTTGGTAGCAACTATTACATTAGCGAAGTAAATCCACGCTTTGGTGGGGGATATCCACATGCTTATGAGTCTGGTTGTGACCACATGAAGATGATATTGAATAATTTGAATGGTGTTACGAATGAAAAAAATATAGGCACCTATGATGAAGGCATCTATATGATGAAGTATAACGAAATAAAGATTACAAGAGAAATCCAGGAAAAATAAAATGAGGATATGTTTATTAGTATTCTTGATAAGTGCTTTTATTGTTTTTTATGCAATGATTGGATACCCATTATTGTTAAAAATATTAGAAAAAGTACTAAAACCGAAGGAAATAAGCAAAAATTGTGGATATGAACCTAACGTTACTTACATGATTGTGGCACATAATGAAGAATCTGTTATCGAGAAAAAGCTTGAAAACGCACTAAAATTAGATTACCCAGGAGACAAGATGCAGATTTTGGTTGCATCGGATAATAGTACCGACTCAACAAATGCAATTGTCGAGGCGTTTATCAAAAAGCACTCTGACAAAGATCTTTTGTTATATTGTACACGCGAGCATAAAGGTAAGACGAACGCTCAAAACGAAGCACAAAAAGTTGCAACGGGGGATATCCTTGTTTTGACGGATGCGAACACGATCCTTCGTGAAGATGCAATTAGAGAATTAGTATCTTCTTTTACTAACGAAGACATTGCTTATGTGTGTGGAAAATTAGTTTATTCAAATTCTAAAGATAATCTTGCTAGCAACTCAGAGACTACCTATTGGAACATGGATTTGAGTATGCGTGATATCGAATCGCGAATATGGACCATTACTGCTGGTAATGGTGCTTTGTATGCTTGTAGGAATAGTGAATATATCGATTTCGCACCTATATCCTGTCATGACAGTATTATGCCATTTACATATTCAAAACAAGGAAGGAGAGCTCTCTTTAATCCAAATGCAATTGCAGTAGAAAAAGCAGGAGAAACCTATAGAGACGAATATAAACGAAAAGTTCGAATGAATCGAGATATATTCGACATGCTGCGTTGGGGATTTAGCGTTATCAATCCTTTTAGATATAAATGGTTTAGTATGTTTTATTTTGGACATAGAACATGCAGATATTTGCTCTGGGCAGCACACTTTTTATTAATTATATCGTCTTTGGGAATGGCGATTTGTGGTGCACCAATTGCATGGGGTTTACTTGGCATTCAAATTTTATTTTTCATAATTGCCGCAGTCTCCCTAAAAGCAAATATTAATAATTCTGTTTTAAGGATGATGGGCTATTACGCAATAACAATTTTTGCACAGTTTCATGCAATAAATAACATTATAAGTGGTAAAGCTAAACCAACATGGGAGAAAGCAGAAAGCACTAGATAGCATTTATTCGACATGCTGTATACCAGAATGGGTTGGTATGCCAATTACATCTGTGAATATATCATATATTAACAATTGAGAACAATTTGTTTTGTACTGTAAGATGAGACATGTAGCAGCAAGAAAAGGTGAAAGACATCAAGACTTTTCCTTGATTCTATGATGACTTTTGCCAGAAAGGCGATTATAAAAATGAAACTCTATAATGCACTTATAAATAAAGAAGAATCTCTGGCTCTTGTTGGGCTAGGTTATGTAGGCATGCCTATTGCCCATGCGTTCGCTAAGAAAGGAATAAATGTTATCGGATTTGATCTTAATAAAGAGAAGATTAAATTATACAAGTCTGGTGTAGACCCTACGAATGAGGTAGGTAATGAAGAGATTAAGCAAACCAAAATTCACTTTACTTCTGATGAAAATGAATTAAAAAAAGCTAAATTCATTATCATCGCTGTTCCAACGCCTGTAAATATTGACCATACACCAGACTTAACACCCGTTGTGGAGGCCTCCAAAATTGTTGGCCGCAATCTTCTTCCAGAGTCCATTGTGGTATATGAATCCACAGTCTATCCCGGATGTACGGAAGATATCTGTATTCCGATTTTAGAAAAACAGAGCGGACTAAAGTGTGGTAAAGACTTTAAGGTAGGATACAGTCCTGAAAGAATCAACCCAGGAGATAAAATTCATCGATTGGAAAACATCCATAAAATAGTCTCTGGTATTGATGAAGGGGCATTAACTGAGATAAAAGCTGTGTATGATTTGGTCATTGAAGTTGGTACATATCCAGTTTCTAACTTACGTACAGCGGAAGCCGTCAAAGTCGTTGAAAACTCTCAACGAGATATTAATATTGCTTTTATGAATGAATTGGCAATGGTCTTTGACCGAATGGATATAGATACTAATGAGGTTGTTGATGGGATGAACACCAAATGGAATGCACTAGGCTTTAGACCTGGCTTGGTTGGAGGTCATTGCATCGGAGTTGATCCGTATTACTTCACTTATGAAGCGGAGAAACTCGGCTATCATAGTCAGATTATCCTTAATGGTCGTATTGTGAATGACTCTATGGGAGCTTATGTTGCGGATGCAGCAATTAGGAAGATGATTGAAGCAGGACAAGCTCCGAGAAAGAGTAAGGTAATAATTCTTGGATTGACATTTAAAGAGAATTGTTCAGACACTCGCAATTCCAAAGTCAATGACATTATAAAACAGCTAGAAAAGTATGGAATCAAACCAGAAGTAGTTGATCCATGGGCATCGGAGTTGGAGGCAATGAATGAGTATGGGGTGAAACTGACAAAGATAGATGATGCGGTCGAGGCTGATTGTGTAATCATAGCGGTTGCTCATAATGAATTTAAAGAACTTTCGATAAATTCTATCAAAAAAATGTATAAGAACGTATCTGATAATGAAAAGGTGCTCATCGATGTGAAAGGTATTATTAAGGTAGAAGAATTGAAAAATTCAGGGCTTCATTGGTGGAGACTATAGTTTGTTAAGGGTTCACAATAATTGATTTGTATATTGCTTATATTTTATATTGCTTTGCTACACGGGAGATGTTGTCATGGTAATTGTGAAGCTTTGGGGAGGTCTATGCAACCAAATGTTTCAATATGCGTTTGCATATCAAATTGCAAAAAAAAATAACGATAAAGTGTGCTTTGATGTTGAATTCTATAATAATCAGCCTAAATATGTAGATTCACGTAAACTCGAATTATGCAGTAATTATAGATTATCAACATTTGATATTATAGAGCGGCCAAAATTTATTGATTTATTCCAAAGTAGATATGTCAGTTTTTTTACTAGGAAACTCAATTTTATGCATATTGTGCTTCCAGGTAAAGTCTTCTACATTAAAGAGAAAGAGCATAAATATAGTGATAATATCCCATATATACCAACTTATTTGAACTACTATGATGGATATTGGCAAACGGAAGAGTACTTCCAATGGGTTTCACAAGATATCAGACGAGAGTTTGAATTCTCAGAAGAAGTAAAACAAAAAGTTCAGGATTGGCTGACTGCCTTTAATGGCTACGAGCTGATAGGTTTGCATATACGTAGAGGTGATTTAGCAGGAAAAAGTTATGGATATTCAGACAAATCAATGATTGCTTACTACCATAGGGCAGTGAAAGAAATGGAAAAGAAACTAGATAACCCAATGTTTGTTGTTTTTTCAGATGATATTGAGTGGTGTAAGAAAAAAATGAAATGGGAAACGATGGCCCCTATTATTTATGCTGATAATAGTGGAGGAGCAATTTTTGATTTGTGCGGAATAAGCATGTGTGATCATGGAATAATGTCTCAAAGCACATTCAGTTGGTGGGGAAATTGGCTAGGAGATTCGGATAAACGTATTGTTATTGCTCCTAAAAAAGAATCCTTCAATGATAGATTTATACCTGATAGATGGGGAAAAATATAATAGGTAAATATATTATGCATATCATAAAAAAAGCACTTCACAGATTGTATAGGATAATTACAGGTAGAGTTGGTGTCTATTGTGAATATGGAAAAGGATGTAAATTTGGGAAAGGAATCATAATAGATGAAAATACGAATATTGGTAAGTACAACTATGTAGGGAGATACACTACGATAACAAAAGCTCAAATTGGGAACTATTGCTCAATTGCATCATTTGTGATTATAGGGCCAGGAGAACATCCACTGTCAAGTTTTAGTACGTCGCCCATTGCTCTTTCCTATGCTGGCATTGAACATGACTTAACGAAAGAACATGTAAAGATAGGAAATGATGTTTGGATAGGAGCACACGCCATAATACTACGAGGGGTAACTATTGGAAATGGTGCAATAATTGCTGCAGGAGCGGTAGTAACCAAAGATGTACCAGATTACGCAATTGTAAGCGGAATACCTGCAAGAATAATGCGATATCGTTTACCAGAAAAAATGCAAAAAACAATAACACATACTGCTTGGTGGGAAAAAGATCCAGAGTATTTAGGGGCTATACAACAACTACTTTCAAGAGAGGATGAAAAATGAAAATTTGCATTATTACAGCACATTTTCCGAACTATGATTGTAGTGAAAAAAGAATATATGCAACAGAGTTCGTGACACAATATGCTGTTGAATGGGTTTCTCAAGGCCATGAGGTATATATTATTCACCTTATGAGAAAGTATCCAGCTGTATTTTATTCAGTTGCAAAAATTTTAGGGAAAATAGGCTTTAATAGATATGAGAAATTTCTTGTTCCCAAAGAAGCTTTGACGGAAGCGAATTATATATATAAAAGCATTAGGATAAAAAGATTGTTATTCCGTAAAAATATACCACATTCGTGTGTCAGCAAATTTGAAGCAAAAAGATTAGTAAAGAAAACAATTAATTATATTTCTTCTGATACGGATATTTTTATTGGTGATTGCTTTGATCCTATTCTGCAGCTATTACCGACAATTCATAAAAAATACCCTATGGCAAAACTATATCAGATTGTTCATAACTCTGACTTTAGTTATAAAAGCAAAAACCTTGTTGCTGGAGCTGAAATCATAGATACATGGCTACTCAGATCAAAAGCACAAGAAGCTCCGTTAAGGGAATACTTGAGACCACTTGAAGTCAATAATCAATTGTTTATGTACTCGGGAATTGAACCTCATCTCTTGGCAAAAAACCCTAGATACAGAAAAGAAATCCATAATTTGCTATATGTTGGAGCCTTATATAAAACAAAAGGATTGGGAACAATTCTAGATGCAATAAGTAAAACAAAAAATAGCAATTTAAGACTACAAGTAATTGGTTCGGGGGAGGATGAAACTTTTTTTAAACAAAAGGTAAAAGACCTGGACCTTTGTGGAAAAGTGGTCTTTCTTGGGAAAAAGCAACATAGTGAAGTGTTTCAATATATGGATAAAGCAGATGCCCTAGTTTTAATAAGTCATGAGACTTTTGGTATGGTTTATGTTGAAGCAATGTCTCAGGCATGTATCCCGATTGGGGTAAAAGACGATGGAATTGATGGAGTAGTGATAAATGGAGAAAATGGCTACTTGGTTCCTTTAGCTGATGCAACTGCGTTAGCAGAATTATTTGA
The DNA here is from genome assembly GCA_045115935.1 of Anaerovoracaceae bacterium. Taxonomy (GTDB): domain Bacteria; phylum Bacillota; class Clostridia; order Peptostreptococcales; family Anaerovoracaceae; genus Crickella. Next base: position 58,909 of record JBGULF010000058.1, read on the forward strand.
CAGTTGGATGAATGTGAAAAGTGAAAAAGTAATGTATCTTTCTAAAAATGCTTATAAAACAGCTAAAAGCTTAATGACGGATGCTTTGGCAGAAAGTATTATTAATAATGCTTGAGTTTATTTCAATCTACTAGTGACGAAAAATACAGAGAAGCAACCTACCAAAAAGAAATTGTTTTGGAGTCCTAGTATAAAAGTGTTATATGGGAGCAACTTAAAAAAACGATCACTATAGTACATCAAATATTATCATATAACAACTACAGGGAGTTTTTAATGGAGTATAGCAAACGAATAGAAGTTTGCGATAAAGGGGTTCTATGGAACCGAATATTGATTCTGTGTGCTTTTTCATATACGGCATTGTCAGGATATGTTTATGCGATTATTTCTAGATTACCGTTTTTCGGAAACATTATTGCACAGTGTTTTTTGATTCTGTTATTTCCAACACTTGTAGCGATAAACTTTTTCTACAACAATTTTCGAAGAATAAATAAATACGATATTTTATTTATTTTCATCACGGTAATCCTGGTTTTGTTTTCTGGTGTAAATTATCCAGATAAAGTAGTTAACTTTCTGTTAACTACTTTCCCAATTTACTTTGTTGGGGTTTATTACTTGGATGATCAAACTATGTTAGATGAAATTGAAGTAATAGCAATTATCGCTTTGGCAATAAATATAATTTATTATCTTCACTATGCACAAGTCTCAATTGTTAAATATGATATGTATCGAGCATATACCATTTTGCCACATTTAATGGTTGTACTAAATGGCTCCTTCCGGAAAAAACAATTAGTGCAACGTGCCATTATGATTATTGCCTCGCTAGTTGGTTTAGTATACATTTTAGCTCTAGGAACAAGAGGTCCTGTTGTCACTATAGGGATTTATTTTATAATTCTTGTTTTACAAAAAAGCAAAAGGTCTTTTTTCGCGAAAACAGCAACTCTCATATTCGTTATAGGTGGCATACTATTAATTTCCAGATTGTCTATTGTTATGCCTTTTGCAAGAAAAATGACAGAGATAATAGCAAAACTCGGCATGTCAACAAGAGCACTTGATCTTTTTATTAGGGGGGATTTTATATCGCATCTTTCTGGTCGAGATGTTCTAATAAATAAAAGCTTAGAAATGATCAAGATGCGACCTATACTAGGGTACGGTTTGTGGGGTGAATATAAAATTCTACAGGATTATCCGCATAACTATTTTATAGAAGTAATAGTGCACTTTGGCGTTATTATAGGAGCCCTTTTAATTGTTACATACATAGTAATTTGCTTGACAGGATATTTTAGGGCAAAATCGAATAGTTTAAAAGATATGATTTTAATCATGGGCATATATACCTTTGTACATGGTATGGTGAGTGGCTCTTACTTACAAGATTCATCAGTTTTCTTTTTATTAGGATTGTGTGTGTGCGCAAGGCGAAATAAGAAAAAAAGGTGGATTACAAGTAAATGAACTTACGTATTAGTTATTGATGTTGCAATACTAGGAATCAGCGGTCAATTATTCAGATACGGATAGTAAAAACAACAGGACAACTTCCAGTAGAGAACAACATGGAAGTGTACTGAACAAGAATTATAAAAGAAAGGAAAATAGTGTTTTTACTTATACAAACACTATGCAAGGGTGAAATGCATATTTTGTGGGTGTGTAATATAAAATTACCTGAGATTGCCGACTATTATGGAGAAAAAAGACGAGTGAATTATGGATGGCTTTCTGGCATTGTGTCATCCTTATCAGATAAACAAAGGAGCAATTTGGTTGTGTGTTTTCCACACAAAACAAAAGAGGTGCTTTTTGGAAAAGCCGGAGGTTACTCCTTTTATTCGTTTTATCGTGATGATAATTGGCAATACGATATAAATACAGAAGCCTGCTTTGAAAAGATTTTTAATGAAGTAAAACCTGATGTGATTCACATATTTGGTACTGAATATATGCATACATTAGCAGCTGTAAATGCGAGTGTGAAAACGGGATACATTGATCGCGTTGTGATAAGTATACAAGGAATGGTTTCAGTTATTGCAGGGCATTATTACGCTGATTTACCGGTATGGATGCGATATTATAGGACACTAAGAGACGTTATTAGAAAAACAAGTATTGCCAAACAAAAGAAATCATTCAAAAGAAGAGGCGAATATGAAATAGAGGCTATTCAAAAAGTATCACATATAATTGGGAGAACTGAATGGGATAAAGCCTGTAGCCAAAGAATAAACAGTAATGCAGAATACTATTTTTGTAATGAGACACTAAGAGATGCCTTTTACGAAAAGCAAAAATGGTCTTTTAAGCAATGTGAGCGGCACTCGATTTTCGTTACTCAGAGTTCGTATCCTATTAAGGGCTTTCATGTGTTGCTGAAAGCAATTGCAGAACTAAAACTCACTTATCAAGATATTAAAGTTTACACAACTGGTAATGACGTGGTTAATAATAATGGGTTTTTGAGTGCTCAAAAACTCGATGGATATAAAAACTATATCAAGGGATTGATAAAAAAACTAGGACTACAGAGTAATATTGTTTTTTTGGGAGAGCTTGATGAAGAAGAAATCAAACATTATTTACTTAAGAGCAACTGCTTCGTGCTCCCTTCTTGCATAGAAAATTCACCTAATTCACTTGGTGAAGCAATGCTTTTAGGCGTTCCGTGTGTTTCATCGGATGTTGGGGGCGTTAAGAATATGATGACTCATGGCGTTGATGGTTTCTTGTATCCTTATGATGAGCCTTATATGGCGGCTTTCTATATTAGACGTATTTTTGAGGATGAGGAGTTGTGCCAGCAGCTTTCTGATAAGGCGCAGGAGCATGCAAAAAACACTCATAATCGCAACGCTAATCTTAATCAATTATTGTCAATATATAATCAGATTAGTAAATAAAAAGTGAAAGGTTAATAGATATGAAAAGGATTGTCCATATAGCGCCTATTGCACCATATAACATTGGTTGGGGATATCAAGAAAACCTTTTACCTAAATACCAAAGGGATCTAGGATACGAAGTCACCCTTATTATCACAAATACTCAAAATGAAACTAATGGTACGATTAGTGAAACGGGTGAAGTTGATTGCATTTTGGAGGATGGAGTTAGACTAATTCGTAAACGTATTAAACATTATGGAAACAGATTATTAGATTTTACATTTAGCAATCTACAAGTATTTCCGCTTCTAATCGATATTAAGCCGGATTTAGTGTTTTTTCATGGATTGGTAAGTATCAGTATACTTGATGTAATCAAATATAAGAAAAAATACAATCCTAGATGTGTTATTGTTCAGGATAATCATCACGATCCCAATATTGGCAGGAAAACAGATTCTATTTTGGGAAAACTTATGAGAGCTTTCTATGTTTGCCTAAACCATTATTCTCAAAGATATGTTTCAAAAGTCTATGGTGTCACACCTTGGCGAGAACAATATGCAAGAGATTATTTTAAAATTGATCCTTCGAAAACAGATGTGTTGATTATGGGGGCAGATGATCAAAAAGTTGATTTGGAGCATAGACAGAGCATAAGAAGTTTGTTGCGTACTGAATTAGGAATAGACAATAACGAGTTTTTGGTTTGCAGTGGCGGGAAAATTGATGAAGCGAAAAATATACACTTGCTAATAGAAGCATGTAAAGATATTAAAGGAGTGAAATTGCTTGTATTTGGGAAAGTAAGTGACGAGTTCAAGGAAGAATTTGAAAAGAGTGCTAAAGGTTGTAATAATCTGATCAATGTTGGATGGATACCAGGGGATCAAGTGTATAGTTACTTCTTCGCATCTGATTTAGCAGTTTTCCCAGGTCAGCATTCTGTTCTGTGGGAACAAGCATGTGCATCAAAAGTGCCTTGTGTTTTTAAACATTATGTAGGTATGGAGCATGTAAATAATGGAGGAAACAGTATTTTGCTTGACAGTATTACCGTGGAATCGTTAAGCACAACTATTGAGAACTTGAAATTCACAGATTTATATGAAGAATTAAAAAAGGTTGCTGAGTCAGATAAAACTAATATCTATATGTATAGCAACATTGCAAAGAAATCGGTAGAAATGATTGAAAGTAACGTAAGAGCATAACACAAGAGGCATTGTTCTTAGCATACTGCATGAGAACAAGAGGACCTTGATCTCACTGAAGAGATCTATACCATCTTCAAAGGTTTGTATAAATCATATGGGTCGCGCAAAATCACTGCGTTCATGAACAAGCGACGTGCCAAGCAGATAAAACACAAAAGGGTCGAAAGGATAATGCAAAAGTACTGCTGGCATTCTAAAGTTCGTAAGAAGCATGACGTTACAACGGACTTTGAATACGACTTTCCAATAGTACCGAACCTGCTTAAGAGAGATTTCACAGCGGATAGGCTAAGGCAAAAGATGGTAAGCGATACCACAGCAGTTTCAACAAATGAAGGCTTTCTTTATGTTACAGGCATACTAGATCTTTATGGTCGCAGACCTGTTGGAATAGCTCTGAGTACACATAACGACTGTTTTCTGGTAATAGATGCGCTTAAGGATATGCTCATCCGCGGCTTCAAACATGCCGGGGCCATACTGCACTCAGACAGAGGCTCAACATATTGCTCGGATGACTACAGAAAAGCTATGGAAGATGCCGACATGATTTGCAGTATGAGTCGCAAAGGCGACTGCTAGGACATGCGCCCATGGAATGCTTTTGGGGCAAAATGAAATCTGAGTGGACGAATCGTGAATACAAGACCATCGCCGAGGCTGCAGCTGATGCCTATGAGTACTGTTGGAGCTTCTATACAAAGCAACGGATACACACATCATTGAACTATATGAAGCCAGCCGTTTACTACAGTGCTTGGACTGGTCAGCCAGAAAACTCAATGATATAGACTCTACCAAAGGGGGTGCATCCCAGGTAAACAGGTGTTATACAGTAGAATTCATGGATGAAATAATTACAAGAGTGAATTCATACATTAAATCTGTACGAAAACGAGTTCAACATCAAGAGATGTTTTTTCAGAATGATGTCCGTGATGGTCCCTTTTGATAATCTTATATAGAAACAGTAGATATGGATTGAATCTATGTTAATAACAATTAAAAAAATACTTGGTGGAAAAGAAGGTAAGAATGCAAGTTGGCTCATAGGTGGGAAAATCGCTCAAATGGGAATCTCTTTTTTTGTAAGCATTTTTACTGCAAGATATCTGGGACCAAGTAACTTTGGCCTTATGAACTATGCGGGGGCTTATATTGCGTTCTTTACTTCATTCTGCACCTTGGGCATTAACTCTATAATAATTAAGGAGTTCATTGATAATCAGGATAGACAGGGGGAAATAATAGGGACTTCACTTTTTCTTCGCTTAACATCAAGCATTCTATCTGCATTCATGATTATTGGAATTGTTAGTATCATAGACAAAAATGAACCAGTAACTTTAGCTGTAGTTGCTTTGAGTTGTATAGCATTGGTTTTTCAAGTGTTCGATACTTTTAATTATTGGTTCCAATCACGCTATGAATCAAAAATAAGCGCAATAGCTACCTTTGCTGCATATGTTATAACAACAATTTATCGAATAGTTCTACTTATAATGGGAAAAAGCGTTGAATGGTTTGCTTTTGCATCATCGGTTGATTTCATATGCATAGCAATAGTTCTATGTCTTGTATATCATAAAAAAAGCGGTCCTAAGCTCAGCCTATCGTTAACTCGAGGAAAACAATTGCTGTCCCGTAGCTATCACTATATTCTATCAGGAATGATGGTTGCTATATATGCACAAACAGATAAATTCATGTTAAAGCATATGTTAGATGAAACAGTAGTTGGCTATTATTCATTAGCATCATCAATTAATCATATGTGGGTGTTCGTACTCGCAGCTATTATCGACTCAATGTATCCGACAATAATGCGACTATATAAAAATAATCGAGATGCATACGAAAAAAAGAATCGTCAATTATATGCATTAGTTATCTATATATCTCTATTTGTTGCACTTGTTCTTTTCATATTTGGAGGATTTGCTATCAAAGTATTATACGGAGAACAATTCTTGCCCTCTGAAACACCATTGAAAATTGTTACATTATACACGGTTTTTTCATATTTAGGTGTAGCAAGAAACGCATGGATTGTATGCGAAAATAAGCAAAAATATTTAAAATATATTTATTTTAGTGCGGCAATAATCAATGTGTTTATGAACTTGCTTCTTATACCAATTTGGGGAGCTTCAGGTGCTGCGTTAGCTTCTTTGCTCACGCAAATATGTACAAGTATGATTATTCCATTTTTAATCAAAGATATGAGACCAAATGTTATTTTGATGCTCGATGCTTTCAAATTGAAAGATATTTGGTAATAGATTTTAGAATTGTAAGGTTCCTGTATAGTAATGAAATACTGAAAGGGGAGATATGTATGCTGTATGTCGTTACTGCATGTCATAATAGAAAAGCTATAACTTTGAAACTAATAGACTCATTGAAACAACAAGTATATAGAGACTGGTTTTTTTTACTAGTAGATGATGGATCTGATGATGGAACTGAAGATGCTGTAAAGAAATCCATAGATAACTGCTTTGTGATTCGAGGAGATGGAAATCTATGGTGGGGAGGGGCTCTACATAAAGCGTATTTATGGCTTATGAAACATTCATCAACGGAAGACATCGTATTATTATGTAATGATGATATTACTTTTGAGGAATCCTTTCTAAAGGTTGCTGTTCAACATATTCTAGAAACTGAGAAGACGTTGATTACTGGAAATGGATATAGTAAATATGATAAAAAGTTTTTAGATGGTGCACTAAAAGTGGATTTCCCAAAAGATGACTATTCACTTCTTGAGCCTGGAAGTGTTGGTGATATGGCATCGACTAGAGCGTTGATTATGAGAATTGCGGATATGAGGGAAATTGGAGGTTTTCATCCAATTTTGCTCCCACACTATGGGTCGGACTATGAATATACTATTCGAGCATGCCGGAAAGGATATAGAATTCAATCATTTGCTGATTTAAACTATGAAATGGATGAGCGCGCAACTGGAAATAAGAGCAGAAAGGACATGACGATAAAGAAACTGTTTAGTAAGAAATCACAGTATAATCCTATTTACCGAACAAGTTTCTTATTATTAACAACTCCAGCTAAAGATTTACCAAAACGAATATTTAGCAGAGCGAAACGCGCATTGGAAAAAGTAGGCAAATAGTGTTGGTGCTAAGGCGTTATTGACGTTTGTATAACCTTACTAATGAACCACTATATATTTATGAAAAGAATTCACCGTAATGTAAAATGGGAGTAATCGACAACCTTGTTTTTTTATGAAAGATATTAAGAATTTTGGAGGATAGGATGAAAAAAGCTTTAATTACCGGAATTACTGGTCAGGATGGGTCATATTTAGCAGAATTATTACTTGATAAAGGATATGAGGTTCATGGAGTTACAAGGAGAGCATCAATTTCTAATACTGGACGTATAGATCATATCAAAGATAGTATTGTACTTCATGATGGGGATTTGAGCGATAGTTCAAGTCTTATCCGCATTATCAATATCGTACAACCAGATGAGATATATAATCTTGCTGCACAGTCTCATGTACAGGTTTCGTTTGATGTCCCAGAATACAGTGGCGATGTAGACGCTCTCGGAACACTACGTATCCTTGAAGCAGTTAGAATTCTTGGCCTTACCAAGAAGACAAAAGTATATCAAGCGTCTACATCTGAACTCTTTGGTAAGGTTGAAGAAGTTCCTCAGAGAGAGTCAACACCATTTCATCCATATAGCCCATATGCAATTGCCAAGCAATATGCGTTCTGGATGGTCAAAGAATATCGAGAGGCATATGGTATGTTTGCATGCAATGGGATCCTGTTCAACCATGAATCAGAGCGCCGCGGTGAGAATTTTGTAACACGAAAGATAACCATTGCATGTGGTCGTATTGCAGAGGGATTACAGGATCATCTCGAACTTGGCAACATGGACAGCCTACGTGACTGGGGATATGCTAGGGACTACGTTGAATGCATGTGGCTTATCATGCAGCAGGATGAACCGGATGATTTTGTTATCGCAACGGGTGAACAGCATACTGTAAGAGACTTTACTGAGAAGTCCTTTGCTGCAAATGGTATTACCATCAGATGGGAAGGTTCCGGCCTTGATGAAAAGGGTTATGATGCAGAAACCGGCAAGATGCTTGTATGTGTCAATCCACAGTGGTTCCGCCCTACAGATGTAGATAATCTTTGGGGTGATCCAACAAAAGCAAAGACAGTACTAGGTTGGAACCCACAGAAAACTTCATATGAGGAACTAATCAGAATCATGGCAGAACATGACCGCAAGCTTGCCAAGAGGGAAAAAGCAATCAAGGAGGCAGAGGCAAACTAAATGATGGAGAAAGATTCTAAAATATATGTAGCGGGCCACCGTGGAATGGTTGGCTCTGCAATCGTTCGTGAGTTAAATAGACAAGGCTATAACAATATAATTACAAGAACACATAAGGAACTCGATCTTACCAGACAAGCAGAAGTCGAGAGATTCTTTGAAGAAGAAAAACCGGAGAATGTTTTCCTGGCAGCTGCAAAGGTCGGCGGTATTATGGGTAATGCAACCGCAAAGGCAGATTTCATGTATGACAACATGATCCTCGAGATGAATGTCATCCACTCAGCATGGAAGAACGGCTGCAAGAAGCTTGAGTTTCTTGGTTCATCATGCATTTACCCAAGAATGGCTCCACAGCCAATGACAGAGTCGTGTCTTTTGACCGGTTCACTCGAGCAGACCAATGAGGCTTATGCGCTTGCCAAGATATCAGGCCTGAAGTATTGTGAGTATCTCAATGGACAGTATGGCACGGACTACATCTCTGTAATGCCAACTAACCTTTATGGGCCTAATGACAACTATCACCCTGAGCACAGTCACGTGCTTCCTGCACTCATCCGCAGATTCCATGAAGCAAAGATTGATGGAAAGAGCACAGTAACATGCTGGGGCGATGGGTCACCGCTCAGAGAATTCCTTTATGTTGATGACCTTGCAAATCTCTGCGTATTCCTAATGAATAACTACAGCGGAGATGAGACAGTCAACGCAGGTACAGGCAAGGAACTGACTATTAAAGAACTGACTGAACTCGTAGCTAAGGTTGTTGGATATACAGGTGATATTGAGTGGGATACTACTAAGCCAAATGGAACACCGAGAAAGCTTTTAGATGTATCCAAGGCAACAGCACTTGGCTGGACATATAAAACAGAACTTGAGGATGGTATCAGGCTCGCATACGAAGATTTCCTGAACAATCCTATGAGAGCAGAGAGATAACGGGGAGTAAAGAATGAACATTGTGTTACTTTCAGGCGGATCCGGAAAGAGATTGTGGCCTCTTTCAAATGATATACGCTCCAAGCAGTTCATTAAAATTTTCAAGAATGAAGAGGGCGAATATGAATCAATGGTACAGAGAGTATTCAGACAAGCAAAGTCTGTAGACCCTGATGCCACGATTACTATTGCAACTTCAAGAACGCAAGTATCAGCTATTCATAATCAATTAGGCAATGAGGTTGGTATTTCAATTGAACCTTGCAGAAGGGACACATTCCCTGCAATAGCTCTTGCAACGGCATATTTGGTCGATGTAATGAAGATTGATCCGGAAGAGTCAGTTGTAGTTTGCCCTGTAGACCCGTTTGTTGAAGAGGATTACTTTAGAGCACTAAAGGGACTATCGGATCAGGCTGATAAAGGTGAAGCGAACCTGGTGCTTATGGGGATTGAACCTACATATCCATCTGAGAAGTATGGATACATTATTCCTGAAAGCCAGGATCACACAGCCACAGTATCTACTTTCAAAGAGAAACCAACTGCGGATGTTGCAGCAGAGTACATCAAGCAGGGAGCTCTTTGGAACGGTGGTGTGTTTGCATACAAACTCAAGTATATGATGAACAAGGCTCATGAGATGATTGACTTTGTTGATTACTACGACTTGTTCGATAAGTACGATACGCTTACTAAAATCTCATTTGACTATGCTGTAGCAGAGAAGGAAGATAAGATTCAGGTGCAGCGTTTTGCCGGTCAGTGGAAAGACCTTGGTACCTGGAATACTCTGACCGAGGCAATGCCGGAGAACATTTTTGGTAAAGGCGTGATGAACGACGCTTGTGATGGCGTACATATCATCAACGAGATGGATGTTCCAGTACTTGCCATGGGCCTTCATGATGTTGTTATTTCTGCTTCACCTGAAGGTATTCTGGTTTCTGATAAAGAGCAGAGTTCATATATTAAGCCGTTTGTAGATGATTTCGAACAGCAAGTAATGTTTGCAGAGAAATCCTGGGGCAGTTATAAGGTTATGGATGTTGAATCGGAAGCCATGACTATAAAAGCAACGCTCAATCCCGGTCATTCCATGAACTATCATAGTCACGAGAGACGTGATGAGGTATGGGTCGTTCTCAGTGGAACAGGTCGCACTATAGTAGATGGAATGGAGCAGAATGTTCATGCAGGCGATGTAATTACAATGGATGCCGGTTGCAGGCACACTGTGATTGCAGATACGGAGCTCAAACTTATCGAGGTACAGCTTGGTAAAGAAATATCCGTGTACGACAAGCAGAAGTTTGAGCTGGAGTACTAAATAGAAAGGCTTACTGAACATGAGCGAATTAAATCGCGAGATCAGAAAGCCTTTTTTGCTCAGCCCTACGGGAAAAGATTACCTGTGGGGAGGCAGGAGGCTTAACGACGAATTTGCAAAGAATATAGAGATGAGCCCATTGGCGGAAACGTGGGAATGCAGCACACATCCGGATGGGCTGTCTTATGTTGCATTGGGGGAAATGGCAGGCAAGAGTCTGGCAGAAGTACTTGCAATACACCCAGAATACCTTGGATCCCATCCGGGTGTAGGCGTGAATGGCAAGCTGCCGGTAATGATCAAGTTTATCGATGCCAATAGAGATTTGTCTGTGCAGGTTCATCCGAGTGATGAGTACGCATATGTTAATGAAAATGGTCAGCCGGGCAAAACAGAGATGTGGTATGTGCTTGATGCTGCAAAGGATGCACATATTATCTATGGACTGACGACAGATGTAACAAAGGAAGACTTAAGGAAAAGCATAAGAGAAGGACGTATCGGAAAATACTTGCAGAAAATCCCGGTAAAAAAGAACGATGTGTTCTTTTTGGATCCGGGTATGATTCATGCAATCGGGGCAGGAGTTCTGGTAGCAGAGATACAGCAAAACAGCAATCTTACATACAGGCTGTATGACTATGACAGAGTAGATAAGAAAGGAAATAAGAGAGAATTACATATTGAAAAAGCTCTCGAAGTTGCCGATCTGAAAAGCTCTGCAGAACCAAAACAGCCTCTCAGGGTACTGAAATACAAACCGGGAGTAGCAAGTGAGCTGCTTGGAAGATGCAGGTATTTTGAGGTACACCGAAGAATTATCAACACCGAACGCAGGCAGGAAGTATGGTTTCACTCAGATGCATTGAGCTTCAGAGTGCTGCTTTGTGTGAATGGTTGCGGAACACTGACATTTGCAAGCGAGACATTAGATGTTTATAAAGGCGACTGCATATTCGTGCCGGCAGAGTCAGTAGATATTCGAGTGCACGGGAAGATGCAGTTGTTGGATGTGAGAGGGTAGATTAATGAGAACTACAGAAGAAATCAGAAAAGAATACGAACGCTGGCTAGAATATGCAGCCAGCGTTGATGATATTATCACCGAGCTTAAGGGCATGAGTGATGAAGAGGTAACAGATGCATTCTATCGTGATCTTGCATTTGGTACCGGTGGCCTTCGCGGTGTGATTGGCGCGGGTACAAACCGTATGAATGTTTTTACGGTTGCCAAGGCCAGCCAGGGATTGGCGGATTACGTGAATAAGCAATTTGCTGATGCTCCATCGATTGCAATAGCTTATGACAGCAGGATCAAATCTGACTTGTTTAGCCAGACAGCAGCCTATGTTTTTGCGGCAAACGATATAAAGGTGTATCTATATCCGGAACTGATGCCGACACCTTGCCTGTCATATGCAGTACGCGCATTGGGCTGCTCTGCAGGCGTTGTGATTACAGCATCACACAATCCTTCGAAATACAACGGATATAAAGTGTATGGTCCGGATGGATGTCAGATCACAACAGAGGCTGCAGCAGAGATCCTTGAGGAAATCGAAAAAACAGATACCTTTGATGATATAAGAATCGTGCCGTTTGATGTGGCTGTTGCTGTGGGACAGATCGAGTACATTGGTGAAGAAGTCTATACTTCATTCATCGAGGAAGTAAAAGGGCAGTCGGTTCTGTTTGGCGATGAGATTGATCGCAATGTTGCAATAGTATATAGTCCGCTGAATGGTACAGGTCTTAAGCCTGTAACAATAGCTTTGAAGGAAGCTGGCTTCACCAATATCACCGTTGTAGCTGAGCAGGAGAATCCGGACGGGAACTTCCCAACTTGTCCATATCCGAATCCTGAGATCCGCGAGGCTATGGAACTTGGTCTACAGTACTGTGAAAGGACAGGCGCAGACCTGCTTCTTGCGACCGACCCGGATGCAGACAGATGCGGAATCGCAGTCAGAGATGGCTCGGAATATAAGCTGCTTTCAGGCAACGAGGTTGGACTCTTGCTACTCGATTACATCTGCAGTCAGAGACAAAAGCATGGTAAGATGCCTGAACATCCGGTTTTCGTTAAGACAATCGTGACGATGGATCTTGCCGAGAAGATCGCAGACCATTATGGTATTAAGACTGTTAATGTGCTGACCGGATTCAAATTCATAGGCGAGGTCATAGGCAGACTTGAGGCAGCTGGGCGTGAATCCGACTACATCTGCGGATTCGAAGAGTCGTATGGATACCTCACCGGCACATACGTGCGCGATAAGGATGCAGTCAACGCAGCCTTTATGATCTGCGAGATGTTTGCTTACTATAAGACAAGAGGTATCAGCCTGCTGGACAAGCTGAGCGAGATTTATGCGACTTATGGATACTGCATGAACACGTTACATAGCTATCAGTTTGAAGGTGCCAGCGGCATGCTGAAGATGCAGGAAATTATGAAGATGTTCCACTGTGGTTTAGATACGATCGGTAATATCAAGGTTGAGAAGACCTTGGATTACAGCCAAGGTCTGGACGGACTCCCGAAATCCGATGTTATCAAATATCTGCTTTCAGGGGGATCCTCTGTAGTAATAAGACCATCCGGCACAGAGCCAAAATTGAAGGTTTACATTTCGATAATAAGCGATGACAATGAAAAAGCATCTGCACTAGAGAAGGCTGTTGTTGATGATCTAGAGAAACGAATATACTCATAGGAATCAGCTCAGTTATACGGTAGAGTCATAACAATATGAATATACTATTCTGGAACTTATATAAAAATGAAAACAGTAAACATGTAGTGTCAATACTGAAGCATTATAGTATTGATATTGCTGTTTTCGCTGAATACAAAGCGCTAAATATTGATAGTATTATTCGCCAATTAAAGACATATGTGTGTGTGCCGGGCCTTGGAGGGAATGAAAGAATAATTGCTCTTCGTAGAGAAAGTGTTAAATTGGAAGTACGACAGGAGCAGTCAAGATATACCTTGTATACTGCTGAGTGTGATAATGGATTATTCAACATTGCTGGAGTTCATTTGGAACCACAATTACACTACCCGGATCATGCGAGATTACAAACATTAACCGAACTTGCAATCGATATCAAAAGTTTAGAAAAGAAAACTGGAAATGATAATACTATTGTCATAGGAGACTTTAATACAAGTCCATTTGCCCCTGAAATGGTTAATAAAAAAGCTCTCAATGGGGTCCTGTATAAAGATTTGGTTCTTTCCAGACAGACGGATAAATGGGAAGGAAAAATGTACAAGCGCTTTTACAATCCTATGATGATGCATTTATCTGAAGTAGATAAAGTATATGGATCTTACTATTATACCAACGGATTAGAAACATTACACTGGTATGCATTTGATCAAGTACTGGTAAGAGGAACACTAGTAGGAGGGATAAAAAAGATCCAATATTGCAAATCAACAGGAGAGCGCAAACTTGTAAGTCCAACCGGAATTCCTAATAAGGCAATAAGCGACCACTTACCATTATATGTGGAGGTTTTGATATGATTGAAGATCTTTGGGGTGAACTTGATTTTCTGGAAGAAGAAGAAAACAGAACTATCGATATAATCCGAGAGCAGGCTGTTTTAATTGGGAAAAAGACAGATGGGCAAGTAAAGGGATCATTCACAAAAATTGAATATAAAACTATTGCAAAAAATCCAAGTATGGTATCGACTTTATCAGCCTTAGCAACTGTAGCGGGCAATGCAACACCTAAAGTAGTTGAAGTTGATGAATTATCTGATAGGGAAGATATAAACGGTTTATATAAAAAGACTCCATATAAGTTTGAGTTATATAATGATGTTTATAAATTTAGAGTCTTTACACTGGAGTATAGTGAAGCATTCCCAATAGAGATAATCATAGATGAGGGTATATGTGAAGAACTAAAGATATATGGGGAAAAAATTATTAATAGCAATCATGAGATGGAAGATGTTTTGAGATTAGTTTTTTCTAGCTATAAAGTTAAGCTAATCATCTCAAGAATGAAATCCAAAATATCAAGTGTAAACAAAGAAAAAATACTTGATTATGTTAGAGAGCATCCAGTCTTTACAGTTACAGAACTAGCTGATGAAATGGGTTGGAGTAAAGCAAACACCCAAAAAAGACTTAAAGAATTAGAATGTGAAGGCCTTATCTGCAGAGAAGATAAGGATGGGCGAAAACTATGGGAAGTAATGTTATAGATGTAACAAACGTAACGGTCTTATTGTTACAGTGTTATTGATAGCAACAGCGGGCTTCGGCCTGCTGTTTTCTTTTCAACATTTTCGCGAAAAGACTTGACCAAATTGGGCATTATAGATATAATTCCAATGCTTTTGTTTTAGATTTCAAGGCTTTCGGCTTGTTGCTGAAAGCAACACAGATACAATTTAGGAGGCTTATTTCATGAAGAAATTATCGTTAGTACTGCTTGCCAAGACTGTTGCAGATGCACGCAAGGCAAAGAAAATTACTCAGGCTGAACTCGCTGAGGCTACAGGCATCAATAGATCACTTCTGTCCAGACTTGAGTCCGGTGATTACACACCATCCGTAGACCAGCTGCTCGCACTCGGCGCAGTACTTGGATTCGATCCTGCAGATGTGCTCGCTGATGAAGAGGCTGAGGCTATCGTTAAGGATTATCAGGACATCCCGCGCATGAAGATCACTGTTGCCGGTGTTGGATACGTTGGACTTTCGCTGGCAGTGCTCCTCGCTCAGAACCACGATGTAACTGCTATCACAACTACAGAGGCAAAGGCTGAAAAGCTCAACAAGTTCTACAGCCCGATCCAGGACGACGAGATCGAGAGATTCTTTGCTGAGGCACGCAACGGTGAACGTGAGCTGAGTCTCCACACAACAACAGACAAGGCTGCTGCTTATGGCAACGCTGATCTCGTTATCATCGCAACTCCGACCAACTACGATGATGTCGGCCAGTTCTTCGACACAAGCGCTGTTGAGGATGCTATCGAGCAGACTCTGGCTGTCAATCCGGATGTCATGATGGTCATCAAGTCCACGATTCCTGTAGGCTACACTGATCACGTTCGCGAGAAGTACGGCATCGACAATATCATCTTCAGCCCTGAGTTCCTGCGCGAGTCCAAGGCGCTTTACGACAACCTGCATCCGAGCAGGATAGTAGTTGGCGCATACGACCACCAGCAGGAAGTTGCTCAGCTGTTTGCGGACCTGCTTCTTGAGGGAGCCCGCACAGAGGAGCTCCGCGCAGGTCAGGAGCCGCAGAACATTCCGATTCTGATTGCTCATCCGACAGAGGCTGAGGCCATCAAGCTGTTTGCGAACACATACCTTGCAGTTCGTGTTTCGTACTTCAACGAGCTTGACACATACGCACAGACAAAGAACCTTGACACGCAGCAGATCATCGATGGCGTCTGCATGGATCCACGTATCGGCGGCCACTATAACAACCCGTCATTCGGATACGGCGGCTACTGCCTGCCGAAGGACACCAAACAGCTGCTCGCCAACTATAAGGATGTCCCGCAGACCATGATTGAAGCTGTAGTGAGGTCTAATACTGTAAGGAAAGATTTCATCGCTGACCAGATCATCGCGAAGAATCCGGAAACAGTCGGAGTGTACCGCTTGACAATGAAGAGTAATTCCGACAACTTCCGTGCTTCCGCTATACAGGGCGTCATGAAACGCATCAAGGCAAAGGGAATTCCTATCATCGTTTACGAGCCAACACTCGAAAACGGTAGCGAATTCTTCCGCAGCAAAGTCGTGAACGACCTCGATACATTTAAAGCACAGAGCGATGTTATCATAGCGAACAGATTCGATGAGAGCGTGCTTGGAGACGTAGCAGATAAAGTATATACAAGAGATCTATTCCGGAGAGACTAAACATATTGAAATCATAGCACCTCAGCTTGTAAATCAGATGCAAAGCTGAGGTGCTGTGCTATATAATAATGTAATCACTTAGAACACATATATAAAGGCGCATAATAAAATGAATAGAGATAAGCAGATAAATAAAATCTATAGATCAATCCGAAACCTTGAGGAATTTAGAGATGGAGCAAATTGCAGACCTTCTTTCGTTGATAAGCAAGTCAACATTATCAAAACGACAATTGATTCTACTTTGCCCGAATACTTATATAAGTATCGCGATACTAAGCCGTTGCATATTGATAGTTTAAAAGAAGAAAAACTGTATTTAAGCAAACCATCAGCATTCAATGACCCAACAGAAAGCATTGCATATGTCGACACGAATACTATGTTGGAATATGCTTTTAGTTTTCCAGATTGCGCCAAAGTGTTTGATAGTTTCGAGATAGGTGATGATCCTATTGGGAATTTAGTAAAACGAACTGAACTTATGAATGTTGGCTTAGAATATATTAAGCTGAACAGGGAACGAGTGAAAATACTGTGTCTGAGTGAGGTAATTGACTCTCCACTCATGTGGTCTCATTATGCATCAGAGCATAGAGGCTTTGCTATCAGGTTTAGGTCTGACACCATCGATATTCCTGAATGTAATGATTGTAACAATAAAATATGTAGAAGGCCAGGAAAACCAATTTTCCCTGTTATCTATAAAGATTCTCGATATGATGCAAGTATAATGGCAATGACAAGAGCGGTCTATTTAAAGCTCAATGGGGATATTGATGACCAGTTATATCCATTCCCGCTTTTAGTAGTTTTACAAAAAAATAGTGCGTGGAGTTACGAGAAGGAGTGGAGATTTGTTTGCGATAATACAGAGTCTACTTATTTTACACTAAAACCAGACGCAATTTTTCTCGGGGAGAGAATAGAGACACCAATTGCATTGGAACTTTCACATATTGCTAAAGAGAAAAAAATAGGGCTTTACAAGATGGAGATAGATTACTTTGATAAGGAATTTAAGCTTCTGTACTCGGATTGGAGCGACTACTCCGATGAAGATATAAAGCAGAATGTCTTGGACAAATAATAATCAAAACTCTAAAAAATCAGTATGCCTAGACCTAGGAAGAAACCAGAATATGACAAGAATCAAATAATGAAGGCTCTGCTTCAAGCGATAAGTGAATGTTACACATCGGCTGATAACAGCATTTCATTACGTCAGGTGGCAGCCGAATTTAATATGTCCCATTTAAAAGCACGCAAGCTTCTTATAACAGCAGGCGCATTCAGTTCAGATATTTGTGACGAGGTCAATAATTTTAAAGCGGCAGGGCAGACAGTACCTGAAATCATGAAGATTACAGGTCTTAGTCGTGCATCTGTACATAGTTATTTGCCATACACAAAAGTAGTATATAATGCAAAGGAACTGAGCCTGAACGCTGAGCGCCTTAGAAAATACCGTGACCGGCAGGCTTCGGTGAAGTCTATACAACAGTGTATAGAGGAGGGCGGACGAAACCTCAGTGATAAGGTATGGGGTGCGCTAAAATTGTTCGAGAATTACACGTTTTATAAAAGCAGTAATCAGAAATATAAATACTTCATATATAACGGTGAACTACTTGTAAAGCGCAAAGAAAAAGGCGTTTCAAGAGCAGAAATAGATCTTGCATTAGAGAACGCACTCAAGGAAAATCGAAGTATAACAGAACCAAAGCAGCTTGGAGTTTCACAGGCTGAGTACATTTTTCCTATATTCAAGAGATTGGGAATCATAATATGACTGATTCTTCCCAACAATATGGTTAGATTGAAATGTAAAAACTATCTAAATAATAATTAATATTGTGCTGATTTGCGAGCTGATAATAGTACAATTATAATTGTCAACTTTATGCTTTAACTTGGGTTTCTATATGGAGGGGTTGAAATGTTTTTCTATACGATATTCATGCTCTCTAATAAGACAAATATGGAAGGGGGCGATAGCCTGGATAGTAGTAATTAGCTGAATAGCGACTGACCTGTGCTTTGTATTTTCTAAATACAATACGCATAACCTGTGTAAATAGGGCTTTGCCCGATGGATTTAATAGAGCAGGTTACCTGATCCGGTGCCTATACCGGATCTGCACGGGTCATTTAAATACATAATCATAGTGAACGTATAACGATCAGGTTCACCTGCTAGTTTACCGGCGGGTGAATCTTGTTAGTTGTACAAGGTGCCGGTGCACTTTCGATCCATCCGCATGCTGATTAGCGGAAAGGATCGAACTATGATTACGCTACAGGAACTGTTAAACAGAGTAGATGAGGCACCGGCGAGCAGAAGTAAAAAAGTAACGACTCGTACTGTCAGAGAATCAAAAGCACAGATAATTGAGAGCCTGAGTACATGTGACGGTAGCCTGCTGCAGGTCTATAGTAACGGATATGTTATTTATCAGAGCGGGTGCAGGAGAACAGTTTTTCATATCACATTGATAGAGGACGGATACAGTTATCCGACAGTAGGTATCTGGAACAGGCAGAACATGTTCATCCCAATGAGTGAGCTGTTAAAGATGCCATGGTACTTTGCGATTCTCATGGTGGCGGAGGACAGGATTGCTTCAAACTTTGATTCCCGCAAGGTTCAGAGCTGGAGTATTGAAGACATCCCGGACAGAGTAATAACTGAAGCTATGAAAAAGTCAGGCAGCACAGCTGGTGAAAGCGAGGACCCGCTCAAAATTGTAATATCAAATGAAACCATTGAGCTGATATGCTATGCGATGACACAGCTGAATGCGAAGCAGCGCGAGATCCTTATCGATTTCTATGTTCGTGACAAGGGCATCACTGAGATCGGTGAGAGATTCAAGATCACCATCCAGGGAGTCTGCAACAGCAAGACCAGAGGTGTAAAGAAACTGAGGACAAAGGTCGAGAACCTCAGCAAGGTGCAGATTAGGAAACTCAGGAAGGAGAATTCAAACAATCAATAAAAGTCAAATAGAACGACATTTACATTACACATTTGCCGGTATCTCTTCGAAGCTGCCGGCTTTTTTCTTTACCGAAAATGTGTAAAAGGTCTCCGCTGCGACTAATTAATAGAAGGCAATTTGCTTTCGAGTCTTGAGGAAGGAAATAACTGATTACGAATGTTGCTATTGAATGGTTTAGGAGGAACCTGTAAATGAATGAAAAACGATTTAAGAACATAAGCCGGGCAGGCAGCAGACTGTCAGCTTGCCTTGCGGTGCTGATGGTTTTCAGCATGATTCTGTCACTGACAACACAGACTGCGGCAGCAAAAGGGTTCAGTGGTAAAAAAGGCAGTCAATATACAGTATATGACGGAGGTCAGATCACTTACGGATCAGGCGCCGGCGGATACAGCAATTCGCGTAAGTGCGATCTGGGTGATGATCTCGGCAGCAGATACTCTTACTGCGTTCAGCCATCAAAGCTGTCGCCTGGAACGGGAACTGTAACAGTTGACAAGGTAGTCACAGATGATAATGATACCGGGAAGTGGAATGCTCTCAGAAATATTGTGTACTATTCTCCATCATATCCGGGATATGAAGATAACGTTAAGAATATCAAAGACAACTATTATACCGGTAACTTCAGCAAAGACTGGGGAATTGCACACCTGGCATTGTCATATGTGTATGAGGGCAGGCCGTCAGACATGGCGACCTTTGGCGGCACGCATGCATCTGATCTTGGAGATGTCTGGACCAAGGCGAAGAAGCTAGGCGATGCGCTGTGGAAGCCGGATTCCTCAAAGGATGATGCAGTTCCTGACAGCTTCAAAGTGTTCATCTGCTATATGTCCGGTGTACAGGACATGGTCGTCGGATATATGGAAGCGCCCGGATATGCCAATCTCAAGAAGGTTTCAAACAGGACATCGATCACAAAGGATAATGACTGCTACGACCTGGGCGGAGCTGAATATACGGTATATAACAGTGATGGCAAGGCTGTCGAATATCTGTACACCGACAGCAGCGGTAACAGCAATACCGTAGAACTTCTTGAGGGAACATATACTGTCAAGGAGACATATGCACCACCGGGATATGCAAAGGATACCGAGACATATACTGTAAAGATCGTATCTGAGGAGACTTCGACTTTCACATCGAAAGAAGAGCCGATCACAGATATCATCGAGCTTCTGCTGACCAAGAACCCGGAAGGATACCCGCATGATCATGGTGAAGGCGATGCCACCCTCAAGGGAGCTATATATAAATTCAGCTACTATGATTATCTGAGCAGGCCGGAGCTATTAAAGGCTCGCAGTGCAAAGGGTGATCTGAATGGTGATCCGACAGCAGTTTGGTATTTTGTGACCGATGAGCGTGGCAGGATAGACGGGCAGGATCCGGAATTTGCTAGCGGATACACCAGCTCTAAGCTATATAAAGACAAGAACGGCAAGACCGCGTACCCACTCGGAACATATCTGATACAGGAAGTTGAGCCTTCTACAGGGTATCTTCTGAATGATGAAATCATGACTGTAACTATTGATGAGGACGGTACTGATAATCTTCATGTTAAAACATACAACGAAGAGATCAAAGGCGATGAGACTATCATCAGAGGTGGAGTGAAGCTCGCCAAGATAGATAATGATCTTGATGCGGCATATGCACAGGGCGATGCTACTCTCGTTGGAGCGGAGTTCACTATATATAATCAGTCCGCAGAAACTATTATGGTGGGCGGAAAGGAAATCGGTAAAGGCGACGCCGCTCTTACCATTACTACGAACGCAGACGGGATAGCTGCTTCCGGAGATCATGTGCTGCCTTATGGATCGTATTTAGTCAAGGAGACCAAGCCATCACAGGGATATTTGCTCAATGAAGAGTGGTCGCGTGCATTCAGGATCAGAGAAGATGGCGTGATCATCGACTTGACTGAGGATAAAGTCAGAGAAGCTGTGATACGCGGTGGCGTACAGATCATAAAGCGTGATAAGGAGATCGTTAAATCAGAAGTCCTCGGCGGAGCTGATCTTAATGGTATCGTGATGACCATCAAGAACGTTTCTGGTCGAGATGTGGTTGTCAGGAAAGACTTTGGAGATGATTCTGTCAAGGTCGACTGGAAAAAGTTAGAGACCAAGAAAGCACTGTTCGATGATGGCACTGTGCTGCGTGTGCCTTCCGGCAAGGACGTCGGAAAGATAACTGTTCACTGGAATGAGGAGAAGAAGGCATATACCGCAGAGACACTGTCAGATGATCTCCCATATGGCACCTACACTATCCGCGAGTCAAAGACAAATGATACTTATCAGAGGACGGATAAGACTGAGCATATGTTTGAGATCAGAGAGGATGGCGTTATCGTTGCCTATGACGATGGCAAGAATGAAGCAGCTCTTACATTCGATAACTATGTCTACAGATCTGACCTGCAGGGAACCAAGATAGGCGATGGCAATTCAGAGAGATTCTCTTATGTGCCGTTCAAGATCACCAGTGTCACAAATGACGAGTCCCATGTCGTGGTAGCAGATATGAACGGATACTTCTCGACTAAGGATCAGAGGACACAGGATAAGATCGATGAGGACGAAGATGCGGATAATACCCGCGGCCAGAATCCGTTCGATGATCTGCTTACAGCTGAAAAGATCACGACCGCAGAGATCAAAGAGAGAAAAGAAGATATCAAGCAGGGAGTATGGTTCGGTACGGGCGAATTCGATTCCAAAGCTCCTATGGACGGTAACTCTGGTGCTTTGCCGTATGACACCTATATCATAGAAGAGCTGCCGTGCGAAAAGAATGAAGGATATACCCTGCAGAAGTTCCAGTTCACTGTAGACGATAAATCCCGGAACGGATCGGTCGACCTTGAAACTATAACCGACGATATTCCTGAGATTGGAACTGAAGCGTCTGTCGATGGAAAGAACGCTGATGTAAGACCGGACAAGACTATAACTCTCATAGACAAAATCAGCTACAGCGGTCTCAAGAGAGGCGAGACTTACATTGCCAAGGGCAGACTGATCGATAAGAGTACTGGTGAAGTAGTAAAGGATGCTGCAGGAAAGGAAGTAACTGCAGAGCAGGAATTCAAGCCGATCCTTTCATCCGGCAGCGTCAAGGTGAAGTTCGAGTTCGATGGAAGCAATCTGTATGGCAAAAATACTGTAGTGTTTGAGCAGTTATTTGGCGCTGACGGACATATCGTTGCTAAACACGAGGAAATCGATGATGAAGGGCAAACAGTAACATGGGAACATCTTAAGCCATCATATGAGATGTACAAGATTAGAACTACCAAAGCTCCGTCTAAAGGTGATAAGTACGGATTCTTTGCACAGGATGAAGTAGAATACGAGGTCTATGTAGAGAACACCGGAAATGTAGTGCTGACCATGGATGTCTCAGATAAGTTCACTCAGAATCCTGAATTCTTCACTGAAACTAAGCTCAAAGATGTTGCTTTCAGTGGTGAAGGAATCTGGAATAACAAGGCAGATTATGTCAAGGAGACAACAGCTGATAATACTGCTGCAGAAGAGAAAGCAGTTCAGCCTGAAGATACAACTGCTGAAGCTGAGACAAGTGATAGTACAGGCGACGTTGCAGTTCAAGGAGATATTGCCAATATTACAATCAATCCCGGAGAGACAGCAATCGTAACATATACAGCCGTTGTCAAAGATGAAGCCAAGGAATATTTGGCGGCTAATGCCAAGGACTCAGATTCCCTTGATGACAAGAAGCACGATACCAACAAGGAATATCAGAAGAATCAGCCTGATGATAATGACGGCTACTGGAACACTGCATACTGTGAGAATGTCACATATCCGAAACCTGATAATCCTGATGAGCCGGGTACACTGGATCCAAAGGAAGATGTGGCGCAGACTCCGGTTCAGGAGCCTGAGATCGGTACTACACTCGCAGATGAGAAGGGCAACAAATCTGTAGTAGCTTCAGAAAAGACCACTCTGGTAGACACGATAGCTTACAAAGGACTCGATCCATCCAAGTGGTATGTATTCACAGGAATGCTCATAGTTAAGGATACCAGGGAACCGTATGTCGAAAACGGCGAATACCTAGAGGTATCCAGCGAGCCATTCCAGCCTAAGAAATCTGAAGGCAAGGCGAAAGTCACTTTCACGATCAATACTTCTAAGCTTGCCGGTAAAGAACTGGTAGCATTTGAGACAGCATACAGGCTGGATGACTATAAGGAAGGTGACAAGATCAGTAGTACTAAGAAGACTGTAGTTGCCGAGCATAAGGATTTCGATGATGAGGGCCAGACGGTCAAGATTACCAAGGCTTCCAAGAGTGATACACCGGGCAAAGATACTC
This sequence comes from Anaerovoracaceae bacterium, assembly GCA_045115935.1. Classification (GTDB taxonomy): domain Bacteria; phylum Bacillota; class Clostridia; order Peptostreptococcales; family Anaerovoracaceae; genus Crickella. The sequence continues at coordinate 82,929 of JBGULF010000058.1, forward strand.
CTAAGACCGGTGATGACAGGAATCTTTGGATGTGGCTTGGCCTGATTGCTGCAGGCGCAGCGCTGACCGGAGGATCCATATTCCTCATCAGGCGTAAATAAAGCTATTCCCCCTCAGCTAGCACGAAGACGGGCTTTCGGGATCCGTCCCGGAGCCTTGTTTTCGTGCGCAAAAAAATAGATATGCAGCTATGTAACGAAAGCAGGTGACATTATGGCGATCCATACCATGATATTTGGATTTGTATTCGGTGTAGTAGCAGAAGCAGTTGCAGTAATGGTCGTGTATGTTATCCACGCGGAAAGGCGGGGAAAACATGGAAGGAGATAATGAAATTGCAAAAGCCAGAGGACATCCATCTGATGAATCAGGCCGATCAGACATGTTCCCTTATCACTACGGACTGGAAGCGGACAACTATACCTTCTACAGAGTACCGAAGCTTCTGTTCTCAGAGCACGAGTTCTCCGGGCTCTCTACAGAAGCGAAGATGCTCTATGGACTGATGCTCGACAGGATGCAGCTTTCCGCCCGTAACAAATGGGTAGATGAATGCGGTCGCATATATATATTCTTCAAGATCGAAAGCATAATGGCCGCACTGTCCTGCGGCAACAAGAAGGCATGCTCATTACTGGCGGAGCTCGATGACCGCAAGGGGATAGGTCTCATCTCCCGGGTAAAGCAGGGAATGGGACGGCCGGACCGCATCTATGTCCGTAAATGTGTTACTGAAGACATGTCCAGGCGACATTTCATGAAGTGTCATAACGACATCTCTTGCGGTGTCGAAACAACATTTCATGACGTGTCGGAATCACACCGTAATAATACTGAGATTAATAATAAAGAGATTAATGATACTGAGTCTATCTTATCCAATCATCAGGATATGAGCCGGGATGGATGGAGGCAATTTTTTGAAGAAGCTCTTTCAATGGATGCTCTTCGAAGCGATTACCCGATGAGAAGGGACACGTTGGAAGAACTCCTCATGGTGATAGTGGATATCTGTTCATCCGGTCAGGAGTATGTTCGAATCGGCGGAGATATCAAGCCTGCATCAGTTGTCAGAGAATCATTCAAGTCTCTGACAGACAGCCATATACGATATGTGTTTGAATGTCTGGATGAGACCTGCAGCAAGATCAGAAATATCCGCCAGTATCTGCTGACTGCACTTTACAATTCGACGATGACGATCAGCAATTACTACGATGCTGAGGTGAGACATGACATGTTCAGGGGAGGAAGGTGATGCTAATGCAGGAAGAAGTCAATGACAGAACGATAGCACTTGCGGTGAGAACGACCAAGATGACGGCCGATGTGCTGCGGGCAGCTATCCTGAGTTTTCTGAGAAGCAGGCACTACAGACATATGAATGCCTCTAAGGCAGCAAACAAAGAGGAGCCAAGAGGCAAGCAAAGCCTAAGAAAACTCATGAATGACGGCAGTCAGATCTCCAATATCGAAATCACTGATGATAATATACGGTCATTCGAGAGAGTCGCGCGCAAGTACAATATTGCCTACAGCCTGAAGAAGGATGTGTCTGTGGAACCGCCGAGGTTCCTGGTGTTCTTCAAAGCTAAGGACGTAGATATCATGACCGCAGCTTTCAGAGAGTACACAGGTGTATCGCTCAATAAGGATGAGCGCAGGCTGTCTGTCAGACAGAGGCTGGAAAAGGCTGTGGAAAGAACGATCAAGCATCGTGAACGAGTCCGCAGCAAAACTAGGGTCAGGGGTCAGGAGCGATGATCCGGAAGATCTGGGACGATGTCTTGCTGGCGATTAGCCAGATAGACAGTAAGAGGCTTTTGATCAGTCTGATTCCATACATCATGATCTTCTACATTGCAGATAAGATCCACTGGCTGTACAGATACTGCCAGGCGGATGACCTGCTGGGAAGACTGGTGGTGCTGGTATCGAATATAGGATTAGCTTTTAGCTCACTTCTGCCAAGCCTATACCCGGATGATTTGCTGGCAGGCATTGCTGCGACGGTCATCATGTGGGGCATCGTTATGTACAAACGGAGCAATTCAAAGAACTTTCGCCATGGGATCGAATACGGATCCGCAAGATGGGGCAATCACAAAGACATAGCGCCGTTCATCGATCCGGTATATGAGAACAATATCATATTCACTAAGACCGAGATGCTTACTATGAACGGCAGGCCAAAGAATCCGAAATACGCCAGAAACAAAAACATCGTAGTTATCGGCGGGTCAGGCTCCGGCAAGACCAGATTCTATATTACGGTACAGCTGATGCAGATGCACAGCAAGGTATCATATGTGATCACTGATCCTAAGAACAGTCTTATATACCAGTGCGGAATGATGTTGATCAGGCACGGGTACAAGGTGAAGGTATTCAATACCATCAATTTCAGCAAGTCCATGCACTACAATCCATTTCACTACATACACTCCGAAAAGGATGTCCTCAAACTGGTCAACACTATCATCGTCAATACCAAGGGAGAGGGCGAAAAGGCGACAGAGGACTTCTGGATCAAGGCCGAGAGGCTGCTTCTGAGCGCATTGATCGGATTCATCTGGTATGAGGCGCCGGAAGAGGAACAGAACTTTTCAACACTACTGGAGCTGCTTAATGCCAGTGAGACAAGAGAGGACGATGAGAGTTTCAAGAATGCTGTCGATCTGCTGTTTGAGGATCTTGAGAAGGAAGCACCAGAACACTTTGCTGTCAGGCAGTACAAGAAGTATAAGCTCGCTGCCGGCAAGACTGCCAAATCAATTCTCATATCCTGCGGTGCAAGGCTTGCTCCATTCGATATCGCAGAGCTTAGAGAGATCATGAGCTATGACGAGCTTGGTCTCGATATGATCGGAGACGAAAAAACGGCACTGTTCATAATAATCAGTGATACGGATGACACATTCAACTTTGTCGCAGCCATCATGTACAGCCAGCTTTTCAATATGCTCTGTGAGCGCGCAGATGACGTGTATAACGGCAGACTGCCGTATCATGTCAGGTTCCTGCTCGATGAGTTTGCAAATCTCGGACAGATCCCTAAATTCGACAAGCTTATTGCGACCATCAGATCGCGTGAGATTTCTGCCAGTATCATTCTGCAGTCAAAGTCGCAGCTCAAGACAATATACAGAGACGCGGCTGAGACTGTTCTGGGGAACTGCGACACCATGCTGTTTCTTGGCGGTAAAGAGGAATCCACGCTTAAGGATATTTCGGAGATTCTCGGAAAACAGACCATTGATTTGCTGAACACCTCTGATACGAGGGGTCAGAGCAGATCATATGGCATGAATTATCAGAAGACCGGGCGAGATCTCATGAGCAAAGATGAGCTGGCCGTGATGGATGGCAACAAGTGCATCCTGCAGCTTAGAGGCGTAAGGCCATTCTATTCAGACAAATTCGATATAACCAAACACAAACGATACAAGGAACTCGCTGAATACAGCGACAGGAACAGCTTCGATCTTGATAAATACCTCAAGCATGAACTGGTCATAAGACAGGATGATGAATTCGAGCTGATCGAGGTAGATACAGACGAAGCTCAGGAAAACAGGAAGGAGGTAAATGCCGGGCTGCATTAGCCCGGCGATGCGATATGGCTTTTTTTAATTCGTCAATTACGATCCTCACGACACTGGTCACGGCAATCGGAGCCGGCCTTGGTGTATGGGGTGTTATTAATCTACTGGAAGGATACGGCAACGATAATCCCGGTGCAAAGTCGCAGGGCATCAAGCAGCTGATGGCCGGAGGCGGGATCATTCTTATCGGTACACAGCTGGTACCGCAGCTTGCAAGTTTATTCTGACGATTATTATCAAGAAGGGAGTGACGACCAATGTTCGATTCACTATTTGAAGCGATCGAGGAATGGATGCGGACGCTTCTCAAGGATATGATCGACTCCAATCTGGCTACCATGTTTACTGATGTGAATGAGAAGACCGGCGAGATAGCAACGCAGGTCGGACAGACGCCAAGAGGCTGGAACGCAAGCGTTTTCAGCATGATAGAGAATCTGTCCAATACTGTGATCCTGCCAATAGCCGGCATGATCATAACTTTCGTGCTCTGCTATGAGCTGATCTCGATGCTGACAGAGAAGAACAATATGCACGACATCGATACCTGGATGATCTTCAAGTATCTGTTCAAGATGATGATCGCAGTATTCATCGTCAGCCACACTTTCCAAATTACGATGGCTGTATTCGATGTCGGCCAACATGTTGTGAATTCGGCATCGGGAGTCATCAGCCACGATACGGCAATAGACATCACATCGATGATCAAGAATATCGATGAAAGTCTCGAAGATATGGAGATCGGTGAGCTTGTAGTGCTCGCTCTTGAGGCACTTCTGGTCAGCTTCGGTATGAAGATCATGTCCATAATTATCACAATAATATGCTACGGAAGGATGATAGAGATATATTGCTATACTTCGGTTGCGCCGATCCCGTTTGCTACATTCGGGAACCGGGAGTGGGGCCAGATCGGCAATAACTATCTCAAAGGACTCTTCGCCCTGGCATTTCAGGCATTCCTGATGATGGTCTGCGTTGGGATATACAGCGTGCTTGTATCGACGATACATACGTCAGATGATCTGCATTCAGCATTATTCGGCGTATGCGCATACACAGTGCTGCTGTGCTACACGCTGCTCAAGACATTTAGCCTGAGCAAGTCCATATTCGGAGCGCATTAGGAGGTGCCAGATGAAGAAATACAATTATGTACCAATACCCAAGGACCTGAGCAAGATAAAACGCAAGGTGGCATTCGGGCTGACCAAGAGACAGCTCATATGCTTCAGCATTGCAGCAGTCATAGGGCTGCCTTTTTATTTTGTCGCAAGGAAGCTGGTCGGCAACAGCAATGCAGCGACTGCCATGGTGCTGGTTATGCTGCCGGCGTTCCTGTTCGCGATGTATGAGAAGGACGGTCTGCCGCTTGAGAAGGTCCTGAAGAACTATATCAATGTGCATTATCTGAGACCGCAGGTGAGAGTATATGACATGACTCGTACGGGTGCAGCGATCAAAGCTTACGAAGAAGAGAAGAAAGGTCCCGTCGAAGTACCCGATGCCAAGGCGGAGGCTGAATCCGGTGATGCCGTTACTACTGCGAAGAAAGCGGCAGTTAATCCAAAGATCAGGATGTCCAGAAAGGAGCGGAGGCACGCAGCTAAGGAGGCAAAGAAACAGGCGAAAAAGGACGCCGAGCGGGCAAAGAATATCAAGGCCATGCATACAGCGAGGTTCGGCAAGAACAAGGGCAAGACCATGAGCACTCAGGACTCCATCCCATATAAGGAGATGTGCTCAGATGGCATTTGCAGGGTTGCTGACGGCGTATATTCCAAGACTGTCAGGTTCTATGATGTCAACTATCAGCTGGCTCAGAGTGAGGATCAGCGTGTCATATTCAACAGCTGGTGTGATTTCCTGAATTACTTCGATGAGACGATCCGGTTCCAGATATCCTTCATCAATCATAAGGGAGGTCTGAAGGAATTCGAAAGGATCATAGATATCAAACCGCAAAAGGACAAATATGATGACATCCGCATGGAGTATGACCGGATGCTCAAGAAGCAGCTCGCAAAAGGCAACAACGGGTTGCTGAAAACCAAGTACATCACATTTTCGATCGAAGCCAAGAATATCAAGGAAGCCAGACCAAAGCTCGAGCGGATCGAGGCAGATATCATTAACAACTTCAAAGTGTTCGGCGTTAAGGCATATCCGCTTAACGGCGCTGAAAGACTCAAGACCATGTATGAGACACTCAATCCGCAGGAGACGATCCCGTTTACTTTCTCCTATGAGGAGATGCGTAAGCGCGGGCTAATCACCAAGGACTATATCGCTCCTACAAGCTTTACCTTCAGCAACGGCAAATACTTCCGGATGGGCAAGGTGCTGGGAACAGTGTCGTATATGAACATCATAGCGTCTGACATCCGCGATGAGTTCCTGATGAACCTGCTGGATACTGACGAGAATCAGGTCATTAATATGCATATCAGGTCAATAGAGCAAGGAGAGGCGATCAAGTCTCTGAAGCAGACGATGACTGACATCAATTCTATGAAGATCGATGAGCAGAAGCGAGCCCTTCGCAGCGGTTATGACATGGATATCCTGCCGGCTGATCTGATGACTTTCGGAGACGAGGCCAGGAAGCAGCTTGGAGATCTGCAGTCAAGGAACGAGAGGATGTTCTACATCACCATCATATTCCTGCATACGGCGGAGACCATGCAGAAACTCGAGAATCTGATGCTGCCGACCCTCGGCCAGGCAACACAAAATAACTGCCCATTGGTGAAGCTCGACAATCTGCAGGAAGAGGGGCTGATGAGCAGCCTGATGCTGGGACAGAACCTGCTGTCAATAAAGCGCACTCTAACAACAACTGCAACGGCTATATTCGTTCCGTTTACGACGCAGGAACTGTTCATGGAGGGTGAGTCACTGTACTACGGACTGAATGCGCTGTCCAACAATATGATCATGGTGGACCGCAAGCAACTCAAGAACCCTAACGGACTTATTCTCGGTACTCCTGGTTCCGGCAAGTCATTTACGGCAAAGCGCGAGATAACTAACGCGTTCTTCGTGACTAAGGATGACATCATCATATGCGATCCGGAGGCTGAGTATTATCCGCTTGTGAAGGCTCTTGGAGGCCAGGTCATACACATATCTTCTACCAGTAAGGATTATATCAATCCGATGGATATCAATCTTGACTACTCGGACGATGATAATCCTCTGGGCTTCAAGTCAGACTTTATACTGTCGCTCTGTGAGCTAATCATGGGCAGCAGACATGGTATTGAAGCGGAAGAGAGATCTGTAATTGACCGCTGCCTGCCGATCGTTTATCAGAAGTACTTCGAGGATCCGAAGCCGGAGAATATGCCTGTACTGGGAGATCTCTACGATATCCTGAAACAGCAGCCTGAACCGCAGGCTCATCGTATAGCCACGGCCCTTGAGATTTATGTCAACGGATCACTTAAGGTGTTCAACCACCAGACCAATGTGAGGCTGGATAATCGTATAGTCTGCTTCGACATCAAAGATCTTGGTAAGCAGCTCAAAAAGCTCGGCATGCTGATCGTTCAGGATCAGGTATGGAACAGGGTGACCATCAACAGATACTCGCACAAATCGACCAGATACTACATAGATGAATTCCACCTGCTCCTCAAAGAAGAGCAGACAGCGGCCTATTCGGTTGAGATATGGAAGAGGTTTCGTAAGTGGGGAGGCATACCGACTGCCATAACGCAGAATATCAAGGATCTGCTCGCATCCAGAGAGATAGAGAATATCTTTGAGGATTCGGATTTCATAATAATGCTCAATCAAGCCGCCGGTGACAGACAGATACTGGCGAAGCAGCTCAATATCAGCGATACCCAGCTGTCATATGTTACCAACAGCGGTGAAGGCGAAGGCCTCATATTCTATGGCAATATCATCATTCCGTTCAGAGACCGCTTTGATAAGAATACTAAGCTCTATGAACTGATGACGACCAAGTTCTCAGACAGACCATCGGATAATGCAGGGGCAGTAAAAACCCAGCCCAGGCCTGTGACTGTGCTGAAAGCAGGCTTCGACACACCGATGCTGAAGGACGAAGAGACACCGGGCAAGCACGATATTAAAATGATCAAAGAGCCTGATGTCAGGATCGCTGCAAGGCATAGAAAGGAGTGAGCCTATGGATAGGAGGCGGACATTAGCTGTAGTTGCAGCCCTTATCGGGCTCTTTTTATTTGCTTTAGGAACAGTCTGTGCATGGAAAGTGTTGTGGCAGGATCTGCAGGCACAGCTGCTGAAGGAGCAGCTGTCCGGCATATATCGAACCGGCGCTCTTGAGCCCGGGGATATCAACAAAGGACTTCTCGATCTGCATGATCAAAACCCGGACTGCATATGCTGGCTCAAGATCCCGAATACTGTGATCGACTATCCCGTAATGTATAGACCTGATAAGAAGAACTTCTACCTGGATCGGGACTTCAATGGAGAATATGCAGTTCACGGAAGTCTGTTCATCGATGAAGACTGTGATCCGGAGCTAAGCGACAACATGATTATTTATGGTCATCACATGCATGACGGAAGTATGTTTGCCGGTCTGGAAGAGTATAAGAAGGAGGACTTCTACAAATCTCATAGATACATATGGCTGGATACGCTCCACGGACGAGAGAACTATGAAGTCATAGCTGCCTTTGCGGTTCCTGTATATACAGGCAATGACTTTGAATACTATGCATTTACAGAGTCGCAGGATGAGACTGAATATGATGAATTCGTATCTGAATGCAAGAAGCGGTCCTACTATCAGATTGGGACAACAGCACATTATGGTCAGCGCTTATTGACACTCTCGACCTGCGAATACTCGCATAAGAACGGGAGGATGGTTATTGTAGCTGTTAAGACGGACGGAGGAATTTATGAACAGTGATACAGAAAGGCTGCTCCCGGAGATACAGCCGCGGGCACAGCCGGATGCAGGCTTCAAAAGCTTTGCGGACGATATAGCAGATAGTGCTGAACTTGGTGCCGGTCAGGATAGCGGATCAAAGTTCTCAGGGAGATCTTCAAGGGAAAACATACTGCAAAGTGACCGCACCATATCTGCATTTGGAACAGACGGCGGATCCCGCTCGCGCTCCGGTAAGAGACAAAGACCGAGCAGTAAACTGCTGGAGGCAGATGAGTCCGAGGCAGTGCATGGATTCAGTCAGGCTGTAGATACGGGAATGGTCAATAATGGCATGAGCCACCGCAGGCAGCGACGCAGATTTGCAGAGATGGCAGTAGACAGCTACGTGCATGCATTCAGACAGTCACAGACCCACGAAGACAGTGACTATTCTGACAGTAATGCCGGCGTGGAAGCTTCGGAAGACTTTGCGAAGGAAGCTGTACTGGCGGCAGGCGATGCAGCAGACAGAGGTGCCAACAGATTAAGGGTTAAAAGAGCCGGGCAACTCAGGCAGAGGGAAGGTCTGAGCCAGGGGCTCATTTTTGATGCTGAAGAAAACAGAGTTGCAGCCGATGCAGATAGCAAAAGCTGGATCAGGCGTTACTACCATAAACAGAGATATAAGCGCATGTATGCTGAAAGCCGTTATGCGGAGATGAAGGGAAGGCAGGCTTTTGACAGTCAGGTAAGGCTGGGAACGAGGATCAAGGCTGCTCTTAAGCAGACCATCGCTGCAAAGAAGCATGCCTTACTGGTACTGGGGATAATCCTTCTCATGGTACTACTGATGATGACAGCTGTATCAAGCTGCGGAGCATCTATACATGGGCTGACCAGCACATTCCTGGCTACGACATATCCGTCAACAGACGAGGATATACACGCAGTCGAAGAATACTACGCATCCATGGAGGCCAGACTCAATGCTCAGATAATACGCATGGAATCTTCGCATCCCGGATATGACGAATATCTGTATCAAGTGGATGAGATCTCCCATAATCCGTATCATCTGATCTCTTACTTCACGACAAAGTATGGGCAATTCACCTTTGATCAGGTCAAAGAGGAGCTCGAAGAGATATTCCATCAGCAATACAGTATTTCGACCAGCACCAGTACGCAGGAAATAACTGAAACTGAAACGGAGATCGTTGACGGCGAGGAGGTGGAGACAGAGGTCACCAAAACAGTGACCAGCTTCAATATCATGATGACCAATCACGATCTGGATGATGTGCTGCGAGCGAGGATGAATTCTGATGAGAGAGGTCAGTACAAGATACTGAATACGACCTATGGCAACAGAGACTATCTCTTTGATCTCGACAAACTCACCACCTACAGCCCGCGCGGACTCGGAATAACTTACCGAATACCGCCTGAAGCGCTGTCAGATAAGAAGTTCGCCAGAATGATCAGAGAGGCGGAGAAATACCTTGGATACCCATATGTGTGGGGCGGCTCTTCACCTTCCACGAGCTTTGACTGCTCCGGCTTTGTCAGCTGGGTGATTAATAACTGCGGCAATGGCTGGAATGTTGGAAGGCTCGGAGCTGAAGGCCTGAGGCAGATATGCGCGCCGGTCAAACCATCGGATGCAAAGCCCGGTGATCTGATCTTCTTCCAGTATACATACCCATGCGGTCCTGGCGCGAGTCATGTCGGGATATATGTCGGCAATGGAATGATGATCCACTGCGGGAACCCAATCCAGTATACAAGCGTCAAAGCAGCGTACTGGCAGCAGCACTTCCTGTGTTACGGCAGGATCAGAGGATAAGGAGGCAAATTCAAAACATGAACAAAATATTCAGAGATCTTAACAAGGTGATTCAGGAAGAGAAGAAAGCCGAATCACAAATAGAGGCATTGAAGCTAAGTCTGGAGGAGCTCGTTGTGAGAAGACAGCAGCTTTCAAGGGAGGCTCTCGTAATAGCTTTTGAGAGCAAGAAGCTCGGCAGAGATGAGTTCTTCGATGTAGTGAAAGGACTTGCATCAGGAGAAGTCGGTTTCGATTATTTACAGGAAGATGATTCGGAGGAAGATGAGGAAATCGCTGAAGAAACGGATGCTGATATATCCGCTGCATTGAATAAAGCTGCTACCTCGGTCTTTAAGGTTATGAATGAAGGAGATGAGCATTATGCAGACTAAAAATATAAGAAGACTCAATCTGATTCTTATGATAATTGCACTCTGCTTGCTGGTTGTGGCGGGACCGGTCAGATTTACTTATGCGAATGCTGATCCGGGCACTGATTCAGAAACTGTGAGTACAGAGGATTCAAAAGATAAAACAGCTGATAACAAGAATAAGGAGAGTTCTGACAAAAATGCTGATACTAACAATACTGACAATAAGAGTAATTCTGCCAATGTTCAGGACATCATAGAGGAAAATGCGACAGGCACACATGGCAATGCATCACTCGGCGATGCCGTGAAGACATCGGGGCAGATGGATTTCTACACGATCAGGACAGCTAACAACCAGACGTATTATTTGGTCGTTGATCATTCGGGAGCGGTGGATAACGTCTATCTGCTTTCGACCATAGACGCTAATGATCTTGAGGACTTCGTTGACTCGGGTGCGGCAAGAAACGGCGGGATCGTCACATTGCCGGACACCAGGAAGGATGCGGAAGAAGATGCTACTGATGAAGAGACTTCAGAGACCGGGACTGACTCGAAGGATAAGGAAAAGGCTAACTCAGTTGCTCAGAGCAGCAGGAATGCAGGCCTTGTTTCGCTTGCAGCCATATTGGTCGCCGGAGGTATAGGGGCGGCAGCATATATGCGCAGCCGCAAGCGATCCAAAGAGGAAAATGACTACGCGAATGAGAATCTCGAATACGATGATGGGCTGCCAAGAGTAATGGACGATGAAGACTTATAGCAGAGTGAAGGATTAAGGAGGTCATATGATGACGTTCAATGAATATATCGATTATGCGAAGACGCATATACTGGAGTTTCTGCCGCCTGAGTATATCGGAGCGGAAGTCAGGGTTGAAACGATCCAGAAGATGAATGAGCAGTATACGGGACTGATCATTAAGCCGGAGGGCAGAGATTCAGTGCCTGTAGCGAATATGAATATCTACTATGAGAGGTACATGCAGGTTGACGACCTGAATGCGTCGATGAGGGATATCAGCAACATGCTGCAGACTGCGATTCCTCCTGAGATAAGCGAAGAACTCATGAAGGATTACGACAAACTCAAGGAGAAACTGTTCGTCAGGGTCAACCCTGCAGCTGAATGCGGATCGATTGCAGAGAATTCGCCTTGCAGGACTGAAGGAGACCTGCTGATGACATATCACATATTCATCGATGTGCCGGATGAAGGCTTCATGTCTGCTCGTATCACGAATGAGATAGCACAGGATCTGGGTCTTGATCTGAAGCAGCTGCATGAAGATGCCATTGCCAATACTGCAGTGATAATGCCTGTGAAAGTACAGTCCATGATGGCAGCGATCACAGGTATCGAGGAGGATGACCCTACGATGCTCGTTATATCTAATGAGCAGGGTGTCTTCGGGGCCGGAGCATTGTTCTGCGAAGGTGTTATGGATCAGGTCGCAGACAGATTCAATGGCAACTATTTCCTGCTCCCATCCTCAACACATGAGTGGATCGCGGTACCTGATAATGGGAACTTTAAAAGAGCAGATCTGGAAGAAATGGTAAGAAGCGCTAACCAGACGGTGGTGGATCCTGTAGACCGGCTGTCAGATAACGTGTTTCATTATGATTCGCAGGAGAAGATATTTGAGCTCGCTGAGCGCTTCGAGACCCGCATCGCAGAGAAAGCAGCGGAGCGTCATACAGACAGAGGATCGCTGCTTGGGAAATTGCAGGATAAGAAAGAACATCTTGATATAGGCGAGCAGTCCGGCAGAGGGATCCATCGCCAGCCGGGCATAGCGATATAGAGATAAGGAGAAGGAAGGTGACTGCTATGTTGATAGAACCAATCAATGTTGTGGAGAAGAAGGCTGAGCAGACGTCCAGAAAAAATCATTACAGCTCGCAGCTGGCGGTAATCGCAGAGCATCATGATGCAGGAAACGTTTCCGGTGGCGGTATGGACCAGCCTTGCGGAGACAATGAGACAGAAGGTGATGATCAATGTACCTTGTGATAGCAGAAAAACCGAGCGTGGCAAGATCTATTGCTAATGTGATCGGAGCATACAGGGAGGAGGACGGGTATCTGGCTGGCAATGACTGCATTGTCAGCTGGTGCCTTGGGCATCTTGCAGAGTTCAACAATCCTGAGTTTTACGACGAGAAGTACAAGGTCTGGCGGTTCGACGATCTGCCCGTCATCCCTGATGAGTGGAGACTGAGCATATCCCAGGATAAGAAAAAGCAATATGGTGTGATCAAGAACCTCCTCTCAAGTTCTGTCCGTCAGATAGAGTATATCGTCAATGCCTGCGACTCCGGGCGGGAAGGAGAACTTATTTTCCGCCGGGTGTATGAGCTGACAAAGTCAAAGCTCCCCGTAAAGAGACTCTGGATATCCTCTATGGAGGACAAGGCGATACTTGAAGGCTTCAGAAATCTCAGAAGCAGTGAAGCGTATGATGCGCTCGGGGCTGCTTCGATCTGCAGAGCAAAAGCAGACTGGCTGATCGGAATGAATGACACAAGGGCTCTTACGACAACATACGGGAGGGTGCTCAAAGTAGGAAGAGTGATGACACCGACCCTGGCAATGATAGTTGACCGGGAGAGTTCAATAAGTGGCTTTACAAAAGAGCAGTACTACCTTGTACACATCCGAAAAGATGGGCTGAATGCTGTTTCCAAGAGATACATGAATAGAGGAGAGGCGGAGTCTGTCGCTGCGGCATGTAATGGAATGGACGCACGCATCACAGCAGTGAAGACTGATTCTAAAACTGTGGCTCCGCCAAAGCTGTATGATCTTACTTCACTGCAGCGGGATGCTAACAAGCTGTTTGACATGACAGCCAGCCAGACCCTCGAATCTGCTCAGAGGCTATATGAAAACAAGCTGATAACATATCCGAGGACAGATAGCAAATATCTTACAGAGGATATGGGAGATACGGTGCTGTCGATCATACAGACTTTAACCGGCATTCTTCCATTCGGCATAGGGCGAGACTATTCGGATATCGACAGGATCATGAATAACAAGAAGGTCTCTGACCACCATGCGATCATTCCAACAGCAGAGATACGGGGCGCAGACCTGACAAAACTTGCAGATGCGGACTCGAAGCTGCTCATGCTGATAGGAACCAGGCTTCTGTGCGCAACGGATGTAGCTCACAGGTACACACTGACCAGCGCTCTGATTGATTGCAATGGATACCCGTTCGTAGCACAGGGAAAACAGGTCGGCGAAACTGGTTGGAAGACTTATGAGGATGCTCTGAAGAACTACTTCAGGACAGGCGAATCTGAGGAAGATAAGGCTGACAAGGATATAAGCAAGACTGCTCTGCCTGAAGCAGCAGAAGGAGATCTGATACCGGCAGTGGAAAGCGATCTAACCGATCACTGGACGCAGCCGCCAAAACACTTTACGGAAGGTACTTTGCTCTCTGCTATGGAGAAAGCAGGAGCCAGCTATATGGATGACGATGTCGAGCGAAAGGGGCTCGGAACTCCTGCCACCAGAGCTGCGACGATAGAAAAGCTTATTTCGGCAAGATATATCCGAAGAAAGGGTAAGCAGTTATTGCCTACAGACGAGGGAACGCTTCTTGTCTCTCTGGTGCCGGACTATCTGAAATCAGCTGATATGACAGCTGAGTGGGAAAACAGGCTGCTGGAGATGGAACGCGGCAACGACGACCCGGATGCTTTTATCGATGATGTTACAGCTCAAATCATATATCTGATAGAAGAGCTTAAGCGGATACCGGAGAGTGAAAGGACAAAGTACCGCGTCCGAAAGACAGAGAGCAGGACTTCGTTGGGAAAGTGCCCTGTATGCGGGTCTCCGATATATGAGGGGGCCAAAACCTTCTACTGCTCAGCAGATAATTGCAGGTTCTGCCTGTGGAAAGAGGATCGGTATCTTGGGAGCATGCGAAAGAAGATGACCAGACAGATAGCTGAGAACCTTATTTCGTCAGGTAAGTCGTATGTAAATGATCTGTATTCTCGAAAGAGCGGCAAGCTGTTTAATGCTGAACTTGTAATGGCTATAGAAGATGGAAAAGCACGTTTGAAACTTGAATTCCCTGGAGGGAAGAAGGGAGGCGATGCTGATGACAAGCCGGACAGCAGATAAAGACAGTGTCAAGGTGACTGTCACAGTAAAAGATGCCGATGAGCTGAAAGCAGCGTTTATAAGTCTCTTCAGACAGGTAATGGATGATGAGATGCTGGTGATACAACTGGAGGAGGCGAAGCATGGCGAAGAAGAAAAAGGATACATCAATGACCATGGATTCAGAGCAGCTGTCACTCAATGACTATGAGCTCAAAGAGGTAAGTGTCAGGCTCGTCCTCAAAGAGTCCGGCGGTCTCTACAGTTCGACTCCGATTCGTGAGGCTGGTGACGCAGCCAGAGTCCTTGCGGATGTGATGAGAGAGCTGGATCGCGAGATGGTATGCGTCGTGTCAACTGACAATAAGCTCAGACCCATTTCGTACTCGGTGATATCAATCGGCGACACCTGTTCTTCAGTCGTGCCAATTCAAAATACGTTCAAGGTCGCTATCATGCAAAATGCATCGGCAATTTTTTTGGCTCATAATCATCCGAGCGGCCTGACAGATCCAAGTTCTGACGACATTCAGGTCACAAAAAGAGTTGTCAATGCCGGCAAACTTCTCGGCATTCAGGTCATTGATCACCTGATCATAGGAGCCTATAGCGGTGAGATATACAGCTTCAAAGAGAATCATCCGGAGCTGTTCGAAGGAATGTGGGACATGTCCGTATTCCCTGAAATCAGTAGCGTGGCAGATCCGAACGAGAAAAAGCCTTCGGTGATAGATCGGCTGAATGACAAAAAGGCAGAGACAGAAGTCGTGCTCAATCCCCGTCATGTAGAGCTGATCGAAAAGCTGCAGCAAGCGACTCATCCGCACGGCTTATCAAGACCGAAGAAGACAGATCCGTCACTGTAGGCAATATCGGCAGCGAAATCAAACACAGTATATGCAGCCTCGTCACGTTGATGGGGCTGCTCTTTAAATGGAGGAAACGCAATGGCAGAAGAAAACAAAACCGAAAGCAAGCTGAGCTATCAGGAGATAGAAGCCAGACGGAAGGAACGGATAGCAGAGATAACCGGGCAGATCGAAGAAGGATGCCGTGGCATTTTGAACTCAGAATCATTCCGCACATACATGCAGACTATGGCAAAATTCCACAGATATTCATATCGGAACTCTCTTCTCATATTCCTGCAGAAGCCGGACAGCACCATGATAGCTTCGTATTCTGATTGGAAGAAGAAATTCGGCCGGCAGGTAAATAAGGGTGAGAAGGGCATACGGATCATAGCGCCGGCGCCATATAAAACCACACGCGAAGTGGACAGGATGGATCCATCAACCGGTCAGGCTCTGATGGGTAGTGACGGCAAGCCACTCAAAGAGACTAAGGAGATAACGATCCCAAGGTTTAAGGCAGTCTCGGTCTTTGATTATTCACAGACCAGCGGCCGACCGCTGCCTACTCTCGGTATCAAGGAGCTGCAGGCAAGTGTCGAGAACTATGATCTGTTCCTCAAAGCGATCAGGAATATAGCTCCTGTGCCGATAAGGTTTGCAGACATTGAAGGCGGAGCGAAAGGATACTACGACAGAGCAAACAAGGAGATCGTTATTCAGGGCGGGATGCCTGAACTGCAGACATTGAAAACATGCTGCCATGAGCTCGTTCACAGCGTCTTACATGATGACAGGTCGAAGATGCTGACCCCGGACGGCAATCCAAAGGACAAAGGGATCATCGAGACCGAGGCAGAGGGCTGTGCGCTTGTGTGCCTGACGCACTTCGAATTTGAAGATGTCGGTGATTACAGCTTTCCCTATCTGGTGAGCTATGCCAGCAGCCCGGACCTGAAAGAATTGCACGCGTCACTTGCAACAATCCAGGAGACTTCGTCAATGATAATAAATGACCTTGAGGCAGAAATGCTGCAGCTGACGGTAGAACGCAGCGAGCAGAACAAGTCTTACGCAGAGCCGGAGAAGGAGAAACCGGATATGGTTGCTGATAAGGCCCCGGTTCAGGTAGTCAGCAGTCCAACAGTCGGCAGACGAGAGTCTCTGCTTCATGATCTGCGTGATAAGCGTGACATGGTCAACAGAGAATCCGGTATTGGGAAAGGCGGGAAAGCGATTGAGCCAAAGAAGGAGGAGCAGGCGATATGATGTATTTTGATATAGACGAACTTACAGTACTTGAATTATTTGACTGTGCCAGCAGGCAGGAATGCCTGGATAATATGAGGGCGGCCTTGCCTGAAATCGAGGGAGACCGCGAGATGTTTGATCTGGTCATCAGCGTTATCGGGAAGGTTGAGGATATGACAGACAGAGATTACCTTGATCTCAATTATTCAGAAGCAGTATATGAAGGATACTATGAGGATGCTGACAGCGATTATGATGAATACGCATTTGCCTCAGGATTGGCGGGATCGTATTCACAGGTAGACTTCATCTGGGTTGATCCTGACTATAACGGCTCGATCCCGATCATGAAAATGTGATGGCTGCCAGTTATTACGAACTGTATAAGCCTGTGCCGGAGAGATACCCGGAGCGCTTAGGGCAGGCTTTACTGTACAGACCATATAAAGAGTTGCAGCAACATAATATCAGCGTTCGCGTCTGTGATTACAGGATAGTGAAAAAGGAAATGCTCAATGGCACAGAGACTGTCAGAGAAATCCGGGATCGGCTTGAAAAGGCAGAGCGGAAGATATTACAAGTGGGTGATGTTATTGCAACGACCAAGGACGGACTTACCCTGGCGTATTATGCTGATCCGAACCGACTGATATTGCTGCCGGACTTCTTCAGTCATCCTTCATCCGCGGCTCTTATATCGATGGATACCACCGGGTACATGATAGACGGCCGCAAAGGCAGCTGGATGGCGGCAGACTCAGCCATGATCGACGGTAAACTGTACTATCTGATGCTAAGTGAGAACTATGGCCGCAAAGCTCCATATGTGGTCATCGATGACCACGGTACAGTGATGACAACGGATAAGCAGGGTTTCACTGACGACTGCATCAGCAGAATCAGAGAGACCGAAAGACAGCTGGAACTTAAGAGACAAGCTGACCGCGCAGTCGTTGGCATAGGCGGTTCACCTCGTCTTGAAAACTGGCAGAAGCGCTACGAGAATGGTGAATACCTTCGTGCCTTCGAAATGTCATCAGAGCAGAACTACAACATGATAGATGGCCTCATAAACAATGGCGCTGACGAAAGTAATAGCCAACGCCGATCGGTACTTGGCAGACTCAGTGAGAAGAAGGCAGAGATGCTTTCCAGCCTGGCAGTTTTGCAGGAGCATCAAAAGCAACTTGCTGAAGATGATAAGGAGAGAATACGAAAATAGCACAACGGGCATTTACTTATGAAAAGTAGATGCCCGTCTATTTCTGCCATGATAATTACAGATGCTATTTGATGTGATTATATATAATAATGTGGAGGAACCTTTGCGTTTGCAATTATTTGTCTGACCACAATATATAGTAAAAAAATACATACAGACTACTGTATATTGAAACACAGATGACACCTATGCTATCATTATCACGAAGTATATTAGAGAAAGAGGTAGACTATGCAAATTCAGGAATTACTCAGACTTGCTGATTGGTATAAAGATACAGTAGAAGTAAACGGCGTTATTAATGCGTATCAAGCATTAAGTAATGTAGTTATGAATAATACTAGATCATCATCAAAAGTATCTTTTGAAGGTGAGCGCGATACTCTCACAACTATAATTAAAGGTATTGACTTCAGCGGATTAACACTTGAACAGATTAACCTTCTTTCTGATATGGGAGTTTCACAACTTGTGGGAGAAGATGGCGTTAATCACTTAATCTCTACTATGGAGAAAAATGTTATTGATATAGCAAGTGTTGCAAACCACGTAAGCGATGATTACAACGTATTAATTCAGGCGCGTGATTATTTTGAAAGTGTTTCGTCACAATTAAAAAAGTATTACACTTCGGAGAAAGATGAGGAAATTAGTGACGATGAAGTATTGGTCAGAATATACTTTAAGGATGGAGCAAGTATTAATGACTTGAATGACTTTAAGGAATCAGGAAATAATTGGTATAATATTGGACGTGGGCTGGCTTTAGCTACTGACCATGCACCTGAAGAAATCCGTATAGTAGGCGCTGAGAAAGGGTCAGTTATAATAGACATCGTTGCGGTATCTATAATAGCGAGTGCTCTATGTAAAATCGTTGCTGATGTACTGGAAAATACTCAGAGAATTCTAAACATCAAGAAAACACTGCTGGAAATAGACAACTTGAAACTTCAGAACAAAAAAATAGCACAAGACCTTGAAAAAGAAATTGAAAAGGAAACAGAAAAAGGTGCGGATACTATTTTAAAAAATGCTTGTAGAGATCTTAAGATAAGCAAAGATGAAGGTGAAAAAAGAAATGCTCTGAAAAAATCTATAGAATTATTGATGCAGTTTACCCAATGTGGCGGAAAGCTAGATTTTATACATAACGAAATAGAAGACGATGATGAAGAAGATCACGACGATGCCGAAAAGTTTTTAAGAGGACAAATGGAATTGTTAGATGAAAATATAGAAAGAATCCGATTACTTGAAAATGATATTAAGCTACTTAAAGAAGGCAAGGAGTAGTCTCTATCACGAATTGAGCGCAGGATCATGTA
>JBGULF010000059.1:0-5620 GCA_045115935.1 Anaerovoracaceae bacterium
ATATACAGATGTCAGTTTTGGTCGCAATGAACATTCTGCATTTGTGGACATGGTAGATTCATCAGATATCGGCAAAGCTTTGGTCATCGCTGACCGAGGATATGAATCCTATAACAACATTGCACATGTACAGGAGAAGGGATGGTATTTTCTGATTAGAATAAAGGATGGCCCTGATAATGGCATAAAGTCCGGTTTTGTCATTCCATCAGATGATGAGTTTGATATACCGATAAACCTCAGACTTACAAGAAAGCAGACTAATGCGATGAAAGAACTGCTTAAAGACCGCAATAATTACAGGTTTGTTGCACATACAACGCCTTTTGACTTTCTGCCGGCCAGAAGCAGAAAATCAGACCCGGACATGTTTTATCTTTTAAGTTTCAGAATCGTTAGAGTAAAGATAAATGATGAAATATTCGAAACGTTGCTGACAAATCTGCCGGCAGATGAATATCCGCCAGGTAAACTAAAAGAATTATATAACCTAAGATGGGGGATTATGCCGATATCGGCATAATTCCCCATATGCCGATATTTTAGAAATGCCGATTTTGGGATCTCTAAAATATCGATTTCAAAGCAATGTTAATAATTATCGGCATTTCTTACTATAAGGATGTAACCATCATCCTTGTAGGAAGGAGGCCGAGAATGAAAGAGCCAAACCAACTGTTGAAGCCATTGACTGAACAACTCATGAAGGAGGTGATGCTGTACGGCATACTGGAAGTATCCACTGGGCAATACCGTTGTGCATGCAATTCCATTCTGAGGTTCGCCGAATTCACCGGACACAATACTTATTCTGACGAATTGATGGAATCCTATATGGAACACATCAGCAAGCGCGTCACTGACAAGGATATATGCCCTGAATTTCATCGCTTTCAGTACAGGGTAGTGCGCATGCTGTCTTCATTAGCAAACACTGGACAAGTGGATTTTTCAAGCACCAGGTCACGCCCTAGAAAATACATTGTTCCTGAGGATATATCAATCATGGTCGATAAGATTCTGGATGATTATCCGATCAGTAAAGCGACAAAAAAGGATCTAATCGCCCCTATAAGGCATTTCCTGTGGTATGCAATGAAAAACGGCATAAGCCCGGAGCTCATCGATGATGCTCTTATAATGGACTTCCTCATTAATGAGGTCCCTGTTTCAAACAGCGGAAGCACAGGCCGCGCTCTCAGGTGCGTCAAATACGCCACAGAATACTTGAAGAAACACGGAAGTACCCGTATTTGCCGTGACTATACGCTTTTAAGATTGAAGAACGACCATCGCCGCATTATCCCGGCATACTCTGAAGAAGAGATCTGCGGAATCGCCAAATCTTCCGACACGGATGACGCCTTGGGGAAAAGGGATCATGCCATCATACTCCTTGCGTATTGTACCGGACTTCGCGGAGTCGACATCATTGGAATCAAGTTTTCCGATATAGACTGGCGCAACAGCAGAGTATCTATTATTCAGTCGAAGACGCATAGTCCGATTGTTTCCGAGCTGAACGGCACCACAATGAACGCATTGGCCGATTACATTCTTGAATGGAGGCCAAAGTGCGATATACCCGAGGTTTTTGTGACCGTAAAAGCCCCCTATAGGAAGCTTTCTAATGGCTTCGGCAGCATGATCGACAAGTACTGTAAAAAAGCAGGAGTTGAAAAAGTGTCATTCCGGGGATTTCACAGTATCAGGCGTTCTTTTGAAACCGTGATGGTATCAAGGGGAGTCCCTATCGAAACCGCCTCCCAGATGATGGGACATAAAACGATCACGGAGGACAAGCCATACATAACCCATAACAAGGACCAGATCTCATTCGTGGCAATGGACTTCTCGGATGTCCCGATATCGGCTGGATTTTATTACGAGGGCAACGGATTCTCCCCCTCAAACGAAGGGGGTGTCCTTACATGAACGCTCTTGAATCCAGGCTGAACGCCGCATTCGAAGAAATGATGTCCTATCGAAATGCCGTAGGTTATGCCACGGCAACATACAGGAGCTCAATCCCTCCGTTCATCAGTTACTGCATAAGGAGTCATCCTGACGCGGATCTCATTACAAGGGACATGGTTGATGAATGGCTCGGATTTTATCCTTATTCGAACAACGGGAAGGCGGCTTTCGTTTCGCAGCTCAGGGAATTCACAAAATACCTGAATTTCCTCGGATACGCGGATTTCATTCCCGACGATGATTATACAATAAAGCGGACGGCGTTTATCCCGTACCTTTTTACCGACAAAGAACTGTCAGCTCTCTTCCATAACATCGACTCTTACACAGGCGCAACCCGTGGAAAGAGATACTTGCCGGAGGTAGTGCTTCCGGTTTACACGAGGCTGTTGTATTGTTGCGGCCTGCGCCCACAGGAACCTCCCGCCATACTTGCCGACGACGTGGACCTTGAAACCGGTGATGTGTACATTCGTAAGTCCAAGAGGCATAAGGACAGGCACATCATCATGTCCGAAGACATGCTGCGTCTTTGCCGGAGATACGATTCAGTAGCCGGCAAGCGCAACTGGTTCTTTCAAAAATGGGACGGCACGCCTTATGAAACTTCGTGGTACAACAATGTATGGCGCAGGATCATTTCCAGCAGCGGCGTACCCTGGCGCGGAAAACCGAGGCCATATGATCTCAGACATGCATTCGCATCACGCAACATCATCAGGTGGATTGACTGCGGAAGGGACGTAATGCAGCTATTGCCATACCTGTCGGCATATTTGGGCCACTCTGAACTGACATCCACTCTGTACTATGTACATCTTCTTCCGGAGAAACTCCGCAAGTCTATAGGGATTGACTGGGACATGCTGTCCAGCATCTACGGGGAGGGGGTTCCGGAAGATGAGGATTAAGGCGCAGGACCCGCAACTGGTATCGATTATAGGCGATTTCATGAAAACGTATCTTCCGGGTGTGCGAAACCGCGATGAAGATACGATTGCCTCCTACCGCTATAGTATCAACCTGTTTATTGCTTACCTTGAAGAGTCAAAGGGCTTAACGTTTTTAACAATCCGTTCCTCCGAGTTTAACCAGAAAAACATAGTTGGCTTTATGTCGTGGCTCAGTACAGACCGTCACAATGTTGCAACGACAATAAACCACAGGCTTTCTGACATACGGGGCTTTTGCAAGTACCTGCTGAAGAAAAAAGCCATTGCCCCGGAAGAATATGAGCAGATCCGAGAAATAAATGACGTCACCGATGAACGGGTCATAGAATTCACATGGCTGCCGGCATCGGATGTGAAACTCATTCTGCACAGTTTGAGAGAAAACCGCGATTCCACAAGAGATTATTTCCTGATCTCTTTGCTTTACGAAAGCGGTGCCAGGATAAACGAAGTCCTGTCGTTAAGATTGTCAGATCTCAAGCCAGTCTCAGGCGGCGAGGCTGATGTACATTTCTACGGCAAGGGCAAAAAGCACCGGATAACCCCGTTGTCTAAAGAAATCTGGAAACAGTACGGTCATTATTGTGAAAGCTATCATCCCTCTTCTAAGCCTGAAGACCTAATGTTTTA
Source organism: Anaerovoracaceae bacterium (assembly GCA_045115935.1). Classification (GTDB taxonomy): domain Bacteria; phylum Bacillota; class Clostridia; order Peptostreptococcales; family Anaerovoracaceae; genus Crickella. The sequence continues at coordinate 3,561 of JBGULF010000059.1, forward strand.
CACCTACAGGAACGGGAACAGGAACAAGATGTCCAGTGATAACGTAAGCCGCATACTGCTCGAGTGCGAAACGAAGCTCCGTAAAGATAATCCCGGATTGATACACCTCCATTCGCACCTGTTCAGGAGGAGCCGTGCCATGCATCTGTATCAAGCCGGAGTGCCACTTCCGACGATATCTGAATGGCTTGGCCACTCGAATATCGAAACGACACGATTCTATGCAAAGATCACGGAAGAAATGAAGCGTGAAGCATTGCATAAACTCAGTGAGAGCGACAAATCCGTGTTCAAGGATGATGTAGCATTCAAATATGCCAATGATGAGGATGTGCTTAAACGGTTATGTGGCTTAAAATAAATGCCGATATAATATTTCTCGTGCCTGAGAATGTGTCAGGCACGGGAATCTTTTGAAAAAGTATCGGCATTTCTAAAATATCGGCATATGGGGGATAGAGACTTCCTTCAGAAGTCTGAAATATACAACCGGATTACTACATCTGCATTCAAAAAAGGTGGCGTGCATCAAACAGGAAATCTACGCAAAGATCATAATGTACAACTTCACCGAGATGATCACCTCGCACGTGATCATAAAAACAGGAAAGCGTAAGTACATTTATAAGACCAACTTTACCATCGCCACACATATGTGCAGGATGTTTTTCCAGAATAAAGCATCGCCACCTGAGGTTGAAGCAATAATCGCCAGGGAAACTGTTCCGATACGTCCCGGGCGTGTACGTCCAAGATTTATGAAGAATACACGGACCTATATCTGCTTCGCCTATAAAGTAGCATAAATTATACCAAACTTAAATAATATTTTAAGGCAGAAATCATTCTGTCTGTTTGCGTTGTCTGAAAATATAAAAGTGGAGAGATCTTAGTTGTTTTTTTGATCTCTCCACTAATTTTTAGGAATGCCTCGCAGTTACTGTCATCTTAACTTAATGACATTGCCGGCTTGGCCGGCGGTCTTTTTTCACTTGATCACTCCTCCCCCGATCACGACATCCCCATCGTAGAGTACGACGGACTGTCCGGGCGTGATGGCGCGCTGCGGTTCATCAAACTCGACCCTCAGAAGGTCGTCCTCGGGCTGCGTGACGGTGCAGGGCTGTTCTTTGTGTCGATAGCGTATTTTGGCACTGCAGCGAAGAGGGCTCTCTATGCAGTCCACAGTGATCAGGTTGACCTTGTTTGCATAGAGGGTCCGCTTCATCAGGTCGTCATTAGTGCCGAGCGTGACGGTGTTGGTCTCGGGATCGATCTGCGTGACGTAGCAGCGGTGCGCCGCCGGAATACCGAGCCCCCGGCGCTGTCCGAGCGTGTAGTGAATGATGCCCTTGTGGCGCCCCAGGACATTGCCCTGCGCATCCACGAAATCGCCGGGCGGGCACTTAACGCCGCTGTAGCGCTCGATGAAGCCGGCATAGTCGCCGTCCGGAACAAAGCAGATATCCTGGCTGTCGTGCTTCTGGGCATTCTTAAAGCCGCTCTCCGAGGCGATCTCCCTGGTTTTGTTCTTATCCTGGTCGCCGAGCGGAAACTGCACGTGGGCCAGCTGCTCCTGTGTCAAAACATAGAGCACATAACTCTGATCCTTGGCTGGGTCGATCGCCTTCAGAAGGAGGTAGCGGCCCCGCTCGGGATCATATTTTGTCCTCGCGTAGTGCCCGGTCGCCAGAACATCGCAGCCCAGTTCCTTCATCTTGGAGAAGAGATGCTCAAACTTGAGGCAGCGGTTGCACTCGATGCAGGGATTGGGTGTGCGGCCGTGAAGATACTCATCGATAAAAGGCTCGATGACTTCCTCTGTAAAAAGATTCTCATAGTGGACGATATGATAAGGGATGCCGATCTTCTCGGAGACGCTGCGGGCGTCCTGCGTGTTCTCAAGGGAGCAGCAGGTGTCCAGAAGATCCTTGCCTATAACATCATTTTCGTACAGACGCATCGTGCAGCCGACACACTCGTAGCCGCGCGACGCCATGATCTGAGCCGCCACGCTGCTGTCAACGCCGCCGCTCATGGCAATCAAAGCTTTCATGAGT
>JBGULF010000060.1:0-2584 GCA_045115935.1 Anaerovoracaceae bacterium
TGAACTGCTACTCGTCAAGTAGACAGTCGAAATAAAAGAAATATTTTCTCTCCAGCTCCAATCGGGGCTGGAGTTTTTATGCAACCATCGGGTACTGAGCGTGTTTCTCCATTGGAGTGAGTACTCCCAGTCTTCGCTGGTAGCGCTTGTTATTGTAGTAGTCGATGTATTCGGTGATCATTTGAACCACTTCTTCACGGCTGCTGAATTTACGCTTGTAATAGCGCTCTCTCTTCAGGATCCCCCAGAAGCCTTCCATTGGCCCATTATCGATGCATTTCCCGACTCTGGACATGCTCTGGATCATTCCATGATCCATAAGCTTCTGATGGAACACATTACTCGTATACTGGAATCCCCGATCGCTATGGAATATTGGATGCGCATCCGGATTCATGGATACCGCCTGCTCGAAGGTTTCATGGACCAACGGATTGTTGTTGCTGTCCCCGATCACATATGCAACGATCCTCCTGTCATAAAGATCCAGGATCGCGCTGAGATATAATTTCCTTTTCTCTGGCCCGACATAGTATTGGAATTCGGTCACGTCTGTCAGCCATTTCTCGTTTGGTGCGTCTGCATGGAAGTCCCGGTCGAGGATGTTCTCTGCTATGTGCTGCGGGTCTTTGTCGCTGATCGTGCATCCTTCTCTCCGGTACTTGATCGTTGACTTTATGTTCAGATATCTGCAGATGCGGAGCACTCTGTTGTCGCTGACACAGAATCCGTAGTCTCTGGACAGATCGTCCCGGATCCGGCGATATCCCTTGTCAGGACTGTCTTCATGGATCTCTCGTATAGCCTCTGCGATAGCTTCGTTGACCAATTCGCTTTCCGGCGGTGTGCGCCTCAACCATTTGTAATATGAGGCTCTGGGAATCCCTGCTACATCGCAAAGCCGATTAATACTGGCAATTCCTTCTTCATGCAGTTCTTTGATCGCCTGGTAGATGTGTTCCTGTCGTACTCTCCCTAGGACCGCCTCCTTTCGATTTCGTCTACTTTTTTTAAGAAGATGTTCTCCAGCTCTTTCCGCTCAAGCCGCGCTTTCAGGATCCGGTTCTCGGCCTGAAGTCTTTCGAGTTCTGTCATTTCCTCCACTGGTTTGGAACGTCCTCGTCGGTCAACGAGCCCGTCGACCCCATTTGCTTTGTACTTCTGGATCCACTGATACACCTGCTGGTATGAAACATCGTATTTCTCTGCGGTCTCTGCACAGGACATCCCTGACTCAATGTGATCAGCCACGATGTCGATGCGCTCCTGCAATGTCGTTTTACGACCTTTTTTCTTAGTCATGTTCACTTTACCTCCCGGAGAAGCTTTTAACTCATGACTATTATACTCCTTGATCCAGCGTTGGAGTTGACCTCGTGATGGTATCTCGAAAACTCTGCATGTGTCAAAGATAGATCCTTTTCCGGTCAAATAGAATTCAACCGCATTGGTTTTGAATTCCAAAGTATATTTTCTGTGGTGTGTTCTGGTGAATGCATCTATTCCCATGACCTGATAGTTTCGGCACCATTCACGGACAGTCACATCATCCGCGCCAATCGATCCTGCAATGCGCTTGCAGGACTCTCCGTTTTCTAAATGACGCTTGACTGCTGACATCTTGTCTTCGATAGAGAATCTTCCCATAGTAAAACCTCCCAGATAAACAGTTTTATTATTTCAACTGTCTACCTGGGAGGTAGCATATCACGCCGCAAGGCGCTTTTTCTTTTTCATTTTTTGAGTTATTCTACAGACTCTTGAGATACTCGACTTCGGCCCGGGTGAGTTTTCTGTAGTGCCCCTGCAGCAGCCTGCCGAGTCTTATGTCCCCGATGGCCGTGCGCTCAAGGCTCTGCACCTTGTTTCCAACGGCCGCGAACATCTTACGGACCTGACGGTTCTTTCCTTCATGTATGGAAATCTCCACTACGGCGGACCGAGGGTTCTGCTTCAGCACACGCACCTGGGCGGGAGAAGTGACAAATCCCCCGATATCGACGCCCTTGCGCAGTTTCGCGAGTCTTACATTTGACAGCACGCCCGCGACAGTGGCCACGTACGTCTTGCTCACCTCATGCTTAGGGTGTGTGAGCGTATAGGTCAGATCGCCGTCGTTGGTCATTATGAGCAGACCTGTCGTATTGTAATCCAGGCGGCCTACCGGGAAAAGCCTTTCAGGGATGTCCGCCACGAGCTGCGCCACAGTCGGACGATCCTTGTCGTCGCTCATGGACGTGACGAATCCCGGCGGTTTGTTTACCACCACGTAGACCTTTGACTCATTCGCCTCAATAGGCGTCCCGTTGACGGAGACACTGTCCCCTTCCTCTACGTTCGTTCCCATCTCCCGGACGACTTTGCCATTCACTTTTACATTTCCGTTCGCGATCAGCTCATCTGCTTTTCTCCGGGAGCAGACCCCGGCTGCCGCGATGTATTTATTCAGTCTCATGAGCGTATTATAACACAACGCAAATGAAAAGAGACCCCTCAAGGGTCCCTCTCCAAGAAGATAGATGTTATGCTACTAGACTGATTTAGGTTGCTTTAGTCAATTAAACCAGTAATACGTTAAGTATAG
>JBGULF010000061.1:0-33391 GCA_045115935.1 Anaerovoracaceae bacterium
TTCGTTGAATCTGCGTATCATAACGAGCTCGCGCAGTTCATGGAAGATCTTTCCTGTCGGAGTGGAGAGATCTTTTCTTTCCTCCGCCTTTTCCCAGTCCATCTTTCCCCTGTGTATGTTACGGCTGTCTGCCCATCTGCCCGGATCATCATGGTATCCGTAGTCGTTCAGCATTCCGATCTCGTCGCCGCTGTAGAAAACAGGTATGCCGCGCAACGTCAGCATGCATGCGTGGAGCATCACATCAGCATCGATAGCCCTCTGCAGTGCTTCCTCATTATTCTCATACAACGCGGACTCAACTCCGCACAGCGATGCTGTTGTTCCGCACAGTCTGGCATCACGCAGCCATTCCGAGTCGTTGTAGAGTTCGCCTCTTGCAGGGCTGCCGTAATACTTGCCCGTGAACCAGTCGTTGAGATATTTCTTGTGCGACGCCTCTCCCATACCGTGCTGAGAAAGAATACCGTAATCCAGGCCCCAGCCTATGTCGTCGTGGCATCTGAGATAGTTCTGGAATATGCAGTTTGAAGGCAGGTTCTCTATCTGCTGCAGCTGATGTCTGAGCAGTCTTACGTCGCGTGTTGCCATGGTATGCCAGATGGAAGCCATGGTAGTTACATTGTAGAGCATGTCGCATTCAGGTTTATCTTCAGTACCGAAGTATGGAATGACCTTGCTAGGCTCCATGACGACTTCGCCAAGAAGCAGCACGCTCGGACAAACGATCCTGCAGGATATGTTCATCATGCGGACAAGCGTGTGCACCTGCGGCAGGTTGCGGCAGTTAGTGCCCAGTTCTTTCCATATGTACGGAACAGCATCAAGTCTTACGATGTCCACTCCCCTGTTAGCCAGGTAGAGGAGGTTTTCAGTCATGTCGTTGAAAACTATCGGATTTGCATAGTTGAGATCCCACTGGAAAGGATAGAAAGTCGTCATGACTATCTTATTGATATCTTCGAAATATGTGAAGTTGCCCGGTGCTGTCTCAGGGAACACCTGAGGCATCGTCTCCTCGTACTGTCTTGGGATGTCCCAGTTATCATAGAAGAAGTACCTGCTCTGAGCCTCAGGATCGCCGGCCCTTGCAGCCTTTGCCCATTCGTGCTCGTCGCTCGTATGGTTCATCACGAAATCGAGGCAGACTCTGATCCCCCTCTTGTGGCAGTCACCAGCGAGTTTTTCGAGGTCCTCCATGGTACCGAGATCTGACCTTACCTTTCTGAAATCAGAAACAGCATATCCGCCGTCGCTTCTCGCGCTGTCTTCAGGTGTATCCAGAAGCGGCATCAGGTGAAGGTATTTGACTCCGCATTCCCTGAGATAATCAAGCCTGTCTCTGACGCCCGGCAGATTTCCTGCGAAATTTTCAGTATAAAGCATCATGCCCATCATCTTGTTGGAATGATGCATGTCAGGATGAATCGATCTTCTTTTGTCCACATCATGAAGGGTTTTCTTGCGTTCCCTGTAGCTCTTGCGCAGCATGTTCAGGAAATACTCAAAAGCCGCCTCATCATTGTACAGTTCCATGTAGAGCCACTTGAGCTCATCATAGTATTGCTCCAGTCTTTCATCAAATACGCTTTTTCTTTTTGGTTTGGATTCTTTACTCATTGAATTCCTTCTCCATTTCGGCAAGTGTAGGCATTGCAGGAATTGCTCCGTGGCGTGAGCATGTCAGTGAAGCTGCCTTGTTTGCATAGCGTACCATGTCAAGAAGCTGTGCCCATACATCTTCTGATCCGGTAACACCTTTCGCGATTTGCATGAGCATGGCTCCGAGGAAGGTGTCGCCGGCGCCATTGGTATCAGCTACATCTACGCTGAAACCAGGTACGGTTTCTGTTTTGCTTCCCATGCGGACGAAAACTCCGTCTGCACCGAGAGTAACCATGACAAGGCCGCAGCCGTACTCAGCAAGTATACGGCTTCCGTCTTCGAAGTTGTCTGTTCCTGTCAGCATCACCATCTCTTCGTCTGATACTTTCAGGATGTCAGCATATGGAAGGAGGACCTTCATCATCTCGATGGCATGCTCTTCGCTGTCCCAGAGTGCTGCCCTGTAGTTAGGGTCGTAGCTTATTACCGAACCGTTATCTTTCGCATACTTTACAGCCTCTACGCACGCTTCTTTTCCCGGTGATGTAGTCATTGACAGCGAGCCTACATGAAGGATCTTCGGCAGATCTGCCAGAGCCGCTACAGCCTCATCAACTGTCAGCTGAGTGTCTGCGCCCGGTTTTCTGTAGAACGAAAAATCGCGCTCGCCGCTTTCGTCTACCGAAACGATTGCCATTGTTGTCGGCTGATAATCATCATAATATAAGCCCTTTATATCGACATTGTCTTTCTTCAGTGTATCTGCGAGGCTGCGTCCGAATGCATCGTCTCCGACTTTTCCGATAAAGCCTGTTGTAGCACCGAGTCTTGAAGCAGCAACCGCTACATTTGCCGGAGCTCCGCCCGGATATGCAGTGAATTCTCCGTTTCCGTTTTCGTCAGAACCGCGCTGAGTAAGATCTATCAGAAGTTCTCCGAGTGTAATTATATCAATCATGTTTATTCCCCTTATCTTTCCGCAGTTGTTTCAGATGAGATAATTATACATTGAATTGCTTTATTTTTGTATATGATAAGCTACTATATCCATCGCAATTGTGCCGTCAGCAGAGAACGTGATACCCTCTGCATCGACAGGAGTGTAATAAGTGAGCGACATCACCTGCTCTCCTCCGTTCACGAATATTTCGGCACTCCACCTGTCTATCAGTATCCTGAGGCTGAGACTTCCGTCTGCGTACGCAGCTCTGTAGCTTCTCCTCGAAATGATCTCACTGCACTGACCGCTGCGGCCTCTGTCTATGGTGATCAGCGATCTGGCAGGCTTGTAGCTGAGCCTGATGAAGTGATCCTCATCCTTAGCGAAGTCCAGAGTGAACTCCCTGTATAGCGCAGCGCCTACCTCGCGCGGAGCAATTTCTATTTCCAGTTCTATCGACCTTCCGGATATGCCGTCAAAGCTTCGCTCCTCATCCTTAAGCATCACCCCGTCATAATCAAGCCTGTCCTTTCTGTATTCACAGAACTCTCTTACAGGCCACTGATACAGTTTTCCATCCCTGTATTTCAGTTCTCTTGGCACTGTCATCTGCCCGAATATGCAAGAACCCTCCGGCCCATGTACATACCCGTCCGGATGATCCATAGGAACAGCATACAGGAGACCCGGTTGTGATATGTCATCCTGCGCACTGGCAAAGTTGGCATTCTTAGGATCCTGCATCCATCCGATCATTATATGCCTTCCGTCCGGAGCTTCCATCACCTGCGGAGCATAGAAGTCGAGTCCGATATCTACCGGCTCATAGCCGCCGTCCGGTGTGAAAATTTCCGCATCCTCATCATATTCCCCGGCTATGCAGCAGACATTGTTGCCCTGTGGGAATCTTACGGAACCGATAGCCTCATCAGCTTCCGCATGCATGTCCATAGGGCTTGCTATCAGTATCTGCTTGCCGTCGAGTTCAAAGAAATTAGGGCATTCCCACATGACGCCTATCTTGCGGTGGTCCTCAAACAGGACTTTATCAAATTCCCATTTAAAGCCGTCATCGCTCCTGAGCAAAAGAAGCTGCGTGCCTTTTTCATGCAGGTAATTGCCGTCTTCACCGATCTCACCTGTCCTGCCTGCGGCAGCGAGTGCTCTGTATGTGCCATCTGATGCGCGCCAGATGTACGGGTCTCTGAATTCATATGCATCGCAGTATTCAGGGAGATCTTCCTCTTTAACGACAGGATTCCCTTCATACTTTACATATTCGATGCTGCCGTCCGGCTGCTCTTCCGAAACCGCAACGCACTGTGTCTGAAGCCATCTTCCCTTTTGGAGCGGGTCCTTGCTGCTGTCACCGCAGCCTGTATACATCAGAAGCTGTCTGCCGTCCGGAAGTGTGATCGCAGTACCCGAAAAGCATCCTGCTCCGTCGTAATCTGTATCAGGAGCCATTGCGGCAGGAAGGTATTTCCAGCTTATCAGGTCCTTGCTGACAGCATGTCCCCAGTGCATCGGTCCCCAGTAGGAGCTGTACGGATGATACTGGTAGAAAAGATGATATTCACCTTTATAGAAAGAGAATCCGTTTGGATCGTTGAGCCATCCGGTGCGCGGAGAAAAGTGAAACACCGGGCGATCAGCTTCGCCGATGAGTTTTTCTTCACGCTGCTCGTGATCTCTTACCTGCTGTAATTGTTTGCTTATCATTTTTTCTCCTTGTTATATCCTTAGTATATCTAACTGCTGTGCCGGATAGTCTCCGGTAAGCTGAGGGAAAGTATATCCGTTCTGCATCAGTGTACTGCCGCGGCACTCAAATTCGCCGCCTACAGAATACATCGCGTCAGGATCAAGTCCCTTAAGTTTCACATGTACAAGTGTGTAATTTGCCTGAGGATCAGTCACAACGACACTAAGAACGCAGCGGCTCCTGTCTTTGCTTACATGCTCCCAGCAGAAATATCTGCTGTTCTCTGACGGATCACTCAGCCTGTAGAATCTGCCGCCGTGGACCACAGATTCGATGTCTTTAAATCTCTTTATCTGTTTTTTGATCTCATCGCATTCTTCGTCTGAAAGCTTTGTAAGATCGAGCTCGTACCCGAATGTGCCGGCCATTGCCACAACGCCGCGTGTCGACAGAGGTGTTTTGCGTCCCGTCTGGTGATTAGGCGATGCGCTTACATGCGCTCCCATAGATGAAGAAGGATATCCGAACGATGTTCCGTACTGAATGGCAAGTCTCGCTACCGGGTCAGTATTATCTGAGCACCACACCTGCGGTGAGTACTGAAGCATGCCTGCGTCAAATCGTCCGCCGCCGCCCGCACAGCCTTCGAAAAGCACGTCAGGAAACTCTGAGGTAAGCCTGTCGTAAAGTTTGTAAAGGCTCAGGTAGTAGCGGTGAGGCACTTCGCCCTGTCTTGCGGACGGGGTTGAATGCGAGTAAACGTCCGATATAGGACGGTTAAAATCCCATTTTATATAGTCTATGTCGTAATCGCGGAGCAATCCGGCTATGGTGTTATATAAATACTCATGCACATCATCATTTGAGAGGTCCAGCACAAGCTGGTTGCGCGCCATCATCGGAGCGCGTCCCGGAGCTGTCAGTGCCCAGTCAGGATGTGCTTTGTAAAGATCTGAGTCTTCGCTTACCATCTCCGGTTCTATCCAGAGTCCGAATTTAAGGCCCATTCCTTTGACCTTTGAGATCAGACCTTCGAGCCCGTTCGGCAGTTTATCTGTGTCGACCGCCCAGTCGCCCAGGCCGCCGTTGTCATCCTTTCTGTTTCTGAACCAGCCGTCATCAAGCACCAACATCTCGATACCGAGATCCTTCGCTATGCCGGTGATCTCAAGGAGTTTTTCCTCAGTGAAATCAAAGTACGTTGCCTCCCAGTTGTTTACCAGTACCGGTCTGTGACTGAGCTTATACTTACCCTTGACAACGTTGTTGCGTATGCAGCGGTGATAATTATGCGAGAGCTCAGTCAATCCGTCGGCACATGTAAGTATCACTTCAGGAGTATTCAGGGATGTGCCCGGCTCAAGCTCCCAACGGAACCTGTCATCGTTAAGGCCCATGACCACGCGTACGCTCTCAAACTGGTCGAGTTCGACTTCGGTCTTGTGGTTTCCGGAATACATCAGCATCATGCCATAGCATGTACCGCTGTCTTCGGTGGCATCATGGTCGCATATTATAACAAACGGATTGTGCTGATGGCTGGACATGCCACGTCCTGAAATCAGGGTGTGTACGCCATGGAACAGTTTGATGCGTTCCGGCTGGCGCTCCATGCAATGTCTGCCGTGGAAATGTATCATGTCCCAGTTTCCGTACGGAAGCTCGAGGCACATGGAGGATGCCTTACGCAGCCATACCATTTCCGATCCGGCGTTTATTATTTCCGCAGATCTCGTTATGATATCGAGATCCTCAAACACGCCGTAATACAGCTTTATCCCGATATTCGCAGCATTATCAATCAGTTTGACTATAAGTGTCTGCGCATTGCCTTCGTTATCATAAACAGAAGGAAGTCCCGGTATGCTGTATTTCCCTTCAACTATTTCATGGGAAACGTATTTGAATTCCGCGCAGCGGCTTCCATCTGAACATGATGCAGCTATGCTGTTGACACGAAAGTCTCCGACGCCGAAAGATGTATACTCCTGCGGCATCGAGTCCAGGGAGTATGTCCTGTCATAACGCATGGCATATGGGTTTCCCGAAAAGCCTCTGTCATAATAGCGGTATGCATAAGACAGATCGTCCTGTCCCGGCTTCGGCCCGTAATACATGTGCTGAAGATAGCCCAGGCTGTCGATCTTCATATGATAACCGGTGTTCCTTGTTTCAAGTATAAGATGTTTAGTTTCTTCTATATATCGTATGCTCATTTTCCTCTCCATGAATATTCGTATTTACACGAAGATAATATCAAAAAATGAACAGGACTGCCACCAGATAGTGACAGTCCCGTAAATGATTATTTAAGTACCGGATCCTTAAAATCCTACCACTCTTTCCAGAGGAGGCTCTGCTCTGTTTCCTTATCGAAGAGCTGGAGCTTGTTAAGATCAAGTGCCATCGTTCCTTCCATGCCGACATAGAGGTCAACATCAGAAGCAACTCTTGCTGTGCACTGCTTGCCTCCGAGTGTGAAGTACAGATATGCCTCTGCACCGAGGAGCTCACGTACTTCGATAGGAGCCTTGATAGTGCAGAAGTCTTTCTCCTTGCCTCTTCCGTCGAGGAGGTGCTCAGGTCTGATACCTGCGATAACAGTCTTACCAACGTGATCCTTGACTGCTTCAGCCTTGTCAGCCGGAAGCTTGATTGGGAATCCTGCCATGTCAAGGAATGTGTCAGCGCCCTTCTTCTCAACAGCACATTCAAGGAAGTTCATCTGAGGCGATCCGATGAATCCTGCAACGAAGAGGTTGTAAGGCTTGTTGTAAAGGTGCTCAGGCGAGTTGATCTGCTGAACGATACCATCCTTCATAACAACGATTCTTGTTCCGAGTGTCATAGCCTCAGTCTGGTCGTGTGTTACGTAAATGATCGTAGTTCCCAGTCTCTCGTGGAGCTTAGCGATCTCTGTTCTCATCTGTACTCTCAGCTTAGCATCGAGGTTGGACAGAGGCTCGTCCATGAGGAATACCTTAGGGCTTCTTACGATAGCACGACCCATGGCAACACGCTGTCTCTGGCCGCCGGAGAGAGCCTTAGGCTTTCTGTCGAGGAATTTCTCGAGGTCGAGGATCTTTGCTACTTCGTCTACCTTAGCGTCGATCTCTGCCTGAGGTACCTTTCTCAGCTTAAGAGCGAATCCCATGTTGTCTCTTACCGTCATATGTGGATAGAGAGCGTAGCTCTGGAATACCATAGCGATGTCTCTGTCCTTTGGCTCTACGTCGTTCATCTTGACGCCATCGATGAGGAAATCACCCGATGAGATGTCCTCGAGTCCGGCGATCATACGCAGAGTTGTGGACTTTCCGCAGCCGGAAGGTCCTACGAAGATAATAAACTCTTTATCTTCTACTTCGAGATTGAAATCGTGAACGGCATGATATCCGTTCTCGTAGATCTTCTCAATGTGTTGTAATGATAAACTTGCCATTTTTTATTCTCCTTCAGTCTCCAGATTTTCAAATACTCCGTTATAAAGCATGGCACACAGATACCCCGGTAAAGACAAGCCGTAAAGCATGAAGAATGCCGCCGCTGCCTTGTGCAGATAAACCAGTATCAGCACCCATATGAGCCATATTATTATCATTCCGACTGTTTTCGGCAGATTGCCGATTGCCAGTCTGAGTGCGTTGGCGATAGTACCGCGAACTGTGTTTTCATACCTTGACTGGAGTGCAAACATGTATACGAATGTTGCTGCCAGAAACATTGCTATGATCGTTATTGAGATCATCATCAGCGTGGCAAGCCTTGATTCCGATCCGTGAAGTGCCCACATGTCTATGGCTGTAATGGCACCCAGCGCTATAAGCAGCAGTCCTTCGGGTATGCCCTGTTTGAAATTCGCTTTAAACGAAGTCCAGAACATCCTGGTGACATATGTCTCATCCCCTCTGACAAGATGAAGCAATACATGGTTCATGGCCGTTATTGCTCCGCCGGCTGTTATCAGCAGTACTGACGTGAATACCGTCAGTATGTTGACTATTGCCAGATCAACCAGGCGGGAGAGAAATCTCATTACCGGATTGTTAGAATCAAAGAATTTTTCCATTCGTTACAGTTTGCTGTCAGTTCATGTCCTGCGGTAATTAACCCTTTACAGCTCCTGATGTAACTCCTGCTACGATGTACTTCTGCAGGAAGAGATACAGGATGAGGATAGGCAGCATTGCCAGCAGCAGTGCGGCCATTACGAGGCCGATATCTGTTGAGTAGGTCCCGTAGAATGCCTGTGTTGCAATTGGGATGGTGTAGAGCGCCTTATCTGTCAGCACTAAGCTTGGCAGGAGGTAGTCGTTCCAGAATGCCATCGCGTCGATGATAGCAACTGTAGCAATTGTAGGCTTGAGCAGCGGGAATACGACCTTCCAGAAGGTCTGCCATCTTGAGCAGCCGTCGATCAGTGCTGCTTCCTCAAGCTCTAAAGGAATGTTAGTATGTATTGCTCCGTGGAACATGAACGTAGCCATGGAGACTGAAAATCCCGTGTGCATCAGTATCAGAGTGATACGGTGATTGAGCACTCCGAAGATTCCTCCGTATACCGATACCAGAGGTACCATCAGTACCTGGAACGGGATTACCATGGAGGCAACCATCAGTGCGAATAATCCTGAACAGAATTTCCACTTTCCGTTACGTACGATAACGAATGATGCCATTGCCGAAACAAAGATGGTAAGAACTGTTGATATAATTGTAATTATCAGGGAGTTCTTGAATACGTTCCAGAAGTTCATCTTCGCCATGGCTTCCGGGAAGTTCTGCATCGTGAATCCGTGTGCACCGATGAGTGCCAGAGGATCCGAAACGATATCCGCTTTTGTCTTGAAAACGTTAATGATTACCAGGATGAACGGCATGATGAAGAGGATGAACAGCAGGATCAGTATAATGATCATGATCGCATGATTTCTCTTTTTAGCTGCTGCAGCTTTTTCGTTCTGAGTCATTATGCTTCTACCTCCCCTCTCTTACCAATCATAACCTGAGTGATACCTACAGCTGCGCATACAACGAAGAGTATGAGCGCCTCGGCCTGGCCAAGACCGTAGTTCTTGTAAGTGAATGCCTGGTTATATACGTGCATGGCCGCCAGTACCGATGTATTGAACGGCTCGCCCTTAGTCAGTGACAGGTTGACATCGTATACTACGAAGCATCTTGTGATGCTCAGGAATATGCACTGTACGAAAGATGAACGCATCAGCGGAATTGTTACGTTACGCATTGCCTGTGAAGGTGTGCATCCGTCGATCATAGCAGCTTCCTTGAGGGAATCAGATACACTCATGAAGCCTGCTACATATATCAGCATCATATAGCCTGCGTACTGCCATACTGATACGAATATCAGGCAGAACATCGCGCCTCCTGTAGTCGATAACGGCGAAATCGCCATTCCTCCGGTAATAGCGCTGGCTACAGCAACATATGCTCTGTTGAAAACGAACTTCCATATATAACCAAGTACGATACCGCCGATCAGGTTAGGTACGAAGAAACCTGCACGGAAGAAGTTCTGACCCTTGACTCCGCTGGTTACCAGATACGCTAACGCAAAGGCGAGTATGTTGATGAACACGACAGCGAATATCGAGTAGATAGCTGTCCTGCCGAGAGCAACCCAGTACGCACCATCTGAGAAGGCTGCTGCATAGTTTGCAAGGCCTACGAAAGGTTTGTGAGCTGATACTCCGTCCCAGCTTGTAAATGTCAGATAGAGACCGTAAATAAACGGAACTACCACGACAGCAAAGAACAGGATAGTGCCAGGCCCGGCAAACATCAGGATCTGTCTGAGCTTGTAGCTAAATGTATTCCTATTCATATTTTTCTCTCTTTACTTGATACCTAAAACTGTTGCAACACGCGCCGGTGCCATTATGACATCGGCGCGTGTCATTCTCATTTCAGACATGTATCATGTCCGGGAAAAGTCAGGTCCTGTAATTAAGCCTGAGCCTTCCAGTAGTTTTCGATAGCTGTTGCCAGCTCTTCACGTGTGCACTGACCTGCAAGATACTTCTGCATCTCAGCACCGATTACTGAATAGTGATCATCTGGGAATCCCGGATAGTTAGGGATGAGCATGTCTGCATCAGCAAAGCCCTTAACAGAAGCGCCAAGGTCGTCTGTGCATGTTACAGTGTTGCTTCCGAATGGGGAAACCATTCCGCATGTTTCCGAAACGAACTTGTGAGCTGTATCGGATGAAGCGAACCATGCGAGGAAGTCCTTAGCAGCCTGCTGTGTCTCAGCGCTTGTGCCTTCACTTGCGTCAACATAGAAGTACTTGGAACCGCCGCCTACGAGCTTGCCTGTGTAATCGTCTTCCAGATTCTGTGGAACCGGCATCATTCCTGCTCCGCCGGTGTAGTCGAAGTCCTTCATCATAGCGAAGTCCCAGTTACCGCCGAACATGAATGCGATCTTTCCTTCAGCAAGAGCCTGCTCGGAGAGTTCTCTCTCTGCAGAGCCTTCCTGGCCCTTCCACATGTTGTACTCCTTGAGAACATCAAATGTGTCCATGAGAGCGTTGAACTTAGCATCCTCGATTACCTTTGCCTCGCCGGCCTTCAGGGAAGCAACATAACCGTCAACATCTTCTCTCTCTTCGATGAACTGAGCAAGATAGTGAGCACCGAGTGACCAGTCTTCCTTCATGATTGAAGTAGGTGTCTCCATGCCGGCTGCTACCAGCTTGTCGCAGATTGCCTTGAAGTCGTCAAGAGTCTTGATCGATGCAGGATCAAACTTCTCACCGAGAACGTTCTCGATTGCTGTAGCATTGTAGATAATGCCTCTTGCCTCAACGCAGACAGGGAATCCTACAACCTTACCGTCAACTGTGACAGCATAGTTTGTGTCTTTTACCCAATCCATGTCGCTCATGTCAGCGCCATACTCTTTAGCAAGGGAGTAGAGGTCCTTTTCATCAACCATGTTGACTGCATATGGATCCTTTGAAGCATACTTGGTTGAAAGGTGTGCAGCAACTGTATCGCTTGAATAATAAACTTCTACAGGTACTCCAGCCTCAGCCTCATATGCGCTGGCGAGGTCGCTTTCGAAAACGTCCTGGATCTCCATCTTTGAGTTAAAGATCTTGAGTGCTCCAGCTGCGCCTTCGCTTCCGCCCTCTTCTCCTTCGCTGCTGCTGCCGCCACCGCATGCTGCCATTGCGAAGATCATCGCAAATGCAAGCATTGCAACCAACAGCTTCTTGACTGTGCTTTTCTTCATATTTTTCCTCCTATATATCATTAGCGTGAATCTCTGCATCACAATATTGTAATACAGGGAGAACTAACAACTTATTGTACCATTTTAATATATGCGTGGTATACTTTTTTTTGTATTTTAGATAAATGCATGCCGCCATAATACTCATTTTCACAGCTTGCATTCCTTGCTTATCCTTGCAGCGGCACACTCATACGAAATATAGCGTCCTGCTGCCGTCGTCCTCCCAAGATTGGCAAGTGCAGGAGGTTCACATTCAAACGGAAGCTCTATACACTGTTCTTTCTCGAAATTGCATATCACAGCCCATTTTTCATTACCTGCCGACCTTGTATATATAAAGCAGTCATCTTCCGGAGATGAGATCACCTCAACGCTTCCGTCCTGAAAAGCGGCATTCCCCGCGCGCAGTTTCAGCAGTTCCTGATAAAACCTGTATACGGATTTTTCAGAACCGAGATCATTCTTTACATTTATTTCACCGGCTCTCGAGTGAGTGTTCAGCCACGGTTCGCACGCATCATCTGTAAAACCGCTGTTCTTGCTGTCATCCCATGCCATAGGGTGGCGCGCATTATCACGGCTTCCGAAATTGATTTTTTCAACAGTCTCCTCTTCGCTGAGAGTTTTGCGGTACTTGCGGTAAGCGCCAAGGCTCTCAACATCATCAAAGTCGTCTATGCTGTCATAGTGTGCGGCCGGCATGCCGATCTCCTGTCCCTGATAAATGAAAGGCACGCCCTTCAGCAGGTAGACCATCGCAGCGATGTCTGTAGCCGACTCGTATCTGAGTTCGCAGTCGTTGCCTATGCGTGATATCATCTGCGGCTGATCGTGGTTCTCTATGAACAGGCTGTACAGCAGATCCCTTTTGCCGGTCTCGTCCTGCCAGTAGACAAGGCAGTCTCTCAGAGACTTCAGGCCTTCCTCTTTCGGTGTGAATTTGTCCGAACGCCCGCATTCCATATGCTCAAAAATGAACAGAGTTGAAAGCTCGTTGCGCTCCGGCGCACAGTGAAGAACGATATCGTCTATATCGTTGGTGTTCCCTTCACCTACAGTGAAAAGATGCGCCGTCTTTTCGCGCCCGAAAAGAGCCCGTATATATTCATGCAGGCGCGGTCCGAGCCTGTCCTTATCGTTTGGTATATCCTTTGCAATGCAGTCGATGACATCGATACGGAATCCGTCGCAGCCCTTATCGACCCAGAAGTCGACTACATCCTGCATGGCCTTCACAACAGCAGGATTCTCCCAGTTGAGATCAGCCTGCCCCACTGCAAATGTGTGGAGGTAATACTGTCCCCGCATCTCATCATACTGCCAGGCACTTCCTCCGAAAGATGACTCCCAGTCGTTCGGAGGTGCATCGAACCAGTAATAAAAATCGCTGTACGGGTTGTTTCTACCTTTTCTGGACTCCCGGAACCATCTGTGCACGGTCGATGTGTGGTTCGGCACCAGATCGAGGATCAGTTTCATGCCGCGTTTATGCAGCTCATCTATCAGCTGATCCATGTCTTCCATGGTTCCGAACTCTTCCATTATGTCGCAGTAATCTGCCACATCATATCCGTTGTCTTCATTTGGGCTCTTAAAGCACGGACAGAGCCATACCGCGTTTGCTCCGAGATCCTTTATGTAGTCGAGCTTGCTGATCACTCCCTGAAGATCACCTATGCCGTCGCCATTACTGTCCATGAAGCTGCGCGGATATATCTGGTAGATGACCCATTTCGTAAAATCTTTGTATTTCTCACTAAGCATTTTAACGTTCACCTTTAACGGTTCAGAACTGTCTTCAGCCCTCTGTCAATGTATTCGTTCCAGAACTGCCATGTATGTCTGCCAGGTCCCTCTTCATAGAAGAAGTCCGCCTTCTCTTTCTTAAGGAAATCGCGGAACGCGCGGTTGGTCTCAAGCAGGTTGTCATCGACACCTATTGCAAGGTATATGAACGGTGCCTCCTTGCCCTGCTTTTTGATCTTTTTATAAAGGACTTCAGGATTAATGTCGGATTCGATCAGTTTTGAAGGATCTCCGAACAGGTCCTCCCTGAATTTGAGAGGCAGCACGCTGCCGACTTCTGAATCAGGCTTTTTTGCAACATCCCTTACGACAAGTGCTGAAGAAAGCGCGATGCATGCGCTGAATTTTTCAGGATATGTAAGAGCAGTGTGCAGGGAACCGTATCCGCCCATCGAGAGGCCGCCTATCATGGTGTTCTCTCTTTCCATCTTTATCCCGAATGTCTTCTGTATGTATTCAGGCAGCTCCTCAGCAATGAACTCGCAGTAGTTTCTGCCTTTATATCCCTGATCCAGATAGAAGGAATTGCCTGTCGTCGGCATGAATATGTTCAGGTTGTACTGTATGGCCATCAGCTGTGCCACACCGCCGTACAGCCAGTCGGTATCGGTGCCTGTGAGTCCGTGAAGCAAAATAAGATTCATCGGATCCCTGTCGTAATACTTAAGGTCGAAGACCTCCTCCATCGCAACATCATTAGGCAGCACAAAGCTGAAGTTCGTGTGCTGCATTATGGATTCTGCGTGGAATTCCATTCTTCCGCTTGCCATGCTCTCTTCCTCCTTGATCAGTTATTTACTTTCAGCAGCAACATGATCGATAAACCTCATGAATGCTGCCTTTCCCTCTTCAGTTCTCTTGAACACTCCCGCATCCTCGAGCACCGCGGCAAAGACTTCACCTATCTCCTGCTCGGTGTAATGCCCGGCTTCCAGCTCGTCTTTCAGGCGGGCCGGCAGTACGGCCAGTCCCATCACCTCAATAAGTCCGATGTTCTCTTTCTTGATGTGATGCTTGTCTGCATGAGGATGGAATACTCCCAGAGGGTTTTCTTCCGTCGTTATGTTATTGCGTAGCACAAGGTCCAGCTCATACGCTTCGCCCCTTCTGCGCGCTATCGGTGTTATGGTCGAGTGCTTCTCTCCGTCTGTTTCATGGAAGATGAAAGCATCAGGATCATCATAGCACCGCCATTTGTTAAGTATCATCTCAGCCAGATCGATAATCTTCTCCCTGTCTGTTCCATTTAGACGGATCACGGACATCGGCCATTTTACTATGCCCGTTTTTATGTCTTCATATCCCGGCACCGTGAAGGAGGTTTCAGCTTCAGCCCTTGCCATGGCGAACTCGAAATTGCCGCCCTGGTAATGATCGTGGCTGAGAACGCTTCCGCCGACGATCGGAAGATCCGCGTTCGATCCCACGAAATAGTGCGGGAATACGGTCACAAAGTCCAGCAGATTGGTAAACGCCTGCCTGTCTATGTGCATCGGTATGTGCTTCTTGTTGAAAACGATGCAGTGCTCATTGTAATAAACGTAAGGGCTGTACTGCATGAAGAAGTCCTGCCCGCCAAGCTCTACCGGAATGATGCGGTGATTCTGCCTTGCAGGATGATCCAGTCTGCCTGCATAGCCTTCATTCTCTGCACAAAGCAGGCACTTCGGATATCCCGAAGCTTTTGCCTTCCCTGCTGCAGCTATGGCCTTAGGGTCTTTCTCAGGCTTGGACAGGTTTATCGTTATGTCGAGGGTCCCATACTCAGTATCAACAGTCCACTTGCGGTCCTTTGCGATACGGTCCCTTCTGATGTAATTGGTATCCCCCGAGAAGCCATAATACCAGCCGGTTGCTGCTTCAGGAGAGTCCTCATATTTTCTGTAAAAATCCTTTGTGATCTCTGAAGGTCTTGGGGTAATGAGCCCCATAAGTGCTGTATCGAAAAGATCACGGTATGTCGCAGAATTACCTTCGATCACGCCATGCTCAAAAGCATAGTCACATAATCCGTCCAGTATCTCCTGTATCTGAGAGAGTTCTCCTTCTATATCGACCAGGCCGCCGAAGCCGTCCATGTGGAACGCCTCAAGTATCCTGTTGGATGCCCATATCCGGTCGGAGTCTTCTATCCATTCTTTTCTTACAGCATATTCAATAAGTTGTGATATCAACGGTTCCAGTTCCATTTTCATCCTCATGCTTCATCATAATTACCGGTGTTTATCAGTCTATAAGTGTGCATCCGCCGACAGGACGTATGTATGTGACTCTGCAGGCTCCCTCGCCAAGTACTGAGTCCATGCCTTCCCTGAATTCGTCTACCATATCGAGCGGAACAAATGCCTGTATTGTGCCTGCGAAACCGCCGCCATGTACCCTGCGGGCGCCGCGGCTTTTCAGATAGTAGCCCGCCATGGCAAGAGACAGGGCGACAGGCTGGTCTGCAGGATCCCTGTATGTAGCTACGTTCTGCAGATACATGTATGATGAATGTCCCGAACTGCTGACCAGTCTCAGGAACTTATCGAATTCGTGCTTTTCCAGAGCTTCTACCTGCTGCTCAACGCGGTGGCAGTCCGTAAAGTAATGTATCGCGCGCATCACGGCTCTGTCTCCGAGCTTCTCTCTCAGTTTCGCGATCGAACTGTAAAAATCCGCTTCATCTACTTCGCAGAGAACTTCCTTTCCGAAAGCCTGAGCAACAGACTTCATCTCGGCAGGGACTGCTGCATAATCTCCTGTAAGATCAGCATGGTCAGCTCCTGTATCGATTATGCAAAGTGCATATCCTGCAGATGCGAAATCGAAATCCACTGCGTGGTACTGCGGATTATCCTTATCCTGAAAATCGATCGCTACTATGCCTCCGAGAGCGCATCCCATCTGATCGAGAAGTCCGGATGGTTTGCCGAAATATACGTTCTCAGCATACTGTCCGATCTTTGCGATCTCGGCCAGAGGTATGCTGTTGGCGCAGAAGAGTCCATTGACCGTAACTCCTATCAGGACTTCGAAGCAAGCTGACGACGAAAGTCCCGATCCTCCCGGAACATCGGAGGTAACATATGCATCAAAGCCTTTGACATCATAACCTCTTGATGATATTGCAGCCAGAGTTCCGCGGATTATGGCCTTTGTCGTATTCTCCTCTTCCTTTACAGGCTCAAGACTGCTGATATCCACTGTCGTAAGTCCGTAACCCTCTGAATAGATGCGCACAGTGCTGCTTCCGTTTGGTGCGGCGCAGGCTATGGCATCGAGGTCCACGGATCCGGTGAGGACCTTGCCTCTCTGGTGATCTGTATGGTTTCCGCCTATCTCCGTACGACCCGGCGCACTGTATACAGCGACTTCGGTATCCGGTCCTGCACCGAACTCATTCATGAACCCGTCAAGGACTCTGACGATCCTGTCTCTGTAAGGTCCGAGCATTTCAACCGGGCGGCAGTAAAGACTTTTGAGCATCATGTCATAACTGCCTGCGGAAAGTGATGTTTTGATAGATGTGATCGATCGCATAGTAAAAGCTCCTTTGCTTTTGGTGATTGTTTATGGTTCACATGCACCGCACGGTGTATATCCCTGGGATGTCAGCTCCGTGCGCGTTGCTGTAACTGTCTTCTTGTTGTGCTCCGACATCTCCTTGACGCCGTCGCATGTCGGGTAGTGGAACACTCCCGAGCGTGTATTTATAACGTATACTCTTGCATCCTGAGCCGCCTGTTCTTCAGTCGTCACGATGCCTGTTTTATAGTCGATCTCGGCACCCGGCGTCACGTTGAAGCAGTATACATTAAAGGATATTCCCTCGCCTTTGTCTTCGACCGACCGGGCTGTCATCTGCACGCCTCTGGCAACGAGCTCATCGTCCCTGAACCAAGGCTTTACATAGTACAGCACATGGTTGCCGGTATCCCATATGTAATGCTCGACTTCCTCCTCAAGAGGTCTCATTCCGTCGTAGTTCAGATAGTGCGTTCCCGTGACCAGATTCGACGGGTTGGCGTTTTCTGCCGAAAGCGCCCATGCTATGAGGTGACAGCGCTCCCAGTTCTGTGCCTTTGCCCAGCCCGAAGGATGCACCGATGAAATGTCTCCTCTCTCCTGTCCCTCCTGCGGCATGGTCTCATCGCCGAGAAGGCCGTAAGCGTATGTACACCTGCCCAGTTCATCAAGGCTGCCGTAGTATTCATAAGGTGTAAGCTTACCGGAATCGACCGTTCCGAGGAGATTGCCTTTCGTCTTCCAGTCGTCTCCGTCTTTTATTAGGCCTCCCCGCTCGCATACTTCGTCAGGGAATGCAGGTACTCCGCCATTCACCTTCACGTAGTTCTGTCCGTTGTATTCCGGCAGCGATGCAGGATTGATATCAGCATTGACGTCCCATTCTGAGGTCTTTGCATCTCCGCTCTCACCGCCTTCGCCTTCAGTACCGCCGCCGTTCTCACCGCTGCTTCCCTGATCGATGGCTTCGTATCCGAACCTGTGCATGAGAGAATCTCTGGCACTTTTTATGAACGGAACATCGGACATTATAAAAAACGCAGCCGCTATGAGGACTACGAGCAAGAGAGCAAGAGCCGGACTTCTCCGGCTCTTTGCTCCTGTATTTTTATTATTTTGACTTTCTTTTGCCATTCCTTATTTCTGCTCAGATCTTGAAGCAGCGATGTCCTCGCCGGTCCATCTCGCATTGGCAGCGATACCGAGCATCTTGTCCTTGAGTTCCTGCTCGATCCTTGCGAGCTCTTTCTCGGCCTCTGCTCTTGCGACCTTGCCGTCTTCCTGGATCTGGATGATCTCGTCGATTGCAGTGATCAGCTCCTGGTTGGTGTGCTGCAGTGTCTCGATGTCGACGATTCCTCTCTCGCTGGCCTTTGCTGTGTCAACAGTGCTCTGGTGAAGGGCCTCTGCGTTCTTCTTGAGCATCTCATTGGTAGCCTCTGTGACTGCCTGCTGAGCCTCGATGGCCTTCTGTGTATGATAGTTGTTGAGAGCCAGAACCATCTGTGTCTTCCACATAGGAATGACATTCACGATAGTGGAGCGGATCTTCTCGGACATGATGGTATCGGAATTCTGTACCATTCTGATCTCCGGTGCCGACTGCAGGCATACTGTTCTCGAGAGCTCGAGATCGTAGATCTTCTTCTCGAATCTTGTGATCATGTCTGCATAGTCCTGAGCTGCCTGTGCATCCTCAACGGAACCTGTCTCTCTTGCCTTTGCCTCAAGCTCAGGGAGAGTAACTGTCTTTGCCTTCTCAAGAGCCAGCTTGCCGGCTTCGATGTACATCGATACTTCCTTGAAGTAAAGTTTGTTCTTCTCATAGAGCCTGTCGAGCTGGACGATGTCCTTGAGGAGCTGTTCTTCGTGCTCCTCGAGCAGCTTGACGATCCTGTCGATGTTTGCCTCAGTTGTGGAGTACTGCGTTTTGAGTTTTTCGAAGTTCTTCTCAGCGCTTCCGAAGATCTTTCCGAAGAATGACTTCTTCTCTTCACCACCGTTCGACTTGAGCTCAACGAGCAGGGATGTCAGGACCTGACCTGTCTCTCCCATGTCTTTTGTTCTTACGCTCTGAAGTGCTCCGTCAGCGAAGTCCGAAACCTTGCGCTGTGCGCTTGCGCCGTAGCTCAGAACCGCATTACTGTCTGTGATGTCGATCTTATCTGCAACCGCTCTGATCTGTCTCTGCTCGTCCGGTGTGAACTTTTCGAGCGGATTTTCCTTCTTTTCTTCTTCCGGTGCGAATTCAGGTGCGAAATCGAAAGCCGAACCCATATCGAGAGCAGCAGCCTGTGCTGCAACTTCCTGCACGTCTTCCTTAAGTTCAACTGCCTGTGTTTCTGCTGCTTCAACTACAGCTTCAGGGTTAAGTTCAAAATCTGCCATCTTTTCCTCCTTTTATAACATTTAGATGTCGAAATCTGAATCCAGCAGGCCCTTGCTCGCAAGCGTAGTCTGCAGCATTTTGATATCCGTGGTGATGTCCATGATGTCGTCCTCATGGAGCTTTTCGAGCAGGTTCTCCGATGCCTCCGTGACGGAATCGATAAGACTGATAAGCTGATCCTTGATCTCGTCGGCCTGCTCCTGCAGATAATTCGGGTTAGTGTTGAGCACCGGAGCTCCGGAAGAATCAGTTGTGACTTCTCCCCTGGCCGGCTCAGCACCGAGCTTGCCCATATCTGCGATCTTCTGATTGTAATCATCAGTCAGGCGAACGACCTCAGGATAGTATTTCTCTCTGAAGTCCTTGACCTGCTTCTCAAGTTCAGGTACCTCTTCGACTCTCTCGTCGATCTTCTTTGTGACCGTTCTGAGAGCCATGAGCTTGCTCTTGATCTCGTTATCGTCTGTCATGACAATGAGATCGTCAAGTGTCTCAGGGACAGCACCTTTGCCGCCTGCTCTTTTGCGCTTCGCAGCCTTCACTTCTGCTGCGGATCTCTCTACCGATTCGATAGGCACGCCGTTTCTTGTCATAACGAGCATGCGGTTATTTATGTCGACATAAGCTTCAGGGAAGAATCCGTCCGCGATCATGGACTGGAGCTCATCGGCTACCTTGTTGAAAGGCTTTCCGACAGCCGCTGCAAGATCATCTATCGAGGTGTTTCCGTTCCAGTTGATCTTCGCCTCGTATGTTCTGATCCTCTTAGCCTTTGTGTTATTCACCAGCTTCATGACGCCTGCAGCTACTATCAGTACTGCTCCGACTATTGCAACACCGAGTCTGAATTCAGGAGAATCAGTCGATCCGGCTGCCGACATCAGGAACAGTATACCCGTTATAAGAGAAGCAGCTGTCCATCCCGATTTGCCGAGTCTCTTCTTATTGAGCTTTTTCTCCTGGCGGCGCTGTGTGAATGTGCCGTTCTGCTCTGCAGGGATCGTCTGCCGGCTTCCTGACGGCTGTCTGCGCTGAGTTGTGTTCACAGTACCGGAATTGCCCTTTCTGGTAGTTGTCGTTGTAGTCGTTTTGGTTGTAGTTCCGTTGGAGGTCCTAGTCGTTGTAGTCTTGGTCGTTACCGTTCTGCCGCTTGAGTCAGGCATTCCGCCTGTACCGAAAAGCTCGCCGAATACGCCGCCGCTTCCGTCAGCGCCCGTAAAAATATCTTCTATATTTCTAAAAGATCCCGGGGCTTCCCTGACGACCGGGGCTGCTCCGTCCGAAGGCATCGCTTCGTAGTCGAGCGAATTGGCATACATAACAAAAGACAGGTTCCTTACACCCTCAGGTACTGAAAGGCGCGATTTGAAGTTTTTCTTCTCTCCGGCAGCCCATTTGCCTGCATCTATCGATGCAGTTCCGATCTCCACGTTGTTTGTTCTGTCGATCACTTTGATCTTAAACGAAAACTTGTCAAAATCAAAACCGGAATTATTGACAACAGAAAAACTGTAGCTCAGTCTTCCGTCCTCGAGCCTGGATGTCTTTGTTGTCGCTTTTGCAGAATCTTTAAAATCAGTTTCGAACCACTCCGCTATAGCCGCGCGTGCATCTATTGCGTTTGTCATTTCAGTTCCTTTCATTCAGAAAAAACTATTACAAATTATTATAGCATAAACAGCCTGATTTCGTTAAAAATCAAGGCTGAAATCGAGATCAATCTCTTCCCCTTCCTCAGTAATGCCAACGACTTTGTAAGCATCTTCATCCTCGGATATGCGTTCCTCCACGGAAACATAAGTGTCTCTTCCGGTAAGGTTGTCCCATACAACCGTTATATGATCTGTGATGAGCTCGTTAGCGCTCAGGGCTGAAAGCGAGCCGTCATCCATGAGGCAGATGATGGTTCTGTATCCGGCGTTTCCGTATCTTACAAGGTATACGTCTTTTACCTTGCCGCTGTCTTCGAACGGGAAGATCGCTCCGTCAACTACTTCATTGTTGCTCTCGGCATTCTTAAGAAGATCTTCCAGAGGAACGATCCTGAGCGTTCCGTCTTCGAAGAGAGTGATCGATTCAATCTGCAGCGGAGGTTCTACCATGTCCTCAGTATCAATACCGTCGATGACCTTCACGACCTCAACAGCTGGCTCTTCTTCAGCAACCTCTCCTGTCGTTTCTTCAGCTGCCGGCTCCTCAGGAGCCTTTGCCTTGCAGGCAGTAAACGTCACAGCCATTGCGAGTATGAGCAGTATCGATATTAATCCCAATATTCTCTTTCTTTGTGTCATTTACTATTCTCCCTCAAAAAAATATTATCAAGTAATAATACCACAGCAGGTAAAAACAAAGAAACGGCAGAGCCGTTTCTTTGAGTGATTTTTTGATGAATATTAAGTGTCAGTTTGTGTTACTTAACACTGTTAGCCGCCGAGATATGCCTTTTTGACCGCCTCGGACTTCGCAAGCTCTTCGCCTGTGCCCGAGAGGGTTATACGGCCTGTCTCGATTACGTATGCTCTGTCAGCTACCGAGAGTGCCATCTGAGCGTTCTGCTCTACGAGAAGTATCGTAGTACCGGCTTTGTTTAGGTTCACTATGATATCGAATATCTGGTCTACCAGGATAGGCGCAAGTCCCATCGATGGCTCGTCGAGCATCAGCAGCTCAGGATCCGACATGAGCGCTCTTCCCATGGCCAGCATCTGCTGCTCTCCTCCGGAGAGCGTACCTGCGATCTGCGAGGTTCTCTCCTTGAGTCTAGGGAACTGCTCGTATACGTACTCCAGGTTGTGCGCGATGCGGTCCTTCTTTGTTACGAAGGCTCCCATCTGAAGGTTTTCTTCTACTGTCAGTCCCTGGAAGATACGTCTGCCTTCAGGAACGTGCGAGATTCCCATCGCAACGATCTTGTGCGCCGGTACATGAGAGATGGAGCTCTCAAGGAACTCGATGTTTCCGGTCTTGCTGCGCAGGAGTCCGGATATAGTGTGAAGAGTCGTCGACTTGCCGGCGCCGTTAGCACCGATAAGCGTTACGATCTCGCCTCTGTTTACGTCGAGAGAGATGCCCTTGATGGCATGGATGGCTCCGTAGTAAACGTTGATGTTGTCAACTGTAAGTACTGTACCCATCACTCATCCCCCTTTCTGTCAGGCTTTCCGGAAGTAGCAGATTCCAGTCTGCCCTTCTTGAGAGCTTTCTCGATGTCTGCCTTCTCCTTCTCTTCCTCTTCTTCCATCTTTCCGCGGCTCTTGCCGAGGTAAGCCTCGATAACCTTAGGGTTGCTCTGGATCTCTTCAGGCCATCCCTTGGCGATGACTCTTCCGTAGTTGAGCACCACGATACCCTCGCAGATACCCATTACAAGGCTCATGTCATGCTCGATAAGGAATACCGCTATCTGGAATCTGTCGCGGATCTCTCTGATGGTGTCCATCAGCTCCGTAGTTTCAGACGGGTTCATGCCTGCAGCAGGCTCGTCGAGCAGCAGCAGTTTAGGCTTTGTAGCCAGCGCTCTCATGATCTCGAGTCTTCTCTGAGCTCCGTAAGGGAGCGAGCCGGCTCTATAGTCTGCCGTCTTGGTCATGCCGAAGATCTTGAGGTACTTCATCGCTTCCTTGCGGATGCGGAACTCCTCGTGTCTGTACTTCGGAGTATGGAGCATTCCGTCTATAAGACCGTAATTGGTCGTATGGTGGAGTGCCACCTTGATGTTTTCTTCTACCGTGAGCTTGTCAAAAAGCCTGATGTTCTGGAATGTACGTGCCATTCCGGCTTTGTTGATATCAACGGTGTTCATGCCCTTGGTGCTCTTGCCGTCAAAGAAGATCTCTCCTCTGGTAGGCTCGTACACCTTGGTCAGCATGTTGAAGATGGTAGTCTTTCCGGCTCCGTTAGGACCGATCAGACCGCCGATCTCCGTGCGGCCCAGAGTCAGGTTGAAGTTATCTACGGCAGTAAGACCGCCGAAGTCGATACCCAGATTCTTGACCTCGAGTATCGGAGCTTTGCCCCTGTCTTTTTCAGGGATGAATACCTGATCGTTATACGGTTCGTCAGGTTCATACTGCTCCTTGGAGTCTACAAATACGGCTCTTCCGCCGACGTTGTCGTTGTAGTAGATCTCCTGTCTGTTTTCGTAAGCGTGGCCGGAGTCGGCGATGTCGATTTCGCGGAGTTCATCGCGTTTGTCTTTGTTATCCGCCATCTATACCGCCTCCTTTCTGCTCTTTTTACCCTTGCCCTTGCCTTTGCCTTTGCCGCCAGACCGTTTTTTGACAGGATTGATCTTTGCCCACATACCAGTGACCCTTGCCTTGATGGCAGGATTGTATGTGCAGATCATTACGAGGATCAGCACGATAGCATAAGTGAGCATTCTGTAGTCTGCGAACTGTCTGAATGTCTCAGGCAGAACGGTCAGCAGTGCAGCGGCAATGATGCCTCCCCAGATATTGCCTACTCCGCCGAGTACGACGAATACCAGGATGAGCACCGATGTGTTGAAGTTGAATTTGACTGGTACAAGAGTGCTGTAGTTGAGTCCGAACAGGCAGCCTGCCATGCCGGCGAGAGCTGCACTGACGACAAACGCCATAAGTTTATACTTTCTGACATCCAGTCCGATTGACTCTCCCGCGATACGGTTGTCTCTGATGGACATAATAGCACGTCCCTGCTTGGAGTTCTTCAGGTTGAGCACGACGAAAACCGTGAACAGGCACAGCAGAAGTCCCCATGTGAACGTTGCCATGGTCTTGGTTCCGGTCGCACCGATGGCTCCTGTGATTATCCTGTCGTTATTCGCAACATCATCAATTGTGTGGTTGAACGCAAATCTCAGGCGTCCGTTACTGTCAAATCCGAAGTAAAGGACATTCATGAAGTTCCTTATGATCTCTCCGAAAGCCAGTGTTACGATCGCCAGATAGTCTCCGCGGAGTCCCAGGATAGGAATGCCGATCACGAATCCCGCGAGTGAAGCGATGAGGGCTCCGAACAGCATCGATATGATGATGATCGCAGGCTCAAACGACATGCTCTGTCCGAGTATGCGCGACATCAGTATGCCGCTGAACGCTCCTACCGCCATGAATCCGGCGTGTCCCAGTGAGAGTTCTCCCGAAATACCTACTACGAGGTTAAGGGATATCGCGAGCGATACGTACACGCAGATAGGTACGAACTGTCCCTGCAGGTTGTGTCCGATAAGGCCTGCTGCCGTGAGGATCTGGAACACGATGTATCCGCCTAAAAGGATGCCGTACGAGATAGATGCTTCCTTGCGGTAATCATTGCCCCTCAATGCATTTTTGAGGCCTCTGGAACTAATGTTTTTAAGTATTCTTTCTGCCATGGCGCACCTACACTTTCTCGCTGATCTTCTTACCCAGCAGACCCGTAGGCTTGACGAGCAGAACGATGATCAGGCATGCAAATACGATGGCGTCCGAGAGTTCTGTCGAGATGTATGCTCTCGAAAAGATCTCGATTATGCCGAGGATAAGTCCTCCTATCATAGCGCCCGGTATGGAACCGATTCCTCCGAATACGGCAGCTGTAAATGCCTTGATACCCGGCATAGCGCCTGTAGTAGGCATCAGTACCGGATATGCGGAGAGCATCAGCACTCCCGCGACTGCAGCAAGTCCTGATCCGATAGCGAATGTCAGTGATATGGACTGGTTGACGTTGATACCCATCAGCTGGGCAGCACCGTTGTCCTCTGAAACCGCTCTCATTGCCTTTCCGGCTTTTGTTTTGTTGACGAAGAGAGTCAGCAGGATCATGATGACGATATTTGCCGCAATGGTAAAGAGTGACTCCATGGTGATAGTGAGCTGTCCGCCCGCAGCATGTATAGGCTTCATGCCCTTGAACAGGCTTGTGAACATCTTAGGGTTGGCTCCCCAGATCAGAAGCGCTACATTCTGCAGAAAATACGAAACTCCGATAGCTGTGATCAGAACAGCCAGTGAGCCGGTTCCTCTCAGCGGTCTGTACGCAAGTCTCTCGATAGTGATACCGAGAAGAGTGCAGATGACCATTGCAACCAGGAGTGCCAGCCAGCCGTTCAGCCCCATATACATTGTCATTACGAACGACATGTATCCGCCAATCATAATTACATCACCATGAGCGAAGTTAAGCATCTTGGATATGCCGTATACCATCGTATATCCAAGCGCTATGATCGCATATACACTTCCCAGGCTCAGTCCTGAGATCAAGTTAGTCAGTAAATTCATGGTTTTTCTTCCTATAGTTATTTTGCAATAAACGCGGCTTCGGGGTGCCGCACCTGAATGCAGCACCCCTGAGCCAACAACTATACACTTAAGTCAGTCAGTGTATTACTCTACCGGAACGTATACGCCGTTCTCGATTACCATAGCATTTGGAGTCTTGTTGACTTCGCCTGCTTCATTCCACTCCATCTCAGCGCCTGTAACGCCGCTTGCAACGAAGTCGCCGGCGAATAATCCTACGAGTGCCTCGCAGATTTCCTCGTGTGATGCCGATGCATCGAGTCCTGCTTCGTTCATTGCCTTGTATACAGCGTATACGCAGTCATATGCGTCAGCTGCGAACTGGTTTGGCTCTTCGCCGTAAGCATCAACGTAAGCCTTTACGAAGTTCTGTGTAGCTTCATCCTCAGCTGTAGCGATGAACGGTGTCAGGAGCATAACGCCCTCTGCCAGGGATGTGTCGAAGCCCTCGAGTGTGAGGATTCCGTCCATACCGTCAACTCCGAAGAATGTTGGAGCGTATCCGATCTTGTCTGCCTGGATCAGGATGTTCGAAGCCGGTGTGTAGTAGATTGGCAGGAAGACGAAGTCTGCGCCTGCGTTCTTCATGCTGTTGATCTGAGCCTGGAAGTCTGTGTTAGCATCATCAGAGAATGCCTCTACAGCTACGAGCTCCTTGCCTGCTGCTTCATATTCTGCTTTGAACTTGTCGAAGATTCCTGCGGAGTAGTCGGAAGCGTTGTTGTAGATTACGCCAACCTTAGCGTCTGCCATGTTTGCGACTACCCAGTCAGCTGCAGCGACACCCTGGTTAGGGTCGGAGAAGCAGAGCTGGAATACGTTGTCCTTACCCTCTGTAACTGCTACCTGGGAAGCGGAAGGTGTGAGTGTGAATACTCTGTCCTCGAATGCCTTCTCGGAAGCTGCTACGCAGGAACCTGATGTTGTTGATCCGATGAATACCTTCATTCCGTCATCCATCAGCTTGTTGTAAGCGTTAACAGCCTTCTCGCCGTCAGCTTCGTCGTCCTCTGCCTGCCATGCAAGCTGGATGCCGTCCGGATTAGCTGCGTTGATCTCGTCAACAGCGAGCTGTCCGCCGTTCTTTACTGCATTACCGTAGATAGCTGCAGGTCCTGTGAGAGGTCCTGTGTTACCGAGCAGTACCGGGCCTGCTTCGCCTGCGTCACTGCTTCCGCCGCCGCATGCTGCCAGCATAAATGCCATCATGCAGGAGAGTGCAACAACTACGACCTTTGTCCATGTCTTTTTCATTTTCTTTCTCCCTTTCTCTTCTGATTATTGGATCTGACTGAGATATAGTTGATAGTTGCCTGTTTGCCTTAGCCCGGGCATTTAATAAGCCCGCATCGCTGCGGGCTCCCAAGCTCAGGTTTATGACCTTCGTACTCCATCGCCCTACAGCATAACATCGCCCTCTACCAGTCTTACGACCAGAAGGACGCCGATAATGCCGATGACGATAATGCTTGAACTAAAGTACATATGGTCTCCTTTTGTGCACAGGTTTTGTGTACAGTGCGATTATAGTATTGTGAAGATTTTGTGTCAACCTTTTTGTGAAAAAAATCAATTTTTGACCTCTAATTTGTGTACATAATACAAAACATGATTCACCGAAAAAACACAAAACAAAAGCCTCCGATGCGGGAGGCTTGAAATTTCAACGTTTTTCGTCTTTTTATTGAGGTGTTCCGTCTGCGTTGAAGAGCGGCAGATACTCGAGATAGGTGATATCAGTGCGGTCAGCAGCTTCGCCCTCAGCGAGTACTGTGAATTTGCCTACGATCTCTCCTCCAACGGTCTCTACCAGTGTCTCAAGTGCAGCGAGGGACTCGCCTGTGCTGATGACGTCATCGACTATCAGCGTGCGCTTGCCCTGGATCTGTTCTCTCTCATCTCTTCCGAGGCACAGTGTCTGGATGTGGTCTGTAGTGATCGAATTGACCTGGACCTTTACGACATCCTGCATGTAAAGCTTGGCACCCTTGCGGGCTACGATATAAGGCTTGCCGGACTGGCGTGCCATCTCATAGCACAGAGGAATTCCCTTGCTCTCTGCGGTGATGAGTACATCGAACTCAGGAGCCTGCTTCAGAAGGTCGCGGGCTGCAGCCTCAGTTACTTCTACATCATTGAACATAATGAAACCTGCGATATACAGGTCGTCTGTGACCTTGCAAAGCGGCAGATGCCTCTCGAGGCCTGCGATAGTCATCTTATAATCCATGGTCGTTTCCTTTCGATTATCACATTAACAACAGAAAAATTTTATCATAATGCACAATGGTTTTGTAGTTTTTTTGTTGCCGCATATCTGTTATTTCTGCGGTACCATTTTGCATGCGATTATATAGCGGGCATTTTCGAACTCATACGCGCAGGTTGAGAGCATCACCAGCCTGTCGTCAGTCGTTACTTTGACGTCAGTGGTATAGGCTGCGAGTTCCAGCGCCAGATCGAGATATTTCTGCTTATCCTCTTCCTCTTTCATGTTAGTCATATAGATTTCGCTGTTTGACGGCTCGTTGAGGAAAGCCCATATCTCCAGATCGAATTTCCCTTCCGGCGTGATCAACTCAAGTTTCGGATGTTTGGCACAGTACTCCGGATCCCTGAGTTCCTTGAGGCATGCGAACATGGTGCCGTCTTTCATGTGGTGTCCGTATACTACCGTATTGAACTGCCTGAAAGGAGCCTCTGTCACGCAGTCCGCAAACAGCGTTCCGCAGCCGCCCCAGGTGCGGTCAAAGAGCATGCTCAGGTACATTTCATTATTCTCTCCCTGAACCACAGGATAATCGATGATGGTATCTTCATAGTAAAGCCAGCCGATGATATCAGGGTTGATCTTTCTGAGCGCGTCAAAATCGATGTTCCTCTCAGAGTCAACTGCCTGATCGGCTATCTTATCGTACACCGACCTGTCGGCCCAGTATGCCCTCAGCATTGTAAACAACTTCCATCCGGATACCAGCATGATGCCAACAAGGCAGACTATGATGATATTTGAAGCCGTACGTCTTATCTTATTGCTTCTGGATCGTTCTTTTTTTGGTGTTTCGTCCATTGCTGTAATTCACCCCGGCCTGTGTTCAGGCTTCAGGGACCTCTATCTCCTTATAATCTTTCATGAAATCATAGATGGCAGCCATGGCCTTGTCTGTGCCTCCCGGAGTTTCCGACTCAACGTTCAGCGCCATAACAGGGTCGTGCAGCGACATTCTCAGCAGGAACCAACCCCTGCTTCCGTCTATGTCGTAGTTGACTCTCACGCCCTCGTAATTTGGCTCCACCACTTCGAGGCTGCCTGAATACTCGGCCCACTTGCCGAAGTCTTCGAGCACTCCCGTACCGTATTTTTTGAAATCTTCCGCTTTTATCTTAAATCTGAATTCCCTGGACTCAGCCGGCGATCTCAGACCGTCGAGAAGGGCCATGATGTCCTTGCCTTCAGCTTTCAGCTTTGCCGCATTGATGACTATCTGGACAGCAAGGAAAGCTCCGTCATCAAGGTAGTAATTGTCGGAATAAGCAGCATGACCTGATGTCTCTATTGCAAGGAACGCCTGCTCTCCCGCAGCGTTGAGTTCCTTGGCCTTGTTGATGACATTCCTGTAGCCTCTTTTGAACCTAAGATGTTTGAGTCCGAGCTTGCCTTCGAGGAACTCATGGAGTTCATTGGATGTTACGCTGTCGGTAACGACCGTGCCCCCCGGATAGTCTTCCGCCGCGAGAGCTGCGGCAAGAGCAACTATCTCGTTGCGGGCGATAGGTATGCCTCCCGGTCCTACGGCAGCCGACCTGTCGCCGTCCGTATCGAAGATTATTCCCAGATCGGCATCATTGTCTCTGACCGCCTTGCAGATCGCCTCCATGGCTTCTGCGTTCTCCGGATTGGCAGGATGGTTCGGGAACATTCCGTCAGGTTCAAGATAGAGGCTGCCGCTTACGTCGGCCCCCATCCTTTCGAGAACGTCCTTCGCAAAGAAGCCCGCCGCTCCGTTGCCTGCGTCGACTACGATATGCATGCCCTTCAGATATCCCGGCACCCCTCTGAGTCCCTGAGAGATCATCTGACGCAGGTATGCAGCATACATCATGGTGACGTTCGTATCCATCTCCTCGTAGACACCGCCGATGAAATTATACCTGCTTGCAAGCCTGAGTATCTCAGCTATGTCTTCCTTCTCAGTCCCGCCTTCGGCAGTGAAGAACTTGAAGCCGTTGCGCTCATAAGGCAGGTGGCTCGCAGTGATCATGATGGCTCCGTCGAATTCAAACTGGGGCATGACCGTCGACATGAACATCGCAGGTGTAGTCGAAAGTCCTGCGTCATAACCCTCGGCACCCCAGAGAGCTATCGCCTCCAGCACTCCTTCCTTGAGCACGTCGCCGGAAATACGCGAGTCCTGCCCTACGCAGACCTTCAGCATCACCGGGTTTTTCTGGACCTTTTTTGAAAGCCAGTAAATAAAGGATCCGGCAATGCGTCCTGCTGTCTCCTTGGTGAGATTCGGCTCCGGACCTCCTTCAGTCTTTATGGCGACTCCGCGGATGTCGCTTCCGTTCTGCAGTTTCGTAAAATCGATCATATCTATGCGTCTCCTTAATGCATGCACAGGGCACCGTCAGTACAGAACTTATTTTAACATATATTTGACGATGTTTATATTTAAAAAAGACAGGGGCGAAACGCCCCTGTCCAAGGATTTTGAATTATTGTCTATATTGGCTTAGCCTGCACTGTTGAGCAGCAGCAGTCCGAATACCAGGGTGAAGAGCGCTACTGTCTCTACGATACCGATAACGATGAAGTAGTTAGCAGTACCTTTGCCTGTTGCGCCGAGAGCATCGGATGCAGCAGCTGCGCATCTGCCCTGGAAGAGTGCTGACATTCCGATAGCAAGTCCTCCGAAGAGACCTACGCCGAGAGCCATGCCGGCATCACAGTTTGCACTGTTGATGAAGTTCATCAGCAGGAATCCGTAGATGGTCTGTGTAAGAGGAGCACCGGTGAAAGCGATCATGATGAATGGAGCTGGCTTTCCGGCAGCATAGCATTTCTTCCATGCGCCTACCGAGGACATTCCGGCAAATCCGGCACCAAATGCAGAACCAGCAGCAGATAAACCAAGGGCCGCAGCCATACCTATAAATGCAAGATTCATAACAATTTCTCCTTTTCTATTTATTCAACTTCTTAAATGGTTCATATGGCAGTCCTGTCCACTCGAGGCCTACCTGACCCGAGAACTCGAGTACGTTCAGACGCACGCCGTGAACGACTACCGACAGGAAACACATTATTATGTTGAGTGCATGGCCTATAAGTACGACCACTACACCGAGGATTATCAGAGGGCCGTGCATACCTGCCGCGATCCCGTTGAAGCTCTGTGAGATCGCAACACCGGCCATACCGACTGCGAACAGTCTTATGTAACTCATTACGTTTCCGAAACAGCTGATCGTATCAAGGAAGTCTGTAAACGCATTTGCAAGACCTGCCTTGAGGCCCTGTCCGAAGGTCAAGTCAGGTGACATGCCTCCAAACAGCAGTACCAGAACGAATGCTACTCCGATCAGGCCAAACACCGGTACGAGATTGATGTTTTCGTGGATTACCAGGTTCAGAGCCAGCAGGTACATCGCTACTACAGCGATCGCCCAGCCCAGATTGGAGACCCACGACAGGTCCTTCTTCGGAATCTTTTCCTTTATCGCAAGGATGGAACCAAGCACCATCTGGACAGCACCGATCGAGAACGAGAACTTCATTATTGCGTTCTGAGTTACGTTCGATGTCAGACCGAAGTATTCCGGATATGTTGCCAGGCTCGGTATTACGATATTCTTAAGGAACGGCACTTTCATTGCGCTCTCCATTCCGAACCACGTGCCGGTAACGCCTCCCCATATGATGGTCGCTATCGACAGCACGAAGAGGAGGAACGTAACAGTGCTTCCCTTCTTCTGTTTTACTCTGAGTGCGATCGTTCCGAGAAGTATGAGTACACCATAGCCTCCGTCTCCGATTATCATCGCGAAGAACAGGGTGAAGAACAGGAGGAACCAGAGCGATACATCCTGCTCTCTGTAGCCAGGCAGAACGCCGAGTATGTCGAATACCGGCTCGATGAGCTTCGACACCTTGTTGAAGCGGAGCTTCGTAGGGATCTTGTCATCGTCTTCAGCTACATCATCCACAGCCCACGCGAGTTTCTTCTCGGCCGCCATGTTTTTGACCTTGTCGAGCTCGACTTCAGGGACATAACCGGATATCCATACGAAGTCATCATCGCCCTGAGCAGTCGCGTTTGCCGATGAGTAATTGACCTCATTCTGCACTTTGAGCATCTGATTTTTGAAGCTGGCGTCATAGATGGAAGCAGCTTTGAGAGTCTCGTTGCATTCATCTATTCCCCTGTTGGCATCTTCGATCTTTTGCTTAAGTTCGCTAATGCTGTTTTCACCAGGTATAAACTCGCTTGCCTGAATGGATGCCGGAAGTGTACCGAATACAGCTACCGCATCCTGCTTATCGACAGGTGCGAGGCGGATGTACCGTACGCCGTCTTCAGCCTGAAGCGCCTGGAATTCCTTGCTGCCCATGCGGTAGAAATGGAAATCGTAGCCGGCTTCCTTAAGGTCTTTCAGATCTGCAGGCGAGAACTCGCCCCATGCTCCGATCCTGTCTATCTCCGTGTTTGCAGCACTTATATCCTGGCTCAGGGATGTCTTACGGTCTAATGCCTCGAGTACCCCGTCGTACATTTTGTTGAATTCATCGTCAGTGAGGATGCCGCTTGCCGGCACCTGCTTTTTCTCTGCATAGTCCTTAAGGGCCATCTGAGTCTTTGACAGGGTCTGGAAACGGTCTGTTACCTCACGGTCTGCGCTTTGTTTTTCTGAGAGATGCATGACCCCTATGTCTCTGAGGGCTTTGAGCATCTCATCCTTAGCAGAGGCAGTTGTGACGATGTGTACCATTTTCATTTTTTCTACCATCGTTATACCTCCACTAATTTCTTCTTTGAGATCTTGCCGCGGACTACCGCTGCCGTCTGCTGGTCTCCCAGGTATACCTGGATGACGCGGATATTCTCCTTGGCTTCAGGGATCTTGACCTTTTCGAACAGGTTGACCCTCTGTGAAGTTGTACGGAGTTCTTTCTCCAGGAGCTCTGTCTGCTTCCGGAGTGTTGAGACTAAAGCGTCCAGTCTGGCGATCTCACGAAGTTTGAAGACTGCAGTGTCTACCCAGAGCGGGTAGTCGTCCACATCGTAATTGATGTCTTTGAACGTGAGCTCTTCGAAGGCAGGTATCGTAACACCCGCGATGTTGTCATCCTTTACGATGACCTTGTCAGGCTGCACAAGCTGATCAAGCCTTTTCTGCTCTTCAAAGAGTTCGTTTTCTGCGAATACAGCTACCCAATCGTCCAAATCACCGATCATCTGAATGCGTTCGGCTTCCTTGCGCTCGAGTTCTGCGCGAATCCCCATGATCACCGTCTGCAGCTGCTGTTTCTTCAGCTGGAGGGTCGGAAGATAGCGCTGGAACTGCTTAAGGTTGTCCTTCTGCTTCTTCAGTTCATTCTTTGTAAGTTTGATAGCCATGACCCGCTCCTTTTGTTAGTTCAACGCATCCTTTTTCGGCCATCTCTCCTCGATCAGACTTGTCTTCATTCCTGTTTCAACAGGGTCGAAGCACTCTGCGAGGATATCCCAACCGAGGTCAAGTGCATCTTCAAGCGGAATGTTCACGGAAAGATCCATCATCTTTGACTCGAACATCTCACCATACTTAAGGAGCTTGTCATCCCACTCAGTCATCATGAATCCCATGGACTTCTTCTCAAGGGACTCCTTGTACTGAGCGTAGAGCTTGATCATACC
>JBGULF010000062.1:0-5676 GCA_045115935.1 Anaerovoracaceae bacterium
ATCATCACCAACAAGGCTCTTCTGGAGAAGGCAGGTCACTCACTCGATGAGATCAAGGACTTTGATTCCCTGAAGGCTGTTGCAGACGATATTCACGCACGCGCAGGCGAGCTCGGATTCGATGCATTTACTTCAGCCGGTCTTGATGACTCTTCATCCTGGAGATTCTCAGGCCACCTGGCCAACATGCCGCTCTTCTATGAGTTCCGTGATGACGGTATCGTAGACAAGCCGGCTGAGATCAAGGGAACTTACATGGACAACTTCAAGAAGATCTGGGATCTCTACATCACAGATTCCGCTCAGGATCCTACATCCCTGACAACTGCTACAGGCGACCAGGCTGAGGCTGAGTTCGGCGAAGGCAAAGCCGTATTCTATCAGAATGGTACATGGGAGTGGGCTGCACTTACAGCAGATAAGTTCCAGCTGAACCCTGATGATATCACAATGATCCCGATCTACTGCGGCGTTGACGGCGAAGAAAATGCAGGACTGTGCTCTGGTACAGAGAACTGCCTCGCAGTAAACAGTCAGGCTTCCGAGGCTAATCAGCAGGCTACACTCGACTTCCTGAAATGGTGTGTAACATCCGACAAGGGAATCGAAGTACTCAGCTCGATCGGCGACATCCCGTTCAAGAAGGCTCCTGAGTCAGCAAACGGATTCTCCAGGGCCGGCGCTGAAATGCTCGCTAACGGCAACTACGCCTGCACATGGGCGTTCAACCTCACACCGAACGTAGACAGCTTCCGTGCAACACTCGTGACTGCTCTTGCAGCTTACTCTGCAGATCCGTCCGATGCTAACTGGGACGGCGTTGTTAAGGCGTTCGTTGACGGCTGGGCTTACGAGTACGGTGTAGAGAACAACTAATACTCACTCCTTTTAGCTGATAGCTAATAAATGACAGGGGCGGGCAATACTCGCCTGCCTCTGCTTTTTTATAAAAGCTTATAGGTAATCAAAAGAGAAAGGAGATGAGCGTTTTGCGCAAAAAGAAAAAGAAACACGATCACTCCACCGTGAACAGTGTTCTGATCCGCAGACCGATACAGCGCTGCTTTCCGCTGTTCATACTCCCGACATTTGCATGCTTTGTTATTGGCTTCGTATGGCCTTTCCTTCAGGGTATTTATCTCAGCTTCTGCACTTTCAATACTCCAAGGGATGCAAAGTGGGTAGGATTCCAGAACTATGTCAGAGCATTTACTGATGTCGGATTCCGTCATGCTTTCTGGAATACGGCGGCATTCGCGGTAGTTTCGATCATACTCATTAATGTGTTGGCGTTTTTCATCGCTTACGCACTGACTCAGCATATTAAAGGAGCAAACCTGTTCCGTACGGTGTTCTTCATGCCTAACCTCATCGGAGGCGTCGTACTTGGATACATATGGTCGATGATCTTCGATGCCATACTTAAAGGCTATAACACATATCTGACAGCTAACGCCACATACGGTTTCTGGGGACTGGTCATACTCGTGGCATGGCAGCAGATAGGATATATGATGATCATCTATATCGCAGGCCTTCAGGCTGTTCCTGGCGACATGCTTGAAGCTGCAAAGATCGACGGTGCTACCGGCTGGCAGACTCTTACAAGAGTCATCATACCTAATGTGATGCCGTCGATCACCATTTGCACATTCCTGACGCTGACGAATTCATTCAAACTGTTCGACCAGAACTTAGCTTTGACCGGAGGAGCTCCTTCAGTCATGCTTGAGAACACCAAGGTCAACATGACAGAGCTGCTCGCGCTGAATATCTTCTCAACATACAACATCAATAAGAATTATCACGGTGCCGCACAGGCTAAGGCCGTGGTATTCTTCATTCTTGTTGCGGTGCTGGCACTCGCTCAGCAGAGAGCTACCAGGAGCAAGGAGGTGCAGCAATGAATAAAAAGCACAATAAGAAATTTACTCCGCTCAGCAAGGTCGTCTCTGCGATATTCGTTGTGCTGTGCATAGCATGGATAATGCCGATCTTCGAGGTAGTAATAAACTCGTTCAAGTCGAATGCATCAATCAATACAAATGCATTCTCGCTTCCTACTGCAGAAAGCTTTGTAGGATTCGCGAACTACATAAAGGGCATGACTTTCGGTAATTATCCGTTCATGAAGTCCGTCGGATACAGCTTTTTCATCACGATTGCTTCGGTATTCCTGATACTGCTGTTCACATCGATGTCTGCATGGTACATTGCCCGTGTAAACTCAAAATTTGCCAACATTTTCTACTATCTCTGCCTGTTCAGCATGATCGTTCCTTTCCAGATGGTGATGTTCACTCTGACGTTCACGGCAGATAATCTGAAGCTGAATACACCTTGGACTATCCCGGTCGTATATCTGGGATTCGGAGCGGGACTTGCGATATTCATGTTTGCGGGCTTCGTAAAAGGCCTGCCTCTTGAGATAGAGGAGGCGGCCGCGATAGATGGTTGCGGACCGATACGTACGTTCTTCTCAGTAGTCCTGCCTATGCTGAAGCCGACACTTATTTCAGTCGGCATCCTTGAGACCATGTGGGTGTGGAATGACTACCTGCTCCCGTACCTTGTACTCGACAGGACCAAATACATGACGATCCCTATCCATGTACAGTATCTCAAGGGAAGCTACGGCTCGGTAGACCTCGGCGCTACGATGGCGGTAATCATGCTTTCCATGCTGCCGATCATCATCTTCTACATGGCGCTCCAGAAGCACATCATCAAGGGTGTGGCTGCAGGAGCCGTAAAGGGTTAATCTTATGAAAAATACAGAGCGCACAGCAGGAATACTTATGCCACTATTTTCCATCCCGTCTCCGTACGGGATCGGGACTCTCGGTCTTGAGGCAAGGAAGTTTGTCGACTTTCTGCACGCCGCGGGACAGAGCTGCTGGCAGATGCTTCCGGTAGGACCGATAAGCTACGGAGACTCTCCGTATCAGAGCTTTTCGTCTTACGCCGGCAATCCGTATTATGTGGATCCGGATATCCTGATCGAAGACGGACTGCTGACGAAAGAAGAGGTAAGCTCCCCGGATTTCGGACAGGATCCTGAAAAGATCGATTACGGAAAGCTTTACGAGAACAGGATCGGACTGCTCAGAAAGGCAGCCCGGAGAGGCATTGCCAGAGACAGGGAGGCGTTTTCCGCTTTCATCAGAAAGAAAGCGTGGCTTCCTGATTACGCGCTCTTCATGGCGCTGAAACAGCACTTCGATTCACGCCCGTGGTTCGAGTGGCCTGATGAGGACATAAGGCTGCACAGACCTGAGGCCTGCGCAAAATGGAGAAGTGAGCTCCGCGAAGAAGTGGAAATGTATGAATACATACAGTTCCTGTTCTATCGCCAGTGGGCACAGCTGAAGGCATACGCAAATGATGCCGGCATCTCCATTATCGGTGATCTTCCGATATATGTTGCGCTTGATTCCGCAGACGTCTGGGCAGAACCTCACTGGTTCCGGCTGGATGAAAAGAACATTCCCGTAGAGGTTGCCGGAGTTCCGCCTGATCTGTTCAGCGCGGACGGACAGCTTTGGGGAAACCCGCTGTATGACTGGGATGCAATGGAGGCAGACGGTTTCAGCTGGTGGGTCCGCAGGATAGCCGGTGCGGGAGAACTGTTCGACAGGATACGCATCGACCACTTCAGAGGGATCGAGAGTTATTTCGCCGTTCCATATGGAGAGACTTCCGCACGGAACGGACACTGGGTCAAGGGACCCGGGATCCGGCTCGTGGACACACTTAAGGAACGTTTCCCGCAGCTTGATTTCATAGCGGAAGACCTTGGCTATTCAACACCTGAGGTCAGGCAGCTGCTTAAGGAATCAGGATTCCCGGGCATGAAGCTGCTGGTAGCCGCTTTTGACGCCATGAATATCACGGCATTCAGGCCTCATAATTTCGTAAGCAACTGCATTTGCTATACCGGCACTCATGACAACCACACGCTGGCAAGCTGGCTTGCAATAGCCGGCGAGGAGGAACTGTCAACTGCAAAGCAATACTTCGGTCTGAACGAAGAGGAAGGCTTCTGCAGGGGAGTCCTCCGCGGGGGCATGAGTTCCGTTGCGAGGCTGTTCGTCGCACAGATGCAGGACTGGCTGGAACTCGGCGATGAGGCCAGGATAAACGCACCGGGAGTACCTATGGGTAACTGGACCTGGAGGATGAGACCCGGCGCAGCCACAGAAGAACTCGCTGAGGAAATATTAAAAATGACCCGGCTTTACGGCCGGACAGCTCCGGAATAACTACCAACTAAAGGGCGCCTGATCACTCCACGATCTGATCTTTCGTCCTAAAGAAAGGAGGAACTATCCGCCGGCTCGCGGTGCGGCAGTGTGGAGACCTGTCGTAATGCGGCGCGTCCCTTGCGGGCGGTCGCGAGGCACTCGGGAGGAGTCCCGTTTGTCAGGGCTGTATATATGGCAGAAGTAATCATAAAAGGGTTAAAAAAGGTATATGACAACGAGGTAACTGCAGTCCATGACGTCAACATCGATATCAAGGACAAGGAGTTCATCGTACTGGTCGGACCATCGGGCTGTGGTAAATCCACAACGCTCCGCATGGTAGCAGGACTTGAGGACATCAGCGGCGGCGAACTTTATATCGACGGCAAGCTGATGAACGATATCTCGCCTAAGGACCGCGATATCGCAATGGTATTCCAGAGCTATGCTCTGTATCCGCATATGACGGTCCGTGAGAACATGGCCTTCGCCATGAAGCTGAAAAAGGCTAAACCGGATGAGATCGATAAGAAAGTAAATGAAGTCGCGGAGATCCTCGACATCACACAGTATCTGGAGCGCAGACCAAAGGCTCTGTCCGGCGGTCAGCGCCAGCGTGTTGCTATCGGCCGCGCCATGGTACGTGATCCTAAGGTGTTCCTCATGGACGAGCCTCTTTCGAATCTCGACGCTAAGCTGAGAAACCAGATGCGTGCTGAGATCATAAAGCTCCGTCAGCGCATCAACACCACGTTTATGTATGTAACGCATGACCAGACAGAAGCCATGACTCTCGGCGACCGTATCGTTATCATGAAGGATGGATATGTGAACCAGATAGGCACGCCTCGTGATGTGTTCAACAAGCCGGTCAACCTGTTTGTTGCGGGATTCATAGGAATGCCTGTGATGAATTTCTTCGAAGGATGTAGGCTGCTGCTTGAGGGCGGAAAGTACTATGCGGAGATACGCGGAGTAAAATTTGAACTCTCGGACTTCCAGCAGAAAGCGCTTAAGCATAATGGTCAGGCGCCATGCGACATAATTGCGGGTATCCGTCCGCAGCACATCCGTGTCGGTTCAGGCGAACTTACAGCTGTGATCGAAGTATCCGAACTCCTTGGTTCCGAGTACAACCTCCATGCCCGCAGCGGAGATGATGAGGTCGTAATGGTCATCCCGACCATCGGACTGGCAGAAGATGTTTCGATGGGAAGCAAGGTGCACTTCGATGTGATGCCTGAGCTCATCCAGCTCTTCGATAAGGAGACAGGAAAGAACCTCATCTGGTACGATAAGGAATCGGCAGAGGCTCATGCACCTGTATGCAAATCATATGATTTCGAATGATAATCACTTAAAACTGCACAAACCAAAAGGAGGTCTTCCATGAAGACCTCCTCTTTGTTTTACAGGTCATCGTCAGTATTGT
>JBGULF010000063.1:0-5504 GCA_045115935.1 Anaerovoracaceae bacterium
ACCTTGCAGCCCTTGCGGCTCGGGTCGGTGATCAGGAAGAGATGCGTGACTTTTTCCATGACTCTTCTGTTGATCTGCTCGATACCC
The DNA here is from genome assembly GCA_045115935.1 of Anaerovoracaceae bacterium. Lineage (GTDB taxonomy): Bacteria > Bacillota > Clostridia > Peptostreptococcales > Anaerovoracaceae > Crickella. The sequence goes on from JBGULF010000063.1 coordinate 88, forward strand.
GCTTCGCCGTCGATGACTACATAGTCGAAGTCGTTGGCCAGCAGGCTGATGACCTCTTTGAGGTATGCGTTCACCTTGCAGTAGCAGCCGGCAGCTTCAGGTCTTCCGATGGCGAGGAAGCTGAACTTCTGCTCTTCGAGCATGGTGTCGAAAATACGGAACCTTGCTTCGTTGAGCATCTCGATGGCTTCCTTCGGGCGGCCTTCCTCAACGCTTCCGACGATCTTTTTACGGATGCCGTCGAGAGTGTCAGTAGGCTCTACACCGAGTGCAGTCGTAAGACCGATGGCAGGGTCGGCGTCGATCGCAAGGATCCTCGCATCAGGATATTCCTCAGTGAGGATCCTGACCATCGCGGAACTGATCGAAGTCTTTCCGACACCGCCTTTACCGGCTACTGTTAGAATTTTTGTATCTCTCTTTTCTTCCATTAGTTGTACCAATTTGAATTGTCAGAATAACGAACAAATAATGTCAGTGTAAGCACTCGGATCCGGAACCGGGAGCCCCGCGATCATCAGCGACTGGTTGAACAGCACCTCGCACATCTTCTTCGCCCTCTCCGGATCATCGATCCTCGCTCTGTCGAGAGCCAGGAACGCGTCGTGATCTACGTTGAGTTCGAGTATGCGCTTTGCCTTCATGCCCAGATCAGGATTGACCGCCGTGAAGTACTTCTCCATCTCGAAGGTGATACCGTCTCCGCTGGACAGGCAGACAGGGTGGGTCTTGAGCTTGGTGGTCGCCTTTACGACGTCCACCTTGTCGCCCAGTGTCTCCTTGACGAAGTCGAAGGTGTCCTTGAACGCCTTGTTCATCTTCTCTTCGCTCTTTCCGTCGCCGAGATCGAAGTCTCCGTCGATGACGGACATGTACTTCTTCTCCTTGTAGTTGCGGAACATGTCCGGGATGAACCCGTCCGTGCTGTCCGTGAAGTAGAGGATCTCGATGCCTCTGTCCTTCAGGACCTCAGTCTGCGGCATCTTGTCTACTGCCTCGAAGCTGTCGCCCGTTGCGTAGTAGATGTATTCCTGATCTTCCTTCATGCGGCTGACGTATTCAGCCAGCGTTACGAGCTTGCCCTCGGTGGATGACCAGAACATCAGAAGATCCTGCAGCTGCTCCTTGTATTTGCCGTAGTCGTCGAGCGCGCAAAGCTTGAGCTGGCGTCCGAAGCTCTTGTAGAACTTCTCGTACTCTTCTCTGTTTTTATCGCGCATCTCCTCGAGCTTCGCTCTGACCTTCTTTTCGAGATTGTTGGAGATCAGCTTCAGCTGTCTGTCGTGCTGCAGCATCTCTCTCGAGATGTTGAGCGACAGGTCAGGGGAGTCGACAACGCCTCTGACAAAGTTGAAATATTCCGGCAGGAGCTCCTTGCACTTGTCCATGATGAGAACGCCCGAGCTATAGAGCTGCAGTCCGCCTGTGTAGTCATCCGTGTAGTACTTGTTCGGCACCAGCTCAGGGATGAACATCAGAGCGTCGTAGCTTACGATGCCCTCGACCGAGACCGTGAGAGTCTCAAGAGGAGGAGTGTCGTCCTGGAATGTCGTCTTGTAGAATGTGTCGTATTCCTCTTTGGTCACCTCGGAGCGCTTGCGCTGCCAGAGAGGCACCATCGAGTTGAATGTTTCATATTCCCAGACCTCTTCATACTCAGGGTTCTCCGGATCAGAGCCCTCCTTGATGCGCGGCTGAGGCATCAGCATTTTGATAGGGAAGCGGATGTAGTCGGAGTACTTCTTGACCAGCTTGTAGATAGGGTATTCCCTCATGTACTGGCTGAACTCGTCCTCTGTCTCGCCGTCCTGACGGATGTGCATGATGACGTCGGTACCGTGTCCGTCTCTCTCCGCTTCCTCGATGCTGTAGCCGCCTGCTCCCTCGGATACCCATCTGTAAGCCTTGTCGGAACCATAGCGTTTGCTGACTACCTCGACTTTGTCTGCGACCATGAACGCGGAGTAGAATCCGACTCCGAACTGTCCGATGATGTCGACCTCGCCTGTGTGGTCTTCTGCTGTGGTCTTAGCGGCTTTCGAATCCTTCTCGAGCTGCTCGCTGAACTTGCTGCTTCCCGAGAAAGCGATGGTGCCGAGGTTTTTCTCGAGCTCCTGCTCGTCCATGCCGATACCGTTGTCGCTGACCGTAAGGGTACGGTTCTCTTTATCGAGAGTAATGATTATCTCGTAATCGCTGCGGCTCTCGCCCACGGACTTGTCAGTCAGGGCGAGGTAGCACATCTTGTCGATGGCATCCGATGCATTTGAGATGATCTCACGCAGGAAGATCTCCTTGTGCGTGTAGATCGAATTTATCATCATGTCCAGCAGACGCTGGGATTCAGCTTTGAACTTCTTTTTCATTTTAGTTATAACTTCCTTTTTTTAAATTACATGTATTCTCCGTTGATCTGCTCATACGGTACTGTATGAGGATCTCTTCTCTCCATGTTGTCGAAGTGGTTCTTCATGAACGGCTCAACAACGTAGTAGAGCAGCTTGCCGTCGAGGTCGTAGTAGAATACGCAGAACAGTCCGGCATATGCAAGAGCTGCTAAGCCGAGCGTCTTCTTAACGAACTTTACGGCTTTATTCTTTTTCTTTTTAGCCTTTTTCTTCATCACCGGCCTCCTTTTCTACCAGCTGTCGATATCGTCAAAGTCAAGCAGTGACGGATCGAGCGGTTCTTCGCCCATTACTGTGAACATGTAGTCATTGATGATCTGTCTGATCTGTGATCTTGGAACAGTTCTCTTGTCAGGCAGAGCGTGCGGCATCCAGATAGCGTGGATGTTGCGGGCTCTGAACTCGTCTTCGAAGAGTCCTACGACACCCTGCATGCCCTTGCACTGCAGCTGGTCGTACATCATTACCATGTCGCAGTTGAACTTTTCCATGTTCTCCCAGAGCTCGAAGATGTGCTGCAGTCCGCCTACAGCCATTCTTCTCATCGGAGCCCACTCGTGATATTTCGCGATATCCAGCAGGCAGTTCTCGTAAGTGTCTGTTCTGATATCGAGGTCGAACATCAGCGAGTCCATGTTGATGATGGTGTTGAGTCCCCAGCAGTTGTATGCCCATGTGCACCATGCCGAGTAGTACAGCGGTGCGCAGCTCCATGCGATGACTCTGTGGCGTGTCATAGGGAATGTGTTGATGTCTTCCTCTACGCACTTCTCCATGATCTTTCTGACCTTGGCATCAACATCGTGCCAGAACGGTCTCTCGCCGTACTGCGAGTAGAAGATCCTGTAGAGAGCCTGAGCTACACCGTTGATAGGATAGCTATGTGTATTTGCAGCTACATCCCATTTTTCTCTCTCGAACTGGTTCTGCTTGTTCTGCAGTTCGATGTGCTTCTTGAGCTCTTCCCAGTGGAACTCGAGTCCGGTCTGCTCTTCCATGAATCTCCAGGCCATCTCGATTTCCTTAGCGCAGTTTTCGAGAACGGAGTCGTCGTCGAACTGCATTACCTGAGGCATCGCGAAGAGCGGCTTGTTCATCATCCAGTCCTGAATGACGGATGTACCTACCGAGCTGTCGCAGGCCTCGTTTGTCGTAACCATTGCGACATATGCATCAGGAACATCGTCTTCGATATAGATTCCGGCCTCGGCCTGGCACATCGGGCAAGGGTCGCCCGGAAGTCCGTAAGCCTGAACTGCGTCGATGTAGTTGAGTACTGTGTGGTTGTTGCAGTGGCATGTTACGAAGTACGGGATCATCTGTGTCGGCAGGTAATAGCCGCCCTGATCCATGTACGGATAGATGATGCCGCCCCATACTGTCTCATCTGTACCGATCGTCTTTGCTCTGAGAGCCGGATCTCCGCCGATGTTGAGGTCTCTGTTGAAGAATCCTGTGATCTGATACAGGCAGGCGCTTACGATTCCTCTGAAGTGCCATGCGGATGCAGCGAGTGTCTCGCCTCTCATACCTTCAAGGCATCTGTCGAACCAGTGCATTACTGTCAGGTAAGTCTGGCCCATCCATCTGTATCTCCATGTTCCCTTGAGGAACTGTACCAGTCCCTTAGGGCCGCCGCCGTAAACCATGATGTCGCGTACGATCATTCCGTAGTTGTACAGCCAGATATGGTTGAAGTAGTACATGGTATCCTTGATACCGCGCCACTCTCTGTGTTTATACAGACCTGTCTTAGGGATGTACAGGTCTCCGAGTCTTCTCTCTCCGTGAGGCTTGCCGTAGACGAAATCCTTAGCAGCCTTCTTGAAGTCGACTTCCTTGAGTTTCTTCAAATCAGGTTTTTTCATCTTACTTGCCCTCCTGGATCTTCTTGAGCTCTACGCTCTCAACGAACGCCTGGAATCTTGTTCTTAGCTGTCCGGATGCTGTGTTGATGTACTCCTTCTCGATGGAGCATACCGGGTATCCGAAGTCTCTCGGAAGAACGATCGTGTCGATCATTCTCTCAAAGCTCCAGTACTCGCAGAACTTGTTGGATTCAACGATGATACCGTCTGCCTTGTACTCCTTGGCATAATCAGCAAGAACTTTCTTGCGGTGTCTCATTTCCTTCTGCTCCATGAATCTTGCGCACTGGCTGGTCAGGAGATAGTGTCTGGCGACAGCTGTCAGAGGATCTTCGCCCTCCTTGATGTCGATGTGCTGTCTGGACTCGAGTGAGCCGTAGCAGTGTCTGTCGGCTACTACGAGAGCTCCGCAGCCTTCGATCAGCTTGATGAAGTCCGGATCGTCGTTCTCGGAACCTGCGAGCAGAACCTTGATCTTGAAGTTCGGCTTGTCGTCAGGCTCTCTTGTCCTGAGCTCTTCAAGTGTCTCTCTGAGTTTGTCAACGATGAGATACTTAGGGCAAACCAGCGACACCAGTGTGATGACACTGAACTCGTATCCTGTGATGGTAGGATTATCGAGCTTGCGGAAGTTTCCGATCTCTGTGATGAGGTCGTTTACCTCGTTGTTGATCTTGATCGCCTTCAGGATGGCTTCGTCAGATGTGTCGACTCCGTACTCCTTTGCAAGGAAATCGAGGACCTTGATCTTCAGCTGCTTCCTGTAGTGATCGATGCTGTTCTCGTTCTTCTTGAACGGAACGTCAGTAAATGATGTCTTGAACGTAGCGTTGTTGATAACGTCGTCCATGTAGTCGAGATGCTCCTGGAATCTGCATGTTACCGTGCAGGTCTCTGTAGCGAGCTGGGCATCAATGAAGTTGAAGCCGCCCTCAAGAGCTCTCTCGAGAAGTGATCTGCCGTAGTGGCATGTACGGCCGGACATGTAGTAAGAAGCCATGTCAGGCGATGTGCACCTAGGCGCTCTCAGTCTTACTGCAAAGCAGCCAGGCAGATCGAGGAGGACTTCAGGCATGAAGTAGCAAGTGTAGCCGAGGCACAGATTGCCGTCTTCTTTGCCCTTGCGCACGAGCTCGTTGTT
>JBGULF010000064.1:0-10021 GCA_045115935.1 Anaerovoracaceae bacterium
AACATTAGCAGAAGCAAAAAAGAACGTGCAGGATGACCTGCAGATGGGCGTGATCGATGAGTTCCAGAAGAACAACTGGATCCTCGAACACATTACATTCGATGACTGTGTCTCTCCTACAGGAGGCGGCGCGACACCGACATACGCATATACCAGACTGCTTACACAGCCTACAGCAGCGTTTAGAGCAATCAACACCGAGTACACGCCTCAGGAAGTCACCAAGCAGCGCCATACCGTCGATATCAAGGTATTCGGCGGTGCGTACGAGATCGACCGTGTGCTGGCCAACTTCGGCGGTATTGTCTCCGAAGTGGAGCTGCAGCAGGCACAGAAGATCAAAGCCGCACAGGCGCTCTTCAACGACACATTCATCAACGGTGATTCCGCGACTGATGCGAACGCATTTGACGGTCTGGAGAAAGCCCTGACGGGAAGTTCCACAGAGTTCAATGCATCCGGATCCGCAATCGACCTGTCTACGTCCGCAGCGATCGACACCAACTATAAGATGTTCCTCGATATGCTGGATGAGTTCCTGATGGGTCTTGACGGAACACCTTCCTGCATCATGGGAAATACCAAGCTGATCGCAAGGCTCCGTGCCTGTGCTCGCAGAGCATCCATGTACCAGGTCACAAAGGGAAACTGGGGTGAGCAGGTTGAGTCCTACGGCAACATTCCTTTTGTTGATATGAAGACAAAGGCCGGCACCAATAACGACGTTATCGCAACAGACAGCACAGCAGGCACTACCTCTCTGTACGTTGCCCGCCTCGGCCTTGATGGTCTGCATGCGGTATCTTTCGCAGGAGTCGCTCCTGTACAGACATGGCTGCCCGACTTTACAACTGCAGGTGCGGTTAAGAAGGGCGAGGTCGAGATGAACGCCGCGATCGTACTGAAAGCGACTAAGGCAGCAGGAGTCTTCAGAAAGATCAAGGTGTCCTGATGGCGCGCATCATAGCGCCGAATAAGCAGTACGCCGGTGTCAGTGCCGGCGTACCCTTCACCGGCGGAGAAGGAAACACTGACAATGAATACCTCATCAAGTGGTTTCGCGATCATGGATATGAGGTGATCGAAGAGCCTGCATCAGATCCGGAAGACAAGACGGCAGGAGAGTCTTCCGACAAGCTTCCGAAGCCTGCGGACTCCGATTCTGGAGTTGCGCCGGCGCAACAGAAGGGCAGGGAAAAGGAGGGGTAACATGTCGTATGAGCCTTACGCTACAGTAGAGGATTACAACAATCTGCTCGGAGATGCAATTGAAGTAAGAGATGCGGATATGCGTCAGGCGTCAAGGCACATAGACAGCCTGACCTATAACAGGATTGTTTCGGCAGGATTCAGCAGACTGACGCAGTTCCAGAAGGAGATCATCAAGGAAGTTGTATGCAGACAGGCACAGTTCGAAGTCGAGAATGCGGACGCAATCAGCTCAGTCCTGTCCTCGTACTCGATCAATGGAGTCAGCATGGCTTTCGGTTCCAGCTGGAATGTGTTCACTGAACATGGAGTGGCTATGCGGAGAGATGTATATGCACTCCTCCAGCAGACCGGATTGTGCTGCAGAATGCTGAGGTGATGATATATGAATTACCCTAGATTAGTCCCGGACAGAGTGTGTAAGACGCCGATCCGAATAGTGATTGAAGAAGAAGGCCTTGATGAGGACGGAGCGCCCATCGAGGCCTTTTCTGCGGATCTTAAGTGCAACTGGCAGGACAGCGCAAAAACCGTCCTTACCGGGCAGCAGAAGTACGTCAGAATCACTGGGAAGGCATTGTTTAACGGTGATATTTGCCCGACGGTCGCTGTAATCTCCTCCGGATACGGAATCATATTTGGTGAGCGAAGACAGATCTGTGAAGGGATCAAGAACCGCAATCCGGATGGAACAGTGAATTATACGGAGGTAAGGTTCCAGTGAGCGATAAGCCCAACGTGAAGATAACAATCTATGCCGAAAGTTTAAAAGCACTGGACGATGCAGCGAAAAGAGCTTTAGCGCAGACTGCAGTAGCTGTCCATACGGAAGTTGTACAGGGACAGGTAATGCCTTATCAAACAGGCCATCTGCAGGAAGACTCCACATTTGTGGACCAGAGCAATGTCGAAAAAGGCCATGTGGATCTGGTATCCAGCACTCCATATGCGCGCCGGCTGTACTATCATCCGGAATATCGTTTCGATAAGACAGAAAACCCGAATGCAGGAGCAGGATGGTTTAATGACTGGGCTGAAGGCGGAGCGAACCAGAGCTTTGCCGGGGAGACTTTTGCGGCCTTGTTTAAAAGGGAGGCGGGATTATGACACTTGCTGAGATCAGAGACTGGTTGAAGTCGTTTTGTCGTGCAGACAGCTATTATATCGGCCGTTTGGAGAACAAGAAGGATCATTCGATCGGTGTATACGAGGGAACGGCATCTGGGCGCCCTGTAATGGCCATAGGTGGTCTCCAGAATAGTTCTTATGACATAAGAGCTGTGTCGCTGCTCCTTCACTGGAACCGGAACAAAAACGAGACTGAGGAAGCCGCCCGCGAATTGTGGAGTCAGCTGATTGAAATCAGCAATGTGGATGTTGGTGAAAACCACATCCAGTATCTGCAGATGACGGTGCCGGAGCCGATTGGCGTCGGCACAGACGGCGGCGGAGTATATGAGTATGTAATCAATTTTAATCTTTATTACAGGAGGTAAAAGCTATGGCAGGAACAGCAAGCGGAGTGTATCCGTGCTACAACAATCAGTTCCAGATTGACACATCTGCGACTGAGACTGCGGATTTTAAGAGCATCGCAGACATGGAGACGTTCTCTGTGGCATTTGACAACGGTATTGAGGAGTGGAGGCCCTTCGAGACAGAGGGCTGGGTCAGACGCCTCCTTACTGCTAAAGGCGTTACGATCACGATCAACGGAAAGAGAAACGTGGGGGACGCAGGAAATGACTGTGTGGCCGGCCTTGCCTGGAAGAACGGACGCGACGCAGAGAAGGACTTCAAGTGGACTTTCCCGGACGGAACTGTGGTAACGTTCACGGATGCGGTGATCAACGTTACCAATATTGGCTCCGCAGATTCCACCAACGTGGCGCCGCTGTCCTTCGAGGTACAGTCCAACGGAAAGCCCACAGTTACGGCAGCAGCTTCGGCAGGTGGCTGAATAATGTAAGCGCTGCAAGAAATATAAGGAGGATACGATGAAATATAACCTTACAGAAAAGCTGAATTTTGATGCGGACCCCGTCATGGTGATCAAGGATGTAGAGATTACGATCAAGTCTGATGCAGAGAATGTCCTTAAGCTTATGGACATTGTACAGAATAAGGGAGAGATCGAGGGAGCCCTGGAGGCGTTCCAGATCATGCTTTCTGAAGAAGATATGGAAAAGCTCAAAGGCCTGAAGCTGAAGATGAAGGATTATATCCTTGTGCTTGAGACAGCCATGGACCTTGCGATGGGGAATGACCCGGATGAGCCTGCGGGGGAATAACGGACCCGTACTATGATCTTGATGAGGACTGGGGGCTGATCGTGGCGAGCTTCCAGTCCCAGTACGGGATCCGCCTTGTACGGGAACTCCGCAATATGAGCTGGAGAGAATTCAGTGCCTATCTCAGTGGGCTGGATAACAAGTCGCCGCTCGGACGGATCATTGCCATCCGGGCAGAGGATGATGCTGAGAGGCTCAGAAACTTCACCCCAGAAATGCAGCAGATCCGCCTCAAGTGGAGGACCCGGAGAGCAAAGGCAATGCCACAACAGGATGTGAACGAGTTCCTGGAAGCCATGAAGAATGCTTTCATCAATATGGCAGGAGGACTCACAAATGGACAAGATGAGGAAGCTGATGTGTCCGAAGTGCAGCAGGACACTGATGCAGATTGAATTCGGAAAATTAGAGATTAAGTGCCCCAGATGCGGGGAGATTATAAAAGTTACTATCGATAAGGTGAAGAGCACGGATGAGCGTCGTATGAGCAGCTGAACCAGCCTGCCTTTCTGAAGAGGAAAGGACGGTGAGTTTATGGGCGAGAACGGCGACTCCAATGAGATTGGGAAAGTAAAGCTTGGCATAGAGCTCGCCACAGAAGACCTGAAGGAGCAGGCCAAAGAGGTCGAAAAAGAGGCACAGAAAGCAGGCGAAAAGGCTGCTGAGGCCATGGGAAAAGGTACCGACAGAAAGAGTGACAGGATCTTTAAGCCGGTAAAAGACAGAAGCAGAGAAGCCGGTGAGGAATCCGGGAAAAGATTTGCGAGCGGTTTCCAGAAGCATGCACAGTCTGGGATGACCAAAGCAGCTTCATCGATCAAGGATAAGATGAAAGGGTCTTTTTCCGGAATGGGCAAAATGCTCATAGCAGGGCTTTCCATTAAGGGGCTGGCTGACTTTACGAAGAAATGCCTTGAGCTTGGCTCCGACCTTGCCGAGGTACAGAACGTAGTAGATGTGACATTTACAGGAATGTCTTCCGCAGTGGATGAATTTGCTACGGGAGCCGCTGCACAGTTCGGCCTTTCAGAGACTATGGCCAAACGCTTCACAGGCACATTTGGTGCGATGAGTTCCGCGTTTGGATTTGCTGAGAAAGATGCGTATGAGATGAGCACAGCCCTGACAGGCCTCGCTGGTGACATAGCATCTTTTTACAACATAGATCAGGAAGAAGCATTCACCAAGCTGAAGTCTGTATTCACTGGAGAGACTGAGTCTCTGAAGGAACTCGGCGTGGTGATGACACAGGCCGCACTGGACCAATTTGCTTTAGAAAATGGTTTTGGCAGGACCACGGCCAAAATGTCTGAGCAGGAAAAGGTCGCATTGCGGTACAGGTTTGTGCTCGACAAGCTGGCGTCAGCATCAGGCGACTTTTCCAGGACATCCGGGAGCTGGGCGAATCAGGTGAGGCTTCTTCGGCTACAGTTTGAATCGCTGAGCGCAGTGATCGGGCAGGTTCTTATAGCGGCATTTACGCCAGCTATCAGAGCACTCAATTCTTTCATGGGCGCATTGATCAAGGCTGCCAACACCTTTAAATCATTCGTGTTCTCCCTGTTTGGAAAAGAATCTGCGGATATGGCAGCAGGCGCCGGCGCAACTTTCTCCGAAGCGATGAATGATATCGGAGGGAGCGCAGGAGATGCAGCTGACAGCCTCAACAATGTGGGGGACGCGGCCAGTGGAGCAGGCAATGACGCTGCAGATGCTGCCAAGAAGATCGAACGGAGTCTGTCATCTTTTGACAAGATCAATAAGCTTTCCGATACGTCAGCATCTTCCGGATCAGGAGGATCGGGAGGAGCAGGCGGCAGCGGAGCCGGAGGAGGAGCAGGAGGGCTTGGAGATACTTCCAGCGCACTGAAGGATACAGCATATGACGTAGCCGGAGAAGGCGGTCCTTTAGATAAGGTCCTGAATAAATTAAGGTCTCTTAAAGACATTATGACCTCCGGGTTCTGGGAGGCCTTCGGGGATACATCCGTATTCGAAAGTGTTGAGCAGAACATATCCCGTATAGGAGACAGCCTTAAAGATATCTTCACGGATGACAATGTCCTAGAAGCGGCAAACGCCTTTTCAGAGAGCTTTGCAAGGTGTCTGGGAAAGAAAGCAGGAGCGTTTGCATCGATCGGCGCAACGGTTGTGGATAACATAACCGGAGGCATAGCACTCTACCTTGAACAGAATTCTGAAAGGATCAAAGAGCACCTGGTCACGATGTTTGATATCGGGGCAGAAATCAGCGACATGGTGGGCGACTACTATGAAGCAATCGCGGATATCTTCACGGTATTCAGAAGTGATGATGCAAAGCAGATCACAGCAGATCTGATAGATATATTTGCCACAGGCTTCTCTGGTGTTCAGGAAATAGCGCTAAAGTTCGGCAGGGATATTCAGGAGTGGATGACTTCGCCGCTCGTCGATAACAAGGAAAGCATCAAAACAGCGCTGGAAAACACAATCAGACCAGTCAGGGAGATCTTTGACTCGATTTCTGAAGCGTGGGACAGAGCTTGGGGCAATGTACAGGGCATTTACGATAACCATGTACATCCTCTGATGGAAGATCTTGCCGGGACGTTGAGCGGTGTTTTTGGAAATCTGGTCGACGGATACAATGAGAATGTAGCGCCAGTCCTGGACAGATTATCTGGGAAGTTCAAGGATGTATTTGAAGAGCAGGTCGGACCTATGCTCGACTCGGTTGCATCTGCCATAGGCAGCCTGTTTGATGTCATCCGAAAGCTATGGGACACGATCCTGAGGCCATTAATAGATTGGATCAGTAAAAACATCATGCCTGTTATCGCGCCTATTATCGAGGGGCTTGGCACGGGGCTTATTGATGCAATCGGAACTGCAGCTGATGCAATATCATCACTGGCTGAAGTTTTCAAGATATTTGCCGATGGCGTTTCTGAAGCGCTTGATTTTGTAAAGGATATTATTGAGTACCTAAAAAAAGTGCCAGAAAACGTGGAAGCAAAGGTGTCGCTCGCCAAGGAAGGTTGGGAAACTGTCAAAGGCTGGGTAGAGGAATTTGTTGGAGGAGCTGCAGAAGCAGTAGTCAGCATCTCAGGGAATCTTGTTGGAACTGCATGGGATACGATCAAGACTACCACAACGAACCTTCAGAACGCAGCGAAGACGAAGGCCTACACATTTAAGGCAACTGCGACAGGTGCCTGGAAGACGCTGAAGGGGTATGTCTCATCAGTAGTCAACAAGATCAAGAGCAAGACGGCAACATTCACTGCAAAGGCAGCGGGAAGATGGGAGACTCTGATCCAGTGGGCCTCTAACCTGAAAAACTGGGTGAAAAACAGGTCTGCAACCTACAGCGCCAGCTCCAGTGGTCCGTGGGCAACGATTGCTCGGAATGCCAAGACCACCTATGATAATGTCCGCAGTAAGGTAGCTACTTTCACTGCGTATGCATCTGGCGCATGGGACAAGATCCGCGATACGCTTTCCGGTCTTGCACGGAATTTCTACAGCAAAACAGTAACAATGACGCTGAGGTTCGTGACTACAGGCTGGGACTGGGTTTCAAGTAAATGGAACCAGTTCAACAGCTGGCTACATGGAAGAGCAGACGGCGGTGTCTACAGAGGTGGAAAATGGCAGCCTATTCAGAGTTACGCTTCCGGAGGCAATCCTCCGGGCGGCCAGATATTCCGTGCCCGTGAAAACGGGAATCCGGAACTTGTCGGTACCCTCAAAGGCAGTACTGCGGTCATGAATAACGACCAGATTGTCGCCAGCGTATCTCATGGTGTAGCGCAGGCTATATCCGGACTCAGATTCTACAGTCAGGACAGGGCAACACCACATCTGGCTATGATCACAGACTCCATCAGAGCTGATACGGCGGAGCTTGCATCGCTGGCAAGACAGGCAGCTGCTTCTGCCAGCGGAGGAAACATTACCGAAGTGGTTGAGATTCTTCGTGCGATCCTGAGGATCCTGGAGACAATGGATCTCGATATAAAGCTCGATGGGAAAAGCGTAAAGGACAGAATTGTACGTCTGATCAATCAGAATACAAAAGCCACGGGAAAATGTGAGATCGTCGTGTAAGGAGGTGCCATGGTAACGATAAAGGCAAATAATGTATTGCTGCCGTCACCGGTCGACATAGGCACAAGTGATGAGATCATTTGGAGCGCCAATACAGGGCGCTCCAGTACCGGTAAAATGATCGGTGATGTGATCGCAGAAAAGAAAACGATAGAGATCAGCTGGGGCGTATTGACCAAGGATGAATACGAGCTGTTAAAAGATAATCTAAAGAGCGGGTTTTATCCATTCGGCATTACTATCGATGGAGAAGAAGAAACGATCACTTCTTACAGAAGTGCGATTTCAGGAAGCCTGCTTGGAACATATGGAGGGAAAACATACTATAAAAGCGCGAATGTTACGATCATTCAGCAGTAGGAGCGGATATGATTGACAGCACAGTACTTTTCCAGGAAGCCATTAGAAGAGACAGCCGGTCATTTCATTCCAGGTTTCTTGCTGGATCACAAGTTATTGAAGGGAACATTAGAAGTGTAACGATCAGAAAAGGAAGCTGCGGCACCTCGGAATTTGCTCCGGGTGCTGTTTTTTGTTCATACATTGAGGCTACAATTGATAACTGCGGAATAGCCTTGGAAGGCAGGGAATTGGAGCTGCAGATCGGCGTTATGACGAACAGCGACTTGAACGCTCCCTCATACGAGTATATCAGGATAGGGATCTTCCGGGTCGGAAAGCCATCCGCAAATAGCAGCAGGACAACCTTTGCGGCGCAGGGAAGGATTACGGCATATATGAATATGGCCTTTACCGTGCCACAGACTAAGACACTGGCAGCTGTTGCGGCACAGATCACTGCATTGACGGGGGTATTGGTACAGTTTGCAGCAGATATTGATACATCACTTCCTGTTGGAGGAAGTCTGGAGAATCTTTCATGCAGAGATGCTTTGGCAGTATTAGCAGCTGTAACAGGTGGATATGCCACAGAAACCTCAGCGGGCGATGTCATAATTAAGCATTATTCGACAGAGGTCACAGCCTCATATACGGAAGATGCTATGACAGAGCGGCCGGCGTTTGCAGACTTTGATATGGGAATAACAGGAATCAAAGTTATTGCGAAGGAAGCAGGCTATGATGAAGAAGGAGAGGAGACAGAGGAGGTCAGTTATACTTCCGGGGATCCGATCAATATCGAAATCACAAATGCATATATGACATCGCAGGCCTTTCCGTCTTTTGCGGCAAATCTAGTTGGACTACAATACCGGCCGGGAATGGTTCCGCTTGCACTTGGAGACCCGAGACTGGAGCCGTGGGATACGATACAGGTTACTGATCTCGATGGACATGAATATATCGTGCCTTGCATGGATATTAACATGACCTATGATGGCGGAGTACAGGTGCTGATCGAGGCACCGGCACTACAGGATGAAATGCAGTCCGAGGGAACGGTTGCGAAAGCAATGAAAATTGCGGTTGCAGCAGGAAATGCAGCTGTCAATGCCAGAAAGGCTGCTGAACAGGCAGAAAGAGACGCAGAAACAGCGGCTAGGGCAGCAGAAGAGGCTCAGAACAGCGCAGAAAGCGCAGGAAGGGCAGCATCAGAAGCATCGAGAAAAGCAGATGCTGCGGCGAATGCTGCAGAAACTGCAGAACGAGAAGCCGCCAAAGCTGGAAATGCTGCGGCACAGGCTAACAGCCATGCAAACAGTGCTCTTACCCAACTATCGGTTGTCCAGGATGTGATCGGCACCCTGGACTGGATCACAAGGCATGGTACCTACACAAAAACGTCGGATCCAGCCGTTGACGAGGATAAGACATACTTTGTATATGATTCTGTAAGCCAGTCATACACTGCTGTAGCAGAACCCAAAGCTGAAGCTCTGAGCGACTACTATGAGCTGTCGATTGACCAGGCATTGGATAACTTCATTGCCTCTCATTTATCTGTAACAAATGAGGGATTGTGGGTGCAGCTGGCAGGAGCTTCTTATAAATTACTGATCGCCAATGATGGCGTGTATGTCTATGATGACACTGGCAGAAGAGTAGCAGCCTACGGTGAGAGCATATCTTTTGACTCAGGACGGCCGCAGTACATCGGGAGTGAAAATGCTTTTATAGCATATTATGACTCTGATAATGATGGCATAGCTGATTCGATCAGAATCGGCGGAACCAATATCATCCTGGGTGGGAGTAAAAAACTCTCCGAAGTACTGCAGGATGTCAGTGATGCCTCTTCTTCCGTGGCCAATATGCAGCAGAGGATGGACTCAGGGGAGTTCAAAGGCGAAGACGCTACAGTCCTGCGGATCGACAGCAGCAGGGGCGTTCTTTTCAAGAACAACTACTTCAGCACGGTGCTCACTGTTACGATCCAGAGGGGGCCGCTGACCATCACAAACGCTTCAGCCATGCATGCGGAGTACGGCGCCGGTGCATACCTTCAGTGGTACTGGCGCAAATTCGAC
>JBGULF010000065.1:0-3492 GCA_045115935.1 Anaerovoracaceae bacterium
TTGGAAATATGCCTATGTATAGAATAATCGTAGTTGAAGATGACAAAGGAATAGCGGACGGCATCTGCGAATGCCTGGGAAGATGGGGCATGGAAGCTTGTCAGATCAGGGACTTCCGGCGTGTCATGGAAGAGATCAGAGGATATGAACCGCATCTGGTCATCATGGATATCACGCTTCCGTATATGAGCGGCTACCACTGGTGCACCGAGATCCGTAAGAACAGCTCTGTTCCGATCTTATTTATTTCTTCCGCAGCAGACAATATGAATATGATCATGGCCATGAATATGGGCGCGGACGACTTTATTCCGAAGCCGTTTGATCAGAGCGTGCTTGTCGCAAAGGTTCAGGCATTGCTTCGAAGGGCATATGATTACAGTCATGATCCATTTACGCTGCAGGCGGCAGGAGCCGTTCTGAATACGGATGAGAACACTCTCGTTTATAACGGCGAAAAGATCCCTCTTTCCAGAAATGAGTACAGGATCCTGCTGACACTTATGCAGAATAAAAACAAAGTTGTGAGCAGGGAGAAGCTGATGGAGGCTCTGTGGGAAACAGACTCCTTTGTCGATGAGAATACTCTTACGGTCAATATCGGCAGACTGCGCAAGACCCTGAAAGAAGCCGGGATCAGGGATCTGATCAAGACCAGATTCGGCGTAGGGTACATTCTGGAGGCAGACTGATGTCGCTTTTCAACAGTTATCTGAGATCACGAATCAAAGCAATCGCGGTATGCATTGCTGTCATCTGTATTTTTTCGGCTTCTTATCTGCTGTTCGATATGCCGGTGATCGTTACCCTGTATCCGCTGGCACTCAGTTTGCTGATCTGCATAGGTGCTGCAGCTTTTGATTTTTTGACATACTACATGCGCCACAATAGGCTGACACGGAATGAGAGACCGATTCCGGGGGATCAGATCGAGTCAGATTATCAGAAGATCATCGCAGACCTTGAAGATGAAGCAGAACGATCAGCGAGGCGAGCAACGGAAAAGTTCAGCGATATGGTGGAGTACTATACTATATGGGCGCACCAGATCAAGACTCCTATTGCGGCGATGCGGCTGACGCTGCAGTCTGAGGACACGGAAACAGCCCGGAGACTCAGCGGAGACCTGAACAGGATCGAAGAGTATGTTGAGATGGTCCTCACATACCTCAGGCTGGATTCGGACGATACAGACTATCTGATCAGAGAGTATGATCTTGATGAGATCATAAAGCCGGCGGTCCGCAAGTTCGCAAGAGAGTTCATCCTTAAAAAGCTGTCTCTTGACTACGCCCCGACCGGGTATACTGTCCTGACAGATGAGAAATGGCTGTCTTTTGTCATAGAACAGATCATCTCCAATGCTGTAAAGTACACGTCGGAGGGCGGCGTCAAAATATACATGGATGAGACAGGTATTCTGTGCATCAGGGATACCGGCATCGGCATTTGCGCAGAAGACCTTCCGCGTATATTTGAAAACGGATATACCGGGTTCAACGGACGCGGGGACAAAAGAGCAAGCGGGATAGGCCTTTACCTGTGTAAGAGGATCACGGATAATCTCGGGCACGGAATCAGCGTCGAATCTGTTCCGGGAGAAGGAACTACGGTCAGACTGGATCTGAGAAAGCATGATCTTGGCGTGGAGTGAACGAGGATACGCCGCCGCAAATGAACAAGGATACGCCGCCGCAAATGTGACATGATTGTAAGAAGTATGTAAGCAGATTCAATGGAATGGATCTGCTTCTGTTTTTATACTGTGTTTATCAGTTCAAAACAGGAGGTCATAACAGCAATGAGTCTGCTTGAAGCGAAGGGAATCAGGAAGATCTATAAGACGCGCTTTGGAGGCGCAGTTGTAGAAGCGCTGAAAAACGTCAATTTCTCAGTCGAAAAGGGCGAGTACGTCGCGATCATGGGAGAATCGGGCAGCGGCAAGACTACCCTGCTAAACATCATAGCCGCGCTGGATAAATCTACGGAAGGCACGGTCACACTTGATGGAATGAAGCTCAATTCTGTAAAGGACAGCGAGATCGCGAGATTCCGCCGTGAAAATCTGGGATTCGTGTTTCAGGATTTCAACCTGCTTGATACGTTTACACTTGAAGACAACATCTATCTTCCGCTCGTCCTGTCCGGAATGAAGCCGTCAGAAATGCAGAGACGCCTTGATGCGCTGGCGGCTCCGCTGGGCATCAGTGAACTGCTCAAGAAGTACCCCTACGAAGTATCCGGCGGACAAAAGCAAAGGGCGGCAGTTGCGAGAGCGCTGATCACGGATCCCCGCATCATATTGGCGGATGAGCCTACCGGAGCCCTTGACTCCAAATCATCAGACGAACTGCTTGACCTTTTCGCGAAGGTAAATCATATGGGCCACACTATTTTGATGGTCACACATTCCGCCAAGGCGGCAAGCAGGGCGTCGCGGGTGATGTTCATCAGGGACGGCGTAGTTTTCCATCAGATCTACAAGGGGGAAGCGACGGATCAGCAGATGTATCAGAAGATCAGCGATACGCTTACGCTTCTGGCGCAGGGAGGTGAGAGACGGTGAAGGCAGGCTTTTATATGAGTCTCGCTGTATCGGGAATGAAGAAGAACGGAAGGCTGTATGTGCCTTATCTTGTGACATGCATTATGATGGTCGCAGTATATTACATTCTCCACTTCCTCGGGAACTCAGGGATCATGGATGGAATGCCGGGCGGTCACACTGCATCGGATATGATGCAGATGGGTACATACATCATGACGCTGTTCGGGACGATCTTTCTTCTCTATACGCAGTCAACACTTATAAAAGGGAGAAAGAAGGAATTTGGGCTCTACAGCATACTCGGCATGAACAGATTCAACCTGGGAAGGGTCCTTATTCACGAGACGATCATTACATGGGCAATGGCGCTGGGCGGAGGTCTGGCCGCAGGCATCGGCCTTTCCAAGCTGGCGGAATTGGGATTTACAAAGATGATCGAAATACCGGTGAGGTATACTTTTTCAATCCCTGCCGGTTCAGTGATGATGACGATCGCGACGTACACCGGTATCTTTGTGCTGATATTCCTCAATTCGATCAGGCAGATCGGCTTTGCGAGTCCTATCGAGCTTGTGACTGCCGATCGAGCAGGAGAAAAGCCTCCCAGATCGAATTGGGCTGTTGGATGCCTTGGAATTGTTTTACTCGGAGCAGGCTATTACGTTGCGCTCAGGATCGAGCAGCCGATGGCAGCGCTCATGTGGTTCTTTGCAGCCGTGGTCCTGATCATGATCGGAACGTATCTGTTGCTGATCGCCGGCTCGGTGATCCTGTGCAGGATGCTGCAGAAGAATAAGAATTACTATTACCAAACGAACCATTTTGTCTCGGTTTCATCGATGGCATACAGGATGAAAAGAAACGGAGCAGGGCTCGCGTCGATCTGCATACTGCTGACGATGATCCTGGTCATGATGTCGTCGACTTCGGCTCTTTATACAGGG
>JBGULF010000066.1:0-5583 GCA_045115935.1 Anaerovoracaceae bacterium
GCGGGTGTAGTTTAATGGCAAAACTTGAGCTTCCCAAGCTTACGTCGAGGGTTCGATTCCCTTCACCCGCTCCATAAATCGGGCTCCGAGACATACCCACGGAGTCCTTTATTTTGCTTAGATTCCTTGATTTTGCTGTATTTGAGAGTTTCGAGGAAAGTCCACCGAAGTCCATAAAAGTCCATACTGGTCCATGCCGTTGGGGTAAAAATGGTGGGATGTCCCGTGCGGGTCTACAGAAGCGAAGTTATATTTCGCTCATTTTTAAGAATGCCTGTTTTTCAAGGGGTAAGGATCAACTTCGATTCCCTTAAAGAGACTAGGGAATCGAACCCACGACTTTATACAATTGTCGGTCCATGGTTACCATATTTATAATCAAGTCGTAAAGCAAATATGAAAGAAACCTGCCAGGGAATACAGAAAGAGGTGAGACTGATGTTCAAACCGAAATTTAAATTTACTTATGATGAGGTCAGGATAATAGTTATGGCTCTTGTTGAGTTTAAGAATCAGCTTCTTGCTGAAGGCCGATACACCGATGCAATAGATGACCTTCTTATTAAGTTCGTGGACTAACGATTTCTCCTGCCGTACTCCGGCTGAATACATAGCTCCGTGCAATGAGGCGCGGAGTTTTTTGTTACTGCCGGAATTACCGGAGAAAGGATCGATTATGTTCAATATACTGAAGGAAAAAGATACGGGAATTACTGATGAGGAAAAGAAAATCGCAGAAGATCTCAATGAAGCTATCAGCCAGGGTAGGAACGAGAATGATGATGCAGGGGAAGATGAAGAGAAATCTGAACTATCGGAGGCCGGAAGACTTGCGTACAATATCGCAGACCATCTTGCGGAAGCCACCGCAGAGAGATTCTCTGAAATGATCGACGGGTTGGACATGGGTATCGCGAAGCAGATAGTCAGGAGGCTTCAGGCGAGCGATGCAGATGCACTGGTCGGCATGCTTCAGGAAATGTTCCTAATAAAAGGTATGGTCCATGCAGCAGAGGAACTGGACCTTCTGAAAGAATGTGAAGAGTATGAAGAATCGATATACTGGCGCTTTCAGGATACGCTTTCTGATCAGGACGTCTTCGAATGGTTCAGGATAAACTCAATGATTGAAAACTGCGGTGATGAAGAATGCTCGGCTGTTATCAGGATACCGGTGAGGGAGGTGGATTGATGGCAAAGACTATAGCAATATGCAATCAGAAGGGAGGAGTAGGCAAGACAACGACTACTCTGAATCTGGGCGTTGGTTTAGCTCGCCAGGGAAAGAGAGTTCTCCTTGTGGATGCCGATCCTCAAAGCGATTTGACTGCATCACTCGGATGGAACGGAGATGCACTTGAAAACTCGCTTGGGAGACTGATGTATCTTGCTACACAGGAATACAGACCGGCAGTGCGGGATACAATAATCCATCATCCTGAAGGAGTCGACCTGATCCCTTCCAATCTTGACCTGTCGTCTATGGAGAGTCAGCTGGTTAATGCAATGAGCAGAGAAAAGGTGCTGTCGAATCTTCTGAAGAGTGTGAAAAACGATTACGACTATATCCTGATCGATTGTATGCCTTCTCTCGGCATGATAACCATAAATGCCCTGACGGCTGCCGACAGTGTAATAATCCCCGTACAGGCGCAATTTTTGCCTGCTAAGGGCATGACACAGCTGATGAGGAGCATAGATATGGTCAGGAACCATACCAACGATAAGCTCAGGATCGGAGGCATTGTCATGACTCTCGTTGACAACCGCACAAACCTTGCGAAGGAAGTCATAGACACAATAAGGATGAAGTACGGGATGAAGATCAGGATCTTCGATACACAGATACCTGTTGCAGTAAAAGCGGCAGAAGCTTCAAAAGCAGGTCAGAGTATCTATGCATATGACAGTGATTCGAAGCCTGCAAAGGCATATGAGGAATTGACGAAAGAGGTGATGAGAATTGGCGAACGAGAAAAGCGTAGAGATGAGACTTCCATCACTCGATGAGCTGTTTTCATCCCAGGAAGAAAGAGATGATGCGAAGCTCAAGAGGATATATGAGATACCGCTTGAGGAAATAGATCCGTTCCCAGATCATCCATTTAAGGTTCTGGACGATGAGGATATGATGAACCTCGCGGAGTCAATCAAAACAAATGGGATCCTTACACCGGCCACAGTACGAAAGAAGGAAGACGGAAGGTATGAGCTGCTGTCCGGACACAGGAGACTGAGGGCCTGTCAGATCGCGGGTATTCCGACGCTCAGATGTGAGATAGTAGAGATGAGCCGGGATGAAGCCACGATATTCATGGTGGATGCCAATTTCCAGAGATCAAAGATCCTGCCAAGTGAGAAAGCCTTCGCATATAAGATGAAACTTGATGCGATGAAGCGACAGGTGGGAAGGCCAAAAAATGCGTCGCCAGTGGCGACTAATTTAGGTAGATCAGATGTGGAACTTGGAGAGCAAGTGGGAGAGAGCAAGGACCAGATCAGAAGATATATCCGCCTTACTGAACTAATCCCTGAGATACTGGATATGGTTGATGACGGAGTGATTGCACTCAGACCTGCAGTAGAGCTCTCATATATTCCAAGGCTGAAGCAGGGGCATATATGGGAATGCATGGAGATCGAGCAGTGCACGCCATCACACACTCAAGCGAAACGTATGCGGAGGATGGCAGAGGAAGGAAAACTCACACCTGAATCCATTGAAGCAATCATGCTGGAGGAGAAACCAAATCAGAAGGAGAGAATAGTCCTTAGGGGAGATAGATTCAGCAGACTATTCCCACCGGATCTCCCTATATCCAAGCGTGAGGACTATATTGCCGCAGCTATGGAATACTATGGGAGACATCGGGATCGGCAGAAAACGAGAGATGAAGCGAGATAATGTGTTCCGCATATACTAAATGACTATTTCATTGTGGACACAATTACACATCTCCTCCCCTGTAACCCCTCCTCTAGAACTACCTGTTACTACCCGAAGAAGAGATAAGTATCACATAACATAATATATTAATAATAATCGCAATATCGCAGCACATAAGGCGCTCTAGTCAGAAATGACCAGGGCGCCTTTTTTCATGCTCGGATTTGCGGGAAAGGACGATCAATGACGAAAACCAAAGATAACAAACCGAATGACGAGGTAATCATGTGCACGGATGAGACAGGAATGCAGCTCTATCTCAGCGAGAAGGCAGCCAACCGGCTCAGCTGGATCCTGACAGGGATCTGCGTAGTTCTCAGCCTGCCGGTGATCATCCTCGCATTCATGTGCATTTAGCAGAAAGGAGAAGCAATGACAGATAATAAGTTTATCGATGCATTCAAGCGAATGCTCACAATGACACTTGCCCTGATCATGGTGCTCGGCTCAGTGATCCCGATCGCGACCCAGGAAGCATCAGCATTCGGCGGCAAGGTCGGCAGCAAGTATACTGTGACCGACGGAGGCCAGATCAGATATGGATCCGGCGATGGAGGATACAGCAATTCAAGAAAGTGTGACCTTGGTGATGACCTCGGCAGCAGATATTCATACTGCGTGCAGCCGGCGAAGAATTCACCTCCTACAGGAACGGTGACGGTAGATAAAGTCGTCACGGATGAGGACGACAAGGGCAAGTGGAACGCCCTCAGGAATATCGTCTACTATTCGCCTTCCTATCCAGGTTATGACAAGAACATCAAGAACATTAAGGGCGACTATTACACAGGAGATTTCAGCAAGGACTGGGGAATCGCCCACATGGCTCTGTCTTATGTCTATGCAGGCAGGCCATCCGACATGGCCACTTGGGGAGGTACACATGCATCCGGACTCGGCGATGTGTGGACCAAAGCCAAGAAGCTGGGCGATGCTCTGTGGAAGGCGGACAGTTCAAAGGATGATGCTGTCCCTGACAGCTTCAAGGTGTTCATCTGCTATATGTCCGGAGTACAGGACATGATAGTCGGCTATCTTGAAGCTCCGGGATATCTGACCATGAAAAAGGTATCGAACAGGACCTCGATCACAGACGGCAACAGCTGCTATTCTATCGAAGGAGCCGAGTACACGGTATATGACAGCTCAAATAAAGCAGCGGGTACTCTCACTCTTAAAGCCAATGGCGAGAGCAACACTATCGAGCTCCTGGAGGGCAAGTACACGGTGAAAGAGACTTATGCACCTCCGGGATATGCTAAGGATGACGAGACATATTCAGTGAAAGTCGTGTCCGAAGAGACTACCACATTCACTGCGAAGGATGAACCTATCACTGATCTTGTGCAGCTCCTGCTGACAAAGAATCCTGTAGGCTATCCGCATGATCACGGTGAGGGTGATGCGACACTTAAGGGCGCTGTATATAAGTTCGAGTATTACGACAGACTCAAGAATCAGGAAGTGCTCCTCAAGGCAGCAAAGGCAGACGCTCCTGTAAGGACATGGCATTTTGTAACTGATGAGCACGGTAAGATCGATGGACAGAACCCGACATTTGCATCCGGTTATTCCAGTGATTCCCTGTATAAGGACAAGGACGGAAAGGTATGCTATCCACTGGGAACATATCTGATTCAGGAGGTCAAGGCACCGGAAGGTTATCTTGTCAATGATGAGATCCTTGAGGTAACCATCACTGAGGATGGAACAGACAACCTCCATGTTAAGACCTATAACGAATCTATCAAAGGAAATGACACGATCAAGCGTGGCGGAGTCAAGGTAGCCAAGATCGATAACGATCTGGATACCAATTATGCCCAGGGTGATGCAACACTCGCTGGTGCTGAATTCACTATCTACAACCAGTCAAAGGAAACAATCATGATTGGCGGTAAGGAGATCGAAAAGGGCGGAGCAGCTCTCACGATCACTACAAATGCTGATGGCATCGCGACCTCGGATGCGCACGCACTCCCTTACGGATCATATCTTGTAAAGGAAACTAAGCCTTCCAAGGGATATCTTCTGAACACTGAGTGGTCCAGAGCATTCACTATCCGTGAGGACGGAAAGATCATTGACCTGACTGAAGACAAGGTAAGAGAAGCAGTAGAGAGAGGCGGCGTACAGATCATCAAGAGAGATAAAGAGCTCGTAAAGTCCGAGGCTCTCGGAGGAGCAAGACTTGATGACATCGTGATGACCATCAAGAACGTTTCCGGAAGAGACGTAGTAGTCCGCAAGGATCTCGATAACAAGACTGACAAGGTCGACTGGAAGAAGCTCGAATCCAAGAAGGATCTCTTTGAAAGCGAAGAGATCAAGAGGATCCCTTCCGGCAAGGACGTTGGCAAGATCACAGTCCACTGGAACGAAGAAAAGAAGGCATATACTGCTGAGACTCTGGCAGATGACCTTCCATACGGAACCTACACTATCCGCGAGTCCAAGACAAATGAGACATACCAGAGAACAGACAAGACAGAGCACATGTTTACCATCAGAGAAGATGGTGTGATCGTCAGCTTTGACGACAATAAGAACGAGATGGCTCTTACTTTCGATGATTATGTCTACAGATCAGATGTCCAGGGAACCAAGATCGCTGATTCAACTTCCGAGAGATTCTC
>JBGULF010000067.1:0-12298 GCA_045115935.1 Anaerovoracaceae bacterium
AGGTACCAAACGCCGTTGCAACAGTAAACAAGATCTTTTTTGATGTTTTTTTGTTTCAGAACTCGGTTTTAATTTTTCATTCTAAGGTTTCGACATCTACATTGTAAAGCTTTATGTGTCCGGAAAAGCGGACAGTAAAAAGGCGCCCTCGCGGACGCCTCTGAATATTCATTCAGAATCTCAAACCTGTGTTTCTCAGGGGATGGGCTATGCTTTCACCTTTCTGCCGGATGCTACCTCGAAATGATATGCAACTATCCCCAGGTCCACCTTGGTGAATGTGCCGAGTCCCTTGACTTTCACCGATGGCTCGTCGTTCTCAAGCATGAAGCAGAATTTCTGCTGGTTCACGGCTGTCGGTGCCTTCAGGGCGGACTCCACTCCTGCCACGAACCATTCCGGCATGCCGCCCTTTACGTCGATCACATCGTACATGCTTTTGCTCTTGTGTTCACGACCCTGCGTTTCTCCATAGCCAAGCGAGATCACCATGCAGAGCTTTTCTCCGGCAGGGACAAGCTCTTTGACCCTTTTCTTGTTGAAAGTCATGGCGGCCCAGCAGGTGTTGAGTCCGAGCTGCTGCGCGAACAGGACGATCTTCTCGCCGTAATAGCCGCATATGAAATCGAAATCCGTGCGCTTGCTCCCTTTCAGGATTATGTAGTTGCTCACATTGCTGAAGCTTCCGTAGTGCGCCAGTCTGGAGTCGAATCCGGCCGGATCATCATATTTAATTGTGATGCTCAGCCCACTCTCGTCGTTGCATTCTTTCACGAACGCGTCCAGCTGGTCGCGCACATCCTGCGGGACCGGCGTGTCCTTGTATGCACGCACCGAATGCCTGGCGTCTATCGCTTCCATTAAAGTCATCTCTTGTCCTCCCTTTATATCCCGGCTAGTCCCGGGATCTCTTTTGCGCTGTCTATTATGATGTCAGCATCGTATTCCTCGAGCTCGGCCCTCGGCCTGAATCCCCAGGTGACCCCTACCGCCGTGACCCCGGCGTTGTGGGCGGTCATCATGTCGGTGTTGGTGTCGCCGAAATACAGGACCTCGTCCTTTTCCACTCCGAACTTGTCGAGTATCTCAAATACTCCGGACGGATCAGGCTTTATCGGGATAAGGTCGGTCTGGCCCTGGATGTGGTCGAATAAGCCTTTGCCGAATATGGTCTCTACTACGTCTATGGCGCTTTCGTGCGGTTTGTTGCTGAAGACTGCGATTTTGACACCGTGTTTTTTCAGTTCCTCAAGCGCCCAGAGCATGTGGTCGTAAGGCTTCACATGGTACACGGGATCTTCCTTCATCCATGCGCGGCACTTAGGCAGGCCCTCTTCGAGGTGCGAAACATCGTTGTCGCCTGAGGCGATCAGAGCCCTTTTCAGCGAATTTTTGAGGCCGTCCCCGGCAAAGTAATTGAAGGCTTCTACAGGCTGCGCAGGCAGGCCGTAGAGCGCCAGAGTCATGTTCACAGGCCTTGCGATGGACTCCTGAGTTGAAGCCAGAGTTCCATCCAGGTCGAAGATGCAGATTTTGGTCATTTTAAGCTTTCCTTTGAGTAATAGATTTGTAAGCTGACGCTACGCAAGAAGCGACAGGCTGAATGCGATCAGCAGCTGTCCGGCGTAGTACAGCGATATGTTTGTGTTGCGCAGGCTCTGCCTGAACTCGCTCCCGAAAGTGTTGAGTATGAGCACGATGTCGCTTACCAGGAAGATCAGCTGGCCCTTCTCCTTGAAGACCAGCCTGAGATTGAGCATGACGTCCGCGACGCACCCGATGACGAGTCCCCTTTCTTATGTTGTGATCGGCCCCCTATAATCCGCTCTCGTAGAGCAGACGCGACGGGAACAGATACAGATACGGCGCGGTTATGAGCGCCAGCCTGATCGCCGCACGCTTCACCTGCTCCGGCTCGAGTCCCGCCTTGCCCAGTATCCATCTGTCGAGGAAATAGATGCAGACAGCGGAGACCGCGATGCTCGCTGCTACTATAAGCAAGCCTATAAAGTCTGAAAACGGATCGAACATTATCGCATGGCCTATGTCGTAGAACTTCTCACCCAGTTCTGATGCCGGGATCGAAACGCCCAGCAGGATCAGGGCTCCCGCAAGATCGCTGAGGAATCCGGCGATGCAGATCTTCCACGTGTTTTTTCTGCAGAAGAGGCCACTGTCCGGCATGTCTCCTAGGCTCCACTTCAGCACCACCCTGTCGATGATGTAATTCAGCGGGATCAGGATCAGCCAAAAGTAAGTGGGCAGAAACACGATCAGCCACAGCGGAAGCAGGATATTGTAGAGTCGTACGTTATTGTTTTTCAACTGCTTTTCCCTTTGATAGTTTATTTCTGTGCATGTATGAACTCCGCTATGTCAGAGATCACGTCCTCTCCGATATGGCGCTCAACGCTGTACTCGCTTGTTGCCTTGTGGATGTCGTCGTAGATCGCGTCTACGAAGGCGTGATCGAGCTCCGGATACAGCTTGTATGTGACATTTGCGCGGCCGGCGAGCTGCTCTTTGAATGCCCTGAAGTCATCGTCCGCAAGCACCTGGAAGTCCCTGCCGCCCTGCATTATGAGCACAGGCTTGCTGTTCTCAAGCAGATAATCCGTGGCTGTCTTCTGCCCCATTTCCTTGAAATAGTAGAGCGATATGTTGCCGGCGAATTTCTTCTTTTTCGCCTCCTCGTCGCTCAGTTCGTACAGGCCGTCAAACTTCTTCACAAAATACCTGGCTTCGAGGCCGGTCACAAGTCTGAGCACCGGATTACCTCCGCCTCTGCGGCTCTGATTCAGCTGCCGTATCACTATATCTTCGAGGCGATGCGGTGTTCCGGCCATCATGATAAGACCTTTGACATTCCCGCCTTCGGCATCGATCCTCGGCGCGAGCATTGCGCCCATGCTGTGGCCCAGAATGAAAAGGTTGTTACTGTCGATCCGTCTGTCTTTTCTGAGCAGCTCAAGCGCCAGCAGGACGTCGTCTATCGTCTCCTCTTTTACAGTCATGCCTGCTGCATTGGCTTTCACCATCTTGCGGCCGTGCACAAAAGTGCGCTTGTCGTACCTCAATGATGCTATTCCGTGCGCAGCAAGCCCGCCTGCCAGATCTTTGAAAGGCGTGAGCCTGATGACTTTTTCGTCCATGTTGCTCGCGCCCGATCCGTGCACCATGACGACAGCCGGGAATGGTCCCTCAAAACCGTCCGGGATCGTCAGCAGACCGTTGAGCGGATATTCGGTTCCTTCGCCTATGATCACTTTTTCTCTGTACATCCTGTGCCTCCCTGCCTGTCAGAGCGTTCTGCGGTCCATCCGTCTCTATACATATACGGTGCTCAGTACGATCAGAAGAAGACCTACGAAATATGTAAGGCTGTTGACTCTGATGAGCCACTTGTTATTGTTGAACATGAACCTGTAAACGTTCAGGTCGATATCCGAGATCATGAAGAGGAATGAGCCGAGACCCATCATCGCGTAGCTGGTGCCCTTCATCATTGTCATGAGCGCGAGTCCCGTGATTCCGTGCATGAATATCGACGACAGATAGAAGATCATCGGCCAGCGCATCTTGCCCATCTTTATCCTCTCAGGCCAGCGTCCGGTAGCAAATATCACCACAAGCAGCATCAGTCCGGCCACTACGAAGGTCCACGCGAAGTTCCTGAACCCGTATCCGCCCTTGTCTACAAGCACGATCTGCTCATACATAGTGAAGCAGACGTTGCCCGCCAGGAAGAAGTCACCCCCGCGTCCGAAGTCGAAAACAAGGAAGATGTCGCCCAGCCATGCAAAGATCAGGGCAGCCATGAGAAGCGTCTGGTAGCTCGCGAATTCATACTTGTCGATGAATGTAACGATGGCCAGCGTAAGATACATGGTGGCCATGAAGTATTTGTTGATGGCCCTGTGCTTTATATTGCCTGACGTTCTCGTCTTGAAATAGCAGCACAGAGCTATCAGATAAACTGCAATGAAAACGGTCATTTTGTTTCTCCTCTATGTATTCTCCATTAAGGACTCTGCTGTGGCAGAATCCGCAGATCCCGTTGCGGCATCTCACTGTCTGGCATCCTGTTCCCCTTTTGAGTTATTTGCCAGCGGGTTGAATAACAGTTGACGTACTCCACACGGCTAAAGCCGTGGGATTCTTATCGTCGTTGGGAACGCGCCACGGGTTCCATGCGTGCGCGGCTTACTTCCCTCTGATATGAGGCGACGCCCCGCCTCATCGCTTAATGTTGATGTATTTACGCCGCAAGTGCGAGCTCCAGTATGTTTATCGCTGCGTTGATGTCCCTGTCGTGGATAGCGCCGCAGTGCGGGCATACCCATGACCTGTCTTTCAGCGAAAGCTCTACATGGCATCCGCACTCTGAACACGTCTTGGTAGACGGAGCCCATCTGTCGATCTTCACGACCTTCTTGCCGGCTGATGCTGCTACGTATTCGAGTATCTGTACGAATTCGCCGTACGCAAGATCAGACTCCTTGCGTCCCCAAAGTGTCTGCATGCCTTTGAGGTTCAGATCCTCGACGCCGATGATGTCGTACTTACGGCAAAGCTCATTCGCCAGCTTGAAGAAATAGTCTCTTCGCTGCGCAGCGATGTGCTCATGCAGACGCGTCAGCTGCCGCTTCGCCTTCTCGTAGTTGCGTGAGCCTTCCGTCTTCAGAGAGAAGTTCCTCGACAGACGCCTCAGCTCTGACAATGACTGTTTCAGATATTCAGGTGACTGTATCTTCGTTCCGTCACTTAAGACCAGAAAGTCTTTGAAACCGAAGTCTATGCCGACAGCTTCACCTGTTCGCGCATAGCTTCGCCTTGCCTCATGGTCTGTTGTAATGAAGAGATTCCAGTCGCCTGTAGGCATCTTCTTCACCGTCACCGTTTTGATGTTGCCTTCTATATCGCGGGACTTGAAGAATTTGTATCTTCTGCCCATGATATAAATCGTATTGCCGTTTATCGCATAACCTGTCTGCTTGAGGGTGAACGACTTATAGTTTTCTCTCTTACGGAAGTGCGGAGGCGACTTGCGGCCGCTTTTCTTCTGCTTGACGTGATCGAAGAACGCTTTGTACGACCTGTCGATACGCTCTGCCACATTCTGGATCGCCTGAGAGTTCAGTTTCTTCCAGTGCGCATACTTCGGAAGCTTCTTCAGCTTTGCAATATGTGTTTTCAGTCTGTTGCCGGAGATGTGTTTCCCCGTCAGATGGTAGTATCTTCTTTCAAGTGCGATACAGTGGTTCCATATCTCGCATGCGATGCTGTTATATGCTTCGAGATACTTATCGTTTTTCGACTTGTACAGACTGAACCGATAGGTAAGCATTTTGCGTCCTCCTTTCTTTTAGCTTTTACCGCCTCTCATCCCACGGCTAAAGCCGTGGGTTTTCTAGGCGGATTTCTATAAGTCATAAGTCCCTCACTTCTGTTTTCTTCCGTATTGTCGTTAACAATTTTATCACATGCGTGCCTATGAAAAAACAGCCTCTGACCTGTGACCAGAAGCTGTCCGTTATAGCTTAAAATGCAAAATTGCCGTTTCTGAATACCGCTATCTCTTCTTCGTCATGCGTGATGCCGGTGATCTCAAGGTCTTCGGATCCGACCATGAAGTCGACGTGTGTCATCGACACATTTACACCGTGAGCCTCGAGCTCATCCCTGCTCATGTTCTCCGAACCCTTGATCATCGGATATGCCTCGCCGAACGCGAAGTGGCATGAGGCGTTCTCGTCGAACAGCGTATTGAAGAAGAGCACGCCGCTGTTTGAGATCGGCGAGTCGTAAGGAACGAGTGCCACCTCTCCGAAGTACGAAGCTCCCTCGTCGACCGAGATGGCGTCCTTAAGGATGTCCTCACCCTTGTCTGCGTGAGCTTCCACGATCTTTCCGTTCTCCACCTTGAAGACGATGCCTTCGATGACCGTGCCGTTGTGGCTGAGCGGCTTTGTGGACACGATGGTGCCGTTCATGCTGTTTCTGTCAGGGAGCGTGAACACTTCTTCAGTCGGCATGTTTGGCGAGAAGATGACTCCTGTGGCGTCCTTCTCCGATCCGCCTTCCCAGTAGTGGCCTTCCGGAAGATCGACGGTAACGTCCGTGCCTGCCAAATTCCTATATCTCAGTGTTTTGAAGTTGTAATCGTTCAGGATGTCCACGTGCGTCTTGAGCTCATCGATGTGATCCTGCCAGTTTCTGATCGCGTCTCCGCCGTCGACTCTGCAGCATGCGAGGATCTCTTCCCACATCCTTGCGACAGCTTCCTCTTCGCCGAGTTCAGGGAACACCAGCTTCGACCATGCCTTTGAAGGTACGGAACAGACGCACCATGAGCACTCGCTGCTCATCATCTTCTGCCGGTAATGCTCGAGCGCCTTGCCGCTTGTTATCTGGGCTCTTCTGATGCGGTCAGGATCGACGCCCTTCATGCTTTCAGGATCTTCCGCATAGATTGTGAGGAATGCGCAGCCCTCATCGGCCAGGCCGTTCATGCGGTCCACGTCCCACTGATCGATGCTGTCGAACACCTCGTCCGCAGCCTTGAGATACTTCATGCGCGTAAGCTCGTCATCGCGCCAGCGGAACAGCACTTCCCTGCATCCCGCATCGTATGCCGCATCAGCACAAAGCCTTACAAAGTCTGCACATTCGATCTCGCTCGTGATCTGCAGCCTCTGCCCTTTCTGTATGTTTATACCTGATCTTACGACCAGTTCTGCATAGTCCTTTTTAAGCATTTCAAGATCAGCCATTTCTGTATGACCCCTTTCATGATGTTTTTTCTGCCGTATGGCATTAAAAAGCGGCCCCGGTTCAGGTAACCGGAGACCCTCTCTATTTATTTATGAGCAAATCCGTCCGGACGCGGATCAGTCCCACGACTCCGGCTTGAACTTGCGGTTTTTCATGTCCTCAATATACTTTTTGTATGCCTCAGTATCCGATATTCTGCAGATGTTGTTGAGGGCTTCTTCGAGAGCTGCGATCTTGCCCGGATCGTATCTGTCGCCCACGCGCCACTGATATGTATGCGGATATGCATCGTCCTTGTCGAGCACGGTAGGATCCCTGAGGATCATTCTCTCATAATCGTAATACAGAAGCTCATATTCTGCGTTCGGTGCTTCTGCAGGGGCTGCGCTGTCTTCAGGCTTCTTTGCTCCACTTGCATCAGGGCTCAGATAGCTCGCATCCATAACTATTGTATATTCAAAATCTTTATCGTTAAAAGTCTTCTTGTCCATTATCTATTCACCTACCTGACTACCATTACCTCAATATTTTCGTTGTTCTTGATGTAGTCCATGATCTGTTTTTTATAATCGTTGTTCACGGCGAGGACGACCCCGCTCAGGTCCTTTGAGAAGAAGCATGTCGACTCAACAAATGACCTTACGAATGCCACGTTGTCCCATACCAGTCTCACGGCCTGCGCACCGGTCTTCTCGATCTCGACACCGTTATCGTCGAGCGTAACTACTGACGGACGGTCATCTGCAATATAAGTGTCGACCAGCTTGTACATTCTGACAAGGATGACGGCTGTTGCAACTGCCGCCACTCCGGCAAACACGGTTGTAAGGATCTTTGTCACGGTAAAGGATCCGGTGATGCCGCCATACAGACTCATAAGGCAGATAAGCAGCATTGCGACCGTAAGCAGGATGTATCTTTTGAAGTTATCCCTGAGCTTGTCCTGAGGTCTGTACAGGAGCTGCCTGTACTGCGTCATGACATTCACGAACTCCTTGTAGAACTCTCTGCTTCCTCTTTCTTTTACCTCGATCGTCATTTTCATACCCTCCGTCCAGAGACAAATGATACCATTTTTGCGAATGAAATATCCGTCCCTTACAGTTTATTATTATACTCCAAACCGCCTTTCAGTATGCGTATAAATGGTGAATTTACACAGCCTCAGTGTATCCATTTATCGGTCGTTGTCGGCTCTTCATTTTCTTTTTAAATCGATTTAAGATCTGCGCTGAACCTGCCGTTCTCTATGTTCAGTACTGCATAAGCCGGGTAATATCCGCGGCCGATCGAACCCGGATTCAGCAGCGTGACCCCGTTGAATTCCGATATGTGCTGGCTGTGGGTATGACCGAAGAGCGCGAGGTCTGCCCCGGCCTCCTTTGCCTGCGACGCGAGCGTCTCCAGATTGTATTCATACTTGACATACGACAGGTGTCCGTGCGTCATGAATATAGTGACGCCGTCGACTACGCATATAAGCACATTCTTCAGCTCAGTTCCGAAGTCGCAGTTTCCCCTTACCGCATATACCGGCAGATCAGGGAACTTCTCCTCCAGCCTGGCCAGATCCCTTTCCCCGTCTCCGAGGAAGAGGCAGAAATCAGGCTTCTCGAGCTCTATGGCAGATATCATATTGGCGGCATAGCCGTGTGAATCAGAAAAAACGCATGCTTTCATCAGTTGCAGATCCTTTTGGTTTATTGTTTGAGGCCGGGCCTGCCTATATGAGGCCCAGCTTGCGGAATGCCCATTCGATCCCGTCATCATCCGTAGACGGGCAGATAAGGTCGCTCCGCTCTTTGAGGAACTCGCTTCCGTTCTCCATGCAGACGCTCGTGCCTACGGCTTCTATCATTTCTATGTCTATGCGGCTGTCACCGAATCCGATCGTATCGGCGATGTCGAAGCCCAGAGCTTCTGCCGTACGTTTCACGGCGCTGCCCTTATCGAACTTGCGGTTGATGATCTCGCCGAACAGGCAGCCCGGTTCGGAGAAATCGTGGACGATGAACTGCAGCTCATCCCCGAGCGCTTCGATCGCAGGTTTCAGCTGCTCCCTGTCAGCGCAGGTATATACGACCTTATACAGCGGGCATCCGTCATACTCTGTCAGCGGTTTCGGACCGAGTCCGACCCAGACGGCTTCGATCATGCTGAGCAGATAGTAATTCCTTTTATCTGCCTGCTTGAGATAATCCTTCGCGCGCTCATCGCTGTAAGCATAGTCTTTGCCCTCAATAGAAAGGAATACGCCTTCGCCGGACAGCAGGCTTATCACCTTTTCCTTCTGATCTTCTGTCAGCGGGCAGTCATATATCACTTTGTCGCCCGCATAAATATATCCGCCGCAGCTCGCAATGCCGCCGTCGAATCCGTATTTATGAAGAGGCTCAAGCATGCCGTAGTTGCGTCCGGAGCACAGGAACACCTTGTGTCCGAGCTCACGCGCTCTTTTTACAGCCCTGACCGCGCTTTCCGGCGGTATATAGCCTCCCGGAGCTGTAAATGTTCCGTCTACGTCGAGAAATATCAGCTTGCGATTCATTACCTGTCCTCCTGACCGGTTTCCGGCGGTATCTCTGCCGCCATGTATACTGTACCGCTGAGCTTGTCATGTGCCATCGGCCTTTCGCCTTTCAGCACGGCTTCCTTGATGAAGTAGATCACGAAGTAGAGCCTTGAAGCAGCAAACAGCAGTATTATTACAATATCAATAGTTGTTCCGGACTGCCCGTTATTCAGCAATTCGGCTATTATAAGCGGAAAGTCTGTAAAAAGCCACAGAAAGAAGTAGCGTTTTACGATCTGTGCCGCCGTGGCTGCGCTTCCGTCTTTTGACACAAGGATCATCCTGCATATCGCGTGGCCTAAAGTGTAGCCCCGGCTCAGCAGCACCTGCATAAGTGAGAAGATGCAGAAGAATGTCCAGTGATATGTCAGGACGTAGTTGGTATAAGCCTTGAAGCCGGGTATAAGGACGATCAGCGCACCGTTCAGGAACATGAGCAGTATCGCGCAGATCACATAGTCGAACAGGACCGCCCAGAACCTGCGCATGCCTGAGATGATCTTTCCTCTCTCACGGCAGTACTCATCGATCTCTGCACGGCTCGGCAGCATGATGTTGAACAGGTATGCGAACTGGAAACCGATCGCGCCTCCCATCGTGTTGCAAATCAGGTCCTCAACATCAGCAAGCCTGTACGGACCCGGATAGATACCGAAAAGCGCTGTCAGCTGGCTCGTCTCGTAAAACAGGCTCAGCAGGAACGAAAACAGTACGGTGCGCTTCAGGCTCTGCCTGAAGTAATAGTGCATGTAAACACCGAAAGGAACTGTCAGCAATATGTTGAACAGGAGCTGCCAGAGAGCCATGCTCTTCAGGTACGCCTTCAGGGTCTCCAGGCTTAACACCTTATCGTGCCAGTACAGCCAGATCTGCCTGAATGGTATGAGATTGAGGTGATCCTGTATTGTATTGCCGACAGTCGATGCCCGGTCAGGCAGCGGAAGGATCACCATGAAGTAAGCTATCAGCATGTACAGGATAAAGCTGTAAATGATAAGAGTCCTGTATTTTGAGACCGACCCGTATTTATGGTACTGGACCATCACATACGGCAGCGTAAACAAAGCCGCAATAAACGGAAATACGCTCAGTCCTGCAATAACATCGTAAATATAAACCATGGTCCTCCGGCTGCCTTTGGATTTAAGTTATTACATCAGCGGTGAGATCATCTTGGCCAGCGGACCGACCAGTTTGTAGTATAACTTCTCATTCTTAATGCTTTCTTCAGTCACTTCCCTGCACGCGGCAAGTGTATTCTGGAAGTCCTTTTCGATTTCCGGGATACAGTCGACCTTATACATGTAAGTCGCGCATTCGAAGTGATGGTACAGGCTCCTGTAGTCCAGATTGATCGTGCCGACTATCGCCTTCTTATCGTCACTTACGAATACCTTGGCATGCACGAAGCCCGGCGTGTATTCAAACACCTTCACGCCAGCTTCGACCAGAGCTTTGTAGTGCGTCTTTGCCAGCGCATACGCCATTTTCTTGTCCGGGATCCCCGGCATGATGATCTTAACGTCTACCCCTCTCTGTGCAGCAAAGCTCAGAGCAGTCAGAAGTTCTCCGTCAAGTATGAGGTACGGGGTCATTATATGCACGTACTCCGTTGCTCTGTTAAGCATGTCGATGTAGACCGATTCGCCCGCTTTATATTCATCGAGCGGACAGTCGGCGTACGGCATGACATAACCCGATGCATCCTCAGGCTCATCGCATGGTGCAGACAGCCAGGTCTCATAATCAGGTTCCTTGTTTCCGAGATTCCACATCTGAAGGAACATCAGAGTGAAGCTTCTTACTGCATCACCCTCAAGCATCACTGCAGTATCCTTCCAGTGGCCGAATCTCTCTTTCTTATTGATATATTCATCTGCCAGGTTGACTCCGCCGTTGAAAGCGACCTTTCCGTCGATCACGAGTATCTTGCGGTGGTCACGGTAATTGTAGTGCGAAGATACTACAGGTATTATCGGTGCGAAGGCTTTGGCATGTATGCCCTCAGCTTCGAGCAGTTTCCAGTAGTCGGCCGGGAGTGTGGACATCTCGCACATTCCGTCATACATGACCCGTACTTCAACACCTTCCTTTGCCTTTCTGGTCAGCACATCAAGAATGCGTCCCCACATGTAGCCTTCTTCGACTATGAAATACTCCATGAAGATGAACTTTTCAGCTTTTTCCAGCTGTTCGAGCATCGCCTTGAATTTAAGCTCTCCAAGATCGAAGTATGTCACTTTGGTGCCGCCATACAGCGGGAAGCATCCGCTTCTGCTCAGATACTTGCTCAGGTCATCAGTACCGGAACCGTCGTGCTCCACCTGTGTGAATACGTCCTCAGACTGTTCCAGCGCATTCTTCGTATTCTCTATCTGCTCCTTTGCAAACTGCGTCGTCTTTCTGTGTCCGATGTTCGCCTGTGTCCAGAGAAGCAGTGCGGCTCCCAGCGGAGGCAGTATGGATATGATGAGCATCCACGTCAGCTTTGCGGACGAATCCATATTGCAGTTGAACAGATAGATGATCATTACAAACGCGAATACCCACTGTATATGCAGCAGTAATGGCAGCTGTTCAGCAAACCAGAAATATACTGCAAACATCAGCGCGACCTGCGCTATAAGAAGGATGCCAATCACGAAAAACCTGCTGAAAAGAATGCGCAGGATGCCTTTCCTCACCGGTTTTGCAAGTCTGACGATTTTTTCTTCAAGTTCCGAATCGTTAATGTCTATTTGCATGTGTTTTCTCCCCTATGTCCTTCAATCAATCTTCGTCCCTGACGTTTTGAGTGTAGTATAAGTACAAGTCAGAAAAACCTTCAAACCCTTAAAACGCAATAATTATAGCAAATTCCTGTATCAATCATAACCACCAGTTAAACTGGTGGTATGCACTAGCCCTAAAAGGGCATAATGCTTGCAAGCGTCTTAAGACGCGCCGAATAGA
>JBGULF010000068.1:0-3409 GCA_045115935.1 Anaerovoracaceae bacterium
AGGTACCAAACGCCGTTGCAACAGTAAACAAGATCTTTTTTGATGTTTTTTTGTTTCAGAACTCGGTTTTAATTTTTCATTCTAAGGGGAAACTGTGTATTCAGTATCACAGAAACTGGAGGAGAAATGGAACTAATCAATTCAGAAGAAAGAGTTTTCCGCAGAGGCGAGATATATGACATAGGAGAGCTCAATATCGCCGGCAGCGAACAGCAGGGCAACCGCCCGATCCTGATCGTGAGCTGCGATGAGATAAACGATTACTCTCCCGAAGTCATAATAGCTTTCATAACCAGTCAGCTCGACAAGCGGGGAAAGCAATATCATATAAATCTTCCTGGCGTAATTGGTCTGGAAAAGAAGTCGATGGTTCTGGCGGAGCAGCTCCGGACAGCCGACAAGAGCAGGATGCTCGAGAAGAGAGGGCAGCTGGATCTAGCAACCATGAATCGGGTCGACAGAGGACTCAAAAAAGCTCTTGCTCTTGGCAAGACGAAAGAGAGCAAGGAGATTAAGGAAGAGGAAAAGAAAGAAAAGATGAAAGCTTTCGCCGAATGGAAAAAACAGAATCAGTACAAAGAAGAAGTCAAACGCAGCCCGGCGATGTACTGCCAGGGCATGAAGTAAGAAAGGATATGGTGAAGGAAATGATCGAAACGACAGGATATGTACACGATGAAAATAACGATATGGATCCGATAATGGATACCATCCTCAAGAGAGTGGCAACCAAAAGGCTCAAAGGACCTGTTGGTGATGAGTGGATCGGCGGAGCAGGCCACAGGAATATGGAGGATGCACTCAGATATATGATGCCGAAGGAGCAGGAGATAGTGAAGAAGTTCTTCCTCGAGGATAAGACGCTCCTGGATATCTCGATAGAGATGAACATGTCCATGGATCTCCTTGGGGGATATATAAAATCCGCGGAGGCGCAGATAAAGATATGGATGTGAGTCGTGCTGTCAGCACGGTCATGGCAGAAAGTCAAGAATGTCGATTTAAGTCCTGCATCATTGCAGGTATGCCACAACAGTGGCTAAATCAGTGACACGGGAAGCGTGTCACTGATCAGGACAAGTCTAATGAAAAGATAAGGAGAATACTACAATGGCAGATAATAGTTTTGAGAATACGATCATGCAGAGCATAAAAATAGCATGCCTTTCTTCACTCAGAGAGGATGGACTGATTTCCGACAGACAGTATGATGAACTGCTCGATAGAATAAGTGAGATGAGTAGCAAAGCTGCAGAGAAGCAGAGAGATTCAAAAAAAGCTGCTGGCCAGGATATGGAACAGCAGGAGAAAACAAGAGTGTACCATGTTGATGGCAAGGAGTGCCCGATTTGGGAAAAGAGTTTGCTGACCATGCAGGAAGCTTCAATCTACTTTAACATGGGTTATCCTAAGCTCAGTGCTCTTACATCAGACGACGACTGCGAATATGTGGTGTGGAATGGCACACGCAGACTGATAAAGAGAGAACGCTTTGCAGAATTCCTAGATTCACAGTTCTCAGTATAAATGATATCCGGAAATGGAGGCAGCTATGGCAGCGAAAAGAAAAGACGATAAAGGCCGCCTGCTCAAGACAGGTGAGCGGCAGCGTAATGACGGGACATACGAATACAGGTATCAGATCCGTGGCAAGAGACAGTCTCTTTACTCATCCACTCTTGAGGGTCTGCGTAAACTGGAAGACCAGCTGGTATCAGACAGACATGCAGGCATCAAGATCAGCAACAACTCAGCCAAACTCGACGACTTCTTCAACGTCTGGTGTGATACTAAAAGAGGACTGAAGGACAATACGTATAACAACTATAAGTATATGTATAGACAATTTGTTTCTCCGGCTCTTGGGAGGGAGAAGGTATCAAGTATAAAGAAGTCAGATATAAAGCGGTTCTATAACCGTGTTCTAGAGATAGATGGTGTAAAGCTGTCCACAGCAGATAATATACAGACTGTTCTGCATCAGGT
Source organism: Anaerovoracaceae bacterium (assembly GCA_045115935.1). Taxonomy (GTDB): domain Bacteria; phylum Bacillota; class Clostridia; order Peptostreptococcales; family Anaerovoracaceae; genus Crickella. The sequence continues at coordinate 1,987 of JBGULF010000068.1, forward strand.
GCTCCAGGTAGCGGTTGATGACAATTATATCCGTATCAACCCTTCAGATAATGCTCTCAAGGAACTCAAACTGTCACATAATTACGACAGCGACAAAAGAATGGCACTTACCGTTGAACAGCAGAGACTGCTTATGTCATATCTGGACGAGAGTGAAATGTTCAAACATTGGAGACCGATAATCACAGTCATGCTTGGAACGGGTATGAGGGCCGGAGAGGTAACGGGCCTGCGCTGGAAGGATGTGGATCTTGAGAACGGTACCATCGATGTGAATCACACGCTGGTATTCTATAACAGGAATCATAAACAGACATATGCCATAAATACTCCTAAAACACCGAGCAGCATTCGAACAATACCAATGCTCGACTCAGTCAAAGAGGCATTTCTGGAGGAAAAGCGCAATCAAGAGGAGAGCGGTCTGTACTGTAAGAGTATTATTGACGGGTATCAGGACTTCGTGTTCTGTAACAGATTTGGTGAAGTTCTGAATCTGGGGGTCATCAACAAGGCTCTCAGAAGGATCATGGTAGATTGCAACGAGAAAGTGTGGGAAAACCATGAGGGCGACGATATGCCGTTGCTTCTGCCGAGGATCAGTTGCCACTCGTTCAGGCACACATATGCGACTCGTCTGTGCGAATCCGGAATGAATATTAAAGTCATTCAGGGGTTGCTTGGGCACTCAGACATAAGCACTACAATGAATATCTATGTGGATGTTACGAAAGAACTTCGGGATATGGCTATGGATGATCTTGCCAAATACCTTGAGGAGAAGAAAATAAGCTAAAACAAATCTTTCCATAATGCTCATTTTGCGATAGGGAGGGCGCATCAGACGTCCTCCCTTTCCCGTGGTCGTACATTTGCTCCTGTATCCCAACTAGGTAGAGGAACGGACAGCATATCCTTCAGTTGCCGGTTCAACTCCGGTCAGGAGCACCAAAATGTGAGGTGTGAGATAGGAGGATCTTATATAATGCATTGACCTCGTTACTAGAACGAGATGTATAGTTAAAAAGTGCGTTTAGCAACAGCAGCATTATGGCAGAGTATCTGAAAAGCATCTTCCTGACATGCGCAGGATATGAAAATACTCTGTGGGATGAGCTTTATTCGTAGAAAAGGGTAACAAGAAAAAGGCGCTTGCCGCATCGATGAGCGGCAGGCGCCTTTTCGGATGATATTCCGTTAATTGAGTGGCACAGGATCCCAGCCGTAGTCTTTGTAATAATCAATGCCGAGTCCGTTGCTGAGTACGTAATCGTTGATCGCTTCTTTTCTGACTTTTTCGTCAATACTGTCGCCTGCAAAATACATCTCGTAGAGTCCCGGGAAGCCTTCGGTCATCTTCTTGATGCTCTCTTCGTACCGCTCTCCGTCTTCGGCGGCATCTATGCTTGCGATCTTATAAGTG
>JBGULF010000069.1:0-9811 GCA_045115935.1 Anaerovoracaceae bacterium
GGAGCCCGATTTATGGAGCGGGTGAAGGGAATCGAACCCTCGACGTAAGCTTGGGAAGCTCAAGTTTTGCCATTAAACTACACCCGCATTTATTACGCCTATACAGTATACCGCAGAAGCCGCCTTTTGTCAGTCGGTTTTTTCTTTTGCGACTGTCAGTATCGCTATGCCCGCAAGTATGGCGATCGTGCCGCCGATCTCTGTAGGATGGAAGCTCTGGTTGAGAAGTAACACAGATGCCACCAGCGCTGTCACCGGTTCGAACAGATTATAGACTCCTCCGCGCACAGGACCGACTATGCTCGTACCGTAAAGAAAGAGCGCAAATGCGCAGGCTGCTCCCGGAAGTATTATGAAGATCATTCCCGCGATCAGCGTTGCGTCCCACTGTGCCGGAAAATTCCAGAGTCTGCATACCGGAGCTATGAAGATCCCTCCTACGAACAGTCCCCAGCCCACCGTTTCGAGGGTCCCGTAGCGTTTTATCAGATCTGACGGGAGCGTTATGTAGAGCGCACAGCAAAGCGCGGATATGAGTCCGGATATCAGCGCAACAGGATGGACCGCCAGGGCGCTGATGTCCCCATGGGTCGAGATCAGGAATGAGCCCGCGATTACCAGAACCAGCGCACCCAGCTCTGCCTTAGTGGGTCTGCGGTGTTCTTTGATGATGACATAGACCAGTACGAACACCGGCGCCGTCTGCTGTATGGCCGACGCGATGCCTGCGTTGCTGTAATCGATCGACAGATAATATGTAGGCTGGCAGAGGCCGAACGCGAACAGCGCGATTATCAGCAGCCTTATAACGGAAGCGCGGTCCTTCCATATATCGAAAAGACCGCGTCTGTTTTTAACAAATGCAAATATAAGCAGTGCAAAGCCCGATGTGATCATGCGGAAATTCACCATCCACATCGTATCTATACCGCGGGCCATGAGGTACTTGCTTACTACAGCGTTGAGTCCCCAGAGTCCCGCACCTAGCAGAGTTATAAGTGTTCCGCTGAGCATATCTCCTGATTACTTTGCAGGCTGTACGGTGATCGTGATGGTGCCTGTCGCTTTTTCAGTTACAGTAGGCATTATCATGAATGAACCCGTGCCGAAGCTGACCGTCTGTGAGTCGGTCCCTTCCATATAAGCAGTGTATGTAGCCTCACCATCCAGTTCAGGGAGCTCTTCGATGTTTTGTTCTCCCCCGGAGCCAATGAACTGCACTGAGATCGAACCGGATTCAAGGTTCGAATCGATGGTTACCTCTTCTCCGTCTGCCACCTCAAGAGTTCCGGTCATAAAGTAATCCCCTTCATCGGCCCTGTTGGCAGTGATCGTCATGTTTTTTTCGTCATCGAGGGAACCGCTGAATTCCTTTTTTCCGCATGATGTCATTGCAAGCATTGATACAGCCAGAACAGCTACAACAATAATCGAAATGATTCTTTTCACAGTAAACTCCCTCCGTTTTGATATAACTTACTTAATATTTTATTGAATACACTCAGGTAAATCAATCCATCGCCGCTTTGATCAGAGCAGGAAGCCTGCGGCATTTATCTTCTGAGCTTGCCGCGATCGATGCCCTGACTCCGCCTTCGAAAGGTATCAGGAACACGTTTTTCCTGCTGAGTTTTTCGCAGACCCCGTCAGGATCGGCGCACGGAATGGTCACAAAGAATCCCGCACTGAACGGGACTGTCTTCAGTCCGCACTTTTCAGCTTCCTCTTCGAAAGCCTTTCCTCTCGCGAGGAGCATGTCGCGCGCCTTTGCCCTTTCGGCCTCCACTTCGGCAAGAAGGGTATCGTCAGCGTAGATGCGCTCTATGACTTCCTGCGGAGCTCTAGGCGGATTGGACCATGATGCTCTGGAGGAAAATGAATTGACCTTTTCGAATTCCTCTGCTACCTCAGGACTGTGTGCCAGGCAGATCATTGCCGCACACCTGCCGCCGTAAAGCGTGAAAGTCTTGGAAGCGCTGTATGCGATGATCGGAAGTATGTTCGATCTGAGGTTGTCCACTACGCTGAAGAACTGTCTCACTTCGTCAGGCTCACCCGCAAAGTCGATATAGGCGACGTCGAGGACCAGTGCTATCTTTTTCTCCAGAGGAACTTCGTCGAGCGTCTTCTTCACTGCATACCAGTCATCCATGGTGAGCGCATAACCGGTAGGATTGTTTGCCGGCGTGTTGAGAATGATCACGAGATGTTCCTGATTTCTTGTGAGTTTCTTTACCTTGTAATCGAAATCTGCGGTATTGAAGTGTCCCTCTTCATCGAACAGATCGAAATGCTCGATGCCGCGGTACATTTCGGCAGCTATGCTCCTGTACGGAGCCCAGTGCCAGTTATGCGTGAGTATCCTGTCTCCCGGGCACGAATAGTTAGCGATAGCGTTCCTGATGGCAGGAGTACCTCCCGGTGTTCCTACGGCACGGATATAGCTCTTCGGCTCATAGCTTCCGAAAGCTGCTTTAAGTATCGCTTTTCTGAACTCAGGGGTCCCGGCGATAGGTGCATAAGCAGCATAATCCTTCGGCTCGAGCGCCTTCATCAGCTTATCTACGGATTTGAAAACGATAAGCTGTCCTTCATCATCATAAAGCGCGCCGACTGTAGCGTTTATGACCTCATCAGCTCCGTATTCGCTGACAGCGTCATTCGCCCTTTTGCAGGCCGCGAAAACTTTATCCTCTTCAGGTATTTCACGTCCGTTATATGCCACCATGCTCTTCATAGGTCAGATCCTTCCCATCTTTTTGTCGATCTTAAGGTTCCTGAAATACAGAACTATGTCTGTCGATACCAGCAGTATGTCTGCCAGATAGAACCAGAACGAAGCCTGCAGTTCTCCCGTTCTTTTGAAAAGTATTATTTTTGCAGTGATCCCGCACATATAGCCGATAACTACGAGTACTTCGAAGGCAAGGCTCTTTCCCAGAGTCGTCCTGCTCGTCAGTGACTTGTGGATGCTTGCCGGCCATGAGCATCCGAAGATGATCAGCATCATGATCTCGCATAATACAACTATGTCCATTTTTCCTCCCGTGATCAGACTTACGCTCTGCGTCCGATCACTACTCTTTTGATTTTTTCTCCGAAGCCGCTGTACTTGGCTTCGTATTCAGTTTCTATATTGAGCGCGTTTGCCTCCGGGTCTGCATGGAGGTCACGTGTAATGTCAAGTATCTTAAGATCAGCCGCTGTGATCTCGAGGACCGACCAGTTGAACAGATCCGTGTTGTCGGTCTTGAAAGTGACCGTGCCTTCAGGCTTCAGTACCCTGAAATACGACTTGAGCCTGTCCCTGTAAGTAAGGCGCCTCTTGTACCAGTAATTCTTCGGCAGAGGATCGCTGAAATTGAGGTAGATGCCGTCCGCCTCGCCGTCTTCGAACCACTCGGAGAGATCGCCTGCAAGCTCCGGTATGAACACGACGTTTTTAAGATCGCGCTTTCTGATCTTCTCCATCGCACGGAGCATGACGCTCTTGTTTCCTTCTATCGCAACAAAAAAGTGCTCCGGCTCGCGCGCTGCGAGTTCGGATATGAATTTGCCTTTGCCGCAGCCTATCTCGATAAAGAGCGGTGCGCCGCCGGACAGCTCTGCCCACTTGCCGCGCATATCCGCCGGAACATCTGCAATAATGTCCGAGTAGGCCTCATATTTAGTATCTAGATTTCTTAATTTCCTTTGTCTCATATTATCAGCCGGGGCTGTTTTTATACACCTATAAATCTTGAACCGATGATGACAGCGAGGAACAGCACCATTAATACAGCCGCAACCGCATCGCCGCGCTCGAAACGTATCTCGTTCATGCGCGTTCTTCCGCTGCCGCCGTGATAGCACCTGGCCTCCATCGCCAGCGCCAGATCCTGTGCGATCCTGAATGAGCTCACGAAGAGCGGCACAAGTATAGGGATGAGGCTCTTTGCCCTCTGGAAGAGATTGCCGGATTCGAAGTCCGCGCCCCTTGCCTGCTGCGCCTTGATGATCTTGTCTGTCTCCTCCATGAGCGTCGGGATGAACCTCAGCGCTATGGTCATCATAAGAGCTATCTCGTGGCTCGGGAGCCCGATCTTTGAGAACGGTGAAAGCAGTTTTTCGAGGCCGTCCGTAAGTTCGACAGGTTTGGTCGTGAGCGTCATTATAGACGATCCGATGATGATAAGCACCAGCCTGATCGCCATGAAGAACGCCCTGGACAGACCTTCATATGTAATGGTAAGGAACTTCCAGTGCCACAGCACCCTTCCGTCGACCATGAAAAGGTTCAGCAGGAAGGTGAAGGCTATGATCAGGAACACCGCCGTGAGTCCTCTGAAAATGAACTTCACCGGCACTTTGGATATTGCGATCACTATGGACAGCGCGGCTGCCGTGATCAGGAAGCCGTAAAAATTGTTCACGATAAACAGCTCTATCAGATAGAGCAGTGTCGCGATTATCTTGGTCCTGGCATCGAGCCTGTGGATCAGCGAATCGCCCGGATAGTACTGACCGAGAGTTATGTCTCTTATCATCCGCGCGTTTCCTCCAGATATCTTCTGATGTCCCCGGCCGCCTCGTCTATCGTGAGAGCTTCACTCGTAAAGGCCGGTGCCTTTCTTCTGATGAGTTCTGCGATCTCTCTTGCAGGAGGGACGCTCAGTCCCATCTCCGAAAGTTTCTCTCCCTGCGAGAACACCTCTGCAGGCGTTCCCTCGAGTGCGATCTGTCCTCCGCTCATCACCATGACCCTGTCGGACATCTCGGCGATGTCAGCCATGTTGTGCGATACGAAGATCAGTATGATGCCCATCTCATCGTGTATGCGTCTTACCATCGCAAGAATTTCCCTGTGAGCAGAAGGATCGAGTCCCGCTGTAGGCTCATCAAGGATGAGAATCTTCGGATCCATTGCTATTACTCCTGCGATCGCGACGCGGCGCTTCATGCCGCCCGAGAGTTCGAACGGTGAAAGGTCTTTGATCTCATCGTAGTCCAGACCTACCAGACCGATGGCCTGCTTAACCCTGGCCTGCTGCTCCTCTTCATTCAGTCCGAGGTTCTTCGGTCCGAATGCGACGTCCTTGCTGACAGTCTCCTCAAACAGCTGGTATTCAGGATACTGGAAAACAAGACCCACCTTGCGTCTGATGTCGGTCATCTTCGTCTTGCCGTCAGTGATGCATTCCCCGTCTATATATACATCGCCCGAAGTTGGTTTGATCAGCCCGTTCAGGTGCTGCAGCAGAGTCGACTTGCCTGAGCCTGTGTGTCCGATAATGCCCAGAATAGTGCCGTCAGCCACATCAAAAGAGACATCGCGCAGTGCGACAGTCTCTCCCGGCATTCCCGGATTATATATGTAGTTGAGGTTCTTTACTGAAATGGACATTATTGCTTTGCTATGTAGTCTGCTATGTCGTCAGCCGTTGTCAGGTGTTCCGGCAGTCCGGCTTTATCGCGTATCTCTATCGCCGGCGGCATCTCCAGTCCGGCTCTTTCTATCATTTCTTTGTCTGAGAACAGCTCTTCAGGCGTTCTGTCGCAGAGTACTTTGCCGTTTTTAAGCACGATGACTCTGTCAGCCTGCTCAGCCTCGCTCATGAAGTGCGTGATGAGTATGCAGGTTATGCCTTCTGCGTTGAGGTCCCTGATGATGCTCATGACGCTGGCTCTTCCCTTTGGGTCGAGCATCGCCGTAGGTTCGTCGAACACTATGCATTCAGGTCTCATTGCGATCGCTCCTGCGATGGCGATGCGCTGTTTCTGGCCGCCCGAAAGCATATGAGCTCCCTTATCCCTGAGCTCATACATCCCGACTCTTTTAAGAGCATCGTCGACGCGGCGTCTTATCTCCTTCGGCTCAATACCGAGGTTCTCCGGTCCGAAAGCGACATCGTCTTCAACTATGGATGATACGATCTGGTTGTCAGGATTCTGGAAGACCATGCCTACCCTGCATCTGACATCCCATATGTGCGCCTCTTCTGCAGTATCGAAACCGCCTACTATGACGCGTCCGGCGGAAGGTACAAGAAGCCCGTTGAAGCATTTTGCCAGTGTTGACTTGCCGGATCCGTTCATTCCTACGACCGCAACAAAACTGCCCTTTTCGATATCCAGACTGATACCGTCCAAGGCGGTCTTGCCGGGAACTTCCCGGCCGCTTTCGTCGATCTTAGTGAATTCAATTTTAAGATTTTTTACTTCTATAAATTTCACGTGGATTAGTATATCACAATCGGCTGAACTTTGGGCAACGAAAAAGCCGGTACAACCGGCTCCAACGTAAGTGCTTTATATATTAACCCTTTTGCTTCGTGAGTATTCTACTCCCACGTCATAATAAGGTCAATCTATTTTATGTTTTTTCACAAAAACATAGGGTTGCCAATTGTGTTATTGCACAAACATCACAGCTTATTTGTTCTCAAACACCTCGCCCGCATACACTTTCGAAGCATCCACCTTGTCGTGGACCTTCTCGTTCCACTCAGCAGGATCCACATCGTGGATGGCTACCGACAGATGGCTTCTCTGGCAGCCGAGCTCCTTGATCATTGTCTCGACTACTGCGTCCGCTACCTTTTTCTTCAGTTCATCGTCTCTTCCGGAGAACATGCTGATGTCTACATGTGGCATAATATTTTCCTCCTTTTTATTTACCAGTTCAGGCCTATGCCTGCTTCCGTTGCCTTGTCGTATACTTTCTGTGCGGTGTAAAGATCGAGTGCGCCGATACCGACGTTCTCAAATACGATTATCTCATCATCGGATTCCCTTCCCGGGATCTTTCCGAGAATATAGTCTCCGATGTCGCCCGTAAACTGATCCTTGCTGAGTGTTCCTTCGCCAAGAGGTCTCAGTATGTCGCCGGATTCCGAAAGCACCGCTTCTTCAGAGTCGAAATAGATCTTGCCGCACTTGTCGAAGACGGCAGGATCGAGCTCCTGCATGTCGTATGTATATGCTCCGACCGCGCTTATCACTGCACCCGGCTTGAAATACTCTGCGCTGCAGACAGGTGTTCCCGATACAGTGACCAGGATGACAAGGTCCGCTCCGTCAACCGCTTCATTTGTGTTTTCCATCGGGATGATCTCGGCTCCATAGTGTCCGAGCTCTTTTGCCGCCTGCTCTGCGAATGCCTTGGTCTTTTCGAAGCTGCGGGCCGCGACCCTTACTTCCCTGAGATTTCTGCCCGAGAGCATCGCCTCGAGCTGGCACATCGCCTGACTGCCCGTTCCTATCAGGGCTCCGACAGATGCGTCCTTGAGTCCGAACAGATCGAAAGCCGCCCCGCTGGCTGCAGCCGTCCTCAGCGCTGTTATATATGTGCCGTCCATCATCGCTTTTACGACTCCGGTCTCACCGTCGATCAGAAGCACCTGGCCGATAGATGCCGGAAGCCCTTTGGCAGGATTTCCCGGCATGATGTTGACTATCTTAAGTCCTGCTGCCTTCATCTCCTCGTTGTACGCCGGCATGAAAAGGAAATTGCCGTGACTGCCGTTTATGACCGCACGGAGAGGAACGTCAAACTTTCCCTCGCTGAACGCCTTATAGCATTCCTTGTCCGCCTCGATAGCGTCGTGCATGGAAAAAACTTTTTTGATCTCGTCTTTGTTAAGAAGTAACATCACTGACCTCCAGTATCTTTCCGGCCATTCTGACCGATTCCTCAAACCCTTCATCGTGTACCGCTTCCGCCGCGCGCATCAGGGCGTCCTTGAAAAGTGCTCTTTTTTCATCAAGCCTCGGCATGAACAGCTTTTTGTTGAGCCCGCACTCCCTGCACGCCTCTTCGAAACAGCTTCGGTCTATCTTTTTCCATTCGATCTGGCCTCCCACCGAGAAAGCCATTTCCGATGAATGCGTGTCGTATAAGATTGTGCTGACGATATCATATGCCGGTGCCAGCCTGATGGCTTTGAGATTTGCATCGTATACCAGCGCGAAGTTCTTTATGTGCCCGTCCGTGTTGCCGATGAGCCAGTGGAACACTATTATGTCCCAGAGCTTTATCTGGTCCTCGATCGGCGATGCGGAATAGCGCCTCAGAAGATCGAACATCTTCTTCATGTGCTGCTCTCCCGGGCGCTCGTACTTGCCCGATGCCGGTATCCCCAGAGCCTGACCGAAGTCTTCCTGATGAAGTCTCAGCGGACACAGCATGCCGTCGATCATATCCTCTGCGCCTTTGAAAGTGCGGTCGTAGCGCTCAGTCGCGAAGAGCACGTTCTCGGTGACAGGCGGGTTCAGTCCCGTATCGTGGACCGGCTCCGGATAAGCCTCTACGATCTCGCTCTTAGGCACATCTATCCCGAGCAGCTCCGCAGTCCTCAGCGCAAGCTGTTCGTTCTGTACTATTTTATCATAGCGGATGTGGCTCTGCTTCAGTATGTGCGTGCTCGGCGCACTTCCGACAGGCAGGAACCAGCGTCCGTCGATATTCTTGTAAGCTCCTATCTTTCCGGACGCACCGGTAAGCGACAGATGAGCCTCCACCACAAGGTCTGCCGATCTTGTGGCTCCTTCCGCGGCGAGCTTGTACATGGTTTCCGGATCGAAAGCCCTGTACGACGGCTCTATGTTTTTGTAATTCTCTCCCTTGATCTGCACGGCGCCGAGGCATTCCGCACCGAGCATCTCAAGTATGGACAGATAGTCTCCGTCATCCGTCCTGTTCTGCTCCGCGACTGTCCTTCTCATGAAGCCCTCAGGGAGCAGTCCCTCGAAGAATCGTCTGGTAGGTTCCGGGCCGTATGGCTTTTCAGTCAGAGGAAGGCTTATTGAGAGCGGACGGGCCGTGCCCGAATCCAGGTAATGCTCAGAGTAGCAGAACGAAGCATCATAGTCGTTGCTGCCGCTTATGACGCCTACTTCCCTTTGCCGCCCGTTTATTTCTATCGAAACGTCAAGCTGCTTCATAGAGATCACTCTCCCCTGTTCCTGATGCATACGTCCATGCCCAGCAGGCTGATGACTTCCATCATCTTGCCCGCCTGTATGGTCTCCTTGCCGTTTTCGAGCTCAGACAGAAAGCTCGCGCTTATGCCCGCGTAGTCCGCCAGAAAAGCCTGCGTGTATCCCAGCTCACGGCGCCTGTCTCTTATTGCTTTTCCAAGACCCTGCATGTCGTGTATCGTTTTCATGTTTTATTCCTTCATAGCCGTTCGGCTATATTTAGCATATGTGTCAAATAAAATAGCCGTTCGGCTAAATCTAATGTGACTACATTATAATTTAGCCGAACGGCTATGTCAATTGTACTGTAATGCTTACAGCAGAGCTGCGAGCTGTGCCTTCTGCATGAGACCTGCCTGCTTGAATGTGATCTCTCCGTCCTTTACTACCATGATGGTAGGAATGCTTGTGATTCCAAGGGACATTGCGATCTGCATTGCTTCGTCGATGTTGAGCTTGCAGAACTTCACGTCAGTTCTCTCCTCAGCGAGCTGCTCTACGATAGGGCCCTGCATCTTGCAAGGACCGCACCAGTCAGCATAGAAATCAACGAGAACAGTACCTTCAGCCTTCATGACTTCCTGCTCATAAGTATCACTTGTAAGTTTTACAACCATTGTATTTTCCTCCTTATCAGGTTCTTTTTAATTGTCAACGCAAACAGTATAACACATTCGCAAATCCTTGTGTGTAGATATTATGAATACGAAAAAAGGCACCGCCGAAGCGATGCCTTAGTACGCGTTTCAGATCGAATTATTCGATGATCTCTGTAACAACGCCGGAACCTACTGTTCTGCCGCCTTCTCTGATAGCGAATCTCAGTCCTTCCTCGATAGCGATCGGTGTGATC
>JBGULF010000070.1:0-1674 GCA_045115935.1 Anaerovoracaceae bacterium
AGAAACGGAGCAGGGCTCGCGTCGATCTGCATACTGCTGACGATGATCCTGGTCATGATGTCGTCGACTTCGGCTCTTTATACAGGGGCGGACCAATGCCTGAACGTTCGCTATCCTAATGAGATCGGAGCCTTTGCCTGCAAATACGGGTATGATGAAGATCTTGAGCAGCTCGGTGAAAAACTGGATGAGGACCTGAAGTCCGTTGCAAAGGAACACGGCGCAGTCGTGACGAACAATAAGACTTATTATCAGTGGTCTGTCAGCGGGTATTTTGACAACAGCAAGCTCGATATTACGCTCAATTCCAAGAGCAATCTTGCGTTCGTCAATTATGATAGAGTCGCGCAGATCATCTTCATAGATGTTGATGTATACAACAGGGTGTTCGGCTATAACGAGACCGTGGCTCCGGGAGAGGCTCTGGTCGGTACCGCCAAGAAGATCCCGATCGGCGAAGTGATAACGATTGGTGATGTCCCTTTCAAAGTCACGAAAAGGATCGATGACAGCATAGGGGAGATAGATCCCGCTGCAGTAGTATCAGCTTCCCCGGGAATTTTCATGATCGTAAACGACGCGAACAGCATTGCAAAGAATTATATCAAGTATACAGATTATGACGGCGAACCAATGCTGGCGTGGTTCTGGGACTGCAGATTCGACACCGGCCTCGACGAGTCCGGACAGATAGAGCTCGCGGAAACACTGGACAGAACCATCCGCAGTGAACTGGAAGGTCTGGGGTTCTCAAACATGTACTGCGAAAGCCACGAGGCAGAACGCGGAGACTTCGTGGGCACGTTCGGCGGCCTGTTCTTTCTCGGGATCATGCTGAGCATCATTTTCCTGGTCTCCTGTGTGGTGATCATGTACTATAAGCAGGTATCGGAGGGCTTTGAAGACCAGGCAAGGTTCGGGATCATGCAGAAGGTGGGCATGACCAAGGAAGAAATACGGAAAAGCATCGATTCGCAAATGCTCACAGTATTTGCAATTCCGATCATATTTGCCTGCATCCATTTGGCTGTAGTGCTGCCGATCGTCAATAAGCTTCTGATGCTGTTCGGGCTGTTCGATATGCCGCGCCTGATGATAAGTGCGGAGGTCTGTGTTTTGACCTGTGGTATACTATATGCAGTCATTTACAGACTCACGTCGAATGCGTATTACAGGATCGTGTCTTAGGGCTGAATATGTGGACAGATGAAGAGCGAATCAGAATTATAGAAAACACACCGATTTTGCGGTCATAGTGACCGTAGACCGGTGTGTTTTTGTGCGATAAGCCGTCAAGCGCATCTCGTGCTTGCACGAAGATGCATTTGACGGCCAACGGTCAATCGAGTAGCATCCTCGATTATGTTGTTCAGGAAAAACTACCCCAGTAGAGGTCTATTTGAATCGAAGTCTATTTGAATCAACCAAAACGAAGAGGTTCTAGAGGTGCTTTGTTCTGCGAGCGCCGATATGACGCTGTGTTTACATTTAACAACGGTGCAGATTCATACTGTTCTGTGCGCAGATAGTGAGGTTATATAACTCATTGAGATTACGCTTACTTCTATTCTGGGAATTTAAGTGCAGATTATTGATTTGAGGTTTTGCCATTATTGTTTTTGAAAACAAATAAGTACATTTGTGAATTTTTGTTTTTGTGATTACCTTTTTTTC
>JBGULF010000071.1:0-10620 GCA_045115935.1 Anaerovoracaceae bacterium
CAGTTGCAGGGGGCGGGCGTAAACGAGCGCGAGGTGTAAAAACGTTACTACTTACTGGTCAAAGGCTAGTTTTCGGACAGCCTCCCCTGCAGGGAACAGCCATTCCGATCTGCTTCCTTACAGATTCCTTGCTTCCCATAAACTCGAATTCATCCGGAAATGTTTGGAGTCGTGCACGTTCTCTGTTTGTCAGGGCCCTCGGCTCTTCCCAATGGTAAATGTGCGTTCCGCCGTCGCCGCTTCCAGTTACAGTATATGCAGGTCTATCTGGATCAAGCCTTTTGTAAATTTGACTGATTCTTGCTCCTTTTACATTCAGCTGAAGATCTTCAGGCAAAGCAGCAGTAAAAGCATTCTCTCCAGGTCGTATATGGTTGAGTCTATCTATTACCTGCTGGCTTTGCCTTGTACGTTCATTATTGAAAGCATTGTCAGGTATAGGAGGTACCTCTATTGCTGTTCTGCAAGAATTATCAATATCTCTATAAGGAGCAGGACTTGGAACCCTAAATTCGACAGGCATGTCGTTCCTTATCCCCACAATTATCACTCTGTGTCGAGCCTGCGGAACACCATACTCTTCGAATTTATAGAAATGAGGGTATAATCGGTATCCGCACGCCCTCATATCGTGCTTTATTTCAAATGCTTTGCCCTCATTTGCGCTTTGTAGCCCGCCAACATTTTCAGCCAAAAACCATAATGGCTGATATCTTTTCAGGACTCGTACCCCATATGAATAAAGCGGTCCATACGTTCCATCAAAGCCTTTCTGTTCTCCAACTACTGAAAAGTCATTACATGGAAACCCAAAAGAAAAAGCATCAATGTCACCAAGTTGATTTATGTCGAGAGTATGAACATCCTCGCAATCTACACTGTCAGGGTCATTTGGACAGATATTATGCTTATATGTATCACATGTCTCTTTGTCAACAAAAACAGACATCGGCGCTGCCAATAAGCAGCGTTATAAAAAGCCTCGATTGTAATTAATTGACAATCGAGGCCGCCATACTAATGATTTCTGCCTTTTCTTTAGCCAAGTAGCTTATCTGAGAGTTTTGCCTTGATGACTTTCTTTGCAGGGAACACCATCGCTTCGCCTGTCTGTGGGTTGCGTCCTGTTCTCTCTGCTCTCTCAATTACTTCAGCCTTGAATGTGCCAGAGAATACTACCTTGTCGCCAGTCCTCAATGCGTCAGCTGTTACTTCGAAGAATGCGTTTACTGCCGCCGTGGCATCCTTTTTGCTCATTCCTGTCTTCTCTGCGTACTTTTCTACAAATTCTGTTTTTGTCATAGTGATTCTCCTTTTTATATTTTGAGCTAAATATCTTATCCTGATTTTGAACCCGCTACAGGCACCATCCCTGTAGCAACACACTTGCGGAGTATACTATATTTCATATCAAAATGCTACATTTCCACTGCATTCAGTACATTTGACATCAGTCCTTTGTTCTGTAGACTCTAATCACTTTCTTCCCACTGATCTTGAGGTTATTCCCAAGGGAAGTGGTTCTTGGGTACCATTTGTCATGTGAGGCCTGTCTGGCTTTGCCACCAGCATATATCCAAATATGCACTGTGCCGGAAGCCTTTTCCCAGGTACATATGTCTCCGTCTTTTAGCTCACTTTCCTTTATATCCCTCGATGTCGTGTTGACTACGCATTCATAAAGATCCGTTCTGCTTGCCAATCTGGTCTTCTGATCTCTGTATCCTCGCGGGAAGTCTTTGTCCACTCCGCTGTCGACGAGAACTGTGCCAACAAACACATCGCAGCTTGCTCCGTCTTTTGACGGCTGTCCCCAACCCGATCTGCTGGGATAGGCTCGCTCAAGCGCAGCCTTGTATGCCGGTGTCGGCTTTCCTCCATGGTATTTTGCCTCATCAGGAGCGTTGGGATACGCAAGTTGAGTTGCTTTTCGGACAATCATCTGAGCCTTACTCCCACCGCCCGGAATAAGCACGAGTCCATATCCTGCTATCTGCGAACTTCCTACTCTATAGGTCAGCTGCTTACACGCATCGCTACTGTTGCCTTCTATTGTCGTTACTGTCTTTCCGTCACAATTCTCTACAATGCCCACATGATCCAGCACTCCATCCTTCTCAAAATCAAAGAATATGATATCGCCCGGACTAGGTTTATGTCCTCCTCCTGCCCATCGGTGACGCGCTTTGAACCAGTTAGCTCCATCACCCACGACTGAGAACTTTGGGACAACACCCATTTCTAAATAACCGCACTGATCAGCGCACCAGCTTACAAATATTGCACACCAGTCCACACGGCTGCTGAAGCCATACCATTTCCAGAACTTCTCTCCGCCTACATTGCCGAGTTCCCCTCTGGCGACTTCAACTATGGTGCCGTCTCCGCTTCCTGCCATATAACTACCATCTTCGTTCATCGTGAAGGCCGCCCCAAACAACACCATGATCACCAGCATAACTACTGCAGCCGCTCCACCGGCAGATAATGAACTGAACAATGCCTTTGAACTATCCGCGATTCTCTTCATCAGTCTCCCTGCGCCTCTTACCGTCCTACCACGAGCAACGTTCCTTACGGCTATATCCGTTCTCTCGGTAAAGCCTCTTCCGGCATTCCGTTCAGTTATACGCCTAATCGCATATTCTTTTCTTCGCACCCGTGCGAGTGATTCACCTCTCAGCGGTTTTGGATAGTTTTTACCCACTCTACTGCTGTATCCAGACAGTCGCTTTTTCCTAGTGGTCGAAGCTCCCCTTATACGTCCTGTCAGCCTGTCTTCCTCAACATTTCTGAGGACCTCGGCATCAGCCATCTTCGCTTTGTTCTGCCTGTCACGGATCGTCTTTACGCCATGTTCTCTGTAAGCGTATCTGATTTGCTCATTACGATCCGGTGATGGTACGGCAGTAATCAGATTTGATTTATTACCTGTGTTTTCCCTCGAATGGAGCAGCATCTCAATTCCTGCACGGGAAGCAAAGGCAGCGCTGTCACCTGTATAGTGTTCAAGCGTATCCTGCGCATATGAACCTGCAGACTCACTATCATGTCTGCCGCTTATATCCAAACCCTTGCTTCTGATAGTTTCCTCTTTCAGGTGATGCATGGAGCTCGCTGCTCTGTCGATAGTCTTGATAGTGCCTCTGGTCACATCCCTCGTCTTTATATCTGCCATCTCATTCCTCCCATAACACAAAAAGACGGTCAGACACGTTTCTGCATCTGACCGACTTTTTTTCTCTACTCTACCCTTTCTTTTATGAAATCATTTCGCTATCGCCTTCCAACCATTTACCACATAAAACCTCTGCAAGCATATCCATAGCCGCCTCCGCATCTTTTGCTGAATCAAAGGTTATTTCCGTATTACCTGCATCATCCTGTGCTTTTGCAAAGGTTTCTCCCGGCGCTAGATTTATTTTCAGATATCCGTTTTCAGCTTCTATTCTGGCCATTTCTCTCCTCCGTCTTATTATTAAACTCTCTTGTTTCTATTAACACTGGTTTCCAGTCATCATCTTCTTCCAATAGTAATAGGAATCCTCCCATGACTTTGTCCATAGGCAACGCGTGATCATGCGCTATCGTTCCGATCGTCGCTGCACATATTTGTCTCAACTCATTCAGCTGAGATATAAGTGATTCTTTATTGCAGGTTTTCACAAGTATCTCTTTGTTATCAGATCTTATTTCAATCATATTGTGCCCTCCTGTTACAAACAGATAACATTTTCCCCGGGGCACTCTCAATTTAACAGCAAGCCATTGGAATTTCAAGGCGTTCACGCCCTTAGAAAACCGCAAAAAACCGCCAATTATCATGAAATCCGACATTATTTGACCGAAATCCGGCAAGAAATGACCGATTGTTCGTTCTTGTATTTTTGATATTTTTTATGTAACCGAGGCAGATCGCTCTGCCTCATAGAAATTGTCATTCATTGCTGCTCATAAACTGTTTAACAAATGCATCAAACTCTTCGCTGCTTCCTGCGACTTCCCGGATCTTTCGCAGTATTGCCTGCTTGTCAGAATAATTGTCCCCTTTTTCTGACGAACCATCTTCGGGCTTTGCATTGCCTGCGAAATACCCCTCACCGAACTTCGATGTCATCAGCTGGTACAGCTTTGTATCTTTCGGGAATTTGTTCTCGAATGGCACCAGATTGGAGCCTACCTTCAGAAGGCCATGGCCAGCATCAACGTTTGTAATATATGACAGCTGCTCATTTGAGATATTCAGCAGCTTTGCCAACTCTATTCGATCTGTAGCAGCCTGGTTGAGCATTACAATGAACTCTGAGTTTGAGAGCATCGTCCTCGCAGTATATGACTGCAGCAGATCCGCCACATTCTGAGTGATGCCTGTGCAGAAAGCTCCATATTTACGAACCCTCTTCCACAGCTTGTACAGGAACTGCGCAGAGTACTCATGCATGAACAGCAGATATATCTCATCGATAAAGATATACGTACGCTTCCCGGCCTGTCTGTTCTGAGTGATTCGGTTAAGGATCGAATCGAGGATGACCAGCATACCTATAGCTCTCAGCTGCTCGCCGAGTTCGAGGATATCGTAGCAGATGAGGCGGTTTGATGTGTCCACATTGGTCTGCTTTGCGAAAGTGTTGAGCGAACCTCTTGTGAAGAGCTCAAGTTCCAGCGCCAACGAATGTGCCTCAGGTTCAGGCTGCTTCAACAGTTCTTCTCTGAAGTCCTGGAGTGTAGGCGGTGTTCCCATATAGTTGCCCTGCTTATAGTAGCGGTAGACGTTCTCCGTGCAGCGGTCGATGATCGACTGCTGTCCTTTCTGGAATTTATGTCCTGCCACTATCTGCTCGCAAAGCGACTGCAGGAACTGTGACTTCTCGATTATAGGATCCGTCTCACCGTAGTCTCTGGACATATCCATCGCGTTTATATGGTTTGGTGAGTTGGCGGATATGTTGATCACTGATCCTCCCATCGCTCTGACAAGAGGTCCGTACTCCGACTCAGGATCTATGATGATTATGTCCGCATCACTTGAGAGCATAAGATTCACTATCTCATTCTTCGCAGTAAAGGATTTACCGCCACCTGGTACGCCAAGAATGAAGGAGTTGCCGTTCATCAGCCGCCTGCGGTCAGCGATGATCATATTCTTGGAAATGACGTTGTTGCCATAATAAATACCATGGCTGTCATATACCTCCTGCACTCTGAACGGCATGAATACTGCAAGAGATTCAGTAGTCAGTGTCCTGAATGCATCTATCCTCCTTACACCAAACGGCAGAGCGGTCTTGAGCCCATCAAGCTGCTGATATTTCAGGATCGCCATCTGGCAAAGCCTCTTTCTAACAATCGTAAGGACCTCCTCAGTATCGTTATCCAGTTGCTTCTTCGAGTCTGCCGTATGCACTAGCGTAAGCACCGCGAACATCATTCTCTGGTCTCTTGTAGTGAGATCATCAAGGAACTCCTTCGTTTCCTTTCTCTGCTGCTCCATGTCATAAGGCACTACTGCAGAGAAGTTATTATTCATGTTCTGCTTGCGCTGCCAGTTCGTAATATTTGTCTCAACCCCGAGCAACCTCTGCTCTACTTCTTTCACTGCCTCATCGGTCGGAATCGGCACTATGTCTATGGACAGCATCAGATTGCGGCTGAGGTCAGTGATCTCTGCCACCATGTCATCGGATATATACGACGCATAGTCTCTCAGCAATAAGACACGACCAAAACGGTCTCCGACTTTGAAATAGTCGCTGTTGTTTTCATAGCAGTCCGGACAGATATAGTCACGGAAGTCATGCCCTTTCCTCATGTGGTCCTTAAGATCGAAATGGTACGAGGTCTCCTCACCAGTTCTCATGAAGTCATGGATAATGCGAAGTCTGTCATTGGCTGTAAGCTCAATGCACCTTGATCCCAGTCTTGAGAAGTGTGCAGTCAGATCCGCGCCTATACGTGCAAAATACAATCTCGCATCCTCGATGCTCTTACGATTCACTGAGATGGTAATATACTTGTCCTGGATGATCGCATTGCTGCCTGTTGCCTTGTCCGTTAGCATGTCGTTGTATTCCTTACGGTAGACATCTAGCGAGTCATCTTTCATCTTCAGCAGAATCCTGTCCTCAAAGTCCAGCATATTGAGCCTTCTGTTGTTTATGGTGATCTTGGCAGTGCAGCCTGAATCCAGCGAGTTCAGAAGCTCTGAGTAGCCGAGGAACATCCCCGCCTTATCGTCCCTGGATGCGACTGCATAGTTTATATCCGTGAAGCGGTACATCTTGCTGAACTTGTTTTTGCCGGTAAGAAAAATCCCGTCCGGCCATATCGACCTAACGGGAATGATGTCCTGCACCTTGCGAGGCACAGCAAATTTCTCTTTGTCCTGCTTGAGGACGTTAGTAAGTGTCCGAATCAATAACCATCAGCTCCTTTCCTTTTCTTTCTTCTGTCTCTTACTGTTTGCATCCTGCTTTCGGGCCATATTTCTTTTCTGTCTTGAGCCACGTCTGTGGAAGCGACGCTTTTTGGCAGTTTCATGCGATTCTTCTTCCAGCATGCTGTAGTAGTAATTGGTATTACCGAACGTCAGTACCTTGGGAATCATGAATGTGGATTTGATCCACGCCCAGATGAACTTCTCTGCAGTCATTCCGTTGTATTTCAGAAATCCCATTACCGCGAACGGGAATGCTGCCACTATGCAGAGCCAGCTGGTGGTCTCAGTCCCAAGAATGGGATTGAGACCAAGATAGATGCCAACTGCCACACCGCAGGCCAGGACAGAAAAAAAGAACTGCCTCAGCGACAGTCCGAAGAACATCGACTCCGTGTAATCACGGATCTCGCGATTAATTCTCACTTCCATATTATCTCTGTCTCCTCTCCTGCATCCTTCTACCTTGCTTCAGCGACTCTGTCTGCTCTTTCGCGGCTTGGATCCACTTTGTTCAGGGTGCGAGCATCCCTGTCATAGTGATAGACATTATCGGAGAGCACATCCTTAGGCTCCACCACAGTGCGGTTGGCCTGCTTCACCATCTCGCAAAGATCCTTCACATCATGATCCATCGTATCCGGGACGAGGATGACCTCATGCACACTGCTGGGGAGAACATAGTAGCCGGATCCAATGAGTTCAGCTGCCTTCTCTTTCACATCAGGGTAGTAAAGCGTTGATGCTCCAAGCATCCCTTCCTCATTGGTCAGGACATACATGCCTCCGACATCCGCTGGGTCGAGTGGCTCTGTTCTATCGAGCAGATTCTCCTTATCCGGACTAAAGAGTGCCTGGCTCATGTCTGTAAGCACCGCTGGAGCGATATGCATTGAATCGTCCATGGCAGTGATGAAGAGTGTCTCCTTGTCTACACCGAGTGACTCCAGAAGTCCGTGATTGACTGCAGCTCTCCAGTCGCCTCCTCTGTCCTCACCCATGTTGATGTCCACTATCATGGCAAGACCGTTGCCCATATCCGCATAAGGCATGTTAGAGAGAAAGTCGATGTTTCTGCTCTTTTCAAGGAGTCTCACCGTGAGCTTGTCTCTTACCTTCTCCCAGCTGAGATCTACTGCCGGCGGAGTCGGTGCAAGCCTGGCCTGCTCATATCTGTTCGCCAGATCAACAAGCAGGAATCCCAGATCCTCACCGTTCTCATGACGCTCATACAGGTCGTCAATATACAGTGTAGGCGCGGCATCGCTCCCCTTCGGCCTGAACGTCAGGCCATGCAGCTTCTGATCGTTCATTTTGGACACTTCCACATCATCGATGGTGATGTCCTGATACACCTCGTCCGGAAGAAAATCCGGCAGTTCTTCCTTGATAGTCTTAATGAATTCTCTTACTTCCATAATCTCTTCTCTTCCTTTCCATCATCCACAGTTTGAAACGATAACCTTCGATCCTCTTCTCCTGGCGCTCTCTGTCCAGCCAGATCCTGTCTTTAGTGATAACTTCCATTCTGTCTCCTTTCTATATTCCCATTACTTCCTTAACAAGATGGTCGCTCATCCTGACCATTCCCACTAGCACGAGCATATTAAACGCAAGCTCACCGACATACTTCCACACCATAGTCGCTGCCGCAGCATTGCTGTCCACTACCGGCGGACTGGCTGCGAACTTGCTGAATATGATGCACGCGAGCACTATAATCGCTCCTTCAAGACATACTCCTGCATAGCTCTTCAGGAAGCTGACACCGATGTTCTGCGTAGGCTGCCCGGCAAAAGTCGAGAGCGGTATAGGCGCAATAGCCGTGTACATATAGAGCCTGAAAAAACGGCCATAAACTGTGAGTATGATGATGAATGACAGGACCGTTATGAACAGGCTTCCGATAAGCGTCACCGCCCACAGAGGGATGCTCTCGAAGAACCCGCAGTCTTCTATTGCCGTTACCATCTCACTCGGCAAGGTCGTCTTAGTTGCAGAGCCTACTCCTGAAGCGGTCATTATAGTTCTCATAGCTCCCTGAGCTATATCAAAGAGCGCCAGCATCAGATCAAGCCCATATGTGACTACCCCTTTTGCTATGGCGAACCTGATAAACAATTTCAGAGCATGCTCAGGTCTCTTCACTTCAGTCAGGCTTCCGCTTGTTTTGACGACTCCGACCAAGAAAAAAAGGACCAGCAGCGCCAGTCCTATACCCTTTACGGCTCCATTGATCTGCAGGATCACATGCCATATGCCTCCGCCCTTGAAGCTTTGCGGCGACATGGTCAAGAGCGACCATACTTCAGCCATCTTCGTATTCCACGTATTGAGTGCGTTTTCCAGATTTTGAACTACCCAGTTGTCACTGTCCAACGTCAAACACCCCCTTTCCTGACTCTAAGTCTCTTTATCATCACTCGATTTGCCTCCCAGTCCATGCTTCACACGCTGCTCTACTTCAGATCTCTTCGCATTTCCAAATCTGTCCAAAGTGCCAACAAGATATCCTGTTATCCTGCGGATACGCTCGAATTTAACACCTTCACCGACTTTGCCATCTACATTCTTTACCTTGCTTATATTCATATGACCTCCGTTTTCTTGCACAATAATAGCCGGCACACGCGCACCGGCTTGATTAAAGATTCAGTTATTTGCTTGCCTCAGCTTGACTGGACTGCTTGTCTCTCCGCTTTAATCTCAGCGGTCCGCTTGCTGTCTACATAATGCGTAGAATATCCTTTCTCAACCCCGGGATCACCGGACTTACTGAATCGAAGTCTGTTTACGATCTTCTTGCCCTTATTATTCAAGCCCCACTGCTTATACACAGTCTCCGAAGGCTTAAGGGCATTCTTTCCGGCATATGCTCTGACCTCTTTCATGATTTCAGACAGCTTATGCAGATTGCACTGGCAAACTCTCTCCAGATAGTCTACTCTGCCGTTCCTCCAATTCTCATAATCCTGCTTTTTCAGTACACCGATATCCATCAGCACATCTACAGGCGCAGCAAAGCCTCTCTTCTGACACTGATGGTACATCGATGAATGGATCTTCCCTATCATTTCCGGTTTCATAACGTTCACACTCCTTTTCAAGTATATATCAGGCAACAGCCCGTGTCATGTACCGGCAGCATTTCTGCCGCCTTAAGTGTCTGGTTTCTATCCAGTGATCATAGTCAGGATCTCTTTCGTAAAAGTTATAATAATTCCGCCCGCTACAGTCAGGAACCCATTGGCCCTCTGACTCGGATCATGAGACTTAAGCGATAGTCCTACCTGCATGATGCCAAGCCCGAGCAGTATCAGGCCTATCGCTCTGATCAGGCTGAATATGAAATCTGAGAGCTTATTTACCGTACTGATAGGATCTCCTGCAGCATATGCAACACATGCACACAGTATGAAAGCAACTACCATTACCGAGTAGAGCACCAGTCCCAACTTCATCGTGCTG
This sequence comes from Anaerovoracaceae bacterium, assembly GCA_045115935.1. Taxonomy (GTDB): domain Bacteria; phylum Bacillota; class Clostridia; order Peptostreptococcales; family Anaerovoracaceae; genus Crickella. The sequence goes on from JBGULF010000071.1 coordinate 9,905, forward strand.
TTGGCACCCTTAAGATCGATTATCTTGTTTTCTTTCTTTGTCATTTACTTCCTCCATTTTTAGCCTCTTCGGCTACCATCTTTTCAACATCCTCTTCTGACAAAAGTGCATAATCAGAATCCGGCAGTTCTATTACTTGCGCACTATCAAAGGCATCACGTACCAGATCCGGATCATATACCAGTTCTATTGAAGAGCCTGCATCCCACGGTTCTCCATGGATATATGGTTCAGCCTGGCCATCCGTCGTCAGCCGTACATCAGGATGCTTCAGAATGTCATACTTGAAATCCATCACTGGCCGTTCACCGCGAATAAAAAGAAGCGCATACCTGTTATCCAGCATTCGCACTTCGTCAGGAGTCATTAACTCCCTTCCTGTATTCTGATAGTTCGTCGAATAGTTTCCATTCCTGCCCGTACTCTTCCCGTAGGTGTTCGTATCTATGGTTTCTTTACCGAGCAGCTCACTTACATACTTGTGAGTCGCCTGCTCGTTTCCACCCAAATATACGAACTCATCCGTATTGCCTACGATACTCTCCCACTGTTTCTCGAACAGAGCCTTTAGCTGTGCCAGGTTCTGAAGGATGATACTTACAGATACTCCCCTTGATCTCATTACCGATAGGATCTTGTCAAAATCGTCCGGCAATGACAGGTTTGCAAATTCGTCCATCAGGAACTGAACATGCACAGGCAGGCTACCACCATAC
>JBGULF010000072.1:0-24440 GCA_045115935.1 Anaerovoracaceae bacterium
AAAATGCATACCCTTGACAAGGTCTCAGGTATGCATGGTGATCACTATTCAGCGCTTCTGATTCTGGCTGCTTTACCGGTTCTCTGACGCATGTAGTTGAGCTTAGCTCTTCTGACTCTACCTCTTCTGACTACCTCGATCTTCTCGATCTTTGGCGAGTGCAGCGGGAATGTCTTCTCAACGCCGATTCCGTTTGAAAGCTTTCTTACTGTAAATGTCTCGTTAACGCCGCCGTGCTGTCTCTTGAGTACATAGCCTTCGAAGACCTGGATTCTTTCTCTCTGACCCTCGATGATCTTTACGTGCACTCTGAGAGTGTCGCCGACCTTGAACTCAGGAATATCTTCCTTTTTGTAATCCATTGTGATCTGATCTAAAATATTCACGTTATTCTCTCCTTCCTCTCAAGACGTTCTTGGAGCTACCGACCTTATGCCGTCCCCAGAGGACCGCCCGTAATAACTTGTGGCTGCCGGTAAGCCGACAGCCACAATAGGATACTATAAGGAAGCTGGTATTGCAAGTGTTTTTTTGAACTTTATGCTCTAGGATGACAGCTTCTGAACACCTCTCTTACGCGGATGTCGATCACCGACAGGTACGCGATCCCGACCGACATGTCTTCGAATCCCATAAGTTCCTGAAGTGTTCTGAGATCGCCGCCGTTCTGCAGGATGTGAACGGCAAAACTGTCGCGGAGTATCTGTGGTGTCATGCGTGTTTCGATGCCCAGCATCTGACCGTAATCCTTGAGGATCTTCCATATGCCCTGCCTTGTGAGCGGCTCGCCTCTGAAGTTAACGAACACAAAGTCGTCATCATCGTGATCCCTGCCTCTGATGACATCGTATGATTTATCGATATAGTCCTTCATTGCAGCCGAAGCATAGCTTCCGAGCGGGACTATCCTGCTCTCGTCATTTACGTCTCTCAGGGTTACGAAGTTCATTCTCAGATTGATATCGCTGAATCTCAGTCTGACTACCTCCGTGACCCTTGCGCCTGTACCATACATGAACTCGAGCAGAGCCTTGTCGCGAAGGCCCTTGGTATCATCGGCCGGAAGATCCATCAGCTTTGCAGCCTCTTCTATCGTCAGATAATCGATCTGACGCTTGTCGGTCTTGATGGCTTTGATCCTCGTGAAAGGATTTTCGCTGATAACGCCTTTGGTTATGAGGTATTCATAGTACATCCTGAGCGCCGACACCTTACGGTTAATGGTCGGTTTGGACTTGTTCTCATTGCTGAGCTGGAGCACGTAGGATATGGCATCGTTATCGGTGCACTTCTCAAGGCTGTCCGTACCACGTCCGGCAAGAAACTTTTCAAATGCTTTCAGATCCCTCTCATAAGCGATGAGAGTGTTCGCAGCCTTACGCTTCTCGTTTTTCATGTAATCAATGAATTCACGCATCTCCTGTCCCTCCTATATCTCTCCGGCCTGTCTCGCGAAGAGCAGACCGATTATCGTCTTTGCGTCCTTTATCTCATTCCTCATGATCATGTCGATGATCTCATCGGGGTAGAATTCGTAGATCTCGATGCATTCACTGTCGTCCCAGTGCTTCTCTCCCGGGACGAGATCTCTGCATATGTATATATGAAGTGTCTCTGCCGAATATCCGCATGTCGGATAGAACGTAAGCAGTTTTTTCACTGAGCCCGCTGTATAGCCCGTCTCTTCCTGCAGTTCCCTTACTGCAGTTACTTCCGGTACTTCGCCCGGATCCGCCTTTCCCGCGGGGAGTTCGAACAGCGCTTTCTCAAAAGCCTTTCTGTACTGGCGCTCCAGAACAACTTTACCTTCATCGGTTATTGCCACCAGGATCGATCCGCCGCTGTGTTCGACGATATCCCTTATGGACTCGCCGCCGTTCACTGTTTCGACCAGGTGTTTGCGGACCCTGAAAACCGGCCCTTCATATGCTATTTCACTGCTTATCGTCTTCTCTTCGAATATCATGGCGCACCTTTACAATAATCTTATTATCTATTAAGGTTATTTTAGCACCAGAAAGTCATATCAGAAACAGATTTTTTGCCAATTCCCAAATTAAAACCTGTCTCCATTTGCGCCAGGTATTCTCATGCGCCATATCGCTGTACGGCACATTGTAACTGATACAGTCCAGCGTGCCCTGCCTGTACTCCGCAGGTATCCTGATCAGCGCTCTTCTTATACAGTTCAGCCTCCACTTCGCCTTTTCGAGCACTTCCGCATCTCTTATCACTTCTTCATCATCCATGAAAAAAACAAGTTCATCATCCTTTGCAGCATAATTGCTGACAGCCTCAAGCTTTCTCAGTCTGTCTATGTCTTTTATCAGCCAGAGGCACTGATAGTACACCGGCTTTGGTACACTGTATTCATTCTTTCTCATATTCATCCTCCTTTCAGCCTTAACGTACTTTACACATTCTATCTATGTGCAGGAGCGGGTTTATGAAGGTTTTGTGAGGAGGTCATTCAATGCCGGAATAAGGTCATTTTTTGCAGGATTCCGTGTTTTTTGCATAAAAAAAGGACGCCTGCGGCGTCCCTGATACTTATGGTCTGTGATATCTTTCGAAGTCCCTGTTGGTCTCATTCGAGTGGAAATCCGATCCTCTTGTTATCATCAGTCCGTGTTCTTTTGCATAAGCGACCAGCATCTCCTGCTGAACCGGATCTGCGGACGGATGATGACACTCGAGTCCGTCTATGCCGTACTCGACCATTCTGTCGATCAATGCATACATCCTCGGTTTGAATTCTTCGAAGGTCTCATTGCGGCGGCGCTGCTCCATAGGGTGCGCAAGTACGGCGAGGCCTCCGGCAGTATGTATGAGTTCGATCACCCGTTTAGTCGGCAGCGTTGTTTTTTTTATGCTCTTGATATCCGGCTCTTCAAAGATGGTGTTGAATGCTTCCTGCATGCTTTCAACTATTCCCTTGCGCTTGAGTATGAGTGCGAATGTCGGCTTTCCGACAAAACGTCCCTCATTCACAGAACCGATATCATCAAGCGTTATATTGTATCCCCTTTCATTAAGAGCCTTCATGAACTTGTCGTTGCGTCTGGCTCTTTCCATGATGATCTCGAACAAGGCCGCCTTCAGCTCCGGATCGTCCGGGTCGAAACCATATCCGAGCATGTGTATGTCCTTTCCCAGCTCATCCTCAGAGTCAAACTCTATGCCGTAGAGAAAATTCACACCTACATACTCAGCATACGGAGCCACAAGAACCGAGCCTTCGATACCGTCATGATCCGTTATTGCAAGCAGTTCATAACCCTGCGATTTTCTCCAGTCTATGATCTGCTTTGGAGTGAGCGCTCCGTCGGAAAAGCAGGTATGCATGTGAAGGTCTTTTTTCAGGTCAGACTCAATCAGCGCCCTGAGTTCATCCGTGCTATTGAATTGCTTTCCAATCGATTTAAAGTAATTCAACGTCGTCCTCTTCAAGATATGAAATGTAAGGCAGGTCTCTGTATCTCTGGTCGAAATCAAGACCGTAACCGATAACGAAAAGGTCATCGATCTCGAAACCTACGTAGTCAGCGTGGAAGTCAGCAGTCCTGCGCGACTCTTTGTTGAGCATCGTGCAGACCTTTACGCACTTAGGTCCTCTTTCCTCGAGCTTGGCGAGCACATACTTGAGCGTATTGCCCGTGTCAACGATGTCTTCCACAACTATGATGTTGGCGTTGTACATGTTGATTTCAGGATCGAATTTGATCTTTACGACGCCGGAGCTTGTCTTTGAAGCGCCGTAACTGCTTGCGGAGATGAAGTCGAGCTTCGTCTTGACCGTAAGATTTTTCATGATATCTCCGATCCAGAGGATCGAGCCCTTCAGTGTGCAGAGCAGGATAACTTCTTCGCCCTCAAAATCCTTATCGATCTGAGCAGCGATCTCCTTGGCTCTTTTTACGATCTGTTCTTCCGTGTAAAGGATCTTTCCGAATCTGTTTTCTGCCATTTTTCCTCCTTTATCTCCTAAAGCAGAGAGGTTATTACTTCGAGCAGTTCTTCATCACCGGTCTTCTTAAGTGCAGATACCGGTATGACCTTGTCTTCCCTGCTCATCCCGAGCGTTTGTCTTATCGTCTTTATGCAGGCTGCCTTCTGGTTGTTTCCTACCTTATCAGCCTTTGTCGCGACGACTATGCCGTCGAGACCGTAGTATTTGAGATATTCATACATCTGCACATCCTGAGCGCTCGGTTTGTGTCTTATATCCACGAGCTGCACCACCTTGCGCAGATTGCTTCTGTTCTCCAGGTAGCCTTCTATCATGGCTCCCCATTTCTCGCTCTCAGATCTGCTCACCTTCGCGAAACCGTATCCGGGCAGGTCAACTATCCTGAACAGGTCATCACACCTGTAGAAATTGATGGTCCTGGTTTTGCCCGGGCTTCCCGAGACTCTTGCGAGGGCCTTTCTGCCGGTGATAAGGTTCAGAAGCGATGATTTTCCTACGTTCGATCTTCCCGCAAACGCTATCTCGGGAATATCTTCAGGAGGATATTGCGACGCCTTTACGGCGACGGCTTCGAGTTCGGCTTTGTTTATCTTCATGTCTTTATTGTATCACTAACGGAATGACTTCTTCGAAATCTGCTACCGGTATGAACTCCACCTCTTTGCGTACGGATGAAGGGATCTCTTCGAGGTCAGGTTCATTCTCCTTAGGAATGATTATCCTTCTTATCCCCTGTCTGTATGCTGCAAGCGACTTCTCCTTGAGTCCGCCTATCCTGAGCACTTTACCCCTGAGCGTGATCTCGCCTGTCATGGCTACAGTCTTGTCGGCCTTGCGGTCTGTCAGAAGCGAGAACAGCGCGCTGCACATCGTAATACCGGCAGAAGGGCCGTCCTTAGGAGTTGCTCCCTCAGGAATGTGGATCTGAATGTCGTAGTCCTTGAAAACATCCTTGCCGATTTTGTACTTGCCGGAGATCGATTTGATGTATCCGAGCGCCGTAGTGGCTGATTCTCTCATTACCTCGCCCATCTGGCCTGTCAGAATGAGCTTGCCTGTTCCCGGCATCTTGACAGTCTCTATTGTCAGCGTTACTCCGCCGACAGAAGTCCATGCCATACCAGTCGTGACGCCGACTTCAGGTTCGAGCGAACCGATATCCTCTATGAATATCCTCTTTCCCAGATACGATCTGAGATTTCTCGGAGTGACGTTGTTTTTCTTCTGTTTGCCGCTGACGATATTGCGGGCTGCCTTGCGGCACGCGTTTCCGATCTCTCTTTCGAGATTTCTGACTCCTGCCTCGCGCGTATAATATTCGATGATATCGCGGATGGCAGCACTTGTGATGCTGAACTGGGTCTTTTTGAGACCGTTCTCCTTCATCTTCTTAGGCACCAGATATCCCGTCGCGATATGTACCTTCTCCTCTTCTGTGTAGCTGGTAAGCTCTATGACTTCCATTCTGTCGAGGAGCGGTGCAGGTATCGTCGCCGTGGTATTTGCCGTAGTGATGAACATCACATCCGAAAGATCGAACGGTATCTCGAGATAATGATCCGTGAAAGTGCTGTTCTGTTCAGGATCGAGGACTTCGAGAAGAGCTGATGCAGGGTCTCCCCTGAAATCGCTTCCTATCTTGTCTACCTCATCGAAGAGAAACAGCGGGTTGTTGGTGCCGCTTTCATTGATGCCGTTTATGACTCTGCCCGGAATTGCGCCTATGTATGTACGCCTGTGACCTCTTATCTCAGCCTCATCCCTGACTCCGCCGAGGGACATCCTTACGAATTCCCTGTTGGTGGCTCTTGCGATGGATTTGGCTATGGAAGTCTTTCCTACTCCCGGAGGGCCCACCAGACAGATGATAGGACCTTTGTTGTTCTTAGTGAGGTGCTGTACAGCGAGGCACTCGAGTATCCTCTCCTTCACCTTCTCAAGTCCGTAGTGATCTTCATTGAGGATCTTCTCGGCCTTGTTGATATTACGGTTGATCTTGTTGGCTTTATGCCATGGAAGATCGAGTATCGTCTCGATGTATGTGCGGGAGACGTTGGCATCAGGACTCATCGGGCTCATCTTAGTGAACTTGTCGATCTCCTTGCGTACCTTTGTATCGGTCTTCTGTTCGAGCTTGAGTTCATCGAGCTTTTCTCTCCACTGACGTGCCTCGTCGTCCGTGTCTTCGTCTTCTCCGAGCTCCTCTTTGATGACCTGGAGCTGCTCCCTGAGATAGTATTCTCTCTGACCGCGGTTCATGTTTTTGACAACGCGGTTGTTGATCCTCTTCGCGATCGAAAGGATGTTGTTTTCCTTGCCGATTATGTCGACCAGATGGCCTACCCTAAGCTTTACCGAATCGATCTCGAGCAGTGTCTGCTTGACGTCGAAGGCAACATCTATCTCGTTTGCTATGAGGCTGCACAGCAGCGACGGATCGTCGATGTCGTCTATAAGAGTCCTTCCGGCGGATTCGCCCTGTCCTGTCAGCTCAAGGTATTTCATGTAGAGCTGTCTGAGCACCCTGATATTCGCCTGCATGCTGATATCATCGGTGTCATTGTCGTAATCTTCAGCCGGTGTGTAGTCACACATCAGGAGATCTCCGGCCTCATAAATGTCTTCGATCCTTACCCTCTGCTCAACCACTACGAGGATGCGGACATAGTCCTCATTCTTCTTTACGACCTGTCTCACGCGGATGACCACGCCTGTCATATAGCAGTCGTCCATTTTCGGAGCGCTTACAGACGGGTCCCTCTGTGATGACACTACAATATATTTGTCGCCGTTCATCGCTAGATCAACGGCGGCAAGTGATTTATCTCTTCCAATATCGAATCCCACTATAGTCCCCGGGAAGAATGTCTGTCCTCTGAGAGGGATATACGGGACTCTTTTTATACTTTCCATTCCACCCATTATGCTTCCTTTTCAGTCTTTAACTGTTTGCTTTCCTTCGCTTCACCCTTGATGAAAAGCACAGGTTCCGCCTCGCCGTTTACGACATCGGCGGTGATGATGCACTTCTCGACCTCAGGTCTCGAAGGCAGTTCGTACATGATATCTGTCATCATCTTCTCAAAGATGCCTCTCAGGCCTCTTGCTCCGGTATTGAGGGACAGCGCCTTAGCTGCTATCGCATGCACGGCATCTTCATCGACTATGAGATCAACATCGTCCATCGCAAACAGTGTCTGATACTGCTTCACGAGTGAGTTCTTCGGCTCTGTGATTATCCTTACGAGAGCCTCCTCGCTGAGCTCGCTGAGAGCTACCGTAACAGGCAGTCTTCCGATGAGCTCAGGAATGAGTCCGAACTTCAGCAGATCCTCAGGCTGTACGTTAAGAAGGATGTCAGCCTCATTGAGATCGACCTTTTTCTCCTCCTTGTTGAAGCCTATGACCTTGTTTCCGAGCCTGACCTTGATTATCTTGTCAAGTCCGCTGAACGCTCCGCCGCAGATGAACAGAACGTCCTTGGTATCGAAGTGTATGAACTCCTGATTAGGGTGCTTTCTGCCGCCCTGCGGAGGAACATTTGCAACAGTCCCCTCTATTATCTTGAGGAGGGCCTGCTGTACGCCCTCACCGCTCACGTCTCTGGTGATCGATGTGTTCTCGGATTTGCGTGCGATCTTGTCGATCTCGTCTACATATATGATGCCTCTCTGCGCTCTTTCGAGATCGCCGTCAGCAGCCTGATAGAGTCTGAGAAGGATATTCTCTACGTCTTCGCCTACATATCCTGCTTCAGTCAGTGATGTGGCGTCAACAATTGCGAACGGCACGTCAAGTATGCGTGCCAGCGTCTGAGCAAGCAAAGTCTTGCCGCAGCCCGTCGGGCCCAGCATGAGGATGTTGCTCTTCTGAAGCTCCACCTTGTCTACATCGCTGTTCTTATATCTGTCGAGATGTCTGATTCTCTTGTAGTGGTTATATACCGCTACAGCGAGGCTTCTCTTTGCAGGATCCTGCTCTATTACGTACTGATCGAGTTCCTGCTTGATCTCAGCCGGTGTAGGAAGCTTTTTTGAGCGCTTTCTCGGAACCGGTTTGATTTCCTCATCCATCATCGACTTGATGAGATCAACGCATTCGTTGCAAATATAGACATCAGGTCCGACCATCATGCTTCGGACCTGAGATGTTGTTTTACCGCAAAATGAACATTTTGCTTCGTTATTCGGCATTTGTACTCCTCTCGATGACCTTGTCGACCAGACCGTATGCGGCTGCGTCGGCAGCGGTCATGTAGTTGTCCCTGTCCGTATCTTTTTCGATAACGGAAAGCTCCTGACCGGTCGCTTCAGCAAGGATTTTATTCAGCTTGTCCTTGATGGCGAGAATGTGGTCAGCGTTTATTTTTATATCCGAGGCCTGTCCCTGGAATCCGCCAAGAGGCTGGTGGATCATGATCTCGGCATTAGGCAGCGCATATCTCTTGCCCTTTGTTCCGGCTGCAAGAAGAACGGCTCCCATGCTGGCTGCCATGCCCACGCAGATGGTGCTGATGTCAGGCTTGATGAACCTCATGGTGTCATATATTGCCAGTCCGGCAGTCACCATGCCGCCCGGAGAATTGATATAGATATTGATATCCTTGTCCGGATCCTGCGCTTCAAGGAACAGGAGCTGTGCAACGACTACACTTGCCGTATGCTCCGTTATCTCTTCGTCTATGAATATGATCCTGTCGAGCAGGAGCCTGGAGTATATGTCATATGTCCTTTCTCCCTGGCCCGTCTGCTCAACTACATAAGGTACATAATTCATTCCGTTTGCCCTTTCGTATGATTACTCTTCAGTCTTTGCAGCAACCTGCTTTGCGTTTTCGAACAGCCAGTCGATGGCCTTCTTTGTCTGAGCATCCTCTCTGAAGTAATTCTCAGTCTCGGAGCCTGCCATCTCCTTTACCTGCTCAACATCCATTCCGTACTGCTTTCCGAAGTCTTCCATGAGCTCGCGGATCTCTTCTTCTGCAACCTCGAGGTTCTCCATTCTGATGACGTTCTTGAGGAGGACTCTTGTTCTGATCCTCTTCTCAGCTTCAGGCTTGCTCTGCTCTCTGAGCTGATCGATGGTCTGACCTGTCCACTCTGTATACTGCTTGAGGCTGAGGCCCTGTGCGGAAAGGCTCTGGTTCATGTCGTAGAGCATGTTCTCTACTTCGTTTGCGATCATAACAGCCGGTACTTCGATCTCGTTCTGTGTATAGAGCTGCTCAAGAACTCTGTCCTTCATTACGGAAAGATCTGTCTCTGCTGCCTTCTCCTGGAGTTTCTTCTTAAGGTCTTCCTTGTACTCAGCAAGTGTCTCAAAATCGCTTACATCGCTTGCGAGCTCGTCATCGATCTCAGGCAGGATCTCCTTCTTGATCTCGTGTACCTTGCACTTGAAGAGTGCAGGCTTTCCTGCGAGTTCCTCAGCATGATAGTCACCAGGGAATACGACTTCAACGTCAGCTTCCTCACCGGCTTCCTTGCCTACGAGCTGCTCTTCAAATCCAGGGATGAACTGGCCCGAACCGAGCTTGAGCTCATAGTTCTCAGCTTTTCCGCCGCTGAATGCTTCGCCGTCAACGCTTCCGTCAAAGTCGATCACTACTGTGTCGCCCATCTCGGACTTGCGGTCTTCGACGACTTCCATTCTTGCCTGGCTCTTCTGAACCTTCTCGAGCTCTTCCTGGACTTCCTTGTCACCGATAACTGTCTCTACCTTCTCGACCTCGAGGCCCTTGTAGTTCTCAACTTCGAGTTCAGGGAACACCTGAACGGATCCGGACAGAACTACCGGCTCGTCAGCCTTTACTTCAGGGGATTCAAATGCCGGCTGGGAGATGACTTCGATACCCATCTCTTTTACTGCATCGAAGTATCCTTTCTCAAGCAGATCGTTGAGTGCTTCATCCCAGAATACATCGTGTCCGTAGTGGCTCTCGATGACCTTCCTAGGTGCCTTGCCCTTGCGGAATCCGTCGATCTGGAACTTGCTTCTGTTAGCAAGATATGCTTTGTTAAGTGCGTCCTTGAACTCTTCTGCCGAGAATTCGATGTTGAATTTTACGACTCCGTTTTCCTTTGAAACCTGTGTAGCCTTCATTTGAATTATTCCTCCGTTATTATATTGATTCTTTGTTTATTGCCTTAATTTATTCAAAAGCTCTCTGGAGCTTGGATCTGTCTTCCGTTTCCAGACCGTATTTGCTCTGTATCCTGTGCGCGAGCTCCATGAAGTCATCTTCGTTGCCGTAATACCACTCGACTTCGAGTTCGGATACCGGCACCAGATGACCGTCTATGTGATGTATGACTCCCTCGTCAACGGAAATGCAGCTTATTGACCTTCCTGTGTCGACTTTGAACTGCTTCCTCTCATAATCCATGGAAATGGTAGGTTTCAGCACCTTATCTCCTGCAGCATCAAGAAGCACATCATACGCATCGCTCGAGATGAAGATCTCGATATTAGGGTTCAGTGCAAAGCGCTCGTCATTTACGACGAGATTGAACTCTTCACGTCTGTGAAGTCCTTCCTTGACATTAACGTCCCATTTGATGGTGACCGTGCACCTGTCATCTTCCTGGCGGATCCTGTAAGCGATCCCCTTTTTTCTGAAGTCGAAATCTTCCGTATCGAAATACGCCGCATGCATGTCAATGGTCTCGACTTCCTCGATCCCCACATTTCTGGCTGCAGCTGTTTCTACTATGCTGTCGAATACGGATGTATCGTCCAGACGGTATTTGAATTCTGTTTCCATATAACTCCTCCGTCGCCCTGCGCTCCAATCTTTTCCGGGGCGCTTAACGCACAAGCCTATAGATTGTACTAGAAAACTCCTTATTCTTCAAGTTTTAACAGATGAATCTTGAAATCAGTGTTCGCAAAAAGCCTGTCGGTCATTGCAATGAAGTTGTCAGACATGTCACTGGCATAATATCTGTCAGTAAATTCAGAACCCGAAGCAAGCATGTCTTTTTCTTTCAGTATCTCCGCAGCTTCCCTGATGACCTCGGCAGAGGAGCTGTACATGCGAAGATTAGGATAAAGGCTTCTTATATGTTTAGCCACGAGCGGATAGTGTGTGCATCCCAGGATAAGGTCGTCAAAGTTTCCTTCTTTTACGAAGTCATCCATGTAGTGGCTTACCGTGAGCCTCATTATTTCCGTATCAGTAAGACCGTCCTCGATCAGCGGTACTATAGCAGGACACGCTTCGCTGTATACTTCAATGTCCGGACTCAGTGATCTGAGCTCCCTTCCGTATACGTCGCTGCCTATTGTCGCCTTAGTAGCAATGACTCCTACTCTTTTGCATCCGTCGCCTACCACCTTTTTGACAGTCGGCTCGATAACGCCGATTATAGGTATGGCCGGATAGCGTTTTCTCAGAGCATCGAGTGCAATAGCGGTGACGGTATTGCACGCGATTATGATCATCTTGGTGTTCCGCGCAACCAGATAATCGACGTTCTGTTTGGCGAATTTTACTATAGTTTCAGGTGATTTTGATCCGTAAGGAGTTCTGGCAGTATCACCTAAATATATCACCCTCTCTTCAGGCAGCTGCCTGTGAAGTTCCTGGACGGATGTAAGGCCGCCAAGTCCCGAGTCAAAAACTCCGATTGGTCTGTTGTCCATCCTATCCCTCCTGAGAACCGTATTTATTGAGGATCGCTTCGATCTCCCGTCTCATCTTGTTTAGCTCCTTATTGGCGCCGCCTTCGCTCCTGCCGATGAGCCTCATGAGTTCTTCGCCTGACTTCATGAGATCCCTGTATGCAGGTGAAGCGTTATGTGAAGCTCTGTGATCATCTGAACCGCTGTAGGACTGCTTTCTGATGACCGGAACGACCTGCGCTTTGTGCACGAGTTCGTCAGCCGCCAGATCCCAAACCTCTCCGCTGTAAGGAGCTGTAGCCGGCTTTCCGGTATCCATCGAAGCCAGTTCAGCCAGAGACTCCGTAACTTTATCCTCTCCGTGATTGATGAATATTCTCGTACCCGGTTTTACCTTTTTTATCCAGTCTCGCAGATGAGGTTTGTCGGCATGGCTGCTGAACGAATCTATCCTGAGGATCTCTGCCTTTACTGCTATCTCTTCTCCGAAGAGCTTTACAACGGAGTCTCCTGCGAGCAGTTTTGCACCGACGGTTCCGGTACTCTGATATCCCACAAAGAGGATGGTGCATTCAGGTCTCCACAGGTTGTGCTTCAGATGGTGGCGTATCCTGCCGGCCTCGCACATGCCTGAAGCCGAGATGATGATCTTCGGTGTCATGTCAGCATTGATGGCCTTGGACTCATCAGTAGTTACCGAGATCCTGAGATCCGGGAAAGTCACCGGATTTATTCCGGCTCTCAGAAGTTCGATCGTTTCATCATCGTAATACTCGTACATTTCCGTACTATATATGTTTGTAGCTTCAACAGCGAGCGGGCTGTCGACCACTACAGGGAAGCCGTCATGTCCTTTTATGAGGCCTTCTTCCTTTATTATCCTGAGATAATAAAGGAACTCCTGAGTTCTGCCGACTGCAAATGCCGGTACAACGACATTGCCGCCGCGGTCAAGGGTAGTCTGTATGATCCTGGTAAGCTGTGCAACGTAATCAGGCGCCTCAGGATGCGTACGGTCTCCATATGTGGATTCGCAGATGACATAGTCAGCGTGAGGCGGATCCTGCGGTGAACGTATGAGAGGCTTGTCTATATTGCCGAGATCACCCGAGAAAAGTACCGTTCTTTCAACGCCGTTCTCGTTCAGAGTGAAAAGGACATTCGCCGATCCGAGCAGATGGCCTGCATCGCTGTACATGATCTTTACCCCGTCGAACAGTTCCACTTCGGTCCCATAACCCGTGGTCCTGAAAAGAGGCATGGTCCTGAGCACATCTTCCATTGTATACAGAGGAGTGTGTTCTCCGTCCTCATCAGCACGCTTGCCCTTACGGTTTCTCCACTGTGTCTCAGCTTCCTGGATATGAGCGGAATCCTTGAGCATTATGTCGCACAGCTGGCGGGTCGCTTCAGTTGAGTAGATAGGACCGCTGTAGCCGTTGGCTACAAGGAAAGGAAGCTTTCCGGTATGGTCGATATGTGCATGCGTCACTACTATCGCATCTATATCCGCAGGCATCACCGGTATCTCTATGTTTTCAAAAAGATCGACGCCCTGTTCCATTCCACAGTCTACTATTATGTTTTTGCCGCATACCTCGAGCAACGAGCATGAACCTGTGACTTCATGTGCAGCTCCTATAAAGGTTATTCTCATTTTTAAGCCTCCGCAAATTACATAATTATACATATATATAATACCATAAACCCATTGCAGATACGTTTTTTTCACAGCAAAATCACAAAGCGTAAAATTTTTAAAAAATGTTAGCACTCACTATTGACGAGTGCTAACAAAAGTGCTATAACATACTTGTCAGATGAGAGCGGCAGAAACAGAGCCGCACCCGAACAGGTTAAAAACATCATATATATAAAGGAGGCAATACTATGTTCTATCCTAAACTTTTCAACGATGATATCTTTGATGACTTTTTCGACTTTCCGAGATTCAGAATGCCTGCAGAGGCTGAGCACAAGCTCTACGGAAAGCATGCGAGCGGTCTCATGAAGACCGATATCCGCGATAAAGACGGTAATTATGAACTCGACATCGATCTGCCGGGCTTCAAGAAGGATGAGATCTCCCTCACTCTCGACAACGGATATCTCGTAGTCGGAGCACGCAAGATGCTTGATGAGGAAGAAAAGGATGACAAGGGCAAACTGCTCCGTCAGGAACGTTATTCAGGCGCTATGCAGAGAAGCTTCTATGTTGGCGAAGGCATTGATGAGAACGATGTTAAGGCTAAATTTGAAGACGGAGTCCTGCGCCTCACCTTCCCTAAGGAAAAGGAGCCTGAACTTCCTGAGAAGAAGACCATCATGATCGAAGGCTAATAAAAAAGCTCTCTACCTCTCATATTTTTCCTATAAACGTTATATCAAAAGAACAGGCCCGGATCTGATCCGGGCCTGTTTTTTCTGTTTATTCTTTAAGCCAGTTCCTGACATATCCGAAAGCTGCGTCCTCTCCCTCTTCTTTCAGAACAAGCAGCATCTTCTCGAGTTCAGCGGCAGTATCGGGATGTATCAGCGGACCTATCCTGGTCCCCGTTCCCTTTTTGTAATAATCATATGCCGAAGCATCCGTATACTTGTCTCCGAGATAGACCTTGCAGGCTGCCACCCTGTCGCAGAACATCTCGGCAATATAGCGTTTAGGCATTCTGTTGCCTCCGAATCCCACCGTTCCGTCATCGTTTATGATGTAGTCGATCCAGTATTCGAAGTGATGTTTATTGCGTCCTTTGTGATGGAGCCATGCCATTGAGCGGCCGGTCTCCTCCCTCTCCTTGTTGTTCGGACTGCGGTTGCCCTGATAATACATGGCCCCCCGCCAGAATTCCACAGGTGCGTATTTGCTGAGATCATGCATGATCCCCTGCCTGTAAAGCCCCAGCCTGAAGCAATGCTCTCTCACCAGTTTTCTGTGCTCATATACGGTTTTAAAATGCTGTATCGGATGCATAATTCAATTTGTTTATTTCTTTCCAAAGTAACTCAGAGTGTAATCAAGGAATTTTTTGGCAGCTCCCGTCATATGCTCCCTCGAAGGAAGGGCTACACCGAATGTAATGGACTGCGGAGGCTCAAGAGGCATCTTCACAAGGTGTTCGTTCCAGAACTGCGCAGACAGCTCATTTACGAAGCTGACTCCAAGGCCCATCCTTACCATGGCAAGTGTTGCCGGAGTATCGTAAGTAGTATATTTTATCTCCGGATGGACATCGTTTTTTTCGAGGATCTCGAGGATCTCCATCTCCTTTCCCCAGGAACCCATGATAAAGTCCTCATTCTCACACTCTTTTATCGGGAACCTTTTTTCTCCCGCAAGCCTGTGGTCTTCAGGTACAGCGGCAATGACATTGCTCTTGGCAAGCGGTATCCACTCATACGGCATCGGTTCGGAGTATGCCAGGAACGCAAGGTCAGCTTCGTTCTGCTCAAAATGGGTGAAAATATCTGATTTGATGCTTTCCATCAGGCTTATCTGTATTCCCGGAAAATCGTTTTTGAAACGCCTTACTATTTCCGGAAGCCACGTGGTGGCAATACTCGGATATGATGCTATTACAAGTTTTCCCCTCGTGATCCCTTTAAGCTCTGCAGCAAAGGTGTATATCTCCTCTTCATGGGTAAGGTACGCTCTTACGAGCGGGAGCATCTCGCTGCCTTCAGCAGTGAGTTTCATGCCCTTTTGCGAACGCATGAAAAGAGTGATCCCGAGCTCCTTTTCCAGCGCCGTGATCAGCTGGCTTATAGCCGACGGTGTGTATCCGAGAGAATCCGCAGCAGATTTCACGCTTCCCTTGTCCGCGGTCTCTATAAATGCTCTGAGTCTTGCCGTTTCCATGATACCTGCCCCACAATTAACTGTAGTGTCTCTATAAGTCTTTAAGTAATTCTTAACACATATGATTGTATCACAAATATTTACTGAAGGTGCAAAAAATGAAACGGCGCCGGAGCATTACACCCCGGCGTCCATAGTTATTATGAATTTTATTTCTGGTATTTATCGATGCATTCGATAAATTTGTCGTAGACTTCGGAATCTACTTTTTCGTGAATGCTGTCACGCACTCCGGCACTTTCTTCAACGATGGCCTTATAGGTCTTCTCATCGATCTTCAGTATTTCAGTACCGCTGTCCTCGATGGTCTTAACTCTGTCAGCTATCCTGTCATCTGATGCCTGACGCGCATATTCTGTTGCTGTAGCCGCAGCTTCCTTCAGTATGCGCTGATTCTCTTCAGGCATTCCCTTGAAGAATTCATCGTTCATGATCAGAGTGATAAGATGCGGCAGGTGGTTGGTCTCGACCACATAATCCTGCTGCTCGTATAATCTGTTCGATACGATGACTTCGTAAGGGTTCTCCTGGGCATCTATCGTGTGCTGCTGAAGTCCGATGTATACCTCGGCGAAACTCATAGGAGTCGGGTTGGCTCCTATTGATTTCCAGAATGCCAGATGGAACGGATTCTCCATGGTACGTATCTTCTGTCCCTTGAAGTCGCCTATTCCTTTTACAGGCTTGTTGGTGCTCATCACACGGAAACCCTGGTCAGCGATTCCCAGAAGCTGATATCCGCCGTCCTCATATACCTTGCTGACGAGGCTGCTGAACTCAGCATCATCCAGTACTTCTCTGCATTCATCCAGGTTTTCGAATGCGCAAGGCACATCGAATATGGCCAGATCAGGCATGAACGTGACCTGCGGGGCTGTGTTCTGAACTACGAACGGGATGTCTCCGTCCTTGCATGATTCAAGCAGTTCGCGGTCTCCGCCAAGTGTTGAGTTGGCATACACCTGGATCTTTATGCTTCCGCCGGACAGTCTGTCGACTTCCTCAGCGAATTTTTCAGCATATATCTGAGTTACGGTATCCTCCGGGCTTGCTGTAGCGAGAGGATAAGCATATCTCTGCTCACCGTCGTTCTTACCGCATGCCGTCATCATCATTCCGGCGATCAGTACGCTGATAATAATTGCCGCAAGACGAAGGTGTCTGTGTTTTCTGATCTTCATTACACACCTCCTACAGCAGAGCCAGCGAGAATGCCGGCACGAATGTGAACAGAAGCAGCGCTATGAGGAAGAGTCCTATCATCGGAAGTGCTTTTTTTGCGATCTCCATGACCGGAACATCCGTCAGCGCACTGGCTACAAAGAGGTTGACTCCGATAGGCGGAGTTACGAATCCGACAGCCAGGTTTACGACCATAATCACACCGAACTGGATAGGATCCATGCCTATGCCCTGTGCTATAGGCAGCAGGATCGGCGTAAGGATCAGTATCGCAGGTGTCGTATCCATGACCATGCCCACTATGAGCAGGAACACGTTTATGACAAGCAGTATGACGACTTTGCTCGAGAAGTTTCCGAGTATGAACGAGCTTACAGTCTGAGGCACCTGCATGAGAGTCAGCACCCTGGAGAAAGCCGTCGATGCTGCCAGAATGAACAGTATCGGCGTGAAGGTCTTGATGGCTTCAACGAGGATGCCCCAAAGATCCCTGAACTTGATCTCCTTGTAGATAAAAAGGCTGACTATCAGAGCATAGTATACAGATATTACAGCTGCCTCTGTTGGTGATGTTATGCCCGAATAAATACATCCGAGCACGATCACAGGACTGAGTATTGCCCAGAAGCTTTCCTTGAAAACATTCAGGAAACCCTTCTCATGAAGCTTTCCTATCTCGGCTTCTATTCTGACTTTATCCTCTCCGTTCTTCTTGCAGTAGAACACGGAATACCCCATGAGCAGCAATGCTATCACAAGGCCCGGAATGATTCCTGCAAGGAACAGGTCGCTTACCGAAGCGCCGGATGCCATTCCGTACATGATGAACGGGATGCTAGGCGGGATGATAACACCGAGTCCGCCGGCGACCGCAACGACAGATGTCGAGAATGTCTTGTCGTAGCCCAGCCCGATCAGGATCGGGATGGTCATGCTGCCTACAGCAGCGACAGTCGCCGGAGCCGATCCGGAGATAGCACCGTAGAACAGGCATGTGACTATGACTGCGCAAGGCATTCCGGCAGTGAATTTGCCGAAGAAGTAAGCGAATATGTCGAATATCTTTCTGGATATGCCTCCCTTGGCCATGATGATGCCCGAGAGAACGAACATCGGTACCGCCAGAAGCGGGAAGCTGTCGAGTCCGCCGAACATCGCTCGGATGAGATATTTCGCTCCCACAGTGAACGACGGGTCGAATATGTGCGGCAAAACGGCCGTTATTCCGAGCGTTATGCCTACAGGTATTGCTATTATCAGGAATACCACGAACAGTATGAACAATAATCCTACCGGCATGCCTACTCCTTTCCGGCTTCAGCCGCAGATGCGGCCTGGCCTGCTTCAATGAATGATTCAGGAGTATTGCGTTCAGGATGAGCCGGGTCATACACATTCATTCCGAGTGAGACCTTGAACTCTATGATCCATCTCTGGATTATCCTGAAAGCTACCAGTATAAACGATACGAAAGGCGCCGCCTGGATGTAGTACATCGGTATTCCGAGCGCAGGGCTCACCTGCCCGCTCTCTACCGCCGACATCATATACGAGAAAGCAAACGGTATCATATAGAAGAAAAACGCCAGCTCTATCGTATGATTGACCACCTTGATGATAGCCTTCGTACGCCTCGAGAACTTTGCCACGAACTGTTCTATCTTGATTGAGATGCACCTCTTGCTGCAGTAACTGACGCTCAGGAAGCCTGCCCATATGAACAGATACCTCGTGAGCTCCTCAGTCCATGACAGCGAAGCCTTCAGTGCAAACCTGGAGAACACCTGCACCCCCATTATCACTGCCATCGCAAGCAGCAACAAAGTCAGAATGAATTCCTCCAGATTGTGATCAAGCCATTTTATAGCTTTTGTCATGGCTATACCCTTTCTTTTGACCATGCCCCGCCCATGACGAGCGGGGCATGTTTTTACAATTTACTAGAGTGCTCCGTGCAGCAGAGTGAGTACCTGCTTGAGGTCCTGTACTCCCATCTGTCCCGGTGCAGAAGCCTTTGCAGCTGCTCCGAAAGTCAGTGCGGAACCGAACACTTCACCTGCAAGACGGCTGATTACGCCTGTTCCCGCCATCGACATTGTAATGATCGGGCGGTCAGCATACTCGTTTGCCATCTCTTCTGTTGCTGCCAGCAGAGTAAGAACGTCTTTCTTGTTCTGAGGCATTACTGCGATCTTCGGAATGTCTGCTCCGAGATCCTGCATCTTGCGGAGACGTCCTACGATGTCATCCTTGTCAGGAGTCTTGAAGAAGTCGTGGTTGGATGCTACTACCTTTACGCCTGCAGCATGTGCTCCGTCAATGATCTTCTTAACGATCTCATCGCCTGTGAAGACTTCAACGTCTACCATGTCAACATAGCCTGTCTGAGCTGCTTTGATATTGATGTCAGCATATACTTCATCCTCGATGGCCTTCTCTCCGCCTTCCTTGGAAGTACGGAATGTCATCAGGATAGGCATGTCTCCGAGCACCTCGCGGAGACCCTTCATTACATCCTCGAGTGCAGCGAAGTCAAATACGTTTTCGAACCAGTCGATTCTCCACTCAACTACATCTGCCGGAAGCTTTGTGATTGCTTTTGCTTCTTCGAGGATCGCTTCCTTTGTTACTCCTACGATAGGCACGCAGATCTTCGGCATGCCTTCGCCGATAACGATGTTTCTAACCTTAACAGTGTTCATTGTTTCCTTCCTTTCTGTTAAGCATGCGGGATCATTATTTCTCTGCTGCCTCGAGCATCTTGTTGTAATTCATGTTTACGAATACTCCGAGCAGAGTTCCGACTGCTGTCAGTACGATGTTCATGATCATTACTCCGGACGGAGTCATCGATGCTGCAGCTGTCAGGAGTGTGTAGTTGCACAGTGACGAAGCGATCATTACGAGAGCTGTAACTGTTCCCTTGATCTTAGGGAAGAGCATGTTGCATACGGATGTTGCGATCTGCAGAAGTCCGCCTGCTCCGAACCAGCCGAGTACGAAAGCGCCGATCTTGAGCATTCCCTGTGAAGGAGCCATAAGTACTGCAACCATCATGAGTGCGCAGACTGCAGGATAGATCATTACGAATCTTACGTCTTTGATCTTGCTTGTCAGAAGAGCTGTAATTACGAGTCCGATCATTGTTCCGATAGCGTAGAACGACTGCATGATCTGCGGCTCAGCCCATCCGGCTACATCCTTAGCGAAGTTCTGTGCGCAGTTGAGCCAGAGCTGGAATGTACCTGTGCATGTGAATCCGATGAGGATCATAGCGATGGAACCAGCTGAGAAGTTAGCGTGCTTGATGCTCTGAAGAAGGCCTTCCTTCTTCTCGCCTTCCTTCTTGTCTGTATCAGGCAGAGGGAAGAAGAGGATGAGAGCCATCAGTACGAGGTAAGCGATACCAACGATGTAGAACAGCTTGTTGTAGGAAACCAGTCCGCCGGCAGTCTGTCCAACTGTGATTCCGAGGAAGAACGGCAGAAGGAACTGTGAACCGGAGATAGCAAACTTGATTCCCATTGTTGCAACGCCAGGAGCCTTGTTGATGATCTCAGCAACAGCCGGATAGATTCCAGTGTCGAGGAACGAGTTAGCGATTCCGCCGACGATAGCACAGATATAAGCGATCTTATATCCGGCGCCGCCGCCTGCGTTGAATGCCATTGCGAGTCCGATCAGATAAACGGCATACGAGAAGCCGCCGATGGCTGTAGAAACTCTGCGGCCGAGCTTATCCGAAAGAGGGCCGGCGAATGGAAGAGCGATGAGTCTTCCGAGTCCGAGTGCAGCTGCGATTGCTGTGATAGCCATTGCTTCAACATTCCAGCTTGCAGCAAGTGCGTCTTTGATTACAGCCTGTCCGAGGACGGAGCAACCAATACCGTGAAGGAAATAGTTCAGATAGAGAACTATTACGCTTGGTAAATACTTTTTGTTAGTCATGATTTTTTCCTCTCATTTTCCATATACTTTTGATTTAACTTAGTCGTCATAGCTGATGCCGAGGACTTCCTTCATGTGTTCGATCGGCATTGGCTTGCCTGTCCAGAGTTCAAATCCTGCTGCGCCCTGGAAAAGCATCATTCCGAGTCCGTTCATTGTCTTGCAGCCGACTTCCTTAGCCATCTTGCGCATCTTTGTCAGAAGGCATCCGTAAGGTACGTCTACTACGATGAGCTCAGGTCTGAAGAAGCTCTTGTCAGGAACTACCGATACGTCCTCGAGCGGCTTCATGCCAGCGCCTGTAGCATTTACGAAGAGATAGCTGTCTGCCATCTCAGCACGGAGAGCCTCAGTATCTGCGAGGTCAAACATCTTAGCCTTGCAGTTTGTGTTCTCGTTGATCTTCTTTACTGTGTCCTCTCCTACTTCATAGAACTTGTCCTTGATGTTGAAGATTGAAATCTCAGCAACTCCGTCAAGAGCAGCCTGGATCTCGATTGCTGTAGCTGCACCGCCGGCTCCTACGATAGTCATCTTCTTGCCGATAGGATCGATGTCGTTATCCTTGATAGCTGCCATGAATCCGATACCGTCTGTGATGTATCCCTTCAGGTGACCGTTGTCGTTAACGATTGTGTTGACTGCTCCGCAGAGTTCTGCTGCCGGGTCGAGCTCGTCCAGATACTGTCCTACCAGTGTCTTGTTAGGCATGGATACGTTTGAACCTCTCATCTTGAGAGTGCGGATGGCCTTTACAGCGTCCTCGATCTCATCAGCGCCGACTTCGAACGCGAGGTAAGCGTAATCAGCTCCCACCTCTGCGAATGCTTCGTTCTGCATAGCAGGCGAGCTGGAGTGACGTATAGGATAAGCCATGAGACCGATAAGTTCGGTATGTCCTGTGATTCTTTCTGCCATTTCTATTTCTCCTTTGTTTGATCCTGTGATCTTTCAGGCTTATTCAGCCTCTCCCGGTACAATGTCTCTGATTCACCACAAGCCAGAAGACAACATTGTTAAAACAATAACTATTTCTTGTTTATATTTTAACTATCTTCTCTGATACAGTCCAATATCATCTATTGCAATTATTGATAGCTTTAATGTATCAATAGCATATGCTATGTGATAATATGGGTTACAGACAGGAAAACCGCTTAAATACCACAAAAGAGGTGCAAAATGACTCTTAACCAGCTCAGATATTTCCAGGCAGTCGCCAGAGCTCTCAACTTCCGTGCCGCGGCAGAAGAACTGTACATCTCGCAGCCTTCTCTTTCCCGCTCGATTGATTCGCTCGAACAGGAACTGGGCGTAATGCTCTTTGAACGCGCCGGCAGAGGGATCTCCCTTACCGGAAGCGGCAGGCTGTTTCTGGAATACACCAACCGCATTCTCGACGAATGCGATATCGCTATATATAAAATGAAGGAACTTTCGTCGACGGGCGGCCGCATCGACATCGGATACGTCTTCCCGCTGGCCAATTACTACATCCCTCACAAGGTGCGCTCCTTCCTGGACATGCCGGAGAACGAGCACGTAACTTTCGGCTTCAACCAGAACAGGACCTCATCGATCATACGGGATATAAAGAGCGGCAAGCTGGATGTCGGATTCTGCGGATATCCGGAAAATGAGGAAGAACTTGAATTCGTCCCTATCCTGAAGCAGGAGATGGTGATCATTACTTCGAACGAACACCCTCTCGCCAGCAGGGACAAACTGTCGATAAAGGAACTCGATAACTATCCTGTTATCGGCTACGACCGCTTATCAAATCTCGGAGGATATACAAAGAGGCTCTACAGAAATCTGGGAATAAAACCGGACATAGTCTGCGAGTGTTCGGACGAGAACGCCATACAGGCGCTGGTAAGAGAACAGTTCGGGATAGCTCTTGTAGCCAGGGTCGACATCCTGAACGACAAATATCTGAAGATCCACAGCGTGTCGGATGTTGATCTGATCCACTATGTCAACGCGGTATGGCTGAAGAACCATTACCTGATGCCGGCCACAAAACGCTTCATTGATTTCATGATCGGCGGGTCTGAACTGAATCCGGAAGAGGTAAAAGCTATTATCTGACACCACAGTATCAATAATCTCTATTTGATACCTTCAGGCTATCAAAAACGAGCAAGAAAGATATTTCTCTTTTGCTCGTTATTTATTTATCATATAAGTACCACAAGACAGTATGATGACACTTGGAGGGATCAAAACATGAAGAAAGATTACCCAAAGATTTTCGAGCCGATCACAGTCAGAAAAACTGTTTTCAAGAACAGAGTAGTCATGACCCCGATGGGCACCAACTACGCTGATCCGGACGGCGGCATCAATGACGATCATATCAATTACTACAGACTCAGAGCCAAAGGCGGTACGGGCCTCATCATCGTAGAGAACGTCTGCGTAGACTTCCCTACTGGCTCCAACGGAACAAGCCAGCTCAGGCTCGACCATGACATGTTCATGCCGAAGCTCTACAAGCTGACAGAAGCAGTCCACGGCGAAGGCGGACTCATCGCCGTACAGATCAACCACGCGGGAGCGTCTGCTTCATCCGCGCGTACGGGAGTTCCGACAGTTTCGTCTTCGACAGTTCCATCGAAGCTCGGCGGCGAGGCACCTCGTCCACTCGAGAAAGATGAGATCGAAGCTATAGTCAAGAAATACGGCGAAGCAGCTAAGCGCGCTGTACAGGCAGGATTTGACGCTATCGAAGTCCACTGCGGACACTCCTATCTCATCAGCCAGTTCCTCTCGCCTATCTACAACAAGAGAACTGACGAATTCGGCGGAAGCGCAGAGAACAGAGCGCGTCTTGCCAGAATGGTCATCGACGAAGTAAGAAAGCAGGTAGGACCATTCATTCCTATCCTCGCAAGGATAAGCGCAGACGAGTTCCTCGAGGGCGGAAACAACCTCGACGACTGCCTCGAGTATCTGCAGTACTTCGGAGACGAGGTCGACGTATACAACGTATCCGCGGCCCTCAACCCATCGCTTCAGTATCAGATCGACAGCAACTGCTATCCTGACGGCTGGAGAGCATATCTCGCAAAAGCTGTTAAGGAAAGATTCGGCAAGCCGGTAGTAACGATGGGCAACATCAGAGACCCTAAGGTAGCCAACGACATCCTCGAGAGAGGCGACGCTGACTTCATCGGCATCGGCAGAGGCCTGATCGCTGACCCTGACTGGGTAAACAAGGTGGAATTCGGTGATGTGTGCGACATCAGAAAGTGCATCAGCTGCAACATCGGATGCGCAGGAAACCGTATCCAGAACAACAGACCTATAAGATGTACCGTTAACCCTGCAGTAATCGAGGGCGAAGAGTATAAGAAGCTCAAGGTCAACAAGCCATGCAACGTTGTCGTTATCGGCGGCGGTACGGCCGGAATGGAAGCTGCATGCACGGCTGCTGAAGTAGGCTGCACTGCATTCCTGATCGAAAAGGCCGATCACCTTGGCGGACTCGCGTATGAGATCTCGAAGTTCCCTGACAAGAGCAGACTGAGAGACTTCCCTGATTACCTCGAGAGAAGAATCAAGAAGCTCCACAACCTCCACGTGTTCCTGAACACAGAGGCTACTCCTGAGTTCATCAGGACTCTGAATCCGGACATCATCGTGAACTCCACAGGTTCGCTGCCGCTTATCCTCCCTATCCCTGGACTCAAGGAGAACGTCGGCAAGGACAAGGTGCAGACAGTACTTGGTGTCATCAACAATCTGGAGAACTATCCTGAGGACTGCACAGGCAAGAAGGTCGTTGTTATCGGCGCCGGCGCCGTAGGACTCGATGTAGTGGAATTCTTCGCGCCTAGAGGAGCGGACACCACGGTA
>JBGULF010000073.1:0-7976 GCA_045115935.1 Anaerovoracaceae bacterium
TACATGTACATGCTCAAGCTCCACCATCTGGTAGACGACAAGATCCACGCCAGATCGACGGGCCCGTACTCACTGGTAACACAGCAGCCTCTCGGCGGAAAGGCACAGTTCGGCGGACAGAGATTCGGAGAGATGGAAGTTTGGGCGCTCGAAGCTTACGGCGCTGCTTACACTTTGCAGGAGATCCTGACCGTCAAGTCCGACGACATCATCGGACGTACAAAGACATATGAGTCGATTATCAACGGAGTCAACATCCCTGAACCTGGCATCCCTGAATCGTTCAAGGTTCTCATCAAGGAACTTCAGGCACTTGCTCTTGACATCAGAACAAAGGCCGGCGATGACAGCGAGATCAAGATCAGAGAGACTTCGGAATATGACGGCGCGCTTACATTCGACAGAATGCTGAGCGAAAACGACAGAAGAGCTGAGCGCGAAAGAAGAGAGCAGATGCAGGATGAGGAAGCTGCTGCTGCGGCTGCAGAACTCAAGGCTGCTGAAGCTAAAGACGATGACGACGACTTCGATATCGACAATCTCTCGTCGATGATCGAGGCGCTGGCACTCGGCGCTGCTGCTGAGCCTGATATCGACCTTACGGAAGCTGTTGAGATGGACAGCCTTGAAGACCTGGCGGAAGCCGAGGCCGGAGCGCTGTTCGGGGATGAAGAGTAAGAAAGGGGAGGCAATATCATGATTACAGATAACAACCAGGATCTTAGAAATATTGAATCCCTGCAGATCAAGCTCGCATCCACAGAAGAGATGCTCAAATGGTCGCATGGTGAGGTCACAAAACCTGAGACGATCAACTACAGATCGCTCAAGCCGGAGTTCGACGGACTGTTCTGCGAAAGGATCTTCGGACCTACAAAGGACTGGGTCTGCGGCTGCGGAAAATACAACAAGATTCGCTACAGAGGACTTATCTGCCCGTACTGCGGAGTAGAGGTCACCAAGGCAAAGGTCAGAAGAGAGAGAATGGGACACATTGCTCTCGTTTCTCCGGTATCCCACATCTGGTACTTCAAGGGCATCCCTTCAAGGATCGGCCTGGTGCTCGATATGACACCGAAGGAACTCGAGAAGGTGCTGTACTTTGCATCTTACGTAGTAACTGACCCTGGTGATACACCGTTCTCATACAAGCAGATCATCGAGGAAGAAGAATACAACGAAGCACGCGAGATCTACGGAAAGACTTTCGAGGCAGGAATGGGTGCTGAGGCTGTCAAGAAGCTCCTCATGGACATCGATGTCGATGAGAAGGCTGAGGAACTCAGAGAACAGCTCAAGAAGGCTTCCGGCCAGAAGAAGATCAGACTCGTCAAGATCCTCGAAGTCATCGAGGCGTTCAAGCAGTCGGGCAACAAGCCTGAGTGGATGATACTCGACGTGATCCCTGTAATTCCGCCTGATCTCAGACCTATGGTCCAGCTCGACGGCGGCAGATTCGCGACATCTGACCTCAACGATCTGTACAGAAGAGTCATCAACAGAAACAACAGACTTAAAAAGCTCGGTGAGCTCGGAGCTCCGGACATCATCATCCGTAACGAGAAGAGAATGCTCCAGGAATCCGTAGACGCGCTCATCGACAACGGCAGAAGAGGCAGAGCCGTTCAGGGAGCGGGCGGAAGAAAGCTCAAATCCCTGTCCGACATGCTCAAGGGTAAGCAGGGAAGATTCCGTCAGAACCTGCTCGGTAAGAGAGTTGACTTCTCGGGACGTTCCGTAATCGTAGTAGGTCCGGATCTGAAGTTCTATCAGTGCGGACTTCCTAAGACAATGGCGCTCGAGCTCTTCAAGCCGTTCATCATGAAGGAGCTCGCTAACAGAGAGCTCGCCCAGAATACAAAGCAGGCAAGAGTCATGGTAGAAAGAGCTGAGCCTGAAGTATGGGACGTTCTTGATTACATCATCAAGGATCACCCTGTTCTGCTCAACCGTGCCCCTACACTGCACAGACTGGGAATCCAGGCGTTCGAGCCGGTACTCGTCGAGGGCAAGGCTATCAAGCTGCACCCGCTCGTATGTACTGCGTTCAACGCTGACTTCGACGGAGACCAGATGGCCGTTCACGTACCTCTCTCGGTAGAGGCACAGGCAGAGGCAAGATTCCTCATGCTCTCGGTCAACAACATCCTCGCTCCTAAGGACGGATCGCCTATCACAGTCCCGACTCAGGACATGATCCTCGGATCATACTACCTGACACATCCGGGCACAGTCGAAAGAGACCGTCCGGCAGAAAAGGGCGACGGAAAGAGCTTCGCTGACTACGACGAGATGATCATGGCTTACAATACAGGAGCCATCGGCATCCACGCAAAGGTCAAGGTAAGACGTTACGCTTACGAAGGCGATCCTGGCAGACTCGTTGAGTCAACAGTCGGAAGATTCATCTTCAACCAGGGACTCCCTCAGGACCTCGGATTCGTAGACAGATCGAAGGATCCGTACTCACTCGAAGTCGACTTCCTCTGCGACAAGAAGGCTCTCGGAAGGATCATCGCCGCTTGCTTCAAGGCTCACGGCAATACCGAGACAGCCCTCATGCTCGACTACATCAAGGATACCGGCTACCACTATTCGACACTGTCTGCAGTTACGATCAGTATTTCCGACATGGAGATCCCTGCTGCAAAGAAGGATATCGTAAGCGCAGCTGAGAACAGGGTAGACCAGTACGAGGCTCTCTACAGAAGAGGTCTCATGTCCGATAAGGAGAGATACGAAAGCATCATCAGCACCTGGAGAAAGGCTACTGAAGATACAGCTGACGCTCTCATGGACAACCTGGGATCACTGAACAACCTCTACATCATGGCTAAGTCCGGAGCGAGAGGTAACAAATCCCAGATCAGCCAGATCGGCGGAATGAGAGGACTGATGGCAAACGCTACAGGTCACACTGTAGAGATCCCTATCAAGGCCAACTTCCGTGAAGGTCTGTCCATACTGGAATACTTCATTTCATCGAACGGTGCCCGTAAGGGACTTACCGATACAGCGCTCAGAACAGCTGACTCCGGATATCTGACAAGACGTCTTGTAGATATCTCGCACAGCATCATCATCAATGAGATCGACTGCGGAACAACTGATGGTATCGAAGTAAGAGCATTCAGAGACGGCAAGGAGGAGATCGAAAAGCTCAGCCTCAGAATCGCAGGCAGATATGCAAGCGAAGACGTGGTTGATCCTGCAACAGGAGAAGTCCTTGTGGCTGCCAACGAGTACATCAATGACGACATGGCTAAGGTCATCGAAGACCGCGGCATCGAGGTCGTAAAGATCAGATCCGCAATGACATGCCGAGCAAGGACAGGACTCTGCGCTAAGTGCTACGGCAAGAACATGGCTACAGGCAGACTGGTACAGGCCGGCGAGGCTGTTGGTATCATCGCTGCTCAGTCCATCGGTGAGCCGGGTACACAGCTGACCATGAGAACATTCCACACGGGCGGCGTTGCCGGTTCCGACATCACTCAGGGTCTCCCGAGAGTTGAGGAGCTCTTCGAGGCACGCAAGCCTAAGGGTCTCGCTGAGATCTGCGAAGGCGACGGAGTCGTCACAGCGATCGAGCCTAGAGAAGACAACAAGACTGACGTCATCGTCGAAGAAGCCGGCGGAGAGAGAAACTACGTCATTCCGTTCGGTGCAAGAATCAACGTCGAAGTCGGTCAGGAAGTCAAGGCAGGCGACCAGATCACAAAGGGACCTCTGGATCCTCACGACATCATGAGACTGAACGGTGTTCAGGGCGTTTATGAATACCTCCTGAGAGAAGTACAGAGAGTGTACAAGAATCAGGGTGTAGACATCAACGACAAGCACATCGAGATCATCGTAAGCCAGATGCTCTCCAAGTTCAAAGTAGAGAAGCCTGGAGATACAAGACTTCTTCCGGGCGGACAGTACTCCAGAAGAGACATCGAGGCTGCAAACGAGGCTGCTGAAGCAGAAGGCGGAGAGCCTTGCACAGCTCACAGACAGCTCCTCGGTATCACCAAGGCTGCTCTCGCAACATCGTCGTTCCTCTCGGCTGCATCCTTCCAGGAGACAACGAGAGTTCTTACAGACGCTTCGATCAAGGGTAAGACCGACAGACTCGAAGGTCTTAAGGAGAACGTCATGATCGGAAAGCTCATCCCTGCAGGAACAGGAATGAAGCGCTATTCCCAGGTCGAGGTAGACTACGGTGAATTCTCCGAATTAGTAAACGGTAAAGATGAAAGCGAAGACGAGCTGGTTATCGCAGGTCTCGAAGAGGAAGAAGCTGCAGCTGCAGCAGAACCTGAAGAAGAGATCAAGGTATACGGCGTTGAAGCGATCGTCGAATAACTGAAAACAAACAAAGCTCCTGTTTCCATGCGGAGACAGGAGCTTTTGCGTCCCGGCGTGGAAATAAGAGAAAAACCCCAAAAATGATGCCGAAAAAACAAATGAAATCATTGACATTCCAATAGTTTGTCAGTAAAATATACAAGTTCGAGTGCGCCCTTACATAGGCAGGCGCATGAGATAAAAATATAAGAAGAAAGGAGAAAAGAATGCCTACAATTAACCAGTTAGTACGTCAGGGCAGACAGAGCTCGGTAAAGAAGTCGACAGCTCCTGCACTCGGTAAGAACATGAACACACTTCATAAGACACTTACCAACGTTAACTCCCCTCAGAAGAGAGGCGTATGCGTAGCAGTAAAGACAGTCACACCTAAGAAGCCGAACTCAGCTCTTCGTAAAGTTGCAAGAGTCCGTCTTACAAACGGAATGGAAGTTACTGCTTACATTCCTGGAATCGGACACAATCTGCAGGAGCACAGCGTTGTTCTGGTAAGAGGCGGCAGAGTTAAGGACCTCCCGGGTGTAAGATATCACATCATCAGAGGTACACTCGACGCATCCGGCGTTGCAAACCGCGGACAGGGTCGTTCCAAGTACGGAGCAAAGAGACCTAAGGTCAAGAAGTAAGGTTTTCTTTGAACATACGGCGTTGCCGTAATGTCGAAAACCTTGACTTACGGGGGCTAGGCCCCTTCAGTAAAAAAATTAACAACTTAGAAGTACAGAAGGCATTCTTTTATCATAAAAGAGCGCCGCGGGGGCTGCTGTACGAGTAAGGTGACGGTATCAGTCATCCGAAGAAGATCGTGCAGAGTCAACGAGTACCGACTTAATTTCCAAAGGAGGGAAGAGAAGTGCCAAGAAAAGGTAACACACCTAAGAGAGAGGTTCTTCCTGATCCTGTCTACGGCAGCGTAGTAGTTGCCAAGCTGATCAACAGCATCATGCTCGACGGAAAGAAGGGCGTTGCCCAGACTATCGTCTACGATGCGTTCGATACAATCAAGGATAAGACAGGCGAGAATCCACTCGACGTATTTGAGAAGGCAATGAACAACATCATGCCAGTTCTCGAAGTTAAAGCAAGAAGAATCGGTGGTGCGAACTATCAGGTACCTATCGAGGTCAGACCTGAGAGAAGACAGACACTCGGACTCAGATGGCTCACAAAGTACACAAGAGCAAGAGGCGAGAGAAAAATGTCTGACAGACTCGCAGGCGAGCTCATGGACGCTGCCAACAACACAGGATCATCCGTAAAGAAGAAGGAAGATACCCACAAGATGGCAGAGGCAAACAAGGCATTCGCACACTTCAGATTCTAATCTGGAGAAACAGTTATTACACAATCTAAGCAGTTAGAAAGGAGGGAGTAATGGGAAGAGCGTTTACTCTTGAAAAAACACGTAACATCGGTATCATGGCTCACATCGATGCCGGAAAAACTACCACAACGGAGAGAATCCTCTTTTACACAGGACGCACCCACAAGCTGGGTGAGACCCATGAGGGCGCAGCTACCATGGACTGGATGGAGCAGGAACAGGAACGCGGAATCACCATCACTTCCGCCGCTACTACTGCTCAGTGGAAGGACACCAGGATCAACATCATCGACACTCCGGGACACGTCGACTTCACAGTTGAGGTAGAGAGATCCCTGAGAGTTCTCGACGGAGCCGTTATGGTTCTCTGTGCGAAGGGCGGAGTTGAGCCTCAGAGCGAGACCGTCTGGAGACAGGCCGAGAAGTACGGAGTTCCTAGAATGATCTTCGTAAACAAGATGGACATCCTCGGTGCAAATTACTTCCACGTATTAGACATGATCCGTGACAGGCTCAAGGCAAACGCAGTCGCAGTACAGCTGCCTATCGGGTCCGAATCCGATTTCATCGGAATCATCGACCTGATCAAGATGAAGGCTGAGCTCTATCATGACGACGACCTCGGAAAGGTATACGAAGAGAAAGAGATCCCTGAGAATATGCTCGAAGAGGCCAATGCATGGAGAGACAGACTTCTCGAAGCTGTAGCCGAGTATGATGAGGATCTCATGATGATGTACCTCGAGGGCGAAGATATGCCTGTAGAAGACATCAAGCGTGTCATCCGCCGCGAAACGATCAAGGGCAATATGTACCCTGTATTCTGCGGTTCGGCTTACAGAAACAAGGGCGTTCAGCTGATGCTCGACGGAGTCGTAGACTACATGCCGTCACCGCTCGACATTCCTCCTATCAAGGGTGAGAACCCTTATACAAAGAAGGAAGAAGAAAGAGCGGCCGGAGACGACGGACCGTTCTCAGCACTCGTATTCAAGATCATGGCTGACCCGTTCGTGGGTAAGCTGGCGTTCTTCAGGGTATACTCGGGCTCTCTCAATTCGGGCTCGCATGTATACAACGCGACGAAAGACCGCAAGGAGAGATTCGGACGTATCCTGCAGATGCACGCCAATCACAGAAGCGAGCTCGAGACAGTCTACTCGGGAGACATCGCTGCGGCGGTAGGTCTCAAGTTTGCGACAACGGGCGATACGCTCTGCGACGACAAGCACCCGATAGTGCTCGAGTCGATGGAATTCCCTGATCCTGTTATCGAGATCGCTATAGAGCCTAAGACCAAGATCGGTCAGGAAAAGATGGGCATCGCGCTTGCCAAGCTGGCTGAGGAAGACCCTACTTTCAAGACTTACACGAATTCTGAAACGGGTCAGACCATCATCGCCGGAATGGGTGAGCTCCATCTGGAGATCATCGTTGACCGTCTCCTGAGAGAGTTCAAGGTCGAGGCTAATGTCGGCAGACCGCAGGTCTCCTACAAAGAGACAGTTACGGCTACGGCCGATGTGGACTGCAAGCATGCAAAGCAGACAGGCGGAAGCGGACAGTACGCACACGTCAAGATCAAGCTCTATCCGAGAAAACCGGGCGAAGGATTCGAATTCAAGAACACCATCGTCGGCGGAGCGATCCCGAAGGAGTACATCCCAAGTGTACAGGCCGGTATCGAAGAAGCGATGCAGGCAGGACCGCTTGCAGGATACAACGTGGTCGATGTGGGCGTAGAGCTCTACGACGGAAGTTTCCACGAAGTCGACTCTTCGGAAATGGCTTTCAAGATCGCAGGATCCAAGGCCTTCAAAGAGGCTGTCATGAAAGCGAAACCGGTACTGCTCGAGCCTATCTTCAAGGTAGAGGTCACGGTTCCTGACAACCACATGGGCGATATCATCGGTGATATAAGCTCAAGGCGCGGCAGGATCGAAGGCTCCGACATCGAGAACGGCGCAGCCGTAGTAAGGGGCTACGTGCCGCTCTCCGAGATGTTCGGTTATGCGACAGACCTCCGTTCGAAGACACAGGGCAGAGGCGTGTACACGATGCAGTTCGACCACTTTGAAAAACTGCCGGAATCACTTGCAGACAAAATGATCAAGTGATCCCGCAGACACATAAATGAAACAAACTTACTGAAAAATTTATTTTCTACTTATTAAAGGAGATAAAAATGGCTAAGCAGAAATACGAAAGAACTAAACCGCATATCAACATTGGTACGATCGGCCACGTTGACCACGGTAAGACAACTCTTACAGCAGCAATCACATCAGTACTCAACAGA